>JBBSBY010000088.1:0-14345 GCA_038250835.1 Desulfomonilales bacterium | reverse complement strand
GCGGAAAAACGAGCCGGGGAATGGCTGGCCGGGAGAGTGGCCGCAAAGAAATGCGTTCAGCGGCTTACGGCTGCTCTAGGGAAAAATCATGATGACCTAACCGCAATTGTTATATCGGCTGACACATTAGGTAAACCTTTCGTGGAAGGTGAAGCGGCGCTCAGTGTGGACCACATCTCAATCTCTCATTCACATCAATTGGCAGGAGCGGCTTTGGCCAATTCCGGAGCGTTCATGGGTTTGGGGATGGACATCGAACGTGTGGAGTCTCGCTCGGAATCTTGGATCTCGGATTACTTTGCCGACGAAGAGATTGAGTTAGCAGGCCAAGGGAACGACAAGTGGACTGCTCTGACTAAATTCTGGACCTTGAAAGAAGCTGTCTTGAAAGCTCTGGGGTCAGGATTGCGCTTTGATCTCAGAGAAGTAGTGATAAAAAACGTCAGCGCTTATGGGAAGGCTGAGATTGAGTTCAGAAATGACATTTTGATACACGCCCAAACTATTGGATACCAATTTTTGGAAGCCAGAGTCAATTTGGTGGGTTCAATGGCGATTGCCAAAGCCGTGCTGTACCCGCGAGCATGATTTAACGCATTGTATGGACCAATTCCCGGGGTCGCCCGCCTGGCGGCCCCTTGCAACACTCGCCATAATCCTCTTATGCTACTTTCAGATTCGGATTATTCTCTTGCTCAGCATCCTGATGGATGTATGATGTAGATATTCACGGCAGACCCAAAGTTATGGTAACGGATTGATAGGCTCGGGGAGGTCAGGCTTGTCGCAGTCGATTAGCGCATATATTCGTTCTCAGGGAATCGGCGCGGCCGTGCCCAATTTGGTGATCAACCCTGCCATCGCATGGGCAATGAAACGCCGAATGGAACTTGTGCCGCTTACCGGCGACAATTCCGTGCTTGTGGATACCGCTATCACATCCGTCGTGCTGACGCTGATCGTGACGATGTTCGTCGCGTCGGCAACGCGGCGAGATGTGGAGGCCGGCCGAGTCACAGCCCCTGAGTCATTTACCGGCCCGGGTCTGCTCTCCATGCTGCCTCGACGGGGATGGGCCCTCGGTTTGACTCTCGGAATAGGAGCCGCCGTCGTCCTTACATCTCTAACTTTCGGCGTCTTCCGACTCATTGGTTTGACTGAACTCCCTTTTCTCGGGTTTGCATTGTTCAAGGCCGTGTACACGCCCCTGCTTGCGTTTATTGTCGCATGCTTGGCGGTCTTGCGTCAATTAGTGGTGGTTAAGGAAGTCTAACTTACGTTGGGGCACTTTGCGCTGGTGGTCTGGGAGAATAAAACTGCGCCGATCCTTGGAGGAAGAGAAGAAACCGGAATTCCAAAAATTTTTGCGAATATTGAAGATCTGCGCATATTTCAGGGCGACTGCTTCACCAATGTGAGTCATGAAGGAAACACATTTCTGATTTTGAAAATGATCGGCGCCGAACTCATTGAGAGTGAGAATTTGGCCCAATTGAGGAGTATGGCCGCTAACAGAAATCTATTTGGCTGGCGCTATATAGGCAATATCGGCGCCCCCGGAGCCGCTTTGAGCCAACCCGTGCTTTATCCGCAGGCTTTCGAGGTTAACAGCGCATGGGCCGGCGCCGGGAAGATCGAGTGGACAAAGCAGACTTGGCTGCAAAATCCAATGCAGTTTCATATCATCAACGCTTTGGCGGAATTGCCTATTCTTGCAATAGCGCCTGTGCTCATGATCAAAGGCGTCGCCATGTTGAAACCTGCGAGCGCACGAGTCCTTGGGTAATACAACCCCGCGCCAGCGGATCTCGACGGCCGCTTAATGCTTCATGCGAGCCACTTCTTCATCCTCACTGTAAATAACGTCTGCGACTGCGCTGTTGAACGTCGATCACCAGGACAATTTGGACTTGTCCAAAGCAATCTTTAAGGCTATAGTTGTTAATTGCGGATAACGCGCTTGCCGCGGAGGACTTATATATCGAATTGAGGCGCCGACCTTTTGTTTTGGGACATTGTCCGGCTAATTTGTATTCTCATGCTGCTCGCGTAGGCGAAGTCGTTTTATTGAGTCATGCAACCTTCCGGTAACTGACTACATCGGCTGGAAAGTTTGGTATCTCTGATTCCATAACGCTAAATTAATCGCGTTTATTATATAATCCGGATTCATCGGTATTTTATCTCCAAAAATTCTCCGAGGAGGTTGACTCGTGCGTAGATCATTAATCAGCTTGTGCTTAGTTGCGACACTATGTTGTGGTATTTTGCCGTCCGCGCCCGCTATGGCCGCGGGCGAAATTAAGGTCGGAATTATTGATTCTTACTCCGGCCCACCCAGCACATACACAAACGACGTGCTTGATGGATTCAAACTTGCAGTTGATAAAATCAACAGCAAGGGCGGCGTCTTGGGAAAAAAGATTACGTATGTCACCAGGGACGACAAGTTCAAGGTCGATTTGGCGTTGAGCGCAGCCAAAGAGTTGATTATGCGTGAAAATGTGGATTTGCTTGTTGGCACCATAAACAGCGCGGTGGCTTTGGCTGTTTCGGATTTGGCAAAAAAGGAAAAAATTCCATTCCTGGCGACATATTCCAAAAGCTCCAATATTACGGGCGCCAAAGGCCATAAATACGTGTTTTCAATGAATGAAAACACTGAAATGGCCGGACGGGCCGCCGCCGCAGCATTGGCTAAGCTTCCATACGTGAATTACTGGATAGCGGGCGATGACTACGAATATGGTCACGCCATTGCGGATGGTATTTGGGACAATCTCAAACGATTAAAGCCGGATGTTAAGCTAATCGGACAATCCTGGTGGAAAGTCGGCGAGCCCGACTTCACGCCATACATAACCTCCATTTTATCCGCAAAGCCTGACGCCGTAATCGTTGCGACCGGGGGCGCAGGCTGTGTTCCGTTCCTGAAAGCGGCAAAGGCGACACAGTTTAATGAGCGAGTTCCTTTTATAATGCATACAGCGAGCGAACTATCCACATTGAGGCCCCTTGGCCTAGACGCTCCGGAGAATGTGCTTGGAACCTCGGATTATTACTTTTACTTTCCCGACACTCCCGAAAACAAAGCTTTTTCGGAAGAATTCCAAAAAGCTTACAACAGATATCCTTCTTTCGGCAGCCTGATTGGCTGGTATACCGCCCAATTTATTGCAAAAGCTTACGAAAAGGCCGGCAAGGTCGATAAAACAAAGTTTGCCGAGGCTCTCTCAGGAATGTCTATCGACAGTCCTATTGGAACTTTGAAGATAAGGGAATTCGATAATCAAATAATGTTGCCCATATATGTGGGCAGAACTAAGAAAGTCCCCGGATATGATTTCTTGATCGCGGATCAAATAGTGACCATTCCTCCGGAACAGGTTATGCAACCCATTGAAGACGTGAAAAAGGCCCGCGAAGGCAAGTAAGCTCAAGCTCTGGTGGGGAAACCGAGACTGACTCGGGCTCGGTTTCCATACCGTTATAACGGCTCTGTAGAGTAATAACGGATTCGATGCTCATGTTTCATTTGGTCGGCTATCCGGGACACTTAAAAGTGTAAAACTTCATCGGTATTGTGGGCGCATCAACGTCATTCCAGCTTAGCCGTAATCCGAAAAGATCCGGGTCCCAGCTTTACCTGAAAATACCCTCGAGGATGCCATGTTTTCTTATAAAGAGTGTTTTCATTTTTCGTTGTGACCAACTGGTCATAGCCTTCGCTGGAAAGACGAAAAAGATTTTAGTCCGAGGGCATACTCTCGGTAGCGTCTTAACCCCATTGGAAATCTATTATTTATGGACCTTGCTTCAAATATCACTCTGTCCGGCGTAGCCCAACAGTTCCTGGTCGGGTTGAGCCGATCCACCATTCTTTTCATAGTCTCTTCCGGACTGAGTCTTATTCTGGGTGTTCTCAGAATCCCGAACATAGCGCATGGATCGTTGTATATGATAGGCGCCTTCATGGCCTTCACAATCTCCAACTTAATTGGAGGTGGATCAGCGGGATTTTGGGTCGCCCTGGTTCTGGCGCCTTTATCCGTGGCTTTTTTGAGTTTGCTTGTGGAGCGTTCAATTTTCAGCAAATTGTATGACAGAGAGCACTTAATGCTCCTGCTTTTCACGTTTTCCATGATGCTGTTTATCAAAGACGCCGTCAAATTAATTTGGGGTTCAGATTATAGATCCTTGTCTGCGCCCGTAATTCTTGATGGATCTTGGATGATCCTGGACATGCCGTTCCCAAAGTACAATTTATTTTTATTACTTGTGGGGCCGCTTGTCGCGATCGGTCTTTGGCTATTAATCAATAAGACTAAAATCGGCAAAATATCCAAAGCGGCCGCGGTTGATAGAGAAATGGTGGGCGCCATAGGAATAAACGTGAGTTGGATATTCGCTTTTGTATTTGTTATTGGATGTTTTCTTGCCGGTTTAGGCGGGGCTTTAGTGGCGCCGACGCAGAATATTACCCAGGGTATGGATCACTCCATCATCATGGAGGCTTTTCTCATCGTCATTATAGGCGGACTGGGTAATATTTGGGGAGCGCTCCTCGGAGCTTTGATTTTTGGACTTACCGATTCCATCGGCATTTTGGTGTGGCCGCAATTTGCGATTGTTTTTCCCTATTTGGCTGTGGTCATAGTTTTGTTGTTCCGCCCCAAAGGGCTTTTGAAAGCCACCTGGTGAGGTGAATTGTTTTGTCCGTTAATTGGCGAGTCGGCATATTCGGGATCGGCGCCCTGCTGTTCTTACTTTTTGCGCCTTTTTTCCTATCCCGTTTTTATATTTATATGTTTGCTCTAATCATCGTCACCGGGCTCTTGGCTACAAGTTTGAATCTGGTGCTGGGTTTCGGCGGGATGTATCAATTTCATCATGCCGTCTTCTATGGAATGGGCGCGTACGCTTTTGCGTTGATGCTGACAAAAACGAATCTACCCCCGATATTTGCATTCATAGTAGCTCCTTTGGCGTCCACAATCCTTGCGCTGGTCATGGGCGTCATTTGCGTCAGACTGTCAAAATTATATTTTGGAATGTTGCAGCTTTCCCTTGGTTCGCTTGTCTGGGCTTTAGTTTTCAGGTGGTATTCTTTTACCGGAGGCGATGACGGCATCCATGGAATACCGGTCCCGGCGTTTATATCTTCCATCACCAGCTCATATTACTTTGTCTTGGCTGTGGCGCTTGTGAGCCTATTTCTTATGCATAGGATCGTCAATTCACCTTTTGGTAGATTATTCCAAGCTGTTCGGGACAACCCCGAGCGGAGTGAAGGAATCGCCGTAAATGTGAAGTTGCACCAATTGGTCGGACTGATATTGGCCGGTTTTTTTGCGGGCATTGCGGGCATATTATTCGTCACGGTGGAAGGCTCCGTGTTCCCTGATCTCATGTTTTGGACATTATCTTTGGAACTGATTATCATGTGTCTATTAGGAGGTTGGTTTACTTTTTGGGGACCGATGCTCGGCGCCGCCACAATAGTAGTATTGCGGACGGTAATCGGCGTGTACACCGAATACTGGACTATGATGCTGGCAATAATATTGATGCTGCTAATTTTTTATCTTCCTGGCGGAGTCTTAGGTTTTTTGCAGGAGAAATTCGGCTCATCCGGAACAACTACGGTTGAAAAGGCGAAAACAAATGCTTAGAGTCGAAGCCGTCCGGAAGAGCTTTGATGGGTTTGTGGCCGTCAAGAACGCGAATCTTGAAGTGAAGCAAGGTGAAATAGTGGCCGTCATAGGTCCGAACGGCGCCGGCAAGAGCACTCTATTTAAGCTGATAACAGGTCATTTAGCCCCGGATCGAGGAAAAATCCTTTTCAAAAATCGGAACATAGCCAGTCTTGCCCCGCATAAAATCTGTAGAAGAGGGATAAGCTTATCTTTCCAGATTGTAAACATTTTCAGTAGATTAACCGTATTTGAAAATATTCAGGCGGCGGTTCTTTCCTATAGGCGAATGACGTTCAACTTGCTGTCGAGAGCTGAAAAACTCGGCAGAAACGAAACCGGCCAGATACTTGAAAGCATTGGCTTAACGCATATGGCCGATGCCA
This sequence comes from Desulfomonilales bacterium, assembly GCA_038250835.1. Classification (GTDB taxonomy): domain Bacteria; phylum Desulfobacterota; class Desulfomonilia; order Desulfomonilales; family Desulfomonilaceae; genus JBBSBY01. The sequence goes on along the minus strand of JBBSBY010000088.1, from coordinate 8,266 downwards.
TTAGCGGGTCACTTTCCCACGGGGACCAGAAGGTTTTGGAGATTGGAATAGCTTTAGGCAACAGACCGGAATTACTTATATTGGATGAACCCACGGCGGGTATGTCTTTCGAAGAAACAGCCACAACGGTGCGGTTGGTGAATAGATTGCGGGAGGAGCTTGGCCTTACAATTCTGTTCTGTGAGCATGACATGGATTTGGTTTTCTCAGTGGCCGATCGCATCATGGTGATGCAGCAGGGGATCAGCATTATCCAGGGACATCCGGGTGAAGTAAGGGAAAATCAGCAGGTTAAAGAAGCCTATTTAGGAGTCAAATAGTTATATGCTCGAAGTTAAGGATATACATACCTATTATGGAATGAGCCACATCCTCTTTGGCGTGTCCTTTTCGGTTCAAAAAGGCGAGATTGTATGCCTTCTCGGCAGAAACGGCGCGGGGAAAAGCACCGTCATGAAGAGCATAATAGGACTGACCCCACCGAAAACCGGCGCCGTACAATTTAAAGGTGAGACCATCACTGGAAAAAGCCCTTACCTTGTCGCCAGGCGAGGGATTGGATTCGTGCCTGATGACCGACGAGTATTTGCGGACCTAACCGTTGGAGAAAACCTTGAAATCTCCGAGCGCAACATGGACGCGCCAAATGCCTGGACCAAGGAAGCGGTATATGATTTCTTCCCTTCCCTGAAACATATTGATGGCCGAAGAGCCGGCTTTTTAAGCGGCGGCGAGCAGCAGATGCTTACGATTGGTCGAGCGTTAATGACGAATCCCGAATTTCTGTTGTTGGACGAGCCCACCGAAGGATTAGCGCCAATCATAGTCCAGATGCTTGAAGAACAAATATTCATGCTGAAAGAGAAGGGTCTTACCGTTTTATTGGCCGAGCAAAATCAAATTGTCGCCCTAAGACTCAGTGATCGAGGCTATATATTGGACAACGGCGCCATCAAATTCGGCGGCTCGATACAAGAACTAAGAGACAACGAGGAGATTCGTAACAAGTACCTGCTTGTTTAAAAACATTTTATTTCAATTTGATCTCGGCGCCTGCAAGACTGATCTAAAATCCATAATAGCGCTCACGTTTGCCGCCCCGGCCCAGCTTGCGTCCACCAGTCCTGCTATATCAGCGCTCTTCAATAGATCATATTTGACCATCAAATCCGCCAAATACTGAATTTCAGATTCCTGCGGAGTATATTTATTGTATACAATTCTGTTCGGGGGAGTGTTCATCGAGTATTGGATCAATTCGGCCGATTGGTTCCAATACCCCGAAACTATTCTCGCTGCTTCAGCTTGATTGTCTTTTGCCCATAGTCCGGATCTGACGGCGCCTTGCACAAGCGACTGAACCCTTTCAGGATAACGGTTTATGTAATCCCTCCGTACAATCATTAAGTTGCAGATGAAATCCGGCCAAACTTGTTCAACATAGAAAAGGGGTTCAGCGTCTCCGGCCGTCACACTTTTGGCGGCGAAGGGCTCCCCGACAAAATATGCGTCCAGAGCGCCCACAGCCAGGGCCGCGGGCATATCGGGAGGATTCATTTCCACTAAATTAAGCGCCGGACCGGTCATGCCGAACTTCTCCGCCAATCGTTTGATTGCGATATTATGCCCGGAATAACGCATGGGAACCGCAATGCTTTTGCCGACCAAATCGGCAAAGGACTTCACTTTCAGGTCGTTGCGATAAACGAAGGTGCTTTCGTGTCGATTGCCTATGTACACAATTTTCACCTCCGCGTTTTGTTGATGCAGGACGATGGCCAAAGGAGCAATAATGAACGCCGCTTCGATGTTACCATTGCGCAATGATTCGGCCATTTCCGAAAACGAGGAGAACTTCATAGCTTCAAAGCGAATTCCTTTGCTTTCACGGCTTGCATAGTCGAGTAAAGCCGCCGCCAAATTGGTTATCACCGGCATGTACCCCATCCGGACTACAATTCTGCCTGTGCTTTCGTAATTAAAGTGATAGTGCAATCCGGAGATAAGAACGAGCCAGGCAGCGGCGATCAAAAAAACCTGCAGCGCCGTGGAAGTTTGAGGAGTTTCCTTCCAATTAGAGGGCATAGTGCACGCCCAGTTCCTGATATACTTCGCGTCGAAGCTTCTCGAGTTCAGAGTCTACATGGAAATCTCGGGGATGAGGAAAGTCCAGCTTAATGTTCATCCTGATGTTTGCGGGTCTGTCGCTGAAAACCACTATGCGGTCCGCCATTACCAGGGCTTCTTCAATATCATGAGTTATAAATAGTATAGTTTTGCGTATGAATTCGTGCATGTTGATAATTTCTTCCCGCATCTTCAGTCTGGTTAAGAAATCCAACCCGGCAAAGGGCTCATCCATAAACAGGACTTCAGGATTTACAACAAGCGCTCTCGCGATTTCAGCTCTGCGCTGCATGCCGCCTGACAACTGGTGCGGGTAATAGTTTTCAAATCCGGTTAGATTGACGATATCGATGTATTCTTGCGCTCTGGTCTTCACTTGCGCTTTATCATTCAGATTGCGGATACCGAGTAATACATTTTCCCAAACCGTGAACCACGGCAATAATCCATTATGCTGAAAAACAAAGATATTGTCGGGGCTCGGCCCATCAACCTCTTTGCCGTCTATAAAGAGCGTGCCGGAGGTTAAGCTTTCAAAGCCGGCAATAATTCTGATGAGAGTGGTTTTGCCGCACCCCGAGGGGCCTAAGATGCAGACAAGTTCGCCGTCCCAAAACTCCAGGTCAATAGGCGTCAGCACCTCAAATACGGCGCCTTTGCCGACGGGTGGGTCTGAATTGGCCTGTCTTTTGGCGGCTCGACGTTCAACATAACTCTTGGTTAAACTCTTTATGACCACATGCCCCATTACATGGAACCCCAGGAAACTGATTTTATTCTGGTTAACTGGCTTATGACTTTGTCCAGCAGAATACCGATTACTCCAATCGCGATCATTGCGTCCATAACGTAATCCATGCGCAAGGCGTTTCGAGAATCAAGTATTAAATAGCCCAAGCCCGACTTGACGGCGATCATTTCCGCGGCAACCACAACGAGCCACGCTATCCCTAAACTTATCCGGAGAGCCGGCAAAATACCCGGTAGAATGGCAGGGAAAATTATCATGGTGGCGGTTTCATATTTTGTAAAACGGAAATTGGCGGCAACTTGGAAATAGAGGGGATTAATATGATTGACGGCGGTGATTGCGCTAACCAAAAGGGGGAAAAAGCTTGAAAGAAAAATTAAAAAAATCGCCGGTTTGTCGCCGATACCAAACCAAAGAACCGCGAGAGGTATCCAGGCCAGAGGTGAAATGGGTCTTAAAAACTGGATCAGAGAATTAAACGCCAATTGTCCGGTTTTCCACCATCCCAAGATTATCCCCAGAGGAATAGCCAAAAGCACGGCCAAGTAAAATCCGAGCGTCACTCTAAACAAGCTGGCCACGGAATGCTTGAGAAGGGCGCCATTTATTATAAGTTCCCACATGCCTATGCCGGCTTGCCTCGGAGACGGGAACACAGCGGGACTCCAACCGCTAAATTTTGCAGCGATCTCCCAGGTCGCCCCTACAATCAGGAAGGCGACCACAGGCAAAAGGTCTTGCTTCAGCTTGCTCGTATTTAAGCCGGGAATATTGGTCATGAGCTCGGGATTTTCATTTTTACCGCAGTTTACGCCGTGGGCCAAGCAATTGAAAATTTAGAATTGCGACGCGGGAGCATTACGCAAAATGCAATATAATTTTAGCGGAAGAAACCGCATCCGCGACTCTGAATCAGCTAAAAGATACCATTTTAGGGCTCGATCAGGAATATTAATCAATGTAATTTCAGATTTAATATCGCAAGATGTGGACGATCGCAGGTAAGATTATTTGGGGCGAATTGAGTCCGCTCTGATTAGAGGATTAATCTATATGTTTGATTAACTTATCTGTATTTAATAACTTCGCAATCACTTGTCCTTACTTTACATCGGCAGCCTACGGCGGTCGAAGCCGACACTGAATTGGATGTGGCGGGGACATTTACATAGGCGCCCGCGGCTACCTTATTGTCGGAAGAAACTTTAGGTATTCCCGTGAGATTGGAAATATCGTCTCGATTGTCGTGACGCACGCTCATACGAGCGGAATCATTGTGGCGCATCATGTCCATTCGACTCGATGATCGAACATGATTAGAGAACTCCGTGTCGATGGGCACGTTGCTACTTGCCGGAGGCCCCGGTCCTCTCAAGTTTCCAGACAAGTCTACCGACCCTGTAAAGTAGGTACTTTAGCTGAAGCTGAAAAGTTGGGAGTTAGACCGTCGGAAGCGGACACGTCGCTTGAAAGTCCGGTCGCTGCTGATGCATTGTACGCGCCCGGAGTCATTATCAATATTGCTATAGCGAATAATCGAAGGAGTTATGTCTACCATCACGCCGGCGCAATGAGACACCCGTCGTAGAACTCTTTCAACTAACTCTCCTTTTCCATGTATTCGTTGGCTCGTTTGCCGATAAATGACAATAAGAATGTTACGATTGCCGCATCAATTAGAAAGCCGCCGAATGGTAGTGTCAATGCGTTGAAAGGGGAGATCAGGTAGATGATCCCGAGGATCATAATCAGAATATCTCTTTTACGGGCTTTGCCGGAGGCTATGTATCGGAATATGCGCTTTGCGCCGCTGAACAAATCAGCCATCTTGACTTTGCCCAACAGTGGCAAAAGCGCCAAAGCTCTGCCATAACTACCTGACCTCAGGAACCTACTGATTATATATGTGACGACATTCATGTAATTTCCTTTAGAGTCTAAAATATATACAGTAATATAAGACATTGTCTCGTTGATAGAGTTCCTTTTTACAAAAGGCATATATGTCAAAATTAGGTACATTCCCGATTTCTTACAAATTTCACGCAAAGTTCCGGAACGTCTCAACGAAATGATACGACCGGGAATGACTAAACTCGGTTCGGACTTTGCCGTGCCATCGCCCAAACTCCAAAGAATTCCTGAGAGCCCACGATGCAGCGCCTGCGGGTAGGGCTTTCATCTTCGGACATATCGGAAAAACGCATTTACATTTGAATTTCAGTGACCAGTTTGCATCACTCATCCGCAAAGGGGTTACGAGCTAATCTGCATGTGCAGTTCCCCTCGTCGCCGCTATTCCACTCTCTAATCTTTTCGCGTAAACCTTCTTTATCCAATGCCAGCAACCGCCCGACGTTTCCTTGAGTTATGAGACGCATTTTGTAAGCAAAGAATACCGCCTCCTCCAGCAGAGCCGGCGTAAAGGGGAGTCGTTCGATAAGTAATCCTCTGCGATCCAACATGTCCAAAACCCAGAGGTAAGATCGCTCAAGATGATTCTTCGTTTCAGTCACTTTTGATCCTTTGATGTTACATAATTTGCTTAATTTCACTTGCACAATTGGTTACCAAATTTTATCCTCTCAGCAAAAAATAATCACCCGAAAGTAAAAGCAAATGAAGACTATTTCCGTTAAAGACATAACCGAAGGCGTAAAGAATCTTTGCATCAAAGCCTGCACCATTTTGAGTCCGGATGTTGTCCGGACACTCGAGAAATTCCACAGTTCTGAGGAATCATCCATCGGCAAGGAAATACTTGGAAAACTTATAGAGAACGCGAAAATAGCCGCTTCGGAATCAATCCCGTTGTGCCAGGATACCGGAATGGCGGTTATTTTCATGGAAATAGGTCAGGATGTGCACATCGCGGGCGGCTCGCTCACGGAAGCCGTCAATGCGGGAGTGAAGGCCGGTTATGCCCAGGGTCATTTGCGCAAATCCGTCTTGGATCCTCTCTCACGTTTAAATACGGGGGACAATACCCCGGCGGTCATACACACGGAGATAGTCTCAGGCGATAAGATGAAAATTACTATGGCGCCCAAAGGTTTCGGCTCGGAAAACATGAGTCGAATAATGATGTTTCCGCCTTCAGCCGGGATTGAAGGAGTAAAGGAATTCATTATCGAGCGTGTTCAGGAGTCAGGCGGTAATCCTTGCCCTCCAATTGTTGTGGGTGTGGGCCTTGGCGGCACTTTCGAGAAAGCCGCCTTATTGGCTAAAAAAGCTTTATTCCGACCATTGGGATCTCCTAACGCCGATCCGGAATTGAACGCTCTCGAAGTTGAACTACTCGGAAAAATTAATGATCTCGGACTCGGTCCAATGGGATTGGGAGGCCGAACCACGGCCCTGGCTGTGCATATTAATAAATATCCCACACATTTGGCGAGCATTCCATGCGCTGTGAACATTCAATGCCATTCATGCAGACACGCGGAGATGGAACTATGAGCAAGACTATTGAGCTTACGGCTCCGATTACCGAAAGTATAGCCCGAGAATTGAAGGCCGGCGACAAAGTCATCCTATCAGGCACAATCATCACGGGCAGGGACGCCGCTCACAAGAGAATCGTGGACTTGTTGTTCGCAGATAAGCCCCTCCCCTTTGACATACACGGGCAAATCATTTACTATGTTGGGCCCACCCCTCCCCCGCCCGGTAGACCGATTGGGGCGGCCGGCCCCACCACCAGCTACCGCATGGACGCTTACGCTCCTAAGCTTATCGAACGGGGGCTGAGGGGAATGATAGGAAAGGGCCGGAGATCCGAAGAAGTCAAAAGCTCAATGGCCCAGTATGGAGCGGTCTATTTCGTGGCCATTGGCGGCGCGGGGGCTTTGATTTCCCAGTCCGTAAAAGAAGCAAAAGTTCTGGCATGGGAAGACCTCGGAGCAGAGGCGGTACGAGAGTTGATTATTGAAAACATGCCGCTGATTGTCGGCGTCGACACATTCGGCAATGATTTGTATGACACGGGTCAGGAGCAATTCAGAAGATAACCGACATTATTAGCTATTTTGCGTCGAGGGCGTCACGAATGCTGCGCTGGAGTTCCTTGTGATCAAACGGTTTGCTGATAAACCCCACCACTTCATCCTTCACGCTTGCGGCGAGTGTGGCTCTGGATGAGTATCCGGTCGCAATGAGAGCTTTGACTTTAGGATTAATCTTTTTTAATTCCTGAAGGCATTGTTTGCCTCCCATACCCGGCATTATGAGGTCAAGGACCACCAAAAGTATAATCGATTGACTACGACGATAGGCTTCAATCCCGTCTTCTCCGCTGTTTGCAGTAAGAACCCTGTATCCTGCTTTTGTGAGCAGCCGCCAGCCTAGTTCGAGGATCAAGTCTTCATCGTCAATCAGTAATATGGTTTCAGTGCCCTTTAGGATCTTGGAAACGTCGGCTTGAGCGGTTTCATAGCTCTCTTTGATTAGCGCAGGGAAAAACAAATGAAACGTCGTCCCACTATTCGGCCGACTGTAGCATTGAATAAACCCGTTATGGTTTTTGAGGATGCCGTAGACCATAGGCAATCCCAGGCCGGTGCCTTCGCCCGGCTTTTTGGTCGTAAAAAACGGCTCGAATGCTCTATTTAAGATTTCCGGCGCCATTCCCCCGCCCGTATCGGATACGCTAAGCATTACGTAAGCGCCGGGAACAGCGTCCAAGTTTGTATTGCAATAATCCTGATCTAACCTGACATTTTTGGTCTCTATAATCAGCTTTCCGCCGTCCGGCATGGCATGCTGGGCGTTGAAAGCAAGATTATAAAGGATTTGTTCGATCTGAGCGGGATCAGCGGATATAGGATGAAGATCCGGGTCAGGCGCCACATGGATTGTGATCATTTTCGGAATAGTGCGTTGAAGAGTTTTCTGTATCTGCGTCAATTCATGGTTAAGATCTAGAGCCCGTCTTTTGGCGTCAACTTTGCGTCCAAAGGTCAACAGCCTTTGCATCATATCCGCTCCGCTGCGCGCCGCGTGGACTACTTTCTCCAAATCGGATTTTGCCGTTTGGCTGAGCGAATCTTCCGTTAACAGCAAATCCGAATAGCCAAGCACAATGGTCAATAAATTATTAAAGTCGTGAGCTATTCCCGAAGCAAACGCCCCGAGCGATTCCATTTTTTGTGAATGGATCAACTGCTCTTGTAGATTTCTTTGTTCACTGATGTCGCGGGCTATGTGCACACTTCCCAACATCTCGCCGTTCTGGGCAAAATACGGCGCAACACTTATCAAATAATCGGCCTTGTCATCTCCTACACCGTAGGTCGAATGGATATATTCAAATTCGTGCGGGAGACCGTCTCTCAGTAACTTTACATTGGGACAAAAATCAGGAGGTTCATTTGTCTCATGCGTTAACTC
>JBBSBY010000087.1:0-14533 GCA_038250835.1 Desulfomonilales bacterium | reverse complement strand
GATGATTCCACCATACCAAGGTGATTATTACTTGCGCCCATTGAGGTAATGAGAGCGTGGATCTTAGCGCCTCTTTTTCTCGCTAAGGATTCGCGCTCAATTACGATGACTCCGCCGCCTTCTCCCAGCACCATGCCGTCTCGAAGAGCGTCGAATGGGCGACTCATCTGAGCCGGCGGTCGATCCACGCCCGAAAGACCCGCCAAAGCCCCCAGGGCCGAAAATTCGAGAAAGTGCATTGGCGTGAGATACTCTTCTCCACCACCAACGACGGCAGCGTCGATCACTCCGTTGCGTATCATTTGATAAGCGCTGAACAATGCCACAAGAGCGGTAGCGCAAGCCGCGGACACGGAAAAGCTCGGCCCCATGAATCCATATTTATTGCAAATGAAACCACCCGCTGAGCAATTCAGCCGGCCTAAGAGCGTTGTGTCGTCAATTGCAATACGACCGGACTTGACTTCTTCTTCAACGGCTCTTTCCATGTCCGGGGTCAAATCAACAACCCGTTTTACAGCAGACACAATCTTATCAGCGCTTCCGCGTATGATCACATCCTGAAGAGTAACGGCGGCTTCACCGGAATTCTGGGAAGACAACACGGCTATGCGGTCCCGCGGAATGTCGGAATCGAGCAGCCCGGATTCGTTAATCGCGTTTTGAGCCAACCACATGGTGATTTTCGTGGCGTCGGTCATGGTGCGGAAGTCTTGGGGAGGTATCCCCAGGTCCTTGCGGTCGATTTCCAAAGACTGAAACGCCGCTACTTTGCAATATGTTTTTTCCGGCATCCGAGGTCGAGGATTGTAGAAAATATCATGATTCCATTTTGACGGCGGCACCAGGGTTATTCCACTCTTCATAGCCAGGGTGTTGGCCCAAACCTCTTCCGGGCTTGATCCCAACGAGTTCACGACGCTCATACCCGTAATGGCGATCCGCTCTTTGCCGTTCCGTGAGGGCGCCGGAATTGATTTGATTTCAGCCGTGCCGGTGGACGCGGGCTTGAATTTAACGGAAGATTTCGGGCGAATTGGCCCCATGAACGGGAGATTATCCGCTAACGGCGCTGCGGCGAGTTCGCTATGTATTTCGTTCAGGTCAAAAACTCGCGTGATGGCGCCCGCGCACGCGCCGCTCATGAACTGACCTTGCTCGGAACATGCTTCAGCGGCCACGCTTGCGCCTGCTTTGTCTTTGCGTTTAGCCGCTATGTACAGACTGCCTGCGCTTAACGCTTCAATCTTGTATCGGAAACTGCTTTCGTCCTCGGCGCCCGCTACGAAGTCCCTTTCCAATCCACAAATCGCCTCAATGCAAGGAGTTTTCAGGGAACGCACGCGTAATCCCGTGCTTTCACCCGTGATAATAGTTTGGCCGGGCGCTGAGTCCACGATCATTTGTTGGTAAACGTCGGACAACGACTCGGTTTCAACTATTTCCTTTGAAGCGAGGTAAATCGTTCCCATCTGGATTGCGTCCACGCCCAACATAGCCGCCATGAAGGCGGTTTCACGATTGCATACTCCGCCCGCCAGGATGATCCTTTTGCCGTCGAATAGCCGAGGATTCTCGTATTTAAGATCCATAATCATCTGAGCCAGGGTGATTGTCGAATGCCTGCCGACGTGCCCTCCGGCTTCATTCCCCTCGCAGATCACATACTTCACCCCTGCTTCAAACGCCATTTTCATCAATTCTTCAGTGGGGGCGATGTAGACGGCTTCAATTCCGGCGGCTATGAGATCGGCCGCGTGGGAAGGTTCTCCGGCCGCGATAACGGCAAAACGAGGCTTGATTTTCTTTATCCAGTTCAATTGAACGTCGCGGTGGGGGTTCTCGTTCAGTGTGATGACATTCACAGCGTAAGGTTTAGCGCCCATAATCTTCGGGAGATTTCCCAATTTGGCTTCAAGTGTGGGCTCATCCATCATACCCAAAGCCAAAGTCGGCAATGCGCCTGAGTCGGCAACTCGTCTCGCAAATTCCGGATTATCCGTTATCCATGACATGGCGCCCTGAATAAAGGGGTATGTTATTCCAAGCTCTGTGGCTACGGAACTATCTGAAAATGCGGCGAATTTATCTTTGGATGTCGCAAGACACTTCTCGATTTCCGTCAAAAAACCGGTGATCGCGGACTCCGTATCTGAGCCGAACCTTCGCGCGAATGAAGCCGCAAAAGCGGCCTCAACTCCCAGCGGGATAAGTTCGTTCGCTCCAAAGTCGGAGTCCAAAGCATTTATGGACTCATTTTGAATCTGATCGGCAAAGCGCATGCGTACGGAGTCGTCAATTTCTGAGCCGCAAAGGGAGGCCGCAAATTGCTTTAATTTCTTGACCGCCTTGGAATTGCCTTTATCAAAAAAACGGCACGGCGCATTTAGATTGAGGCCGACAAGATCGGTATGATCAGGTCTGATTTTTGAGAGCTTTTTCTTTACGGCTCCGTCGGCGGAAACTAGATTGGTGAGCCAGTGAACGCTCTCGAATACTATGCCTTTGGCGCCGGTTGCCAGAAAAGCAGCGGCCGCTTCAGGAACGGCGATACCGCCCCAGATGATAAGGTTGCGAGTTTCGCGGAGGGATTTCAGCCTTTGTTTCACGCCTGAATACAAAGTGAAGATTGTCTCAGAGCTCACGAAACCCGCTGCCTCCGAGCCTTTCAAAGCAATTGTATCGATATTCGTCGCCTTTGAGATCAACGCCTCAAAAATCTCGAAATCTCCGACAATGGGAATGACATTGGTAGTTTCGGCTAATTCGTTGAGGTGCGCCGCAAGATCGTCAATCGACCCCCGGTAAGCGGCATTTATTTCGACAAAGAATCGGAAAACATCGGCCTCTTTTATGGATTCAATTGCTTGATTATTCCCGAATGTTTCGGCGTCTATTTTAACGGCTACAAATTCGGAGGAGGCGTCTGCTTGAATCAACGTCTTTGCTGCTGATTGCGCGTCGGTTCCCGTCAAATCATAAATAATTGAGGTTTCTGTGTTCAACGCTGCCTGAATAATTGCGGAGGCTATATCATTTGGGCGGTATACAAAAGCAATTGTGGGAAGATCGGAGTTGGCGGACATGTGTTTAAAAACCCCTTGGTTAATCTTGATAATCAATCTTTCAGTATAACATATATAATCGTATAGTCTTGAAAAAAATGATCTTATGTGTAATGCTTCCTTTTCCATAGATCTTCTGGTATCTTGGGATAAATATAGGCGACGATGTGTTAATTTCGGCGAGTTTACGAAATTGATAAAAAATGCCCGAATTGCTCAAGCTATTATGCCGTAATCGTCTCGGAGGAATTATGAATAAACCGATGAATGTTCTCGTCACAGGCGGAACAGGTTTTTTGGGTGAATATCTTCTCGCTGAATTACTTGACCGCGGCCATAAGGTTTGGTCTCTATATCGCAGTGAATCACGAAAACTGGACACCCTTCGATTTCTTAGCGGTATGGGATTGCCCAGAAGCGCAGACAGTTTAGGGTGGATCAAGGGTGAGGTTCTCGATCTCGATGAAAAATGGGATAGACTTTGCAGAGAGCATGAAGGACTAGACCGGGTTGATAATTTACTCCACAGCGCCGCGTCCACAAGACTCCACATGGATGAATTCGGAGAGCCTTTACGCACCAATCTCGGCAGCGCAAAGACTTTGTTGCGACTGGTGGAACAGCACCCGATGCAGGCGCACCTCATCAGCACCGCTTACGTATGTGGGCTCGTTCAGGGACAATTGATACGTGAGGTCAACCACCCACGAGGGGATTTTGTAAATGTTTACGAAGAGAGTAAATGGGAAGCCGAACAATTATGGGCGGGTAAAGCGACATTTTTGCGACCGTCGGTTATCGTAGGGCATTCTGAAACTGCTCGGTGCACTTCTTTTACCGGGTGGTACATCCTGCTCCAGGCGGTCCATTTGCTTGATAGACTCATGAAGGATGAAAACGGGGCTGATAGAATGGAACTCAACATCAGTGTTCCTGCGGATCCGTCGGCGGTGATCAACATCATCCCAGTTGATTATGTCGCCAAATCCGCCGTGATGGTCATAGAGACTCCTGAAAATCACAATAAGATTTTTCATTTGACCCACCCCAATCCTCCTACGCACGAATGGACTTTGGAATACATTTGCAGGCGTTTTGATGTAGGGGGTTTCTCTTTCTCGGGCGCCGGAACGCCGTTTACTCAACCCCGGAACAGAATTGAGCGTATGGTTTGGCGCCAAATGCAAACCATTCTTTTCCATTTTGCAAACAATCCCATTTTTGATCGCACAAATATTGATAAGGCTTTACCCGATTTCAGGCCGCCACACCTCGATGAACAATTTGTGGAAAAACTGCTGAACTACGCTATTGATCGTGATTGGGGACAATCGGCGAATTAGATGTGTGGGCTGCTCTCGGTCTTGGACTGTGATTTCGACGTAAACCGAGCCTAATGTTGGGAGGATTACGACTTTGGGCAAAGCTGTCATTACTCTAACTAGTGATTTCGGTACCAGAGACGGTTATGTCGCTCAAATAAAAGGCGTCATCTTGTCGTTGAATCCCGATGTTTCATTCCATGACACAACCCACGAAATAACCGCGTTTGGAGTCCTCGAAGGGGCTCTTGTCATAAAAGGATTCTATAAATTTTTTCCTGTGGGCACGATCCACGTGGGTGTTGTGGACCCCGGAGTCGGGACAAATCGCAGGCCCATGATACTTGAGGCTGACGGCCACATTTTTGTTGGACCTGATAACGGTCTATTTTCTTTTGTGATCAATTCAGCCGACAAATGGCGAGCCTATGAAATAGTGTCTCCTAAATTGCGACGTTTGACGGTTCACACAACGTTTCATGGTCGCGATATTTTCGCGCCCACCGCGGCCAAAGTGTCTGCTGGATTTTCTCCGGAACATGCCGGCCCCGAGATTACGGACCCTGTAACATTGAATTTGCCCAAGTCTCACACCCGCGACACTGCGCTCCACGGCAAAATTATACATGTAGATAGATTCGGCAATCTTTGCTCGAATATTGAAGCTTCCGAACTGAGCGGCAAAGTAATCAAAACCACTATCGGCGGTCTTCCCGTCAGAACATTCGGCGCTCGTTTCGCTGAGGTGAATTCGGGAGAAGCGATAGCATTGGTAAATAGTTTTGGAATGCTGGAAGTCGCCATAAACTGTGGAGACGCGGCTATGCAGATGGGCGCAGGCGTCGGCACGCCAATATCCGTCCATTTTGAATAGGCAATCCAGAGGAAGCCGTATTCTCGATTAAACGATATAAATGATTCAATGATTCGCGCCGCCAATATCCGCTTTCCTGAACCATTGCATCCAAATACCCAACGCCGTTAAGAACCGGCGAATTGGAATTAGGCATGATCAACCGAGCAGCCAAAGAAGTGATCATCCGACGCCCCAGGCGCATACTTGTCCTCACTACTACATATCCCTCAAACGAAACCGATCCGTCAGGCGTCTTCATTGCCAAACTACTCGGCGCTCTTAGTAACCGAGGGTACAAAATCAAAGTTGTGGCCCCCAGCAACGGCTTGGCGTACGGGCGTGGAAGTTTAAACGGAATCGAAACGGTAAGGTTCGGGTACTTTTTTCCTCGATCACTCGAGAAGCTCACGACACAGGCCGGCGGTATACCCGAAAACATGAAATCAAGCTGGCTGGCGAAAATACAACTACTCCCTATGATGTCTAATTTTTTATTGAAAAGTACGGCGGAATCCAGGAATTCCGATTTAATCTATGCGAATTGGATTGGAGCGGGATTGATCGGCGCCTTGACTAATTGGTTCACGGGTAAACCCCTGGTTGTATCATTCCGGGGGGATGACGGATACTTGGCTAGAGATAGGGCTGTTTGGAAAACCATCACTCAATGGGTGATCAGCAGAGCTACCGCAATTGCTCCTGTAAGTAGAGAGTTGTTGGAAATTCTTATGGAATTAGGCGCTCCCTCGCATAAATGCCGATTACCGAAATTCGGCGTAGACACGGGGATGTTTCATCCGGCCGAGAGAAAATCCGATTCTGAGACCGTTGAACTTTTGTTTGTAGGAAGTTTAATTCCCCGCAAGGGACTGCACGATTTATTGAAGGCTATTTCAGCGGCAAACCTTGAGAAAGCGCGCTTATCCGTGATTGGGGAAGGACCTTCCGGCGCCGAATTCAAGAATTTAGCCAAAGTTTTAGGGATAGAGTCCCGCGTCGAATGGCACGGCGGAATGCCGCCTCAGCAAGTGGCGGAAGTTATGCGAAACGCCGATATATTATGTCTCCCGAGCTACATGGAAGGCCGGCCCAACGTAGTGAACGAGGCTATGGCTTCAGGAATTCCGGTAATCTCAACCCGAATCGGAGGCATTCCCGACATGGTGGAGGAAGGCAATACCGCCTTGTTGCACGACGCCGGCAATGTGGATGAACTTGCGACTCATTTAAAAACGCTCGTGAATAACAAAGATATGAGAAAACGAATGGGGCAATCCGGTCGTGAATTCCTGATAAATACAGGTGTCAGTTGGGACGCCACCGCCGAGGAATTCGACGATATTTTTATCCGCTCGGTTTGTAAACGATGATTGATCAGCGCTTTTTCCAACTCATTAACGGGAAATCTCCTCTAATTTATTTGATTTCCGAAGAGGAAAGTCGAGTAGAACGCATCATCTGTTCAGTGGCGGAGAAGCTGAAATATCGTGTATATTCATGGTCTTGTCTCACCGGGTACAAAAATGGAGGAGCAAATGCCGCCGCTGATCCGGTGGAGGCTCTGGAGCGCTTCTCAAAAGGTCAAGATCCCGCTGTTTTAATTTTTAAAGATTTACACCTTCTGATCTCGGGTAATTCAAGATTAATTCGACAGCTAAAAGAATGTCGATTAACCCTGAGAAAAAGTAAAAAAAAGATATTTTTTGTGGCTCCAACTTTATTTTTGCCTGATGAATTGTTCACAGTGTTTAAGATTGAGGATATTCCGCTACCTCAGGCTGAAGAGCTTGAAGCTCTTCTCGATTCCAATTTGAAGCATCGGAAAAACGGCGCAGCATTGCAAAAAGCTTTAACTCCCGACTTGCGCGACAAACTCATTGTTGCGGGAATGGGCTTCACCCTGGATGAAGCCGCTGACGCGTATGATGAAGCTATTTCCAGTCAACCGACTATCTGCGCAAAAACCGTGGATCACGTAATTGACGAGAAACGGCGGCTGGTAAGGAAAAGCGGTGTGCTTGAATATGTGAGCGCTCAGACTGAAACCTGGGAAATCGGCGGTCTTACCAACTTAAAAAAATGGCTGACTGATCGCAGCAAAGCCTTTGCGCCGAACGCCGTTAAGTTGGGCCTGGTTCCGCCAAAAGGGATTTTAGTGATGGGCGTGAGCGGCTGCGGTAAGAGTTTGTGCATAAAAGCTATAGCCGTGCACTGGAAGCTCCCGCTATTACGCCTTGATATGGGCCGTATCTACGACGGCATTGCCGGACGTCCTGAAGAGGCTATGCGAAAAGCCATAAAGACCGCTGAAGCCGTATCCCCTTGCGTTTTGTGGATCGACGAAATCGAAGCGGGAATAGCCAACCAGCAACAAAAGCAAAAGGGCGGGGATGAGGCTCGAGTGCTTGCGCTTTTTTTGACCTGGATGCAGGAAAAAACAGCGCCTGTATTCGTTGGGGCCACGGCCAATGAGGTCGAAGTTCTTCCACCGGAAATTCTGAGGAAAGGTCGCTTTGACGAACTATTCTACATGGGCTTGCCCTTAAAGGAAGAAAGAAGACAAATTTTGAGCATCCACATGAAAAAGAGAAATGTGGACCCGAAGCGATTTGATATGGAATATTTGGCGGATTCCACTGAGGGGCTCAACGGTGCTGAGATAGAACAAGGTGTGATTTCGGCCATATACGAATCCCTGGATCAGGGCGGCGAGGTCACTGAACATGGGCTGGCCAATAGTCTGCGTAACATAGTCCCGCTTTCCAGGACCATGAGGGAGCGTATCCAAAAAATTGAAGCCTGGGCGCGGGATAGAGCCATGAAGGCCTCTCTGGAAACCATATAGCGCCATGGATGTCTTCGCATAACCCACATTGAAAATGCTCTCCCCTGCCCTCTCCAGGTTTCGAGTGAAGCATGAAAACGAAAACACCAACTCTGTGTAAGGGTATAGCGGCATAGGTCATGAGTTTCGCATATCTATTAAAGGCGTTTTCCGATCTCTTCTTCCCTCGCGCCTGTCCCGGTTGCGGAGACGTTGACATCCATCCTGAAGCGAATCTTTGCCGTAAATGCTGTATTTCTCTACATTCGGTCAGAGGGCTTTATCCTCAGAGCCGTCAGAAATCCAACGCTGTACGGCGCACGGTTCACGGCTACTATTATGAAAAAGTGCTCAAAGAGCTTATTACTAGATTAAAGTACGGCGGTGAACTTCACTTAGCCGACGTTTTAAGTGATTATCTCATTCAAGTCTTCAGCGCAAAATTTAATCCCAACGAATATGACGCTATAGTTCCGGTGCCCATGCACAAATCGGGATTGTTTAAACGCGGGTTCAATCAGGCTTTGTTATTGTCCGAAGCTGTGGCGGATGTTTCCGGAATTTCGTTACATCGGCGATCCCTAATCAAGATCAAAAACACAGCGGCTCAGGCGGGTTTAAATCGGAATGAACGCCGGTCCAATTTGAAGGGGTGTTTTGCAGTATCGGATAAAGCGCCTCTAAAAAATAAAAGGATACTGCTGATCGATGATGTGAGCACAACAGGGGCGACTATCCACGAAACCTCCGCCACAATCATGAAAGCCGGAGCGATGCATGTAGACGCCCTCACTCTAGCTTACAGAGATTTTACGGATTAGGCTTGATTATTGCGGCTCAGTTATTTAAGAATATTTGTAATTTCGACTAGCGACACATCACTCGCCGGCCTCAAGCTAGTGTTAAAATGGTGTGTAAAGTGGCGCCGGAATCACCCCTTTTCTCCGTCTGGATGCCATTTTATTTCCCATTTCGTTCCTCGGGGAACGTCTCATTTTTTTACTATTGATTTTTAGCGATCAAAATGCTAAATATGCTCTATATTTGTATCAATTTATATTCAGAAGCGTGAGAGTTTTATCATGTTTCGTAGTTTGTCCGTTCTACTGGGTATGGCGACGGCAGTATGCTTAATTTGTGCTCTGCCGGTTTGGTCAACAGACTACTCTTCTCCGGAAGAGTTTCCTACGGTCGGATCACAAGACCGAAGTATTGTTCTTGCGGCATCCAAATCCAAGAAACATAAGCTTCCGAAAAAGCAAATAGAGCAGCCTCAGCCCGTGCAAGCCATGGTTGCGCCCAATCAGATGCAAACACTTTTGCAGCCGTCGGATACACATACATCGGTTGGGAATTTAATCAAGCAAAGCGCCCCCACCACTCCAGGATTTCTGGAAATTGAAGTAAGTCATTCGACTCACTCCTTCAAGTTGATCGAACACACCGGGGATTTCGACCAAGTGTTATATGAATGTAAAATTGGTTTGGGCTCCTCCGAATTCCCGACTCCTGTGGGCGTATACTATGTGACTCACATATATGATGACGATCCCTGGTGGATTCCGCCAAAAGACAGAGCCTGGGCGGCGGGAGATTCTCCCAGTAAAAGGGTTTATGGCGGCACTATGGCGCCTCTATTGAAAAAGAAGACCGTAAGGCAAAAGAAACGAACTCATGAAGACACCGAAGATCAAATAGTTGGTGAGGTGCAACTGGATGATTACGGATACAGATTTCATGGAACCAATGCTCCTCGAAGTATAGGCCGTAACCAATCACACGGTTGTGTAAGAATGATTTCGGCTGACGCGAAGAAGGTTGCAAACATAATTAAGGAAAAAACCGGTATTCGGGACAGGCGTGAAGCCGAAAACGGAAGTTATGCCGTACTCCAGGCGCCGGTGCGCCTAAATTTAACTAAATAATACGGAACTGACTACTTACTCCTCTCACTTGTGGGTGGACCGTTTCCACCCACAGAAAACCCTCCGCGATAATGTACTCCGCTGTGAAGAATTTGACATCTCGTCATTCTTGAGACGGATCTAATCTCACCGTCCCTTTAAGCCGCTATCGATCACATTGAGTTATTTCAGTTATTTGTATATTGTATATCGAGACGAATCCTCACTGAATCCAAGAGACATAAAATGATTTATGAATACAAAGGCATTCGGCCAAAACTCGGCCGCAATGTATTCCTTGCGCCGGGGGTCGTCGTTCTGGGCGATGTAGAAATTGGAGACGATTCAAATATTTGGTTCAACACCATAGTTCGCGGAGATGTACATAGCATTCGGATAGGCAAGCGCTCAAATATCCAAGATTTATGTATGCTGCATGTTACCGGAGAAAAGTATCCGCTTTCCATTGGAGATGATGTGGTGGTGGGCCATAGGGCGGTCCTCCACGGCTGCACGGTAAACAGTAACGCACTGATAGGTATCGGCGCGCTTGTGCTTGATGGCGCAGTAATTGAAAACGGAGCAATAGTCGCCGCAGGCGCGGTTGTGCCGCCGGGAATGGTAGTGAGGGCCGACACAATGGTCGCGGGAGTTCCGGCCAAGGTAATGAGGGAGCGCACGGACGCTGAACGCGACTTCCACAAAATCAATATAGAAAAGTATGCGAAATATGCATCGGAATTCCTGAATATTACGAAAATACATCCGGATAATTGGTAGGTTGAACAGATAAATCATCTATTACTTTAAATCTTGACATCATCTTCCCGTTATGTTTTAGTAATTTCGTTGCAAGGCAACGGCATTTTTCAAAAGCGGGAGGACCTCGCATGTCCCATTCTCTTGATTACTATATCGGTCGTATGAACGATGAATCCCTCGTAGATGCGCTCGCTGATTTTGAAGATCCACTAGATGGACGATCAGCGGATCTGTTATCCTCCTTAGAAGTTGACGATGATTATGCCGATGATGATTACATCGATTTCGATCATTTTTGAAACCCACCATCCCGCCTTTCTACGGCCGGGAATGAGTGTAAACCGGCCGTAATTCTTTCCGTTCAATGTAAACTGTATCAATTCTTATGTCGTGATAGACGGCGAGAAACTTCAGGCCTCAACATCCCCAATACGCAATGCCTCGGACCTCTGATGGATCAGATTCACAACACTCCCTCTTTTTAGCTTAGTTTTTTGGAGAAACTCCTGAATTCCTTGTATTGACAGAGAGTCCGGCTCAATTTAGTATTAGTCCTCCCGACTCCGCTTATAGCTCGATGAGGACATCGGAGGATCCGCTGAGCCGGACCGGTTTTCAAAGCAGCAATTAACTTGGAGAACCTGCTTTCGTTAAATCCCGCTCTGTTTTCCGGACGGGCTTTGCGCCATCAACCACCTTTTGGAGCAATAACTTGTGAGCGTATTGCCCTGGGATCTAAATACTTAATATGTGGAATTTTGTTTCTCGAACTTTGAGTCGTACACGGAGCGAAGGGCACGAACCGGCCGGTAACAAGAAGCTTCGGATTCTTTGTTTTTGGTTGCTGCTTTTTATGCCCGTAATCGCCTTCTTTGAAATCGCTTCGTACACTATAATTAAGCGAACAGTGCCGTCGAGGATTTTGCGCAGAGTGAATGGTGACAACTCGAACTCTCCAATCATGCATGCAGGACAATCCATGGAGAGACGTGTTAAAGGTTCTTCCCAAAAGCATGGAGTTGATGCAATGACTCTTTTCCATTCCGTGCTTGGTTGGGATTATCCCCCGGATTTGGTTTACAAGAATTTTGCAGGCGTCACTTTTAGCCACGGACCCGGCGGAGAACGCCGCTGCGTCACCAATTACGACACTACACTTATCTCAACCTACGGGGATTCCTTCACCTATTGCGCCGAAGTAGGAGATGGAGACACTTGGCAGACTGGTCTCGGGGAAAAGCTGAGGACTAATGTGCTTAATTTCGGGGTCTGCGGATATGGAACCGACCAGGCGCTCCTCAAGTTCGAGCTTAATAAAGGTCCTTACACCAAACTCGTCATACTCGGTGTGTGGCCTGAAAACGTGAATAGGGTGGTTAACGTTTATCGGCCGTTCTATGCATACAGCGACACCATAATGACGACCAAACCTATTTTCCAAAAGCAAGGCGACACAATTCGCCTTATTTCCAATCCAATAAACAGCGTAGCCGAACTCTCGAAACTTGATCAAGAATCGTTTCTGGAAGAATTGGGCAAGGTGGACTATTGGTACCGGCTGGACAAGAGGCTTCCCAAGTTTTCGTTCCCGTACACTTTTTCTTTTTACGATTGGAGAAACGTGCTGTTTTCCCAGCTTGTCGCAGGAATTAACGACCTAAGGAAGAAAAGATCTCGGCGTCCTTGGAACCTCTACGATGAAGACAATCCCCTTTCCATCATGTGCTTTATAGCCGACCTCTTCGTGGAAACCGCAAGATCAAGGGGCTCTGAACCGCTCATCGTAATAATGCCGCACAAGGAAGACATCAGAGATCTCATCGACAAAGAAATACCGTGGTTTTTCCGCTTTACCCAATATCTTTCGCATAAAGGCTATCCATTCTTCGACGCAGTGCAATGTGTGGCGGACATGCATCCCTCGAAACAGGAACTAGACAAATTGTACGGAAGCCACGCTTCCGCCGAAGGCAATCGTATGCTTGCAGAAATTTTAAGTAAACGTTTGACGGCCGACTATTCATGCTTGTTCAAGAATCCGTAAACGGGAGTCCCCGGCGCTCACCGCTAACAGCCGGTGTACAGGCCCGCGTGCTAACCAACTGAACTACGCCCTCGTAGTATCGCTCATCCGGATGGTGGTACGAGGAACATTATTTGAACCTGTGACCCCCGGCTTGTTAAGGCCGGTGTTCTCCCGCTGAGCTACCCGCCCGAAGAGCTATAGCAAGCAGTTACTTGCTATCCGTTTACAAAGCTATGCACGGACCACGTGTCAAGCCGGATCTTCGCAGGATTTGGGACTTGACAGCATATTAAAATGCCGATATGATTATTCGATTATAAAAAGTGACTTCGTCCGGGAGGCTGGAAATATATGGCCGTCAAAATTAGACTCGCCAGGTTCGGCGCTAAAAAGAAACCGTTTTATCGTGTTGTCGCCGCAAACGCTCTCTCCCCGAGAGATGGAAGATTCCTCGAAATACTTGGTACTTACGATCCTCGAAATAAGACCAATGGATTAAATCTAAAAGTTAATGAAATTGAGGCGTGGCTGCAAAAGGGCGCTATAATGACGGATACGGTCAAGAAAATTTACAAAACATCGCGGGCGACCCAAGAATAAGTGCTGCGGTTGTTCACAATCCGTATAGCCTTTGATAAAGGGAGAGGGGACGGATGAAGGAATTAATCGAATACATGGCCAAAGCGCTTGTGGATGTGCCTGAGGAAGTTTCGGTTTCTGAAGTGGAAGGCGAAATTACTTCCGTCATTGAATTGAAAGTGGCCAAAACCGATTTAGGAAAAGTAATCGGCAAACAAGGTCGCACAGCCAGAGCCATGAGAACCATTTTAAGCGCGGCTTCAACTAAAATGAAGAAGCGAGTCGTTCTGGAAATTCTCGAGTAACCGGTCAGGCGCTCACTCTCCTCGCGAAACATGACGCATAATGATAAGCTCATAGTCATCGGCCGAGTCGTAAAACCGTTCGGTATACGGGGCGAGATACGAATAGCGCCATATACCGAATCTTTTGAGGCTTTTGAGAATTCGGCTGACATTTTTGTTGGAAACGACATATATTCCGTCATTTCATTGCGATTTCATAAAGGCGGCATTCTGGCCTTTCTAAATGGAATTGAAACTCGAGACCAGGCCCAAACAATTACCGGTGAACTCGTGAGTACACAAGTCGTCAATCTCCCGCCAAAAGAAGATGACGAGGTTTATTGGCACGAGTTAATCGGCTTGAGGGCGAAAACGGTCGACGGCCGAGATTTGGGCGCCATAACCGGCATAATTCCAACAGGCGCTAATGATGTTTTGGAAATTGAGGGAAGTTTAGGAGAGATCCTGCTGCCCGTGATTGACGATGTTGTAATCGAAATTAATGTCGAAGAAGGCGTGGTAATAGTCGACCCTTTGGAAGGCTTGGTCCCGGATGCTTGATATAAAGGTTTTGACTATCTTTCCCAGACTTTTTGATTCGTTTATGTCGTATGGCAATCCGAGCCGAGCTCTCGACGCCGGACTACTCAAATTTGAGACGGTTGACCTCAGGGAGTTTACCACCGACAAACATCGGTGCACGGATGATTATCCTTACGGCGGCGGCACGGGAATGGTCATGAAGCCGGAACCCGTTGTCAGCGGGATTGGGAGACTTCGCTCCGGTTCGTCCAATCTGCATGTTATTCTCATGACCCCTCAAGGGAGGCGGTTTTCGCAGAGTGAGGCTGAGCGACTTGCAAATGCGAGTGAAATAGCTTTGGTGTGCGGACGCTACGAAGGTTTGGACG
>JBBSBY010000086.1:0-14716 GCA_038250835.1 Desulfomonilales bacterium | reverse complement strand
TGGGATCAACAATATATTAGCAAATGGTAAACAATTCCTTGACTCAGGGTGTGGGGCGTGTTATCTGCGCATTGTTTCCGAGAACGGGCGGAGCCGGCCCATCTCGCTGCTTCACCTTTCACGCAGGAGGTATGGTTATGTTGTTTCCTCATTCCAACAGGGCCGCTGGAGTTTCCGAACCTCCCGGTGACTTCAACAGCAATTACCGGCATCTCAAGAAGCTTATAAATCAAGCTTTGAAAGAAGGCACCCCGATAGAGAACCTCCAACTTATCCAAAAGCGATCTGATGAGCCGAAAACTCAACTGTCGCGGGAGGATCTCCTTAAACTGCTGTTGATCATCAGGAGGATCAAGTACAAGTATCAGGAACTGTTGCAGCCTCCAGTGCCCAAGGAATTGGAACGGGACATACTTGCTAAATCATCTGAATCGCGCCTACCATGGGAGACCGAAGCCCTGGAGAAAATTGACCAATGGCGGCAAGATGTGAGCGTGGTTAGAACCCATGTCCAAAAAGAACTCAATGACCATCTTAAAAACGAATTCTTTACAAGGCTATAGCTGCTTAATTTTCAGGGTACTCGTCGAAAAGCTTTCCCCATTTGCCGGTCTTCTTGAAGGCCTCCATTTGGGGTTTTGCTTTTATAGGCCAATAAATATAGTCGTGATAAAAGAACGATCCAAAGACAAACAGGTATACTAAGGGCGTCCTAAAAAACAGCTTCTGCAACGGTTTCAAGGGGCCGAACCATATAAAGTTGCCTACAGCGGAAGCGGCATTATTTCCCACAGTGAAACACCAGTTTTCCATCGAAATATCGTCCCCCACTAATTCGATATCCTCGAGACGCCCCTTTCCCAGTCCCGACTCGTGCGCTATCCGTATGTAGTCGAGCTCCATGGGCTCAAACCCCATTAGCGTCGCCGCTACCGCGTCAATGGCAGCGCTGTCCGCGGAAGCGAGCATCACGTCCTTTTCTACCGGGGTCATGGTGCGCGGTCCCGGGCCGCAGCCCGCGATCGTGCCGTCCATTACGGTAAAGATGCCGGGATGTATTTCCTTTTGTATGTCCAATAGATCATTGAGAGTTTCGTGAATCACTGAATGAGTGTAGTGCCGTCTGGTGTTCAGTAATCCACCGAATGCGTTTTTCATAGACCCTGTGGTCCCCGTATAGATATGGCATTTAACGGTCGGTAAATGAATGATGTTTTTGCCGATGAAGAAGTCCGGAATGCGTATTCCTTCCGGGAAGATGTCGTCCAATGTCCGCATTTTGGCCTTTGGTTTGTATTGGACCCATTTCATATCCGATTCTTTGAAATTGTACAGCACCGGAATATTATATTTTTTGAATATGGGAACATACTTGTTGAGCCGTTCGCCTTTGTATGCGTTTGTGACAACCGTTTCGTTTTGAACGCAAACTATTTCTTTGTAACCCGCCGACTGCAGGGCAATGATTACGCCTTCCAGTTGCCAGGGCGTGGTGTTGGCGCCCAAAAAAGGAAAGTGCCACGATATATTATCCTTGAGAATTACAGGTATATCGGGATCAAGGACTTCCCTAAATTTGGCGGCTTCCATCAACTCGACAATATCGTCTAGGACTTTGGCCGGAGTAGTTTTTTTAACAGCCACAATGGGTTTTGACTGGTTCATTCGCACCTCAAATATATTTCAACACGCGCAGCATGTATTATCGGATGTTTATAAGATTTCTTGAAAGTTCTGTCGAATAAAGGCTCTGACTCGTCGTCCCAGCGGAAGCTGGGATCCAGATCTTCCTGATGCCGGCTTATTCTGGAATGACGATGATATGCTCGTAATCCATCGCGAAGCTTTATAGCTTTAAATAACTCGGATGGCCGACTGATTGAAGAAATTATCACTATATCAGTGATTACTTTCGAGAATCAGTATAGTGGCGGCAGGCGAGTCATTTATTTTATTATCTGAAAAACAGACTTACTAATCTGGACAAGGCATGAGCCCCGGATTCATGATCATAAGGCCATGAGCCGCCGGGTTGAGAGATGATTGGCGTGGCTCGCAGTTGAGCAAGTTTTTGCTCATCCTTTAACCTCTGTAACTCATATTCTTTGGATTTCCGTATCCCGCCTTTGGCGATAAATTCCAAAACTAATTGGATTTCACCGGGTTCAAACCAAATCCCGTGTTTACCGCAGGCGTCCACGATTATCCCGGAAATCCGGCCAAAGTTGGTTCTATTCATCATTTTTCTACAAGTGGGACATCTGAGATATCTAACAGGCTGATTTGCCGTAAGCTTTCGTCTTTCGATCGGCGCAGTGGGGAGAATCAATTTATCTGCTTGAGCCTGCATAACCTCAAAAACATTATGAGGGATGAACGCTCCACCGCAATCTTTGCAGTCGGCAATAGAGAACCGACCAATGTGCATTCCTCTCATGGGCTTTTCACAATGCGGACAAATTCTATCATGTAGAATTAAGCCCTCTTTTATTCGTCCGGCGATAGGTTCCGCGCATCTGTAGCAAAAATTCCCTTCCGCCGGGGTTTCTGAAAAACACTTTGGACACGTGGTTGTTTTGCCGGTGAGAGAAAAATCCAACGGCGCAGAGCAATATTGGCATTCTTCGGTATTCCTCTTGATCGCGGCGCCGCAAGCGGGACAATGCAACGCAAGTCCCGTATTTAAATCCACTGCGATAACCTTACTTGATCGAGGACCGGTTTCGGATCCAAAACGAATCCGCATATTTTCGCGTCGACGCTCCAAAATTTCCTGATCAATATCGCCGCGTCCCTTTAGAATGATTACCAATTTAGACAAGTTGGCTCGACTGATCGAAAATCGTTCCATCAACTCCTCTTCGGATAGTCCTCGAGCATATTCATCCGCAAAGGTTTTAGGGTGAATTCTATGTTTTGGTTTACCGCTTGCCATATATCCCTCAAGGGCTGGTATTTGTGCGGAATAATTATACCGCGGAATCGAATCAATATGATGAAGCCCTTTGAAATAAGGTTTAAGAATTATATCCAACACCGGGAAATATCACAAGGGCGAGCCTGTTGATACGAGATCAAAAAATTTCACGGTAGCCGTCACATGTGTATTCAAATTGCGAATATGGCCTGAGAGAGAAGATGTATTCCTCCGTGTTCAATATCCTTTCGGGCGGCGACAAAAATGAAAAAACTACTTGAAATCAGAAGCGGGATTGTTTCCGCATACTTGAGCGATGTGTTTCAGCACGCCGGCATGAAAGCCTTTATGTCTATCGCCGTTCTGATTACTCTTGGATTAACCGAAGGCGTCGGACTGTTGATGTTGATACCTTTTCTGCAGCTAATTGGGATAGGGGACAGCGCGCCGAGCGGCGTCACGGCGCTCATTGGAAACGTATGGAAGGGCGCGGGATTACCCATGACTCTGCCCGCGGTGCTCGGTGTATACGCCGTCATCGTGACTTTGTACGCTTTGACTCAGCGTTTTTCTACGCTGCTAAATTCGAGGATAGCTCACTCTTATACTCGTAAAATCAGAAACAAATTGTTTTCAGAATTGGCCCGGATGGAGTGGCTTCATTTCACAAAGATAAAGACCTCGGATATCAATCACGTTTTGACCGCAAATCTCAACACAATCGACAACGGGACATACTCCGTATTTCTGCTGATCAGCACGATCTTTGTTGTGGCTGTGAACATTGGCGTGGCGTTTACGTTATCGGCGCCGATGACTCTCGTGGCTCTTGGGAGTTCTGCCGGCTTGTTGTTGGTCCTTAAACCTTTGAATAAACAATCCTACAATATGGGAGAAGAGTGGCGTTCCACCATGGGAGCTTTGTTCGGCGTGCTCATGGAGCACCTCGGCGCCATGAAGCTTGCCAAGAGTTTTGGCGCCGAATCCAAGCATATCGACAATTTTTGTTCTTTGAGCCGCCAACTTGAAGGGCAGGCCAATAGATTCGCGGGTATTCTCGCGGCTACCCAGATGTTTTACGATATTGGCGCTGTGGTCATACTTGGGCTGTTCTTCTACGTTGCAGTGGGTGTTCTGGAATTGCCTGCGGCAAAGCTTTTGATAATGATTTTTCTTTTTGCCAGACTGGTCCCGCAATTCTCCTGGATACAGCGAACCTGGCAAAATATTTTGAACATGCTGCCTGCATACAAAGCGGTAATGGATTTATCCTACGTGTTTAGTGAAGGGCGTGAGGACGTGCGGGATTCCCAGCAAACCAAGGTGGAACTGAAAAGCGACATTAAGTTTCAGGATGTGAAGTTCCAATATGACAAAACCGAAAAGAGGCCGATCCTCAATCAATTAAACCTCACCATTTCGGCAGGCCGGACAACGGTGATCGTCGGCCCTTCGGGAGGCGGCAAGAGCACTCTCGCGGACATGATCATGGGATTGTTGAAACCTGATTCCGGAAGCGTTTTACTGGACGGCAAACCCCTTGATGGAGACACAATCCAGGCGTGGCGGGAGTCTTCAGCGTACGTTCCACAAGAAAGCTTGCTTTTCCACAATACGATCCGTGAAAACTTACTATGGGCTAAGCCGGATGCATCGGAAGAGGAGATCTGGGAAGCCTTGAGATTAGCTTCAGCCGATGAATTTATTGCAAAGGCGCCGGAAGGCCTCGACACTATGGTGGGAGACCGCGGCGTGAGGATGTCCGGTGGTGAACGTCAAAGATTGGCGCTGGCTCGCGCCCTTTTGCGCAAACCGACGTTGCTCTTGCTGGATGAGGCCACCAGTCAGTTGGACAAGGAAAACGAAAGGCGAATCATCGACGCCTTAGAGGCTCTCCGGGGCAGAATGACCGTGGTATTTATTTCGCACCGAATGTCTGCGGCCAAATGCGCTGACAGAGTCGTGGTTATAGATAGAGGACGGGTTGTAGAAGAAGGCGAAGTTGAAGCCTTGGCGCGGAACCGCAATAGTAGATTCTACGAAATGTCGGGTAGCATGAGCCGGTCGGCCGCGTAGCTCGTCACCCCTTCTTGGGAGCGTGTTCCTTAGGATGTGAAACATCCTCAAGCGGCAACACAATCCAATGGTGGCCGTCGCGAGCGATTAGCGCTTCGGCGTTTTCAGGGCCCCAACTGCCTGCGGAGTAATCCGGAAAATCGTCGTGTCTCGCGGACTCCCAGTGCTCCAGGATTGGAGTCAAAGCTTTCCATGCCGCTTCTATTTGATCCGCTCTCATGAACAATGACGCATCTCCCAGCATGATATCCAGCAAAAGGGTTTCGTAAGCCTCGGGCGGTTCCTGGGAATAATGTTCACTGTAATTAAAGTGCATGTCCGCAGTGGTCAACAGCATTTCGAGACCCGGATCTTTCATTTGACAGATCAAACGAATTCCTTTGGAAGGATAAATACTCAACACAATCCGATTAGGCTTCCACGTCTGACCGGTTTCCGGCGGAAAAGGTTGGTGAGGCACCGGCTTTAATTGGATTGTAATAACAGAAACCTTCTCGGAGAGGCGCTTGCCTGTTCTTAAATAGAACGGAACGCCTTGCCAACGCCAATTGTCCACGTACAATTTGAGGGCGGCGAAAGTCTCGGTGTTGGAATCTTCCGATACCTCGGGTTCTTGGCGGTAACCTTTGACCCTCTCTCCGTGAATCCAGCCTGCGCCATATTGACCCCTTACGGCGTAACTGTGGATGTCATTTTTATCCATTTTGCGGATCGCTCGTAAAACGTCGACTTTTCGATTACGTATTTCATCGGACTCAAAGGCTACCGGAGGCTCCATGGCAACGAGGCACATAAGCTGAAGCAGATGATTCTGGACCATATCCCTAAGGGCGCCCGCATGGTCGTAATAACCTCCGCGAGTCCCGACCCCAGCCTCTTCCGCGACGGTGATCTGAACGTGATCAATGTAATTACGATTCCAAAGAGGCTCAAATAAAATGTTAGCAAATCGCAACACCAGGATATTCTGCACGGTTTCTTTTCCCAGATAGTGATCGATGCGATATATTTGGTTTTCCAAGAATATATTTCTGATGCGATTGTTCAAATCACTAGCCGTCTTCAAATCTCTTCCAAATGGTTTTTCAAAAACAATACGATCGTGTTCCCAGTCTTGACCTAATTTGGCTCTCTGCATTTGATCGGTAATAATTTTAATGAAGTCCGGCGGAACCGCCAAATAGAATACTTTTATCGGTTTTGTTTCCATTTCTTTTGCCGCAGATTCTAACAATTGCGACAGATCCTTAAAAGTATTGTCGTCGGTAAAGTCAGCGCGTCGGTAGCTAAAGCATTTTATAAATTCCGTCAGGTCGTCTCCCTCGGCCTTATGACGGGCAAACCGCTCAATACCGTCTCTGACTCGCTCCCTATATTTGTTTTCACTAAAATCGTGGTGATCCAGACCGATCACTTTGAATTTTTTTGGCAGCCAGTGCTGTTTGAATAGATCGTAGAGAGCCGGCGCGAGCTTATGCCAACTCAAATCTCCGGCTGCGCCAAAAATGATTAGGATGGTTGGGTCCGGTTTTTTTGCTGATTCCATTGCTCCCCCTCAGATCTTTTCCCATTCGGTATGAAATACTCCATCCTGGTCAATTCGTTCGTACGTGTGGCTTCCGAAATAATCTCTCTGAGCCTGAATAAGATTGGCAGGAAGCCAGGCGCTACTTAAAGAATCTAAGTATCCCAATGACGCCGCTAACGCGGGCGTGGGAATTCCTGCCGTTAACGTCGCGATCGTTACATTGCGAAGGCTTTCCCGGCACTCAATAACTATGTCACTAATTTTTTCGTCAAATATCAAGTTCGAAAGATCCGGCTCATACTCGTAGGCTGAACGGATTTTCTCCAACACCGCCGCACGAATTATGCATCCGCCGCGCCAGATTCTCGCCGTGTCGCTCAACGGCAGATGGTAATCATACTCTTTCGAGGCGGCGCTCAGCAAAGCCATACCTTGAGCGTAGGTTATAATCATTGCCGCATATAGGGCCTTCCTTAAATCTTCGATCACGGCTTTGCCGGTGTCCTGAATCGCGTTGGGACCACCAAAAATGTCGGCGCCACGGCGTCTGTCTTCTTTAAGAGCGGATAAATGCCTCATAAGCACAGCCGTATCGATGGTCGGAAGAGGAACCCCCAAATTCATTGAATCCTGGGACGCCCATTTACCTGTCCCTTTTTGCTTCGCCTCATCCTGAATCTGATCTATGAGTGAATTTTGGGTTTTTTCATCTCTTTGGGCAAAAATATGGCTCGTAATTTCCACCAGGTAAGATTCCAGGTCGCCTTTGTTCCATTCCGCATAGATTGTACTCAACTGATCATCATTTAACCGAAGCCCCCGTTTCATTACATCGTAGGTCTCCGCTATGAGTTGCATAATCCCGTATTCGATGCCGTTATGGACCATTTTCACGTAGTGACCGGCCGACCCCGGGCCGAGGTATGTGACGCACGGGTCGCCGTTTACGTGGGCCGCAGCCGCTTCAAACATAGGCCGAACTCGCTCATACGACTGTTCATTCCCGCCGGGCATAATGCTTGGTCCATTTCGAGCGCCTTTTTCTCCTCCGGAGACTCCAACCCCCATGAAGTGCATCCCTTTTGCGCCTACTTCCGTAATGCGCCGGTCAGTGTCGATAAAATGTGAATTCCCCGCGTCTATGATTAAATCCCCGTGGTCCAAGTGAGGCTGGAGATCTTTGATTGCCTTATCCACCGGTTTGCCCGCGGGAACAAGCATCATAACGGCGCGTGGGCTTTTCAGCGCAGAAACGAAAGCTTCGATTGAATCGAAACCTTCAACTTTTCGGTCTTGCGACTCGTTGTTTAGGGCCTTCACCTTGTTTGATTCAATATCAAAGCCCACAACCGAGAAACCTTTGTCGGCAAAATTTAAAGCAAGATTTCTACCCATAACCCCCAGGCCGATCAGTCCTATATCAGCTTCGCTAATCATTTTATATTCTCCCGATATCTAGTTGCTTTAGACGTCTTGGTGCATTATTACAATACTCCCATTTCCGACAGACGCTGCTGCGTAGATTCTAAATTTAGGTGATATATTCCTTGTATTCCCATGCTTCGAGCCACTTCCACAAACATACTCCGATCATCGATGTAGAGTGCTTTTTCGGGAACGGCCTGTGAGATATGCAATGCCATTCGATATAAATCTTTATCCGGCTTGCGAAAATGTAGGAAACAAGATGAAATAAACATATCAAACAATCTTCTCAACTCGAATTTTTCTATTCGATGCTCGGTAAGCTCACGCCCTTCATTGCTTACCGCCACTACTTTTAGCTTAAAATCGAATTTTATCTTCAGAAAGAAATCGATCGCGCCGGGAAGCGGTTTGGATTGGTGGAACATAAAGTTCTTAAAATCCTGATAAGTGAAAGACCGCTTTTCGTTGAACACGACGCGAGACAGGTATTCGGCGAGATCGAGCTTTCCCTCTTCGTACGTGTCGAACGTAAGGTGATGGCGTTCGTTTACCTCATCTAAATCCAGCCCGAATTTTTCCGCGGCTCTTTTGCGGGCATGCCGATCCCAGCCGTTGGTTAGCAACACTCCACCAATGTCCAAAAACAGCGTGTCTATGCCTGTATCACTCATCGAGTGGCCCCTTAGTTGAAGGTATTGACATCTTTCATGGTTTTAAAGCGTCCTGAAGCATCCGGCGGAGCGCCGTCAAACCTTCATCGATATGGCGCCCAAGATCAATTCTGAGAATTCGCCGACCGTGTCGCTCCAAAGCGTCCAGATCTCCTTTTGCCTGTGCCTTTCTCAGTGTGCCGAACGTATAACCTTTACCCGGCACATCCACGTCTTCTTTATCCTCAGCGGTGAGTTGCACAAAGATACCGCTATTCGGTCCGCCTTTGTGGAACTGTCCCGTAGAGTGAAGATAACGCGGCCCATATCCTACTGTTGTAGCTACATGTAACTTGTCCCTAACCAGCAGGCGAATATTTTGGAGCCCATGATCCGTCCCGGGGTTTTCAGTCAAGTAAGCTTGAAAAGCAACGTAATCACCTGCGGCGCATTGCGCGAAGAAATCACGCAGCAGCGAAGACGCTGACGAGTGGCCCTTTGCGTGATAAAATTTCAAAGAACCGTCTGTGAGAACCGGTGGCTCCTCGTCCAACTTTCCCTTGGATTTAACCTCGTCCAGCAGGCGGTTCGTATTGTCTTTACTCTCTTTGACATTGGGTTGATTAAATGGATTGATGCCTAGAACGGCGCCGGCGCCGGCAGTGGCGATTTCCCATCTGAAGAATTCCTGACCAATGTCCAATTTGTCGCCCATTTGGATTGTTGTAAGCGGATGGCCCGCGTCAAGGAGACGCTTCACGTGCTTCGTCATAGGATCATCGCTGTTGTCGTTGAAATGAAGATAGACAAAGTTTCGGTCGTTTCCGTAAACATCAGGGTCGCCGACGTCTTCACCCGCGACAGGCAGGATTCCTGTGTCTTCCTTACCGGTGCTCTCCGCAAGGAGTTGTTCCAGCCACATACCAAATGTGGACAAACTGTCGGGCGTAAGCAACGTGAGCTTATTTCTACCCAGCTTTGCAAGCTCTCCCATTGCTACGCCCAGGGCTATTCCGGACTCTTTTGCAATATGGGAAGTGGTGTTGCAGCAATACATCATTATCATCGCTCGTTCCAAAAGCTCCGGCACATCTACTCCCATGAGCGCGGCCGGCGCCAAACCGAAGTAAGATAGAGCGGAATACCTGCCTCCTATGTCCGGAAAGTTTGTGAAGGAGCGTAAGAAATTGCGTTCGTCGGCCAGCTTTAGGAGGGGTGTTCCCGGATCGGTTATCACTGCAAAATTTTCGCCTGCGGCAGATCCCTTAATGGATTTAACCCGATCGTAAAAGTAGTCTCCAAAAGCTCTTGTTTCGGCAGTTGTCCCGGATTTACTTGCCACAATAAATAGAGTCTCAGCCAAAGGCACGGATCGTTCGATCCGCAAAATGGTGGCAGGATCAGTGGTATCGAGCACGGACAGAGGCAAGGCGTTCTGCGCCGTGGAAAATGATCGTGCAAACGTGAGAGGCGCCAGGCTGCTTCCACCCATGCCCATATGAACCACATGTTTGAAGCCGCGTTTTTTGACCTCGGTCGCAAAACGCTGGAGACGCGGCGCTACTGAGATCATCTTGTCCGCTACATGGAGCCAACCCATGGCATTGGAGATGTTTTCGCGTGCGGCCGTATCACTGGCCGTATCACTTTTCCAAACGGTGGCGTCCTTGCGCCAAATGCGCTTCACAAGCTCTTGTTTTTCAAAGGAGCGAATAGATTGGTCAATTTTTTCTCTGTAATTGGGCGCCTCAATCTGTTGCCGTTCCGGTCTCGCCTGTCGGGCCTCTTTGCGTTTTTGCTTAAGTTCCTCGATCAATTTGTCGTAAGGCTTATTGAACTTCTCGATCCCCTCGTCCACTAATTGGCTGGTAACTTCATCCAGACTTATGCCGACCTGTTCCAGCCTATCAAGAGTCCGCTTTGCCTCGTCCAGATTTTCTTCCAGGCGAGACGCCGGCTCCCCGTGATCGCGGTAGGCGTTCAAAGTTTCCATGGGTATTGTGTTCACAGTATCCGGACCAATGAGGGCTTCGACGTACAAAATGTCGCTATAGTCGGGGTTTTTGGTGCTTGTGCTTGCCCACAAAACTCTCTGCGGACGACCGCCTTTAACGGCAAGTTTCTTAAAACGATCGGTCGAGAACATTTCCTTGTAAATTTGATAAGCTATTTTGGCGCTTGCTACAGCGACTTTTCCGTGGACGGAACGCGCCTTTTCCGCCTTTTCGCCTCCTTGATCGACTATATCCTCCAGCTTGGGGTCCACAAGAACATCAATGCGACTAAGGAAAAAACTGGCCACGGATGCGATTCGATCAATAGGTTGTCCCGCGGCGAGTCTGTCCTCCAGACCTGATATGTACGCTTCAGCTACCGCGCGGTATCTCTCGAGTCCAAATAGGAGGGTTACGTTCACATTTATGCCTTCGCTTATGAGCCGACGAATGGCTGTCAACCCCTTCTCTGTGCCGGGAACCTTAATAAGTAAGTTGGGTCGATCCACCGCTTTCCAGTACGCCCGCGCCTGATCGATTGTTTCCTCAGTCTTGCAAGCAAGGTGCGGCGAAACTTCGAGACTCACAAATCCATAGGCGCCGTCTGAAGAGTCATAAAGAGGCCGAAAGATATCCGCAGTCTGCTGAACATCCGCAAAAGCAAGGGCCTCGTAGATCTCAATTTCCGTCTTGCCTTCAAGCGCCAACGAGTTGATAGCGCTATCATAATCGTCGCTACCCGCAATGGCCTTGTGGAAGATACTGGGGTTCGAAGTCACTCCCCTGAGACCGTCTTCGTCTACAAGCTGCTGCAATTCCCCTCTTATGAGCATGTCCCGACGAATATAGTCGAGCCAGATACTTTGACCGAACTCCTGTATTTTGCAGAGGGAGTTTTTTTCTGAATTCATAAGTTTTTCCTCTCCAGTTCATCTATGGCGGATAAACGTCTTACATGCCGCTCTTGGTTCGAGAATCGGGCATTGAGAAAAGCGTGTATCAAATCCGCGGCAAGAGCTTTTCCCACCACGCGACCTCCGAGACACATGATATTCATGTTGTCGTCCTCGACTCCTTGATGAGCCGAAAAAACATCATGAATAAGAGCGGCACGGACACCGACGATTTTGTTGGCGACAATTCCCGCGCCGACGCCTGATCCGCAAATCGCAATTCCCCTGTCCAGTAAGCCATTAGCCACTTCTCGCGCGAGAGGCTTTACAAAATCGGGATAATCATCATCCTTATCAAAACTGTAAGCTCCGAAATCTTTGATGTAGTATCCTGCGTCACGGAGAGCGGCGGCAATCTCCCCTTTCAGCTCAAAACCACCATGATCGGCAGCGACTCCAATTGACATCATGGCGTCACTTTCCTTTCCTCAACATTCGCAAGGCGTGTTTACAGACATTGTCAACATTGAACCCAAGCTTACCCATTACAGTCTCCCCAGGCGCCGAGGCGCCGAACCGATCCAGCCCTATTACTCCGATGCTCGGACCGACATAAGGTCCCCAGCCCAATGTGGCGCCGGCCTCAACGGCAAGTATGGGCACACCGGGGGTGAATACGCTATGTCTGTAATCATCATCCTGCTTATCAAATAGATTCCAGGACGGCAGGCTAACGGCTCGAACGTGAACATCATCGGACAGGAGCCTCTCCTGGGCCTCCAGTATGAGCTGGACCTCAGACCCAGTGGCGACCAAAATGATGTCCGGGGTAGCCCCTTCTTTGGTGTCTGAGATGATGTATCCGCCCTTTTCTACTCCTTTAGCAATGTTGGGGTACTTGGAAAGGTCCAATACGGGGAGCTTTTGACGAGTTAGCGCCAAAGCCACAGGACCATCGCGATGTTTGAGCGCCACCTGCCACGCCCTTGCGGTTTCATTGGCGTCAGCGGGTCTGATCACCACAAAATTGGGGATTGCCCTTAAACCCACCAATTGTTCTACGGACTGATGCGTAGGTCCATCCTCTCCGAGTCCTATGCTGTCGTGGGTGAACACGTAGATTACCTGCAATTCAGTCATTGCGGCCAATCTCATTGGAGGCCGCATGTAATCGCTGAAAATGAGGAATGTGGCAACGTATGGGATGAATCCCTGATGAAGCGCTATGCCGTTAGCCGCCGCGCCCATAGCGTGCTCACGGACACCGAAGTGGAGATTTCTACCACCGTAATCATCCGCCTCAAAATCGCTCGAATCTTTGATCAAAGTCTTTGTGCTGGGCGCCAGATCAGCCGCTCCGCCTATGAGTTCAGGCAGTTTGGACGCCAGAGCGTTGATGGTCTTTCCCGAAGCGGATCGCGTCGCCATGGGGCCGTCATCGGGATTAAAGGTCGGCAAATCGCTGTCCCATCCGTCAGGCAATGCGCCTTCAATCCGCCTCTTGAATTCTGCGGCTAGATCAGGATACTGCTTTTCGTACTTCTCTAAACGAGATTGCCATTCAGATTCCCAAACTTTTCCTCTGTCCACTGCTTTGTGGAAATGTTTTAGGGCTTCGTCCGGTATGTAGAAGGTGGGCTCTAACGGCCAACCTAGATTCTCCTTACTAAGCCGAACCTCGTCACCGCCCAGCGGCTCTCCATGCGCCGAACTTTTGTCTTGTTTATTTGGACTGCCGAATCCTATGTGTGTCCGAAACTCTATAAAGGAGGGTCTGTCTTTCTCCGAGCGAGCCGCCTCTATCGCCTTTTGGATTGCTGAAAGATCGTTGGCGTCCCGGACTGATTGAGTATGCCAACCAAATGCGTCGAAACGGGCCCGACGGTCTTCCGTGAACGCCAGTCCAGTGCTTCCCTCTATGCTGATCTCATTATTAGAATAACAAACAATGAGTTTACTCAAACGCAAATGACCCGCGAGAGATCCCGCTTCCGATGAAATACCTTCCATGAGGTCACCGTCACTGACCATTACATAGGTGTAGTGATCCACTATTTTGTGATCGGTTTTGTTGAACTGAGCCGATAGAGCGACTTCAGCCATGGCCATGCCCACAGAGTTCCCGAAACCTTGGCCAAGCGGCCCTGTTGTAGCTTCAACACCGGGCGCCTTCAGAGCCTCGGGATGACCGGGGGTGATACTACCCCATTGGCGAAACCGCTTTAGTTCTTCCAATGGAAGATCAAAACCCGTCACATGCAAAAGGGCATACAGTAATGCGCTGCCATGCCCTGCTGAAAGCACAAAACGGTCTCGATCCGGCCACTGAGGATTTTTGGGATTGTATTTTAAGAATCGGGTCCAGATTACATATGCGATTGACGCTGATCCCATGGGGAGTCCGGGATGTCCCGAATCGGCTTTCTCCACTTCGTCGACGGCCAAAAATCTAAGAGTATCTATACACAATTGGTCAAGATCCATTCCCATCGCATTACCCCCTTTGTTTTTGTACAATATATTAGTCGCGTCAAATTTTTCGTCACTAACAATCTAGTGTAATGCGCCCGTCCAAAGAGCATCATTATTCCTGCCCTGGTAGACACCTGTGACAAAGAAATGGTTCTTCGCTGATGTGTGGGGACCACTGAAAAGTGAGCAGAGGCACGAAATACGCCCAGGATTGTCTGATAAATGTAAATTGTTAGCCGGTAGTTTTGCGAATTGAAAGTGAGGATATATATGAGTAGCCGCAGGTCTCCGTTAATAGCTCCTTCTATTTTAGCCGCGGATTTAGGCCGTCTCGGTGAGGAAATTGAGGCAGTGGTGAACGCCGGGGCTGACTGGATTCATGTAGATGTCATGGATGGGTGGTTTGTCCCAAATTTGAGTATGGGGCCGTTGATGGTGGAGACTGTCAAACGCTACGTTTCCACACCTGTAGGCGTGCACCTTATGATCCTAGACCCAATCCGTTTTGTTGAAAAGTTCCGCGACACCGGCGCTGATTTGCTCATCGTACATCCACAGGCTACAAATAATCTTCATCGAACACTGCAACGCATTCGAGAACTAGGCGCGCGTTCAGGTGTTGCGCTTAATCCGGAAATCTCGCCCGAAGTTCTCGATTACTGTATGCCGCTACTGGATTTGGTTCTAGTGATGACGGTGAATCCGGGATTCTCGGGTCAATCGTTCTTGGCTTCCATGTTACCCAAAATCCGTGACGT
>JBBSBY010000085.1:0-15299 GCA_038250835.1 Desulfomonilales bacterium | reverse complement strand
GAAAAGCTCGGTAATCGGAAAAGCATTGACTCGGGCCGCCGTTCACTCCCACGGTGGGACAAGCGCGAAAACATGCACTTTTTGCTGCATATTCTTGAAAGTCATAAACCCTCGTTCAAAGATTACCGTCTTATCTTTGATACGGCTTGCGGTCTCCGGCCCCAGGAGTATGTCTCCTTCGACAGCTGCCGACGCAATCCGCGCCGCCAGATTAGTCACAGGTCCGGAAGCCGTAAATGTGGTTCTCGTGCCTGACGCTCCTTTAAATCTGTTCATTCCAACTGACGCTGTTCCCGAATTAATACCCATATTCACTTTCACGGGGTAAAAGAGCCCTTCGAGTTCTTTATTGATCTCACCGGTTCGTCGTCGTATTTCCAGCGCCGCAGCCGCCGCATTGAGAGCGTTTTCTTCCCCGGCGCCGCTGAAAATAGCCATAAGCCCATCTCCGGCGGTCTCATTAACATCCCCCCCGTTAGAGGTTATTACGTCTAAGTAGCTGGAAAAATACTTCTCGATAATAAAGTTCACTTTATCGAGCGTTAGACATTCGCTAATTCGCGTGTAATCAGCCACATCAAGGAAAAGAATAGAGACGTCCATTTCCTGCTTATGCAATTCAGGGGCATCCGGATTTTTCTCCACGATGCGCTGGACCGTCTCAGGCACAAAGGTTTTGATGTGGCCGATGATACGTTCCAGGGTAAGTTTCTCTTTCATCATGTGGGAATATTTTTTTGCGGTAATGATGGTGTTTGTCGCCAGTTCCATGAGGTCGTTCAGCAAAATCATATCTCGGTCGCATAGGATTTGACCCTCCCGTGCCACCACGTTGAGCACTGCCAAAGGCTCATTCCCGTCGAAGATGGGTAAAGCGACTTCACGTATTCCTTTGCCGCCGTCCCCATCAAATACACGAATCACGGCGCCTTCATCCGATAAATATTGAGATGTTAAAGGAGCTTCCAAAGCCTTTGTGACTACCTCCTTCCCGCGCTTGCATGATCGGCAGTTGACCTGTTCTTTTGCGAACGCGCAGTGAAGCGGGCGCATATATGCGGGAGCGTCTGCGTCGACAAGGATCAAACAGGCTTGGTCGACATGTGGAACGGTGATCTTTACCTGGTCTCGAATAATCTCCAGGACATCAGCCACATTTAGGCAGGAGGTTATTTTTTTTGCAACGCGGAAAACATTCTCAAAACGGTCTTTGTATATCAGCGCTTCTGGAGTCGACATCTCTGTTCCTTTGGCAAGATATGGCATGCGCCCGTACCTTCTTGTTCAGCTTAATTCCGGATCATGTTACTCTTATCCTATACTAATAATAGTCAGTATTCATCAAAAGGAGCCGACACCCTGGCTTCATATCGGCGCCGTCATACGAGAAAGGAAAATAGAAAACTGAACTTCGAATCTTACCGACGCCGATTTTTTCAGACTCTAGACTGGTGCGGGTAGATTTAGCTTTGGCCAGATGTACCATGGCCGACTTTTCAGAGGCGAACCTGACGGACGCTAATTTGTATGGGGGAATTTGTTTGAAACAATACTCAGCCGCGCCAATTTGACGGGCGCAAGACTTGAGGAGGCTTTCATCTCCGAAGAAAGACTCAAAGAAGCCCATCTGGAGTGGGTTGAAGGCATAAAAGACGCCACAAACTATGAAAAATCTTGAAACGAGGACGATTCCAGACATGTTCGATGAATCCTACAGATTCCATCTGAAAACTCAAAAAGGTCGCTAACCCCCGGCGATAGGAGGAAACACCGCCAGGCGATCACCATCTTTAAGTATTTGCGATTCTTCAGCGTGTTTGCCGTTTACAAAGATAATCTTTGGCATGTCCGCGGGAATCTTTAAGTTGTTTAAAACTTCAAGTATGCTTGTCCCTTCCGGCGTCGTCATACGGTTCGACCCATTCCCGGAATTTTCGGGCATTAAAGTTCCCAACGAGGCATATAGTCTTAGCTCGATTTCCATCAGCTCTTATTACTCCCAAGCATAGGATAATACGTCTCGCTTATTTGACAAACCCTGATTAGTTTTCATCAACCTGATAAAATTGGAATTACTAAGGATGGCGCCCCTATCGCCGCGGCGAAAAATCGAGAACACTTTGAAATGATTTCGGATTACTCTCCGGATGTGGAGAGGGTTGTGTTGAGGATCTTCAACAGAATTGTAGGATAGTAAAAACCAAATTGTGCAGATCCCGTACAAGGTCGTTGAATAAATTTAACCCCAAAGCTTAATGGCGTCTGTAGGACATTTGCTTGAACATTGCAAACAGCCGATACATTCTTCCGCTCGATCATCGTAAACACCGTACAATCTTTTGCGGTTACCTGTTTCCATAGGGCAAACTCGATTGCATTTACCGCAATCAATACAGTCCTTGTTTCTCTCAGGAAACACGGCGGCAAAACGATTGAAGAAGGAAAGCATTGCGCCGAGCGGACAAATGACTTTGCAAAAGAACCTATGATGACCCATCGCCAATATTATTATGGCCACGAGGATTGCAAACCTTATCGCCAACCATCCTATGTCAGTGGCGCCGTTGATTATCGCCCAGGGGATGGCGGATTCAATAGTGGCCACAGGGCAGAGCCTGCAAAAATATAACGGAAAAGAGGGAGTAAGCAGAATCGGCACCAGGATTACTAAACCAAGGAGGACCGCATATTTAATGAAGCGCGTCCATGCAGGCATGCGGAACTTGATGTAAGGGATCTTATAGAGTAGGTCTTGAAAAAAACCAAACGGGCATGCCCATCCGCAAAGGAAACGGCCCGCCACAAGCCCGGCTATGGCAATAAAGCCGATGACTGTGAGTGGAACAAGGCCCAGGGCCGCAAATTGGCCTATGACCCCTACTGGACAGGCAAATATTGAAACCGGGCACGAATGGCAGTTTAGGACCGGAAAACAAACTGAATGCCACTGAAAAAGACCTATGTTAAAAAGCGCCGCAAATGCTATTTGGATTTTTGTTCTGAGTCGCTCCACTAAACACTACCTTAGCTGATTAATGCGTTATCGTAGTAGCAGGCCTTTTCTAAACTCGGATTTACAATCCTGGGATCGATAGGAAGATACTGAGACAACGCTTTGGATGATCCGCTTTTCCATCACGCTCATGACCGCGCCCCCGCGATCCTGATCTAAATTCAAGTAGGGCATGGCCGGCGATCTCTCAACATGCGCAGATCCGGATAATTCGACATTAGCCGACCGTCTTTATACACGCCGACACCTTCAAATGTTGTAGCCTTAACTACCTGAGGTTCGGTGAATACCTCGGATTGGGCTTTGAATTCAGAGCTTGGCTGTTGTTCGTATCCGGGAATCTTAATACTAATTCCGATGTCTTTAAGTTGATCAAATTTATCCAGATTATCGTGAATCACAAATGTTCGAAAGAATGCGCCATAAGAAACCGCAAAGAAGCTTGTGGCCAATAATACTGCAAGAAATAACTTTCGGATCACGGTTGACTCCGTTAAACTACTTTGTTGATAGAGAGATTATACTAGATTCCTAGCAAATTGGTAGAGTCTCGAAAATTTGACCATCAAAGAAATGCGCTTTGGCGCAAATACCATGATTTGCAGTTTACGTCCAACAAAACCCAAATGAGATTTAGTTTACCTTCACTGTTTCATGTAAGCTGATTCTAAGGACGTTTCTAATCAACTCCCCGGAATTAACCTGTGGTGTTGACAACAAGTCGGGAAAAGAGACAGAATATGCGTTCAGTGCCGAAAGGGGCTAAAGAAGTCTTTTCTGCGGCTTCACTTTATCAGCGGAGGACCAATGCCCGGCCCACCAGATGAGTACGCTATGTGGTTGGAGAGAGCCGTCACCGGCAAAAATGCCGGGGAACTCCAAAAGTCGCACGATAATTTACTGAAAGCAATAAAACGCATTGATCCCATAACCCTAGCTGAAACTTCGGAAGCGGTATACCGGGGGGACGGTGTCCCGCGCATACTGATACCTACGCTACATAGCTGGTTCGTGCTTGAATTTCTTCCTTATAGAATTCGAGGGGAACATCGGTTTTTCGACACTCTTCCCATGAAAGTCTTGGTATTGCAGCACTTGATTACCGCCGCTGAAAACCAGGGTATGGGTGTCCGGATCATGGGACAGTGGATAGACTGTCGTTCATTGCAGCATGGCGCTATTATGGGAGCGCATTTTGATAGGACCACAAACGAACATCTGAACAACTTTTTCGGTTTAGACAGGGAAGAAAGAATAGGACGCGTGCTAAAATGGGGTGGTAAACCCCTGGATCTGGGAGATGAGGGCTATGTGTTTAAGTTTTTTCCTCGCCTGCCCGTTGCGCTCATCACCTGGCGTGCAGACGCTGAATTTCCTGCTTACAGCAAGATACTTTTTGATATTTCAGCAAGTAATTATATGCCGATCCACGGAATCGCCGTGCTGACCAACTTTTTGGTCAACAAACTTGCCTTTGGCGATAGCGACGCTTAGCAATTTTTTTCCAACTTATTGTAACTCTCCCACGAAAGTGTCTACACGCAGGGCTGTGCGCCCTTAGTCGCTTGCTCATCCCTGAACGCGGCGCAGGCGTCGGTGGACAAGACAGTAAAATAGATTTTCCCAAATATTAATCTGAGAATGTTTGACATTCGTCGAAAGCGGCAGTTTCTCCTTGAGAAAGCCGTTTTCGACAATTTTAAAGTTCTTGGAGAGGGGTTCGGGAAAAAACCTTCTTTCAAGAAGGTTCTCCCCGATATTACTTCTTTGATCGACCTTGGCGCCGTGTGAATTGCGTCGACATAAAAATGGTTGCGTTTTTACTGTCGTTGCGTCAAATTATATGTTTATCGGAGGACTTATGGCCGCTGGATCTTCCACGCTCATAATCGGCGCCGGCGGTATGCTGGGCTCAGATTTAGTGTCTGCGCTTCAAACGCGCAAAAGCGCTTTCATCCCATTGACCCGTAAAGACTTAGATATAACCAGCGCACCTAACGTTCGAGAGGTCATACGAACTTTACGTCCCTCCGCGGTAATCAATTGCGCGGCTTACACGGATGTGGATGGTTGCGAAAACAACTACGAAACGGCTTTCGCGACCAATGCGCGGGGCGTCGGAAATCTTGCTACAGCCTGTCGTGGAACCGGAGCGCGCCTAGTTCACATAAGCACGGACTATGTTTTTGACGGAACAAAAGACGCGCCGTACACGGAGGAGGATGAGGTAAACCCACTTGGCATATATGGAATGACAAAAGAGATTGGCGAACGACTGATTCGAGAAAACGCCGGCGCCTATACAATCATTAGAACTCAATGGCTGTTTGGCCGCAACGGCAAG
This sequence comes from Desulfomonilales bacterium, assembly GCA_038250835.1. Taxonomy (GTDB): domain Bacteria; phylum Desulfobacterota; class Desulfomonilia; order Desulfomonilales; family Desulfomonilaceae; genus JBBSBY01. Next base: position 9,942 of record JBBSBY010000085.1, on the reverse strand, counting down.
AATTTTGTCAAAACAATCTTAAACTTGGCCAAGACTCGTGATGAGTTGACCATAGTCGCCGATCAAGTAGGTAGCCCCACGTACACACCCGACTTGGCGGATGCTGTTGTCGATTTGTTGAACATAGATGTAACCGGTATCTTCAACATTACCAATTCCGGGCAGACAACTTGGTACTCGTTTGCTCAGAAGATCCTGGAGCTCAGCTCAATTAAAAACGTAACGCTGAAAAAAATCACATCGGCAGAACTTAGTCGACCGGCCATGCGACCAATGTATTCGGCTTTGGATAATTCCAAATTTTTCAATTTGACCGGCAGGCGTTTGAGACCCTGGGAAGCCGCTTTAGAGGACTATTTGGAATTATTGAAAGCAGAATCTGATTGAAGTACGCTGCTTTGAGGATTGTCGGGGATCGGCGCCGGACGGCGGCGGACGGAAGTTAATTAGCTAAAATTGGAGAATGGAATTGCGCTCACGGTAACTTAGAGTCCCCTTGATAAGGATAGCCAGGGCGGCGCCGCCATAAACGGCTCTCGTCGCTAGCGGCGGATCAAATAAATTCTATGAATTTGCATTAAACATATTTCTTACGATGCGCTTTTTTAGGAGTTTTTATATGGGAATGACCATAACCGAAAAAATCTTGGCGAATCACGCTGATAAGGACGCAGTTGTCCCCGGGGAGTTGATCCAGGCCAGAGTGGATATCGCCCTGGCCAACGACATCACCCTGCCCCTTGCTCTGAAGCCGTTTTCCGAAGCCGGCGGAGATAAAGTTTTCGACCCGGAGCGCGTTGTAATCGTGCTTGACCATTTTAACCCTGCAAAGGACATCGATTCCGCGAATCTTATGGCTCAGGCTCGTGGATTTGCAAAGCAAATGAATCTTAAACATTTCTATGATGTGGGCTTAATGGGGATTGAGCATGTTTTGTTGCCCGAACAAGGCATAGTAACCGCGGGTGATGTAATCATAGGCGCGGATAGCCATACTTGCACCTATGGCGCTCTGGCGGCTTTTTCCACGGGCGTGGGAAGCACGGACTTCGCGGCGGCCATGTTGACGGGTTTATGTTGGTTTAAAGTGCCGGAAAGCATGAAGTTTGTGCTCACTGGGAAGCCCGGCAAATGGGTTTACGGCAAAGATTTGATTCTTCACGTGATAGGCAAAATTGGCGTAGACGGCGCTCTCTATAAAGCGATGGAGTTCATGGGCGACGGAGTAGCCTCGCTTACCATGGCAGACCGCTTCACAGTCACCAATATGGCCATAGAAGCCGGCGCGAAGAATGGGATTTTTCCGTTTGACTCACTCACCCGGGAATATTTGGAACAACACGGTAATAGGCCGCACAAGGTTTTCAAATCGGACGCGGAAGCCGGCTATTCCGATGAAATGAAGATTGATTTATCGGAGCTTGAACCGGTAGTGGCCATGCCGTTTTTGCCTGAAAACGTCAAGCCTGTGGCTGAAGTAAAAGATACCCCGGTGGACCAAGTGGTTATTGGAAGCTGCACCAATGGCCGAATTGAGGATTTACGTATAGCCGCGTCCATTTTAAAGGGAAATAAGGTGGCCAAAGGTGTTCGACTGATTGTCATACCCGCGACCCAAAGTGTGATGCTTGAAGCCATCAACGAAGGCCTGGTTCAGCAGTTTATCGAAGCAGGCGGCGCGGTTTCTACGCCTACTTGCGGCCCATGTCTGGGCGGTCACATGGGAATATTGGCTCAAGGTGAACGCGCCGTGTCAACGACAAACCGAAATTTTGTAGGGCGAATGGGACATCCGGCCAGCGAAGTGGTGCTAGCGTCCCCTGCTACTGCGGCGGCGAGCGCCGTGACGGGTCGTCTCACCGACCCCCGGGAAGTCATGGGTAAATAAGGCGGTTTTAATTTCATTTTCGTAATCCAAGTTCCGATTCACCGGCGCCAATTTCATCTAGTTTGGTGATTTTGTAGCCTGAATAAACTTCCTGATCGAAAAATTGTGTTGACAAGTTGAGCTGGTTAGCAGAGTATTGTCACTGGACTTGGCTCCTGTTAAAAAATGTAAAGGTAACCTTTTTAGGTTCCGGAATAGCTGTAATAGCGTAATGATCAGGCTTTCACGGGAAAAAAAACTTGACTTACCGTGAGGGTTCTGATAATCACAATGTCAAACAGGTGTTATATGTCTATAATTCCAAATTCGGTTCCTCGGTAGCCGGCCGGTGGGGCCTAATAAAAGGAGGATTTGGGTATGGTTAAAAGAATGGTTGTTGTGCTCAGCGCTTTAGCCCTGGTCATAACCGCAGCGGGCTTCTCCTGCGCGTTTCTGCCGGGCATGCCGGGCGCGGGTGTTGCCTCCGGCGATATGATCCAGATTCCTATGAAGGTTAAGACCTCCTTCACAAAGGACACTCGTGGGACGGCTGGTGGCGACAGCACACTGCTGCTTGATGGTTGCGAACAATATACAGGTGGCTTCCGCCCTTGGGGCGTATGGAAAGGCACCAAATGCGCGATGAGAGTTCAGGTTATCCCGCCCAAGTGCGTGGCTCCCGCCATGAGTGGTCCCGTTGGTTGGGGCGCTCCGCCTGCTATGACTCCCGGCGCTAAGCTGGTTAGCAATGTTGAGAGTTACTCCGTTAAATCCCCCGGTTGCAACCCCTGCGTGACCGGTGGTCTCCAATACGAAATGATTAAGAAACAGGCCGTTAAATAATAGGGCCATCTTAATTGACAAATCAAAAGACCGGCAAGCCGGTCTTTTTTTTGTTCTTCAGCGCTGCTTTAAAGTTTCCGTCCAAAAAGGCTCCTATTTTTCTTGTTCCCGGAGAAAGCTTCATCCGCGCAAATTTAAGGATGCCCGGATCATTTTTCACCATTCAAGTGACCGCTTACTGAAAGCCGGGCCCGGATCTCCTGCATTCCGACTTTCGCCGCCTCCAGCGCTACTGAATGTTCGAATGTTTCTTCGTTATGCGGCGGCTTGTTCAGCCACCCCTCATATAAACGGGGACCGACCCCGTGATGACCTTAAGAGATTAGTCCGCTGATAATTAAATGTTTTACGGAATCCTTTAGAAGTGGTAAGAATATGAATAAATGAAATGCAGACTGCTCCGCGTCAAGATTCTATGAATCTGAATTCTTTATAAAGCGAGTTAAACAAAAGGGCTGCTAGAATCGTTTCCATTTTCTTTTGTCGATAACCATAGAAGTTCTCGAAATCAATCATGGATTTAATGATGGTATCTTTAATTAGTCGGCTATCCGTGTTGATAAAGCTATAAAGCTTTGTGATGGATTCAGAGCTTATCATCGTCATTCCAGCGCAAGCCGGCATCCAGGAAGATCCGGGTCTCAATTTTCGTCGGGACGAGGGAGAAAAGGCCCCCTTCCGACAGAACTTTCGAGAAATCTTATATACCTCCACCTGATCCTCTAATTGACTCGACATATTTCGGCGCCAGGACAATTCAATGGATGAAGAAATTTACACCAGATATGAAAATATTGCTGAGAGCAAGTTGAGGCGCAAGCCTCCGGAAATCAAAGATATAGAAAAACTCTCTTACGATGAAATTGCGGCTTTAATTCACGATCTCCATGTGCATCAAATTGAGCTTGAAATCCAAAACGAGGAACTTAGATCTACTCAGGTGGAGCTTGAGAGACTTAGGGAGAGATATTGGAATCTCTATAATTTGGCCCCTGTAGCCTATATGTCTATTGATGAATTCGGAAGCATTTACGAAGTGAATTTGGCGGCTTCCAAACTGTTTGCTTGCCCCAAAAAAGTGCTTCTGAATATGCCTTTGACGAGCTTTGTGGATTTACTGGATAGGGATTTGTTAAGCGCCATTATTGAGAAGGCGCGTAAGTCAAATGCCGACCAAACATTCGAAACTAAAATGCGACGAGCCAATGGTGACGAGTTTTACGCATACATTGAAATAAACGCCTCCAAGGATGGTCACGGAGAAAAGAATGGTTTTCAAATCGCCATTCTTGATTTTACTGAACGAAAAGAAGCGGAGCTTGCGCTACTTAGGCTTAATCAACAACTGGAACAGCGCCGTAATTCCGAGTAGGATTAAAAAGAGCGGCTCGTAAGATGCCCGGGCGCCAAATCACAGCAATACCCGCCCACCTGCTCAATAACATACTGGACAATGGGTTTATGCCGCTTTCAACAACTTTCCGCTAGACAGCCGATATTACCCATCACTATTGCCGACTCAGACCGGTCATGGATGTTTATTCAAACAGGAGGTGAACGTTGTTATCTTTATTTCGCGAAGATATTAATTCCTAAATTTCCTTTTGCGGGCGTCTTGAATCCCTCAGGTGTTGATCAGCTTTAAAGCTCCGCAGCAATACCCATCTCTCCAAAATCATACCAATATTCAGGTATAGTTTTAACTTGCAACCCCCGCCGTGTTATAAAGCTGTGCTCATTAAAAACGAGGTTTTTTCCATGATCATAACACGGACTCCATTTAGAATAAGCTTTTGCGGGGGCGGTTCAGATCTCCCCGCCTACTATTCAAATCAACAAGGGGCGGTAGTCAGCGCCGCATTCAATAAGTATCTTTACGTCACCGTAAACAGGCTAACTCGCTACTTTCCCCATCGCATACTACTGAAATATTCACAGACTGAACAAGTGGGCTCGGTCGAGGAAATTCGACACCCTATAATCAGAGAAGCGATGAAGATGACCGGAGTTGTAGACCGCGTGGAAATTACATCAATGGCGGATATTCCGGCAGGCACCGGATTAGGATCATCCAGCGCCTATGCGGTCGGTCTTCTGCACGCTCTTTATACTTTCAAAGGTCGGTATGTTTCTGCCGCACGATTGGCTGAGGAAGCTTGCGAGATTGAGATAAAACGACTGGGCGAGCCCATAGGCAAACAGGATCAGTATATCGCCGCATTTGGCGGTCTATGTCACATTCGGTTTAATCCTGATGAAACGGTGTTCGTGGACCCGGTAATTTGTTCGCTCGCTTGCAAAACTGCGTTGCAGGAAAACTTGCTCATGTTTTACACGGGAATGACAAGACGAGCCGGCGATATCTTGGAAGCGCAGAAGGCAACAACCGCTCAGAAGATGGATGTGCTGACGAAGATGAAGGATCTCTGTGGAAATATATTGGAGATTCTTAGAGATTGTCACACACTCAGCCGATTCGGCGAGATATTGCATCAGGGTTGGTTGTATAAACAAAGCCTGGTGGACTCCATCAGCAATCATTCCATAAATGAATATTATGTGAAAGCAAGGAAGGCCGGCGCCATAGGAGGCAAACTCCTGGGCGCCGGGGGCGGCGGTTTTTTGTTGTTTTACGCGGAAAAACAGAACCACCAGCAAGTACGTGAGGCCCTGAGTGATTTACTTGAATTAACCTTTGCCTTTGAACCTCAAGGCAGCAAAGTGGTTTATATTTCGTGAGATGAATTGATTGCAGGGTACTATCAATGAATGCTCACGCAAGCTAACTTTAGCTCAAAATCAAAAGTAGAATTACCGAACCTGACGGATTTAAGGTCCCCTTGATAAGGGGGTACGGGGTTACTGTCGGTTTATGAGACGGGGCTACCCGTTTTTGAATAAATACCAGTTAAGTCCCCGTCCACCCGAAATTTTAAGATTTTCCAGAGTAAAGGCCGGAAAGGTAGACTTCATAAACCTGAAAACCTCTTCAACCGTAGCGAATTCGTAAGGCCAGCCGCCAAGCCAATCCACAGCGTCGGTTTTCCAGCTCATGCCACGGTGTGATTTATAATTTCTAATGTGAGATATGGGATTTTCGCCGCGGGCAGTAACCATGGCAATATACGCTGACATGGCCAAGGGTTCTAAAATGTATTTTCCTACAGCCGGGGCCCCGTTGTACAACTTTTTGACGCGTATCCAAAAATCGTGAATACGCGACTGATCATTATTTCTTGTCAACAACTTGTTATAGAGCGCAATATACAGATACCCCTCCGCAGAGGTCTTCTTAGCCGCGTTTTCTATTGCTTCCCACATTTTCCCCGTATGGTGAAGGACTCCCCAGGAATATACTATGTCAAATAGATCCAGTCGGTTCATGAACTCACGGTCCAATACGGATCCCGAAGTAACAATCCAGTTTTCCGGGGCGCCTGCTAATCGGCGTAGTGACTCACAGCATTGCACGCTCTGCGGATCAACATCAAATGATAGGATGTTTTTGGCGCCTAAATTGTGAGCAGCCAAAGAAAACAAACCACTTCCGCAACCGATGTCCAAAAAAGCCCGGCCCGATAAATCGGCGACGCCCATAAAATCCAGGAGTGACGCCTCTGCGATCTTTATCCGTTCATCGTTGACGTTTTTCAAAAAATCCAACCAGTTTTGGCCGAACGCAAAAGAAGGCTGTTCCATAAACCTATAGATCCATATGAATATTAATTTAGACGCCTCGCGTTGGTATGCTCAGGCTCGGTTTTCTCGGTTTCATCCACTTGGCTTTTATTCATTACCTGGGTGGATCCCGCGTAAGTCGAAGCTATCACCCCACATCGCGGGCATATTTCAATGGCTGTTTTGTTGTCATATTCACAAAGCGGGCAAATCGTAGGCATCGCATCCGAAGATCCTTTGCCGTCGGTTAACTGCATGATTTCATCGTCTAATGAAATCACCAATCTTGCTATGTTTCTAAGCACAATGTGGAACATTTTGAGCTGAAGCAGAGGGTCCAATTGCTTAAACAGCACTGCGTTAATTTGCAATAGTTTGGAATTTTCCGAGGCAATAACGCCTGCGGATCGCTTTTGGCGAGCGAATGCCCCGATCTCACCGAAACATGCCCCAGGTAAGAAGTCCGACAGGACTTTGGACCTCTTGATTACCTTAACGTTGCCTTCCATTAGGACAAAGAAATTGGAATCCGTTTCATTCTCCCGAATAATGTATTCCTCCGGTCCAAAAGTAACAAAATCGCCGGCCCGGGCTAGCTCGTTTATCTCATCTTCCGTGAACAAAGAAAACATTTCAAATTTCTGCAAATTTCCGACTAATTCTTGATTAGGGAATGAATCCTTATGAGTTCCGCTCCGTAAGCAGTCTGCAAGAGCGTCCGCCAGATCCTTGGCCCGCTCGAATCTTTTCTGAGGAGATTTTTCTAGGCAGCAGCCCACAATATGATCGATTTCTTCAGAGATTTCGGGATTAATTCTGCCTGGTGGAGGCGGCGATTCAGTGCAAATTTTAGACAGCGTGTCCTCAGAGCTTACCCCCTTGAATGGAGATTGCCTGGTCAGCAGTTCAAAGAGCACTATTCCTAATTGGTATATATCGACACGATGGTCTTGTTCCCGTCGCAAAACTTGTTCAGGCGCCATAAAGCGGGATGATCCGACTAGAGGGGGCCTCCGGCCTCTTAAGTGTTTGCGAAATCTGGCGATACCGAAATCCATTATTTTGGGCACACCCTGAGTTGATATCATGATGTTTTCGGGTTTGATGTCTCGGTGTATAACCCCCTTGGAATGCGCATAATCCAAAGCAAGGGCGAGTTCATAAACAATTTCAAGCGATTTCCGGATGCCCAGGCCGGCGCTGCGTTGGTGATCAAGAAGGGTTTTACCGAACACGTATTCCATTACCATGTAAAGGAGATCGCCCTTTTTACCAACGTCATACATGACAACGATGTTTGGGTGAAGCATTGCGCCCGCTGTTCGAGTTTCACGAAAGAAGTCTCTGAGTATTTTTTCCTTGCTTACCTGAGCGCCGGGCAAAATATCTAAAGAGAAAACCTTAATGGCCACGGGTCGTCGGATTATGCGGTCAGTGGCGAGATAAACCTTTCCCATTCCACCTTCGCCGATAGATTTGAGAATTTCATAGCGTTTGAGACGTTTAAGTTGTGAGGAGTTTATTTCAAAGGTCATGCGTCCATGATTCCGGCGCCGATCAATTGGACGCGTTGTTTAGGCGTGATAATATCAGCGGTCCATTTGACGTCACTGCAATGGAGTGCTCAAAATGCGCGGATAATTTGCCGTCCGCAGTGACTGCCGTCCATTCATCTGACAGCAGTTTTATACGCCAGGTGCCCTGGTTTACCATGGGTTCAAGGGCAATTACCATGCCGGGTTCAAGCCTAGGGTTCCAGCCTACTCCCTTATAATTCGGCACCTGCGGCGGCTCGTGCATGCTGCGACCAATGCCGTGGCCCACAAAATCCCGAACTACGGAAAAACCATGCGCCTCCACGTGCTTTTGCACGGCCAACGAAATGTCGAACAACCGATTGCCCGGGACAGCTTTTTCTATTCCTTTATACAAAGATTCCTCAGTGACTTTCAACAGAAGAGCGGCCTCTTCAGAGATTGTCCCAACCGCATAAGTGCGTGCGGCGTCCCCCACAAAGCCATTATGGCCTACCCCGACATCGATACCCACAATGTCGCCGTCTTTGAGAATCCGTGAACCCGGAATACCATGAACAATCTCTTCGTTCACTGATGCGCAAATGGCCGCTGGATAGGGCCGCTGATTGCGCATTTTATATCCCTTGAAAGCCGCTTTTGCATTGGCTTCCCGTATACAATTTTCTGCAATTTTGTCGAGTTCCCCGGTAGTAATACCGGGCTTAACTACTTGACCAATTTTATCAAGAATTGTCGCTACAATTTGGTTGGCTTCCCTCATGATTTCGATCTCACGGGAAGTTTTTATAATAATTGTTCCTGGTTTCAAATGCTTTGTCCTGAGGAGTTTTGGGGCTATTCTAAAATAATTTGTGGGGGAAGTCGAGCGGAGTCGTTGAGGAATGCGGTATTAATGTTAAGATTTAATAACTTAGGCGCTCGTCGCAAATTATCATCTCAAGAGTCATAGCCCGGCTCAGTGTGCGCCTCGGACTTCACTTTACTCTATGGGCTCAGCCGTTTATAACTATTATAAGACGCTGATTCGCAATTACGGAGGCGAAGCCGAACCGGAGCAATTCCCTAATAAGTGGATTGCATGGATAATTAAAACGCTACTCTCAATCTTTTAATAACATGAGTGATAATGAAAATTAACGTGAAACTCCACGGCACGATGCTGGGAAAATCTCCTCCCAAGGGCTACCTAGAGGTTCCCGACAATACTCGCGTGGGGGATTTATTACGAATGCTGGGAGTTGATCCCGAAGAAGCCGGAGTAATTATTGTTGACGGCGGACCGGCAAGTTCGGATGATCTATTGAAGGCCGGCGCTGAAATTAATATTTTCAACGAAATTTTCGGCGGTTAAATAATCCGGCTAAGAATTCGAAATATAACTGTTCGATTTACATTATAGGCCGATGTCGCCTTTTCCTCAAAAGCGATCTGGATGATTTACTAATGTACTAACCAATTGCTGCGATGTTTGTAAAAAGATAGATAGAGTCCGACACCATCAATTTCATAAGCTTTAATTTGTTCAGTCTTTTGAAATCGCTAACTTTGGACACAGGTGGAGGAAGCACCGTGAAAGTTGTAATTACATCAAGATTGCCCGAGAGCGCGGTTGATCGAGTGCGCAAAGATTACACCGTAGAGATGAACCCTGAAGATAGACCGTATAATCGTAAGGAGCTTTTAAGCCATGTCTCAGGGGCAGTCGGCATGATAAGCATGCTCACGGACAAGATCAATGCCGAAGTCTTTGACGCCGCCCCTGAACTAAAGATGGTGGCCAATTTTGCTGTTGGCTTTGATAATTTCGATGTACCTGAAGCGACAAAGCGTGGAATAAAATTGTCCAACACTCCCGGAGTGCTGACGGACGCCACGGCCGATCTGGTAATGGCTCTGCTCCTGGCTGTAGCAAGGCGTATTGTTGAAGGGAACAAAATTGTCAGGCGCGGCGACTTCAAACATCTTGCGCCCCTGCTATTCTTGGGAACCGAGGTGACTGGGAAAACCCTCGGGATT
>JBBSBY010000084.1:0-15539 GCA_038250835.1 Desulfomonilales bacterium | reverse complement strand
TAATCTCGGTGCGCAATCGGGCCGCTCCCCTGTAAAACTCATCATCTTTATCGGCTGACCACGCAACCCCATGGCCAGAGACAGAAGCGGCGCAACCACCGCCACAAACGCAGCAACTTCCGAATCTTCCGGGAATTCTTTCTCCAGGTCTTGAACATCTCTTAGGAGATGGGCATAGCAGTATTGAAGATTGCAGGGAACCTTATTGTAAGCTGCGTAACGATCAACTACCAGAACGCCGGGAAGCTTCTCGGCGCCGAACACCGCATGAGGAACCTTAGATGAGCGATTCTTACCGAACTGAAAAATGCTCATGTGGGGTGTAGCGAATAACCACGCGTATCCGTTCCTGCCGTTTGTGCGCCAACCGGTCTCATCAGCGTGTTTTACCGGCGCTACTCGATATTCTTGGACGAGTTTTTCGGATATATCCTTAAACAGACCGGCACATCGATGAAATACCTCATCGGGCTCCCATCGCTGATCCCGCTGTCTTGGCAAATCCGCCCCATAGGTAAACCGTTAAGGTAGTACATCACAATGGAATCGGCAATGAGCTGATTACCGTACAAGCTCTTTGGAAGGACTCCCGGAGGACTGGGAGTATAAGTCTTTCGGCAGTGGGAACAGTATCTCTTAGGAAGACGGTATAGGAAATGGTACAAAGAAGTTGACGGATATTAGACTAGATCCTCCTCGCGGCTCGAAAATGGAAATTGTCTCAGTAAAGCAAATTCACCATACGTGGAATAAATATCTCTCGGAGGGCACAAAATTTAATCAGAACTTGGACTTCAAGAAATTGCCTTTTATTTGGCCTAATTACGATGATGAGAATAAGTGGAGAGAAACCAAAGTATTGAAAAGTTTTTCTCAAATTAAATGCTCGCCTACCAGTCCGGCTATTATCGATTTTGGATCATCTGTGAACAAAGCCAAAGGAAATTATATTTATTTGAAGGTGCAGTCCGAGACGCAGACCAAAATCACCTTAGTCTGCGTTGATGAGCCGTCAGGCAGTATTAATTTTGACGTATTACCGCATCTAAAACCTCAGGGTCATTCTCCAACCGAATATTTAATACGGATCAGCACTTTGTGGAATTGGATGAAAAGCCAATCCAATCGGCTGGAGATCAAAGCCGATGCGCCGCTTATTTTGGTATCAGTTGAGCTCAGAGAAGGTGATTAGAAAAGTGAAAACAATATTCCTGATGGATTTGAATATATAACCAAATAATAATTCGTGTAATGATCAATTTCTTTTCTTGCGAGGCGGTTGCGGCCATGTATACTCAGGCTGAACAACCTAAAGAAAGGCTTTTGCGGCTATCGTAAGAGGTACGACTAGTGTTTGAAGGAGCCCAAATTAAGGTATCCGACGGACAAATATCCACTGAGTTGGATGATGGAGTCGCGCACCGGCGCAGGACCAATACTAAAGAATCTCGGTCTAGCTTAAGCTGTTCTTCCGCTCAAGACGCGCGGGGCTCTGGAGCGATGTAGCGCCTGAATCCTACTCTCTGATCATAATTTCCCTGTTTTGAAGATTTGCTATTAAAATATCCACCGCTATGCTTTAATAGCTGAAATTCTACTAAAAACCTCTTTAATAAGGCTTAAACAGTGAAACGTGGTCTCCAGGGAAAACTGGTCCGCCGAACCACAGCCTCTGAAAGCTTCGAGGCCTTTGTCCCTTTTGCGCTTCCGCCTTGTCCGCCTTTAAAAATCGACCTAAATCTCTTAGAAAAAGCAAATAGGGCCGTAGGACGCCTGGATGCGCTTACCCTTCTACTTCCACATCCTTCGTTATTCCTTTACTTTTACGTCCGCAAAGAAGCGGTTCTATCTTCTCAAATTGAGGGAACGCAATCATCTTTGTCCGATCTCCTAATGTACGAGTACAACGACGCGCCTGGAGTTCTCAAGGGAGATGTCGAGGAAGTATCGCAATACGTGGCGGCTCTTTATTACGGATTGGACCGACTGAGAGGCGGATTCCCGCTGTCACTCAGATTGATACGGGAGATCCATGGGGTGCTGCTTTCCAAGGGACGTGGCAGCAACAAGACTCCGGGTGAATTCAGAAGATCTCAAAATTGGATTGGAGGCTCTCGTCCCGGCAATGCGCGATTCGTTCCTCCTCCCCCTGAAGAAATAATGTCTTGCATGGGTAATCTGGAAAACTTTTTTCATGAGCAACCTGCCGGAACGTCATTGCTCCTAAAGGCGGCCATCAGCCATTTACAATTTGAGACCATCCACCCGTTCCTCGATGGGAATGGACGTCTCGGTAGATTGCTGATTACTTTTCTTCTTTGTGTTGAGGGCGCTATATCCGAACCTCTCCTTTACCTGAGTCTCTATTTCAAATCACACCGAAATACCTACTACGATTTGTTGCAAGGAGTTCGCATGGAAGGAGACTGGGAAGCCTGGGTAACCTTCTTTCTTGAAGGGGTCATAGTAACAGCGGAACAAGCGGTCAAAAGCGCACAGCGGATCACGAGACTATTTGCTGATGATATTAGCCGCATCGGGACCATGGGACAAGCTGCCGCAAATATCCTGCGAGTACATTCTTATCTTCAGAAAACTCCCGTTCTGGGGATTCCCAGGACTTCGAAGGATCTCAACATATCACAACCCACAGTAACCTCAGCGTTAAAGAAACTCGAAGAAGTTGGAATAGTGAGAGAGATTACAGGTAAAGCACGTGACAGAATGTACGTTTACCAAAGGTATATCGACATTCTTGAGGAAGGAACTCAACCTTTATAGAGAGCTTTGTCGGCTCCGGAGAAGGCATTGAAAATCCCTTCGGATTCGGCGTCCACTAGTTTATCTATAGTTGGTCATTCTCCCATCAGCGACAGGCACAGATGGAGTTTAGGTGAAGATACCTGGAGTGGATTCACGAAACGGCTAATTACCAAAAAAGAGTTATCACTCGAATTGAATTTCAATGCCGGACGCAATCAAAGATAATTATGAACGGCTCTAAAAATTCACACCCAGTGTCACTCCTCCGCCGATGATATATTTGGTCATGGTAGCGGTTACATTTCTTGTTCTGGAGACATCCGGCCTAGGTGTGTTACGGAATTCGAGCTCCGCTTCTTGGCTCATTCTCATCCAACTGTAGTTACCCCAGAGACCAAAGGAGGTTGCCGACGATACCGGCGTGTTGTATTGAGTCATGAAGTTGAGTAGATCCCCCGGTTTTTTCCAGGTGTAACGCAGTTCAGATAAGTTATTTTGAGAGTTAATAAGTGATAGGGCCGTATCTGAATAGGCCCAGGGACCGTAGGTTGCAGTGAGCATTGCTCTGCCGACGGGAAGAGCGATTCCTACAAATGGACTGAATGTCTTTGTGAGCATATCGCCCCTAATCGTTTGGTTTGCGATGGGGCCATTTTGATTCCGCGGATCCTCAAGCCCGAACGAAAAGTGATCCCAGTATAATCCCAATAAGACCGGTCCCAAACCCACTCCTGTTTGTATAAACCAGCTTTCGACGCCGGTATTGGTGAATTCGAGATTAGTCGAGGCGCTCTGAGGGCCCACACTTACGGGAACGGTTCCATAAGTGTTGAATAGTCGCTTAGGAAAGCCTCCTGCCGCAGCGAAAAGACTATACTTGCCGTTAGCTACAATGTTAACGCCTACTATTCCAGTCCAAAAGTTGGCGTCTTTTAACGAGATATCCAGATCTCCTATATTCAGCGGAAGGATGGAAAGCGGCTCGTTCTGAACCGGAAGATTCAGGTTTGAACTCACCCATTGGAATCCTACCTGCGCGTATGGATTCACTTTAATATTTTCAGTGAGAGATGATAGAGCCGGGACTCCTCCGAAGGGTAAGCTCTGGCCGCTTACCATGACCGGAATGCACAATGTAACCGAAACGATAAAAATCCATATCCTATTCATGTGAATCCCCTTGAAATCAATTTCATAACGCCGGCGTCAAAACTTTTGTGATTCAATTGCAAAGCTCAAACGGACCGGCGCTTAGGACATGCGCCTCGCACACCTATCCCGCTGATGCTCAAATACAATTTTAAGATTGAATTTTTGCTGAATGAACATTCACCATCTCATAAAGTGAATTGTAAGACAATCATAAATGTACATCATGTGTTAGGCTGCAATCTCATTGTACGGTAGCGAATTGTGAAAAAGTACCATCGAAATCAAAAATTGAGGAATTGCAATTAGCCGCAGCGAAACCCCGAGAAGTAAAACAGATTATTAAGATACGGGCTCCTCGGAAGCACCGTCACTCGCCTGAATGGGTGGAACTATGAGAGTTCGGCGTGCTATGATTGAGTTTATTGGTTCAATGATGCTGGAGCAGACATGAGGAAACATTCAATAAGCAATATAGTTGCAGTCACTCTAATGGTAGTTCTCGGCGCATGGGGAATCCTACAGTTTGACTCGCCGGCGTCTGCGCAAATCAAGAGACCTGGCAGCGATGGGTCCAATAACAACTTCACGGGCTCTCAGAGTTGCCAAAAATGTCACGAAAGATTCTATCAACTGTGGGCGCCGTCTCATCATGGGCTCGCTATGCAACCTTTTACCGCTGAATTGGCGCGGGACAACCTTTCAGCTCAAACTGAGGCAATTAAGATTGTGTATCGCCGCTCGTTCGGTAGAGTTTATTGACAAACAGCATAAAGCGGGAAAACCTTTCTTTGTATGGGTGAATTTTACTCATATGCACTTCCGCACGCATGCCAAACCTGAGAGCGTTGGACAAGCCGGCCTCTGAGTCAGGGCATATATCACGATGTAATGATAGATCATGATAAAAACGTGGGCACTGTGCTCAAGAAGCTTGATGATTTGGGTATCACGGACAATACCATCGTTTTCTACAGCACGGACAATGGGCCCCACATGAACAGTTGGCCGGACGCCGCCATGACGCCGTTCCGTAATGAGAAGAACTCAAACTGGGAGGGGGCTTATAGAGTGCCTGCAATGGTTAAATGGCCCGGCAAGATCAAACCCGGCACGGTGTCGAATGAGATTATGTCGCATATGGACTGGTTGCCCACGTTGCTGGCCGCAGCCGGGGCGCCGGATATAAAAGAAAAGTTGCTGAAGGGTTATAAAGCCGGCGATAAGACATTCAAGGTCCACCTTGACGGATACAACTTCTTGCCTCTTCTGACCGGTCAGGAACAGAAAAGCCCTCGTAAAGAATTCTTTTACTTCAGCGACGACGGCGATCTCACGGGCTTGCGTTTCAATAATTGGAAGATGGTCTTTGCCCAACAAAGGATGCCAGGCACTCTGGCGGTCTGGAGTGAGCCTTTCGTAAAAACGAGAATTCCATTGCTTTTCAATTTGCGCATGGACCCGTATGAAAGAGCGAATATCACCTCCAATACCTATTGGGATTGGTATCTCGACCATGCGTTCTTAATGCTTCCGGCGCAGGAATATGTCGGAAATTTCCTAAAAACATTTAAGGATTTCCCCCCGCGTCAGAAACCAGCAAGCTTCACGATTGATCAAGTTATGGAAATGTTGAGAACCCCGATGGGCAACTAAGCCTAGACTTAGAGAGGCGCAACTTGCGCCTCTCTTTTTCCCGTTTTTCCCACTAGTAACTGTTCAGCCCGGAACTTTCATAATTAATAAACACTGCAACAATTAATAAACCTCAGGGAAACTTTTATTTCCATTCACAAAAACGGTCACTCGCTTTCACAACCACCATTAGGAGCAGACGGTCTATGATCGCCAACAAGAATCCCATGTGTCGATTCACAATCACCACAATTGCCCTATTACTATTCCTGCCCTCTTGGGCGCTTGCGCTTGATCCATTACCCTCTTGGAATGACGGCGCCGCCAAGCAATCTATTATCGAATTCGTGTCCAAAGTCACAACTGCCGGGACACAGGATTTCGTTCCAGAGCACGACCGCATTGCCGTTTTCGATAACGATGGGACCTTATGGGTGGAGCACCCGCTTTACACTCAGGCAGTATTTGCGTTGGATCGTATAAAAGCGCTTTCCTCAGAACATCCTGAATGGAAAATAACTGAACCATTCAAGACGGTTCTGGAAGCCGATACGACGGCGATGACTAAATTTACTCCGCAGGACTGGGTTGCCATTGTAGCCGCCACTCACTCCGGGATGACCACAGAAGAGTTTGCGGAACTCGCCAAGGAATGGCTTAAGACTACAAAAAACCCTCGCTTTCAGCGTCCTTACACGGAATTAGTTTACCAGCCGATGCTGGAAGTGCTGGAGTACCTGCGCTCGAACGGCTTTAAGACTTATGTTGTGACCGGCGGGGGGCAGGAGTTTGTGCGTACATTGGGTTCGAATATTTATGGAGTTACACCCAGCCAAGTTGTCGGCTCCAGCGTGGTAACCAAATATGAATATCGGGATGGAAAACCTGCGCTGATGCGATTACCAAAAGTGTTTTTCATTGATGACAAAGCCGGCAAACCTGTGGGGATTAACCTATTCATAGGTAAGCGTCCATACGCCGCGTTCGGCAATTCCGATGGAGATCGCGAAATGCTGGAATGGACAGGCGCTGGTAAAGGCGCTCGACTAAAAATGCTTGTTCATCATGACGATGCCGAACGAGAATACGCATACGGCCCGGCCGGCGGTCTGCCGGAAACCAGAGTCGGCGAATTTACGAACGACTTACTGACTGAAGCAAAAGATAAAGGCTGGACCGTCATCAGCATCAAAAACGACTGGAAAGTTGTCTTTCCGTTTGAGAAGAAATAAGACTGCCCGCCGAATTGACATTTACTTTCCTGATGCCAAAAGCTTAGCGGCTTAAATGTTATTATAACGATTCGAGCGGGACGCAGTGCGAATCCTATTCTAGTTTCCAAGACTCTAAGTCTCTAAAGAAACTTCAATTACACAACCGCAATAAAGTTGTGAATCATTTTTCCGATTATTCTATCCAAGAATCTTTAACTCAACAGCCTGTCTCCCTTTTTCGGGGGGAAAGAAAGGAACACAAACCATGAACACGCGCTCTGCAATTTCAGGGTCTCGTTTCCTCACGGCAGTCGTCGTTTCTGCGCTGCTTCTTTTGCAACCAATCGCCGCCGCCGCCGCCGAACAAACACCAAAGATTACGGAGGAAGAAGCTTACGCCATCGGCATGCACGCGTACTTGTATTTTTATTCACTCGTGACGATGGATGTCACCCGCAAGCAGTTCACAAACATCGAACCCAATAAAGAATTGGGCAAAGGTCCTATGAATATGTTCGTTAACGTGTCGGAATATCCCCCCGGCGACTTCAGGGGAGTTGTTCGAGCAAACTTTGACACTCTCTATTCCATCAGGAGGCGTTATCGAATATTATTGGTGGACAATAGTAATCTGTAAGATGTTTATAGCCGGTTCTCCTCCCATAAGGTTATCCAGGGGGTATAATCCGCTAATGGATACCGACCAAGAAAGTAAGACAGTTTAGTTGAAACATTCCGGCGGCTAAATGAAACCCTTGATCCTCACCACATTATTCGCGCTGTTTTTCGGCATTGTAACCAATGTCGGACAAGCAGCGCTTCCCATTCACCCTCTGGCGCCGCCGGACACGTCAAGTCCCAGGGCTACGCTCAACACATTCCTCGATAATATGAACAGCGCAGTTCAAGCCTACAAAGCCGGAAATCGGAAAGAGGCGAGAAGCTTTGCGAGGCGGGCTGCTCGATGTCTGAACCTAAACGATGAACCGCCGGCCTTGATGAACGTATTGGCGCTTTACGCGGTGCTATATCTCAAGGAAACCTTGGACCGCATTGAAATTCCCCCGGAAGACCAAATTCCTGACGCGAAAGAAATCAAAAGCGAAAAGATCTCAAGCTGGACCATTCCTTTTACGGAAATTACCATTGCCGCTACCAAAACAGAGTCATCACCCGAGCGGTTTCTCTTCACCGGCGACACGGTCAGAAAGGCCGAAAGCTATTATAGCATCGTAAAAAACCTGCCATACAGGCCCGATTCCGGAGGCGGGGCCATGTTGGAGCAACTGAGGTCATCAGGCAGCTTAATTCTTCCCAAGACCTTCATTGAGAGCTTACCAGCTTGGTCCAGGAGAGACATTTATGGCCAGGCCATTTGGCAGTGGCTCGGGCTGCTCCTTTATTTTGGCGTCGCCACAGCGGTTCTGCTGATTTTACACAAGATCGCCTCTCAAACTCTTTGCGTTTTCGATGACAAATTTGGTTCGAATCTGAGCCATACGGTGGGCGGGTTAATTCTGCCCATAACCCTTATTCTTCTTTCAAAGCTGGGGCTCTGGTTCGTGGTTTACGGTTTGCGCTTTCTGGACGCCCACGCTTATGTTCCCATAGCGTTTGTTTTCTTGATCATATCCTATGGAGGCTGGATCTGGTTGATAGGCGCCATACTAAATCGAGTAGCGACCGTCTTTGTCGCGGTTGGGGGCTATGTTCGAGGCGGCGTGGACGATCAACTTATTCGCATCGGGTTTCAGCTTATAACGGTTATCATTATAACGGTTATGAGCATGAGTTTAGGCGCACGACTGGGCTTGCCAACCTATTCTTTAATTACAGGGTTGGGTATCGGCGGTCTTGCTGTGGCGCTGGCGGGTCGTGAAGCCCTATCCAATATTATCGGCACGATCATGATCATTCTTGATCGACCATTCCAATTGGGTGACTACATTGTTCCAGGCGCCGGTGAACGAGGTGAAGTCGCTGAAGTGGGTTTGCGCAGCACCAGAATTCGCACCAGGGACGACGTTATAATTTCAATACCCAATTCGGTTATTGCCAACGCGAAAATGATCAATGAAAGCGCTCCTTTTCCAATGTCCAGAATTCGTGTGAAGCTGGGGGTCGCGTATGATTCGGACTTACCCAAAGTGGAACAAATACTTATCGACGTCGCCCGTCAAAACGAACTTGTCTTACCTGACCCGGCGCCTCGCGTGCGCTTCCGCGGATTTGGCGATTCCGCTTTAGAGATTGAGCTGTTATGCTGGATCGATACACCGGATTTGAGAGGGCGTGTAATACATGAACTGAACTGGTCCATTAAGGAGGAGTTTGAGAAACAAGAGGTCGAAATGCCTTACCCACAGAGGAATGTCCACATACGGAGCGACAAGTAGTGGGGAAATCTATAACGCGGCTGAGGGAACAAAAGCTAGTGTGAAGTAAACCGTGTAGAGCTGGAGTTTCGGTGTAGCAATTGTTTTCCTGAAATATAACTACTTTTGATTTTGGAGTTGCATAGTGATACACCGAATCAGATATGGTTTAATTAAAGAGCCGACTCTTCTCTCGACGTCCCATCGGAAAATCGTGTATGATTGGCCGCAGAGGTAAGCCATATGACTCGTACCATTGAAGCCACAATTGACGAACAAGGTAACGTGAAATTACTTGAATGTGTGAAATTACCATCCATGCGGCGAGCTCTTGTAACCATACTTGATGACGTGCCCGCTGTATCAGTGAGTGAAACGGCTATCCTGAGTGAACCGGCATTTGGCGAGGACTGGAATCGCCCGGAGGAGGATGCATAAAGCGGACGCTCTGTAGACTGCAAACCTGGAAAGAAAAACTGCCGGTGAATTATTGAGAACTAAGGCAGACGCCATTCTAAAAATATCCACAGCGCCCATTTTGAAGCTAGGAAATCCGTAGCGCTGGGAAATGATCTCAGGTTAGATTCCCCTAAAGTGGCAGGCGCCGGTCTGGAATATGAGGACCAATTGATCCAAATCAGTATCTTCCCTAAAGGAAACGGATCAACACCCGGCGCCGGGGGTAAAATGGAGCGAGCATCGAGACGTAGAGATTCAATGAGGTAGAAGCATCAGACACGTGTGTTGCAGGACCCTAAGACGGCTGAGATCTCTATTAACGCTCAGCCGTTAATCTCACAACTTTCTTGAAAATGCGATCTTGCTTCTCCGTAAATCGAGGTCGCTATTTACTTTCTTCCCACCTTACACCAGCCTTTTATACTTTATTATTGAGATCTTCAGTTGTTCAGCTATACACTGCATTAAAATTATCGTCATAATGAATACAAAGGGGTTGACAGGAGACTGACTTGTTCGCTAGTAATAACATTCATGACTCACCAGTCAGTCATATATGCGATGATCGAACAAGTACGTTACAGGATCAAAATGAGCAACCTCGTAAATTCACAAATAAGACAAATCGTCTCCAAAACTAAAGCCCACAAAGATACTTTCGTTATACCTAAACTTGTCAGTCTACTTGAGGACGCCCTTAAGGATAACTGCCCTGACGATCACAGCTCTCAAGAAGAATTCATCGTCCAGTTTACGGCCACAGCGTCGGACACCATCCAGGCAGCGCCAATATACTCGGATGTGCTGATCAGAGAGTTTTACAGGAACGTGCTCTCTCTGGCCGATTCCATGGGACTTGAAAAAGCCAATCTACTGGAAGACCTACTTTTCCAGAGCCTGCGCAGAACCGTGGATCACGACAAATCCAAAAGAAAAAAACAAAAAGACGCAAGAAGCCGCATCCTGCAAGCGGCCCTGCAGGAGTTTTCGGACCAGGGATTTCACGCTACCGCAATTGATTCAATCGCCGAGCGAGCGGGCATCGCAAAAGGCACCGTGTATCGATATTTCAGCACCAAGGAGGCCCTGTTCAACGCCCTCAAAGAGGACACAATGACTGAGTTCCTCGAATTGGCAAGAAAAGATCTCAGCAAGGAAAACGAAATAGTAAAAATAATTGAAAGCGTGATTCGTATTTACTTAGGCTTTTTTGAGAAAAATTCAGCTTTCTTTAAAGTTATTATTCAGGAACAGAAGGATTTCGGCAGAGATTTTTCGGAAAAATTCATCAACGAACTTATTCTGGGTTTGCCGGGGCTAAAGAGGCGCTGCTGGAAGGCGTCCAGAAATGGTCGTCTCAAAGCTATGAACTACTTTACGGTTTTTTACGGAATCATCGGATTCCTCAATGGAATAATCCAAAAGTGGCTCCACGATGGGGCTGAAGGTTCATTATTGGATGAAATTGAAACCATCAGAGAAGTCTTATTTTTTGGATTTGTTGTGCCTGAAGACGCTCAACAGTCCGCTAATACTACATTGAAGGTGATCTCATGACATTAATGTCTGATCTTGATATGCTGATTCCAATTCTATACATAAACCCGAGCTTCATCCGTCACTCCGGGGTTATCGAAACCGTGAGTAGATCCGGAGGACTCGGTATATTCGATTGCGCCGCCACGGAACGCCACGACTTCACCGCCTCCACCCCATATGGTTTACGGATAGCGCCACAAGATTTGAGTAAGATTGCGCCCTCTCCGAACCTCAAACTTATTGTTGTTCCGTATGAAAGTCTATCGGAGTTCATCGAATTCGGCGCCGATTTTACCGGTAAACTTTCTTTGCCTGTAATAGCTGAAGTAGGCTCCGTTAAAGATGCCGGCGCCGCTAAAAAAGCCGGAGCGAGCGCCCTAATTGCCCGCGGCAACGAAGGCCCCGGCTGGGTAAGTGAAACCGGTGGTTTTGTTCTGCTTCAGGAACTCAAAGCCGCCGTCGATCTCCCCGTTTTTCTTCGTGGCGGCGTCAGTCTACGGACAGCGAAGGGCGCAGTCGCCGCAGGCGCTTCAGGTATTGTCCTGGACATGCATTTTGTTTTGACCGAAGACGGGCGCCTTTCGGAAACGGAGCGGAAATGGTTTACCTCTCTGAGCACCCCTTCCACCACATTTTTGGCAGAAATGATTTCGCCGGTTAGGGTTTACTCGCGTGTTGCGACTGCTTCCGTTAAACGATTCCGAAGCATAGAGCAAACGCTGTTGCCTGAAAATCATGCCGACTACATCAACGACATCAAACAGGCCCTCGTCGCTCCGGTGGCTCAACCCGACAAAGACGACGGCTTAATCGCCATTTCAGAAGACGCAGCCATATCCTCGGAATACGTCAAGAAATACGGCTCCGCTGAAGCGATAATCAGCGAGTTCGCGGCGCAGATGAAGTCATTCAGTGATTGGCCTCTGTCTGAAAATTCGTCCATATGCTCCCGCCATTCCACCCGTTTTCCCATAGTGCAAGGACCTATGGCTCACGTTAGCGACAATCCGGATTTCCTGGCGGAGGTCGCAAAAGCAGGGGCGCTTCCCGTTTTGGCAATGGGTAATATGCCTCCCCAAATAGCGGCAGAAGGCTTGGCTTTGGCTCGAGAAAAAACCGGAGGTAATTTCGGCGTAGGTTTGATCGGCTTAGACATCAATCAACGAAACTATGACGCGCACCTGGCCCTTATGAAGGATAATCCTCCTCCGTTCGCAGTTTTGGCCGCAGGGAATCCGGAGCTTGCAAGCCGAATCGAAAAGATGGGTATGATTTGTTACCTGCATTGTCCCGCGCCCGGAATCCTCTCAGAGGCTCTTAAAACCGGCTTACGACACTTTGTGTTTGAAGGTTCGGAATCCGGTGGTCATATCGGCCTACTGGGAAGCCTCAATCTTTGGTCCGCTAATTTGGCCGTCTTAGAGAAGGCTGCGCAAAATGGATTGGATCTGAGCGAAACAACGATACTCTTTGCCGGGGGGATCGCTACCGGAAGGGCGGCGGCGTTTGTCGGCGGCATGATCGCCGATTTAGCGGCCAAAGGTTTGAAAGTGGGCCTCCAAATCGGAACCGCTTATCTATCTACCGAAGAAATAGTTTCAACCTGCGCAACGACTTCCTGTTACAGGGATTTAATCCTCAAAAGTGAAAACACCGTCATAATCGGTCGGACAGTGAACATAAAAGCTCGCGCGGCAAAATCACCAATGGCGGCGCAACTAATTGAACGCGAATTTGAGCGAATCAGAGCCGGCATTGGGCTTACGGAACGCAAAGAGCTTTACGAGAAGGACAACCTGGGCGCCCTGAGATTGGCTTCAAAGGGTTGCGCAATCGATCCTGCGACGGCCACTTGGGATTGTCCCGTATTTTGCGATCTCACCACTGACGAGCAAATGGAACGCGGTCTTTACCTCATGGGACAAGCCGTGTCGCTTCTGCGTGAGCCCGTCACGATAAATGATCTTCACAAAATGCTGGTGGAAGACGGCCGACGCATCTACCTGGAAAACACGGCTCAACAGGCAGTCCCTGAGTTGGTAGAGAAATCGGAAGTGGACATTACAACTGAAGCAATCCATGAAAATGAACTGATTGCCGTCGTCGGTTTAGGCTTAAGGCTGCCTGGGTCAAGCTCGCCGGAAGAGTATTGGGATCAAATTCTCAGCGGGCGGAGCGGTGTTATAGAGGTGCCCAAAGGTAGATGGGCAAACCTTGATTTTTATTACAATCCTGATCCGAAAGTTCCGGATAAAACCTACACCAAGATTGGCGGATTTCTACCGGATTTTACATTCGATCCCCTTAGATATCGAATTCCGCCCTCGGTGGCAAAAAAGATGGATCGGACTCAACAAATGGCGGTCACATGCGCAGCGGACGCTTTGGCCGACGCCGGCTTATCTCCTGAAAAGCTTAAAGGGAAAAAAGTCGGTACAATTCTGGGCAACAGCATGGGGGGGGAGACTACCGACCTCTACGCCGAAAGGGTCAGCTTTCCCAAGGCGCTGTCGAGCTTAAGGCAATCTCTTGAGTCACTGAATTTGGATCGTGACACATCGGATAAACTCCTAAAGGAGTTTGAATCCACTCATCTGGCGAAGCTGCCGGATATTACCGAAGATAGCCTGCCTGGAGAACTTGCGAATGTTATCTCAGGTCGAGTCGCAAACGTCTTCAATCTGGAAGGCCCGAACTTCACGGTTGACGCGGCCTGCGCTTCCTCCATCGCCGCGGTCATGAACGCCGTCGCCGCTTTACGGTCAGGCGCTATCGAGATTGCAGTCACGGGTGGCGTTGACGCGGCCATGCACCCATCTTCGTTCGTTAAATTTTGCAAGATCGGGGCTTTGTCGGCTGACGGCTCCAGACCCTTTGATGAAGGGGCAAACGGTTTCATAATGGGAGAAGGCGCCGGTGTTTTAATACTCAAGAAAATGTCCGACGCTGTAAGAGACGGTGATCGCATTTACGCGACCATAGTGGAAACCGGCTCATCTTCCGACGGACGCGGTAAAGGCATAACAGCGCCGAATGCGGCGGGGCAAGTCCGAGCCCTCAGAGCTTGTTTTGAAGCGAGTAATATAGATCCCAAGTCAGTGGGTCTGGTTGAAGCGCACGGGACTTCCACAGCGGTAGGAGACAAAACTGAACTCGAGGTCTTGGATAGATTCTTCCGTGATGCGGGGGCAAAACCCGGAGCCATCGGAGTCGGATCGGTCAAATCCCAGCTTGGACACTTGAAAGCTGCCGCGGGAGCCGCCGGCATGATCAAGGCCATTCTCAGTGTAAATAAAAAGACATTACCGCCGACCATCAACTGCGAAAATCCCAAGAAGTGCATAGATTGGGAATCGTCACCCTTGTTCCTTGTGAAGGAGCCTCATCCCTGGACTCCGGAAAACGGCTATCCAAGACGAGTTGGCGTTAGCGCTTTTGGGTTCGGAGGCACAAATTTTCATATTCTGATCCAGGAGCATAATCCGAATGTCAGGGTTATAACCCGCCCCAGGGCGAAAATAGAAGCTCCGATAGAAATTACCACCCCAAATTGGCCTAAACCGGATCAGATGAACATCGTCGGGGAATCATGGGTCTTGGGCGCTGATAATCCAGTCGAGTTAGCCGCCAAGCTGGACGCCGCAAGACGCGATTTGAACGGCGCCAATCATTCGGCAATTGCAGCGACTTACAGACACTCTGCGGGGGGCTTTAATACCAGGGTTGCTTTTTCAGCCCCAGACGCTGAAACCGCAAAATCAAAGTTGGACTTCATAGCCGAAGTCATAGCAAATCCAGCAAAGGCCGCAATACTACCTACCAGGGGCATCTACATGGCCCAGGGCGCCGAACGTAAGTCTGCCAGGGGCATTGCTTTTATTTTTCCCGGGCAAGGCTCCCAATATCCTTTCATGCTTCGCGATTTAGCCGAGCGTTACCCTATAGTGGCCGAGACACTACAGGAAGCCGATGACATATTGCAGTCATTGGGCGTGCCTCGCGTTACAGACGGAATTTTCCCGAAGAGCGCCGCTTTGCGGCCTGAGTCGCAGGGCGACCCGATGAAGGACACACAATACCTTCAGCCCATGATCCTCGCGGCCAATGCGGCAATTTTCAGGCTGCTGGCTCAGTTTAATGTTCATCCCGCGGCTTGCGCCGGGCACTCGCTCGGGGAATACGCCGCCTGTGTAGCCGCAGGCGTATTCTCGTTTAGAGACGCGTTGGAAGCGGTTGCGGTGCGCGGGCGCGAAATGGCGAGAGTCAGCATCGCTGATCCGGGCTTGATGATGAGTATCCCGGCAGACGCTAGAGTTGTGGAAGAGGTCCTGACCAAAGTCGACGGCTATGTCGTCGCTGCAAACAAAAATTCCCCAAAGCAAACGGTGATCTCGGGTGAAACCGC
>JBBSBY010000083.1:0-15828 GCA_038250835.1 Desulfomonilales bacterium | reverse complement strand
CCCATTAGGATTGTATCCCTGACGCTTGCGGAGGATGCCGTGATAAGTTGACTTTGATCGTACCAACTGCTCAAGAGGACTCCCTTGGGCAATTGCCGCTGATAGTCGGCAAGCTTTTTTTTCACTTGGCCCATTATCTGAGCCGTGTTGCCTGTCGGCTGCTGATAAACCTGTAACAACACGGCTTCACGACCATTCGCCGTAACTCTTTGCCATTGGGGAACGACAGACGCTTCCACCACGGCGATATCTTCCAATTGGACGAGCCCGTTAGGGCCGCTTTTCAGGATCGTTCGGCGAACTTCCTCCAAACCTTTGAGGCGAGCGTCCGCCAGCATTAAGAATAACTTATAGTGATCTTCCAAACGGCCGACGGCCTGGAGAACATTTGTAGCGGACAGAGCTTTGACGACATCTTGGATGTTTAGTCCATAAGCTTGCAATCTCGCCAAATCTACGGTTACCCGGTACTCTTCCACCTCACCACCCATCACTCCAATCCGGGATACACCGTCTATGGCCGATAGTAACGGTAGTAACTGATATTGCGCAATGTCCCTCAAACGGACGAGTGTATGGTCTGGGGATGTGAGACTGTAAGCTCCGACAGGGAAAACAGTCGGATCCATCCGCCTGGCCACAAAGGTTGTCCCAGAGGGGAGAGCGTGCTGGACTCTATTGATCGCGGACTCAACCTGGAGGAGGGTAACCGCCATATCGAGTCCCCAAATAAAATTGAGTGACAGCTCCGAGGATCCTCGACTTGTCGTGGAGCGGATGGTCCGCAGTCCCGGGACGGAACGGACCGCCTGTTCGAGGGGCATAGTTACCGCTATGACCATTTGATCGGCAGGTCGATCACCGGAGTCGACGGCGACAACGACTCGAGGAAAATTGACGTGTGGAAACAACGCTACGGGAAGTAGGAACACCGTGGCCGCTCCGCCTATCGAAACGGCAAGGATCAGAAATATTATCGACCGTCGGTGTTTTGACGCCCAGTCAACAAGAGTCATTTGCTCCTCTTTCGTATCGCTATGCCGTCACTCAATTCATAGTTTCCAACCACGACCACTTCGTCTCCCGCTTTAATGGGTCCGCTGATGGCGACTAATCCGTTTTGGCTGATCCCCTTTTTCACGGGCGCCTTATGAGCCTTTCCATTCTGCGCAATAAAGATCCATGAACCCTGTGGATCGGATATCACGGCGGAGCGTGGGACGCCCAAAGACTCGGACTGAGACAAGGTAATAACACCTTTCATCCTCAACCCCAGAGGGAACTCCGCATTTGCGGGTAATTTCAGCGGCGCAACCACATCGATCAATTTTGTGGCAGGATTGACCATGGCGTGAATTTCGCTCACCTGACTTTTGAAGGCGGCGCCGGGCTGAAAAACAGGAGTTAACGTCACCACCATTCCGGTTCGGACCTGAGCGGCTTCCTCAGGTTCGGCGCCGAGAGAGACTATCAACGAATCTCGGCGGGCAATCGACATTGCGCCGGCCCCGGCTTGAATCAAATCCCCCTGATTTACGCTCAATTTGGTAATAACTCCGGGAAAGGGCGCTTTTACCGACTCACCGGCCTGACCGGTTCCGAGTTTACGTTGCTCTTCCAGTTGAGATTCCGCATCCGCAAGACTCTTCTTCGCGTTTGCCACCTGGTCGCGGGTTGTCAATTGACTTCTGAAAAGCTCTTCTTCCCTCCGTAGCTTGCTGCGAGCGTAATCCAGGGCGGCTCGCGCGTGTTGAAACTGGGCGCCGGCCGACGGCGACGTGTCCAATTCGAATAGCAGAGCGCCGCGCTCGACGAGCTGACCGGTTCTCACCCATACCCGTCCGACGATCCCGGACCGAGGCAGGTTGATGCTCATTACATAAGCGGGATCAGGTTGAGTATTACCGTATGCCGTTAAAGTTTTGGTGAAGGTGGCGCTTTTGATGGGAACCGTTTCCACCAGAACGCTGGGTTCAGCGAATGCGAGGATATTCGTAAATGTAAGAAGCATGTTCACTACACTTAATAGGCAAGATATTCGCATTAGTATTCCCATCGCAAAACCTCCAGTCTCTCAGAGCGCGCCGGGCGTACTAGGGAGAGCCAGCAACGTGTCAAGCGCTATTGACGTCTCCCACAAGCCTTGAGTCAGATCAATGGACTTCAATCTCTTGTTGGCCAATGTGTTTTCCAGATTCAGATAAGTTAGAGGAGCTATATTTTGATCTCTGTAGGCCCGACGTGCCTTGTCTACCATATCCGCCAAAGTTGGGAGGTATTTCTGCAACTGTCGCTGTTGTTTCATAAAGAGTCGCTGCTTTGTCCAGATTAGGTCCGATTCTCCGTATGCTTGATCAATACGAGCCTGATATTCCTGACGAAGTTGTTTCCTAGTCGCTCTTTCAACAGCGATTTTCCCCCGGTTACGATTGAAAAAAGGGAGTGTGAGCACCGTTTCGTGACCGATTGTATGTACGTTACTGGTATCTCTTGAAAATTTTATTCCCACACTCAAAGTGGGAAATTGCCCCAGGACCGCCTTATGGACTTTCGCTTCTTGACTTTCGTAACCCGCCCGCAACGCAAGCAAATCAGGGCGACGGAGCGGCATCCCTGAGACGAACTGCTTGAGGTCCATCTCGTCAAAAATTTTTGGCGGCGTAGGAGGAGGGATCAGCTTCAGCTTGACTTCCGGCGCCATACCCAACAGAGCGTTCAATTCGTGTTGGATTTTATTAATGAGCTGTTCCATATCGTGGACCTGGGTATCCGCATCGATCTTTGCCGTAAGGTCGGTTCCCGTGACGTCAAGGGTCAGATTTCCTTCTTGAAGGGCTCTGGATGATCGGGCATAACGACTCGAATATAGCCTCTGAATTTGCTTCAGTACTTCGAGTTTTTCCTCTTCGAAAATATATTGGATAAAAAGAGTGCGAGCCTTCTGTATGACCTGCCATTCCTGCCATAGGATGTCCAGATCGACTTTGCCGGCCGTCGCCGCTGCTTCCTTGACACCTGCTTTCCGAGTTACAAAATAGTTGAGGTCATAGTTAAGACCAAATTCATACGCTGTTACCAAATGCGGTCCCTTGGGATAATCTAATCGTGCGCTGACCTGGGGATCCGGCAGTAACCGCGCGGAGAACAACTGAGCCCTCGCCACTCCGGCTTGTTGGCGCATGGCGTTGAGATCAGGGTTGCCGAGCGCCGCTAAAACGGCCACATTCGTTATGTCCAGGCCGTTTTTGGCGTTGAAAGCATGTGTCTTTAGCGGAAGACAGGCAAAGCGTTCTGGGCTTATGGTCAGCCGGGGCGGGATGGTCAAATTTGGAGTAACAGGTAGCGGACGTGGCGTGTATGTAGCGCAACCGCCAAGAAGACCCCAGGCTACGGGCAACAGAATGACAAACCTGGTCAAGTCCCTTCGACAAAGGAGAGCCGCAATGAGGGAGAGCAAGGTTTGCAGGAGGGCGCCCATGTTTTCACAGGCGAATGGAAGAATCTTGGAATTGAATCTGTTTCTCTAAATGGGAGACATTCTGATGCAATTGCATGACTATCCACCCTTCTCACGATAGGCAAAGCAACTTCAATTCAGCGTGTGATAATGAGGAACTCCGTCGTATATCTCTCTTGTTCCTCGTACGCAAAAAGCAGCCCGGGTAAATAAAGACGCCGAACCGAATAACCTTGAGAGTATAGAACACCAGGTCTCACTTTGACCATACTTATTTTGCGGAGGAGTGTAGGTACGCTTGACGATACGGTAGTTGTCCTGACGGAGTAAGTGGGAAAAACCTGTAGAGATTCAGCGGGATGTTGCAGAAAGTTTCATGGCGGGAGTCGCTAAAACATAGATATCATGATAACCGTTTTTGTCTAAAAAAAAGAAAAAAATTAATCACCGGCCCCGGATGTATGATCACGCAATGGCCTGAGAATTGGTGAAATTTGCGTGAACCCATATAAAGCCTAAAGAACGAGCCGGCGGCTCGTCCTGTAGGTATCGTTGGTCCTGTTGCTTGCGCCGGATCAAAAGTCTTCTTCTTCCTCGTCGTCTTCATCGTCCCACGAGTCTTCGTCTTCGTCATCATCATCCAAATAGTCGTCCTCGTCTTCATAGTCATCGTCTTCATCTTCGTCTATAAAATCATCATCCTCATCCAAATCGTCTTCTTCGTCTTCCTCATCATCGTTATCGTAATCGGCGTCCTCATCCACTTCAGGCCAATCATCCTGATCCCAATCATCGTCTTCTTTCTCATATCTTTTCGCTGCAGACGCCAACCAACTGGAATCAGGACTGAAAGCCAATCCTGACGGGGGCTCCCTCAAGGTAGAGTATCCAAGTTGAGAATCATTTGATCCGATAATGCGCTCTTGTGATGAAACGTAATTTATAGCCACGCTTCAAACTCCTGTTTAAAATTAATCCATGAGGCGATATTTTAATCGTCTATAGATGTTTGGTCCACGATGCTCAGCTCCATGATAACATAGCCGCCGCTGAGTCAATCAATGTGATCCGCGCCGCCGCAATTACCATATCAATGAATATAAACAAATCAAAGAGGTATACAAGCGAGAACAACATTCTGCGCAAAATGTTCCCTAAGGCGTCACGGATTAACCGTCAGACGGCACCGGCCACATGCGAAGGCAAAGACATGGGGAGGATAAACAGATCCGGATTCCGATTTTCCCCGAGAGGTTTGCTAGGACCTTGGCAGGCATTGGCATGACAAAAAACAAATGAGTCAGTACGCGCGGGTTGTCCCCCTGATATAGGATTGCTGGAAAGTTCTGTCGATAAAGGCTCTGAGCCGTCGTCCCATCGAAAGCCGCCGTCCTGGAAGAAAGGCACAGCCCAGGTTGTACGGCGCATGCCGGTAGCCGAGCAAGAAGAAAAGACCTGGATTCCAGCGTACGCTGGAATGACGGAAAAAGGCGCGGGTTCAAAGTCCCCCTGATAAGGGGGATTTAGGGGGTTGTCTTTTCCCTTATAAGGAGAAATGGAGTTTGGGCAATTTCAAAAGTTCTTGGAGAGGGGTTTGGTGAGAAGCCTTCTTTCAAGAAGGTCTCCCCAATGTTACTTGTCTTACCCGCCCGGTCCATTACACTTTCCGTCGGTTTGCGTACCACGCGTCCGCCGCCGGCGGCTCATAGGCGCCTCGATCCGCTTCCATGCCGGAGATTACCCAAACCAAAGCCCGTATCACCGCTGAATCCAATATGTCGGCCCAGGGCTGCTTTAGCGTGTACATAAGCCGCGGACAATATGACGTGTGGATCATGAGGCTTCCCCCAATGATGATATCCCTTATTACGTCCAAAGCTGCCGGAAAATCGTCGCCCAACGCTGCCCTTGGCGATCCGAAGATCGGTAGGCTTTTGAATTGTGTAATCGGTCTTCTCAAACCCGGACCATCCTTCTCGGAAAACTTATCTATAATTCGCAACGCGGCGGGTCTGGTTATTCCGTCCAGCCACACGTATTCAACGCAAAGCTCATCAACTGCAATCCTTAAGGCCTGAGCAATCCCCTCCGTCCTGTCTTCGCGCTCATAAAGGCAATGGTATCCGCCGGCCTCGATCTCGCCGACCACACAAAAGTATCCCGGGTCAACGGCAGGGGCGCTCAAGCCTGCGCACATTCGAATGAATTTTGCGCCGGCCTCAATCCCTTTGATTTCGATTAAACCGGGCTCAATTATCCGGCCTCGGAATGGAAAGTTGGTCGTCAAAAATTCCCCCTTGGTAGAACTCCCGGAATGAACACGGATTTAAAGGCGTGGCTCCGCATTTCATTTGCCAACGCAAGCGCCATAATCTCGTCGTCGTGAGTCAACTTTGATCCCGGCGCCCGATAATTTTGACGCCAGCGTCTCTTTTCGGAATCCCACACAAAGCCTTGCATCTCGATTAATGTCCTCTTGGACTTAATCATAATACCCCCTTGCGCCACTGTTTCCGAGAGCCCCACCAGCATAGCCTCCTTTGTGACTTTATTGGTTATCCATCCAAGTCGGTGGGTCTCTTCCGGTATCTTCCGATCAGTGAACGTGTGATAATAAAGGTTGGGGTAGGCGCCGACGCCGTGCCGATCCGCCATGCCGCGTTCGCACACCGTGAGAGCCGCCAATCCGGGGCCGTTTCGTTCAATGGCCAAAAGCCCGTAGTTGTACCACGCTCCCAAAAGGTAAGCCTCTACGCCCGCGGTTTCGGCTCGGACTCTGTTGCTCGAATATTTGGCCACAACCAGCCGAGTATCGTTACGGATCACCTGAATCACCGTGTAGTCGGCGCCGACGCCTTCCCCGACATCCATGCCCAGACTGTAAGACGCCGCAGGATCGGGGTATTCCCAAACCCACAGCGGGCCGGCGTCATCGGAATGGAAGCGCGGCAGATCGCGCTCTCCGAACGTAAGATATCCCCTTGCCTCAGCGGTCGCCGCATTGTCCAGCATATGCTGGATTACAGCCGGGTCGAACCACGGATGTCCGGAAGAGTTGAAGGCTAGACCGGCCACAACCGGATACTCCTGATGGAACTTGTCCCATGAGTCCTGGCATTGGTTGCGTTTGGTAAACATGGCCCATTTCATCTGACCCAAAGTGAGCTTATGATTTCGACTATACTCGGCCTCGGCCGGGGACGTTTCCAGACGCTCGCCCGGCGCGGCCGGCATGCTGTATTCAGGGAATGTCTTCCACGACAGAAATATGGGTTCGAATTCGGATTCGCCGCGCTCGGCCGCGATCCACATTCTATGGAACAGGTTATGAGCCCCGTTTGCGGTGGATTCTACAAACAGAAGAGTGTCCCAATGCTGCGGCACGGCCTGGCTGATGGCCAGCATCGGGTCTTCGGCGTTTTCCCAAAAGGCCGTTTCGCCGGCATGCACGTAGCTCAACGTAGCGCCACGTCCGAGATTTCGATTCGAGGCGGTGTCAATCCGCATGACACTATTGCTCGGCGCGGGGAACACAATCCGCCTGGCGTTCAGGGCCGGTTTAAAACTGCGGGACTTAGCGTAGCTTCTGTAAAAACGCCTTGCGCACGCGAACATTGTTGATGCGCTTTCCACGGAATGAGCCGCGACCAATGCGCTTCGATTGGGATTCAACGCCAGCAGAGCGAAAATGTAGGCTTTGATGAGTGTGGATATACCCATTTGTCTGGATTTGCAGCAGATGAATCGGGCGGGTACGTGATTTTCCCGAGCGGCGAGCAGCTTATAAAGAACAATCTCCTGGGCCGGATTCACGATGAGTGACACCAGTCGCCCGGCCTTGTCTACAATTTTCAACTTCTCGATAAATCGACAAATGTCACGTTCCGGTGGGTTGTCGATTCCGTGCTCCAGCTCGTTGAGCATACCCGCGAGGGAGTCGAGCCTCCGCCGCATGGAAAGGAATGTCCTGGGGGAGGTTGCTCCGAGCCCTCGAGTTTGTTTGTGCGATTGTTTGGAGCTGCCCTTTTTCATAGGTTTATGGCTCCTTTGTTAGATTGTGGGGGAATGGATTACGGGACTTTGAAAAAGGGGGGTGAGAGAGACTTACGTCACACTGAGATAGCTGGAAAAGAAAGTGTTGGTCAGGCGGAGCAGGTATATAATTGGGAATTGAGAAGAGAAAACCGGCCCAACGGGCATTGGATGTGTAGGACAGGAGTTGCATTAACGAATTTATGTTAACTCAAAATGTTCTGTAGTCCTCGGTTCAATGTGAACTCATGGATCGGGTGTTCTTAGAAAGCTGAACCCATAACATTTCAGTCTCCTGTACCGGCCGATGGTGTATTGCTTGAATCAAATTGATTAAAAATAGCGGGGGATTGGAACCATCCTTCATCACGCAAACGGCGCCAGGCTTTTCTGATATGGCGTGGATCAAAAATCCTGCGCTTTCTATCGCTCCAATTCATCATTCCTACGACGGCTTTCTCAGGGTCCGTTTTGGCGCAACCTTCCTCGTGGCAGGCAATCCAGTGGATAGAGGCAAGAAGCTCCATTCCGTAAGGAGACTCGAAACCATTAATAAGCCTGCCAATCGAGTCCAGCTTCTCAGGGGCTTCAGCATTCTGTTGCTCGAAGAATTGCTGAGCCGTCCAACGGCCCTCAGGTGTTACATAAATTTGGGCCTTACCATTCCGGTCACCATATCCACGCATGAAATGTCCTTCCATCACCTGAAGGACATGGTTCAAATTCTCCGCGTAAGGACCGAAATTGTGTTTTACGAATCTCAGGCGCAGAGGTTCACCCGAGGACTGTAAAAAGTACGCGAGCTTTTGGATCTCCAGGAGAGTAAGTCGGTAATCCGGAATCCTGTAAAGGTCTATGAGGCCCACAAACAGAGCCCTAGCTTGAGTCATCCTAGGTTTTCCAGTGGAAATCGGCATTTTCTCGGACGCAGGTGATCCGTAAGGTTCATAGAGAACCACCCGCACCGAAGGAAGAGTAGCAAAAGCAGACTCAATGAGAGGTCGGATGTCCCGCCAATCGAGTCCGCCATTACCGCAGCCTAGTGGAGGCACAGCTATCGATTTGATATGGAGACGATCCACATCCTCGACCAAAGAGCCTAAGCCGTTCAGAATATCCTCCACTAGAGAGTACCCCCTCCAGTGCCTTTTCGTGGGAAAATTGATTATATATTTCGGATTAATGAGACGTTCCGTAGGATATACGAGCATTATCCCCGGCGCCAGTTCCTTATCTTTACAAGCTTTTGCATACCGCCTGAAGTTTTCGGGAAACGCCTGCTTAAATTGCAGCGCTATTCCTTTCCCCATCACCCCCACACAATTGACGGTGTTAACAACGGCTTCCGTGCCGGCTTCCAGGATGTTCCCACTGTGGATTTCTATCATGAGAGCCTCTTTTCAATAATACCAGTCGCGGCGAATACGAACCGAAGTTTTTACGTTAAACGTCGCGAGGATGCGTTGGACGGATATTTTCATATTGTTCGTCATAACCGCGATTTCGTGAACCAAATCCCACGGAAAAGCCCGATGGACCAAGAACTCAGCCTGTCTCCGACGCTTCCGGTCAGGCTGATCGTCTGTGTCGTTCCAGAAATCCGAGTACATAATCTTCCAGTCTATTTTGTCAAGATCTGATAGATCATCGAAAAAATCCGTCACGTTCATAATACCGTGGCCGTCGCTGAATACGAACCGGCGGTTGGCGGCTGCCACCACCTGTGCTGTTGAGACTGCATAAATAATTTGCTGTTGATCTCCAACGTGACCTCCGATGTTTCCCTTATGAATACTATACAGCATCGGGGAGCGAGGAGCGAAGTAAAATGCCACATAATCGGTTAGAATTCCTTTCGGTCCACAAGGCACTCTGACTTTGGCTCTTCGTTCCATTATTTCGATGTGAGAGATGTGAATAATCTGTTTATTAATCTCTTGAATCGCCCGTGGACAATGGAAGCAACCGTCCTCAAGAATGGAACGCAAGTTATTGGCGTCAAAGATCCGAAATATGAAAGTCGGCATGGGAGGAACTTTCAAGTGATTGCTCCAGATAAACTCTTTATCTTGTTTCATTAAATCAGCTTTGAGAAGAACCAAACAACCATAAAACTGATTTTACGTTCTGTTGTTTTTCATCTATCCTGCGCCGCATTAGTCCACCAACTTTATACCACCATCTCCGGAACGCATATCAACAAAAGCAATATCCGTGACTCAGAGTTCCTACATAAATGGGGCGCCGGGAACAAGATCCATAGCCCGGTAACGGCTCAATGCGCCGGCTATTCCCACGCAATTTTATAAATCATCCCCGCGGAGTGTCTCAAACAGCCGACTTAGCTTTTGTTCCATTGCCTCCAGTCTTTCGCCCATGAGTTCCGCCTCCTCGGTCTTGAGTTTTGTCTCAAAAACGGCCCTTCCGGTATTCAAGCGCTTATCCATAATTTTGATTTGTTCCATTTTGGTTTTTGAAGCGCCCGCTGTTTCGTTGACGAGTTTACCGATAAGTTCTAGAGATTTGTCGGGATCGGCGCCCCGGAGCTTCACATCCGCCAATTTGTTTAGAGTGTCATCCGTAAATTCATCACTTTCGACTTTGGAGTCAGGCGCTTCGTCGATTGGAACTATTGACTTAAAGGGTCTGTTCGGCATGTTTGATCCTGTTGGTAGGTAACATTTTATTATAATGATTCTCGAAGGTAATCACGGATATGATGATTATTGCTTTAATCAGTCGGCTATCCGAGTTAATTAAAACGATAAAGCTTTGTGATGGATTCAGAGCTTATCCTCGTCATTCCGGCATACGCTGGTATCCCGGGAGATCTGGGTCCCAACTTTTACCTGAAAATAGAGGTATTTTGATTTTTTCGTTGTGACCATCTGGTCATAGCCGTTCGCTGGGACGACGGAGAAAAGGATCTTCCATGGTACAAAATTGTAAAGCGCATCGGGGTAAGATTTTAATATCAGTGTAAAATGGTGGAGAGACAAGGAAGGAAACTCTTGACAGTTTCTAAAAAGGTATGTAGGTGTGTTTGGTATTTCTAATTATTCTCCTAAACTTTAACATTGTAGTAGATTCAGCGCTCACGCCGGGTAGTAGAGGAAGGCTGATTATGAATCCAACTCCACCCAAACAGTTCTTTTTTGTCGGGACTTCCCTGGAAGCGAAAAGTTTTAAGGCGTATTTCGGTAACCGGCCCGAGGAAGTCGGGGCCGCCTGGGTTCAGGATGTGGATAATTTAATCCTTGCAATTACTAAAGATTCAGCGGTTCGCATGTTTTCGCCCGTTGTATTGTTATTTTGCGATTCTGCCGGTAAGGCCGCGGCTCTGGAATCCCTAAGGCTGATGAAGTCATCACCCAAATTCCGAGCCGTCCCTGCGGTGCTCGTGATGACCAACGGCTGTGACGCCAGGGTTGAAGAATTCTACGACGCCCATTGTAATTGCTGCGTGGAAAGTCCGGCGGATGAAATTGAAAAACAGCGGGTTATTGAAAAACTGATCAGCTACTGGTTGACAGTGCCCAAATTACCGACCGGTTGGAGTTGAGCCGGCGTAATTGCGCCGCAGGTAACCCAACGGCGCAGGCAGGGTCAATTTATCATTGGGCTGTTGTCCCATTCACCCCAGAAATAGGGCTCCGGCTCCTGGAAGCGTTCGGACCACTCGGTCCACTGTCCCTGAGCGCACCAGTGATCCAAGGGGTCTTTGATGAAATAGGCCTCGGGATCCAAGCGGCAATTTTTGCCGTCGAATTTTACACAGTTTGAGCATACCATATCCGATCTTGTCATAATCTCATCCTTTTGAATTAATGCGTGATTTAGTCGCTTTGGTCTCCGACCACGAATAAGGAATGTCCATGTGCAGGCGCATCCGACGCATGGGCGCCATTAAGCCGCACTCCATGTTGACGAGCAACTCCCGAGCAGTAGCGTCCGGAGATGTTTCGAGATGTGATCTCAGTAAGGCCATCTGTTCATGAATTTTATCGAAAGCGTTTGATAAAAGTTTTCTTTGATCCAGTTGGTGGTCCATGTTTTGTCTCCCTTGCTTTTAAAATGAACCTGTCAAGTTAATTTATTGATTGGATTGCGATTCTTCACGGCTCATTCCAGGTAAAGGATTACGCGGGATTTGAAATCGCCCGCACAAGTGGCCATGAAGATAGGCGAATGCCGCCGAAGATCGTCCAAAACAGAACAAATGTTCTCTGTGTCATTTATTACGCCATAATTAACCCAGCATGTCAACTATGAATTCGAAAACTTTAACTACTCAAGTATTCAAGCGGAGTTTGACGACATGGCGTCAAACCGGCGGCATCGGGCAAAACCCAACAGAAATCCTGGATTCCGGCGTACGCCGGAATGACGTAAGAAGATGCTATAATATGCAATTATTTTACAATCTGACCGGGCAAATGCCGGCTAATGGAAACCTCCTTTTCGTCCTCCCAGCGGAAGCTGGGACCCAGGAAAAAGCGGCAATAACGGCCTCACCGGCGCAGGCCGGCGTCGGAAGGGAAATGAGAAACCCTGGATTTCGATTTTCATCGGAATGCGGAAAAGAACAATCGGCTTGAAAAAAGCGGAGTAAATATTTATCCGGCGCGGCCGGCATCCTAAACCGACATCCACATACCTTACCACGCCTTACGGGTTACCTTGCGGTCCTGGGGCTTCATGAATCCAAGCTTGACGCCCAGGTATTCCATCAAAATGTCGTCCGAGGCCGTCCAGCCTGCGCCCTGTTTCCCCAGCGTCGAAGTCAGCGCCGCCTTTGAAGTGAGCTGATTCATCAGATCCTGGTCACGCTGCCGCTCATGTTCGGCGGATATTCGCGCCTGACGTTTTTCGGCTTCCGCCTTTGCCGCGGCCTGAACATCCCAGGAGGAGGGCGTGGACGACTGCTTTGCCGATGAAATACTTTCCAGGCGTTTCAATGCTGCCGCCAAAGCCGTAGAGTCCGCCGACCCCCTGCCGGCCGCCGACTGCCGGGCCGCGGCCCCACCGGTCGCGCTATCCAGCCGGTCCATCTTGCGATTATACTTATCCGTGCGTCGCTTGTAGGCGGTGGAGTTCACGTACTTACCGTAATCCATAGCGTCTTTGAAAGCTTGCGAATAACCTTTAGCCAGGGTTTCAAGCGCCGACTTTTGCAACTCCGAATCCACCTGCGGCCCACCGACGACATTCATTCCGCCGCGTTTCACCGCCGCTCCCGCCGCCCGTCTGACGTAATCATTAAGTAAATCCCGTTGGCCCGCCAGGTATTGTGACAAATACCCCTGTACGTTGGAGTCGCCGGGGTGGGCGCCGAAGTTTCCGCTGAACAGCCGGGACACCCCGGATTTTTTACGTGATTTGTTCACGGTCCACGAGCCATAACCATTTATATCAGCCATAGATACTCCTCTTTATGCGTTCTCGAATTAATCACGTATTTACGAGACGAATCTGAGCCGCTCGCCTCCATAAGGTTCAATATAAGATTGTTTCAATTTCAATCGATAACCCCGCTTATACCGTCCGCAGTAAAACGTGTCGTCATTTAAATCTCTTAGTTCCCTCTCCATCCGTGGAGAGGGTTAGGGTGAGGATCTTCAAAAGGAATGTTACGAAACTATAAGCGAAATGGTGTCGGCAATGTCACGGCGCAGGCCCATGGCCTCCAATCTTCGCTGATCAATATTAGTCGGCGCTAAATAATTTAAGTCTCCCTGACGAGGGGATATAAGGGTTGATGTCTTTGCACGTGGAGCTAATTTCAGCGATCCCTGACCGACGCCGTTTCCAATTGCAATCCGTAAATAGATGCCGGGCCATGAGTGGTCAGCCGGATTTTGAAAAAACGTCCCATGAGGTTTAGGGACTCACGTTTTGCGCCGAACAAACCGTCGGAGTCATCCGTGAGGCAATCAAAGATAATGATCAGTGGATTATCGAGTCTGCCGTCCGTGAAAAGCTCCACTGATACCGGTCCTGAAGCTTTGCCGTGAACGGTAATACTCCTTAGAAGTTTTGTAAGATCAGGCGCCCCAAACGCCAACCAGCCCGTTTCAGCGAATCCGTTGATCAGCGCTCCGGAATCCGAATCCGCCTGGGGGTCAAAAAGCCGCAAGATTTTACCGGAATAATCCCCCGCAAGCAGGATGGAGTCTCCGAGCTTCCCAGGCGAGGCCTCGTGATGACTGTAGGCGAGGCATAGACTGGCGGCGGATATCGAGAAGGGCGGCAGCCAACACCGCAGTGATAGGTCAAAAATTATCACGCGATTGTTTTGGGTCTGCCGGTCGGTCCCCGGCAAAATCATGGGCGCCGCCCACAATACCCAATTCCGCTTGGGCCAGTATTCACCGACAGCGGCGCCTATATTGTCCGTATCGAGCCTGGGGACGGCGTCCGGAGACCACCAGTTTACATCATCGGAAACATAGCCGCCCCTGGATGAGTTGGACAGTGAATCGACGTGTAAACCTGTTTGAACGAAAGCCCCGTAGCGATTGATGAAATACAGTCCGTTTCTTGTGCCGTCATTAAAGCCGGACACCGGCGCCTTTACGACTGCTCGGGAAGTTATGGGCAGCAGCCTTGCCGCCTCAACCGTTTCAAATTGGAGATCGGTGTCCAGCTCCTTAAGCCTGCGCCATTCCGTGGTTTTAGCAATCAGCAAACTGTTCCATGCGGATACAAGGCCGTGTATGGCGTCTTGGCCGCCGACTCGGTAGGAAAATGAATTAGGACCGGAAAGGCCGTATTCTTCAAGGGGCCGTGAAACATCGATCTGATCCGGGGCGTCGGGTCTGCAAGCCAGGGCTTATCGATTACCCAGTGTTTCCACGTGGCGATGCTTTGCAGGAGGGTCGGGGACAACCGACAATCTGCATTCAGCGACGCTTGTGTCCCCGGACAAATCCGCGCCGGCGCGGATCCTAATCCAGTAACCTCTTGAAGCGAATCCCTCGAAAGGAATTAAGGGCTTCCACTCGGAGGGTAATTGCCAACGGATTCGGCCCGGCTCGGCCAAAGTCACGTCGTTGCGACTCGTCCCGTCATCACATGGATGAACTTTCCAGGCGATGCCGTCCCAATATTCCAAAATGAGTAAAGCTGAGAAACGATTCGGCGTGCCGGGCGTAATATCCATCTCATTGAAACGGTTTGTGCTGCCGACGTAAAGGTAATCAGGCGCTTGAGACTTTAACGGCAGCGGCGCGGCTGAAGAGGCGTAGTCGACGACTTCAATGGAGTAATCGCTTGTCGCTCCTGAAGCTTCTTGAAGAATAAACCCGATAGGTATTTCCGGCTGTCCGTCCCCGATATTGCTTAATGGCTGGCACGGGGACTTATACATCAACCTTGTGATTGTAGTCCCTGGGGATGTTCCGTTGGTTTTAAACCTGAACCAATAGCCCGGTATCTCGCTTACAGTTCCATATTCCGCCTCGAATGGTGTCGATGAATCGTATTCAAAGATCCCTGTTTGCCCTAAACTCGCCTGCCCAACTTCAGTCCCGTCGGTCCAACCTGCGCCCCTAGTCCAACCCGTTGATTTTAATCCCTCCACGGCAGTGCTGCCGTAGTTCACCATCTTAATGCTGAAGCCGTCCAGGAACGGCAATCGGCCTTCGTCCGGCTCAAGTCCAAATCCGAGGTTTATTGATGGGGTAACACCGACGGTAATGCCTCCGGTAGCTGTCCATTGAGCCGCCGTGATTGCGTTAATCGCAACCCCATCCATCTGATTATAGTCGCCTGTAAGGGCGAATGCTTGGCGTAACGATCCAAGTTTGGTGTTTGTCGTTGAAGATGTCCAGGAGGGCGTCGTAGTCGCGCTGGAGTTAAACTGCCATGTTCCTGCATTGTTCCGAGCTATTACCCGCCACGCTTCACCGACAAACACGGAGAATGAGTTTTGATCG
This sequence comes from Desulfomonilales bacterium, assembly GCA_038250835.1. Lineage (GTDB taxonomy): Bacteria > Desulfobacterota > Desulfomonilia > Desulfomonilales > Desulfomonilaceae > JBBSBY01. Next base: position 402 of record JBBSBY010000083.1, on the reverse strand, counting down.
TCGAAACTCACCGCATAATAAATCTCAGAAGCTCCCTGTTTTGTTTCGTAAACAGTAAGGCCAAGAAAATCATCAACGAAGCTGATGTCAAATGCTGAAGCCTGATTTGTTGTTCCAGTGAAAATACCGGCTATTGAGGGCATGGTTTCTAAAGTTTCCAGCTTCCATAAGCCGACACAAGTTTTTGATGTCGCCAATGCACCATCAAAACCCGTTACGGTCTTTTGATTCCATGTTTCAGGCGCAGGGTTTGAATCCGAGCACCTGACTCCGCTATAATAGCAACCGCCTGCGGTCAGACAGGCCGTCTTAATGTTCGGGAAGCCCTGCGTAGGATAAGTATAAGTATAGCTTGGCGAGCCTCCGGGGGCCAAAGGAATCGCCGTTGACAACACAGTCTTG
>JBBSBY010000082.1:0-15889 GCA_038250835.1 Desulfomonilales bacterium | reverse complement strand
TGCCGTTGTCTCTTCTTCAGGGCCGCCTGACACGGACATCTTAAACAATGGATTAACGGCTTTGCTGAGTCACGGTCTTGATGTCCATCAGTTTGGTTATGGGAACAGTTCCGGATACTTAGCCGACTCCGACGCATATCGAACAATGTGTCTCAATTACGCGATCCAAGATGAAAGTTTTGACGCTATATTGTTTTCCCGGGGCGGATACGGCCTTATGCGAATTTTGGATCGGCTGATAACGGAGCCTCTGGAAAATCATCCTAAGCTGATTATGGGCATGAGCGATTTAACCGCGCTGCAGCTTTATTTATTCAAAAATCACGGCATTCCGACCTTTTCCGGTCCCATGCCCGCGGGACAGTTAGGTCGGGGATTGGATGAACTATCATTCAAATACCTGGAAATAGCGTTGAAGACAAACATGGACGGAGCTAACTTCTGGCCCGGTTCCTTTCCAGTAGAAATAGTACGACCGGGCAGGACCGTAGGAAATCTGCTGGGAGGCTGCATATCAATGGTTTGCGCTTTAATGGGAACCGATTATCTGCCGAGCTTCAAAGACTCAATTCTGTTCATCGAAGATGTAAATGAACCTCTTTACAAATATGATAGAATGATGACCCAGCTTAGACTAGCAGGCATTTTTAATGCAATTTCAGGATTGATTATTGGTCACGTTGTCGGATCGTGCGGGGAATCTTTTACCAAAGAAGTATCCACGCTTGCTTCCGAAATGATAGCCGCGCCTATTCCAATAATAAGCGGCTATCCACATGGACACTGCCTGCCGAACATTACCCTTCCCCACGGACGACTGCTGGAATTAGATACTAAACTTGCTAGTTTGCGTGTAGTTCATGGAGATTAGCGTCCATTTATTTGAATTAAACTTATTCTCGTTCTTTAGACGGCAAGTTGCGCATTTTTCATTTAACATAACCGGCAACAAAGATGGTATTCATAACTCACTGGATCCTACGAACGGCTTTCATTCCTCCAGAGGCACAAACATGTCTTCAGCGTCTTTAGTTATTTCAGGAATATCGCCAACCTGCTCCTGTATTCTGTCTAAAGCTTCTTCCGCAGCTCTGACTTTGAGGTTTTCATCTCTCAACATTAATGAAATGAGTTCATTGAAGTAGTTTTCATCCGACAGATAAATTTTTGTGAGTATATCAAGCGTTTCTTCGTCCGTTACGTCGAGGTCATCAGGTTTCAGCTCTCCCCGATCCAGTTTGACCAGGAAATCTGCAGGAAAGGCATCCTCATCTTCTTCCGGATTTTCCGAGACTGCGGGGATTGCCCCGGGACGGATGATTTTATCCTGGAAGGCTGAAGCGACGACTTTAATGTCAATACTTTTAAGCGTTTCCGCAAAAGTGCGTTCATCTTCTTCCATAAAACTGATAAGCCAATGATAAGCCGTTTGTGGATCACTTATCCCTTTTGTGGAAAACAGTTCCTGATCAAGATCCAAAATGGATTGGAGTCGTTGTGGTTTTACCAAAGATAAAACTCCAATATGCGTTGAGCTTTGGGATTTCATGATTCGGAAAACCGTTCGATCACCCAAACCCTCAACTATTTTGCGGCTCTTTTCATCTTCCAACAAAAAAAGAAGCTCTTGCGCTCCTTTGGGATCTCTGCCGGCTTGCCTGGTTACAATACTTATCTGTTCCTCGGGGGCCAGAGCCGCCATAAGCTCGGAAGCTTTGTGTTTGTCCACTTTAATTAGATCGAGAACTTGCTGCCCTTGCTCCGATACCGGAACAAGAAACATGTCCTGGTTCATTTATTCGTACTCCTCTGTATCTTTCCACCGGGGATTTTCAACGGCCCTGACGGTTTCGTAACTCACATCATCGCTAAGTTCATCTTCTGTCCAGCTTTCATCGGGAGGCGTATAGGACTCGCCGAGGTTCAACGAGATTTTCTTGCGCTCTCGACTCATAGCCATTAGCTGCAGACCCTTTACAAAATTGGATTGAGTCTCTTCGGAATCTGAGTCCCGGAATGCAAAGACAATATGCCTCAGCTTTTCGGCCTGTGTTTTATCCAGTTGAATACCTTTGGCCTCCAAAACCTGGTCGGTTGAGGGGGTGACCTCATTCTTCAAAGAATCCAGTAGCATGTCGAGTAAAGGACGGCTTAGCCGCACCAAATGTCTCATACTGAAAGCAAGGGTGACCGGGTCCATCTCAAGGGGATTGGCTGAAACTACTCCCAAATAAGTGAGTTCGTGACCCGAGTTTTCCAGGCAAAACTCCTCGAAACTTTGGAATTCCTGACTCATGTCAGGGCCGATCACAATTTCCTCATAAATAGACATGGCGGTCCTCCTTGAAGACAACCGAATACTATCCGCTTTTCCATCGGCATTCAACAATTAGTCTCAGTTTACAGCATAACTGAAGTCAACTCGATTTTTAAAGTTGCGAAATAATAACCGGCAAGAGTGCGGCGCTAGATCAAATCACACAACCCCGTACATCAATCTGGCGTTTTCAAGACGTCTTATCTTGTCTCTCAGCGCCGCCGCTTTTTCGAATTCGAGGTCTCGGGCGGCGTCGAACATCTGTCTGGTCAGGTTTTCTATTGTATCGTTAATCTCTTCCGGCGCAGTCTCAGGCAATTCTTCATCGTCGAGCATTACCGTTACATAATCTTGTTCCGCTAAGGAACTCAGTACGTCGTTTATATTTTTCTTAATGGTTTCCGGGGTAATCCCGTGGTCAAGGTTGTACTGTTTTTGTATGGCGCGGCGTCTTGACGTTTCGTCAACCGCTTTACGGATGGACTCCGTTACGGTATCGGCATATAAGATGACCGTGCCGTCAACATTTCTTGCGGCTCGGCCCGCCGTTTGAATCAAGGAGCGTTCCGACCGTAGAAAGCCTTCTTTATCCGCATCTAAAATTGCTACGAGCGCCACCTCCGGGATATCCAAACCTTCTCTCAAGAGATTAATCCCGACGAGCACATCGAATTCGCCTTTTCGGAGATCGCGAATTATTTCCATCCGCTCGATAGTTTGGATTTCCGAATGCAGATATCTTATCCGAATTCCCAGGCTGCCGTAATATTCAGTAAGATCCTCGGCCATTCTCTTGGTTAAAGTCGTGACCAGAACTCGATAATCTTTATTGACTCTTTTGCGGATCTCCTCTAACAGGTCATCCACCTGATTGGTAGCGGGCCGGAGTTCGATTACCGGATCAATTAAGCCGGTTGGTCGAATAATTTGCTGGACAATGTGCTCGCCCGCATGCTCCCGTTCATATATGCTTGGGGTAGCCGACACATACACCACTTGCTTGACCAAGGCTTCGAATTCATTGAATTTCAAAGGTCGATTGTCTAGAGCGCTGGGCAACCGAAAACCGAAGTTCACCAAGTTTTCCTTACGTGCACGGTCTCCACGGAACATACCACCGAGTTGTGGGACCGCCACGTGGGACTCGTCAATCATAAAAAGCGAATCTTTGGGGAAATATTCGAGAAGAGTAGGGGGAGGCTCCCCCGGATTTCGACCGGTTAGATATCGTGAGTAATTCTCTATACCGTTACAATAGCCCATTTCCTTGAGCATCTCGACATCGAATCTGGTTCGTTCTTCAATACGTTGAGCCTCTATGAGTTTATTTTCACTTCTGAAAAACTCCACCCTTTCGCGCATTTCGTCGAGAATGGCGTCCGCAGAGGTTAGTAATCGCGATTTTTCGGTAACATAGTGGCTGGCAGGATAAATAGCCACCTTGTCAAGCTTTCCTATGGCCTTGCCTCGCAATGGATCGATCTCATAGATGCCCTCTACGGTATCGCCGAAAAACTCAATTCTGAGGGCCTTTTCTTCTTCGTACGCCGGGAAAACTTCAACTACGTCCCCGCGGACTCGAAATGTGCCTCTATGGAAATCCACATCACTTCTATCATATTGAATTTCCACAAGCTTTTTGAGAACATCGTCTCTGTCGCTTTCCTCCTCTTGTATTAGATGGACCAGCATATTCTGATAAGCTTCGGGGCTTCCTAAACCGTAAATGCATGAAACTGAGGCGACAATTATGACGTCTCTGCGTTCGAGCAGTGATCTGGTTGCCGAATGACGCATTTTATCGATGGTTTCGTTGATGCTGGAATCTTTTTCGATGTAAGTGTCCGAGTGCGGAATGTAGGCCTCCGGCTGATAATAGTCATAGTACGATACGAAGTACTCGACGGCATTCTCCGGAAATAGGCTCTTGAATTCACTAAAAAGTTGAGCCGCCAGGGTCTTATTTGGAGCTAAGACTAGAGTGGATCTGCCTATCTGCTCGATCACGTTTGCCATTGTGTACGTCTTGCCGGAGCCCGTCACCCCAAGTAAAACCTGGTGTTTGACTCCATCTCTGATCCCTTTTACCAGGGCCTCTATAGCCTGAGGTTGATCCCCTTTAGGTTCATACTCAGATACAAGTTTAAAAAGAGACATCTACTTTTGCGCTCGATTCAGATCTAAAAAGAGTAGGGTTCCGCCTACCACGGCGACGGGAACAAATAGAATGTTTAGAAGTGGGATTGCGGCCATGCCGAGGCAACCCAGGCCAAAACTCATGGTTGATCTGCCGTTTGATTTTAGAAAGGCTTTTTTACGGTCCCAGGAAAAACGCCGACGATCCATGGGATAGCTTAAATATTCATATGAAAACATCAGGGATGATAAAAAGGCGCTGAATATTGTAAATACAACTTGACCGAAACCGGGAATGATGAACAGCAGCAACAGGGCGAGCAGTAAGCCCAAATACAATCCCAAAACCTTGAACGAATGAGCTATGGCCCTGGCGGAATCTTTGAGCATAAGGCCGAGAGAAAACGGAGCGTCAACATAGGCGCCGGTAACTAATTCTTCCGTTTTCTGAGATAAAAATTCATTGAAAGGGGCTGCAATCGCTGAAACAACTCGGGTGAATATAAAGAAAAAAACGACCAGAAGCATTACCGTGAGCAGCGCCAGTAGAATGTAGAACAGCGCCAGCCCTAAACCCGCATCGTTGAAGTACGCGTTGTACATCCTTAAAAAGAAATAATAGAGCAACGCATACGAGCCGCCAAGTATTACAAATCCTATGGCAATGGGCGCAGCCGCGTATTTCCATAGAACCTTGTTGTTATAGAGAAAATTTCCCCCTCGTATTATGTACAAAGGCGATCCCACAAGACCGCCCCTGAGAATATCGGTCATAGATTCTACCTCATGTACTGCATTATCAATCACTTCTTGAGGAGCTTAGCGACCTCTCCATCATTCGGAAATCTTCCCACTTTGGATTTGGAAAATACGATAGAGCCATTCTGCTCGACATCAAATATTCCATTTGAGCCTCTCACAAGCTCGCTTTCCAAACCGAGTTCGGTTTTCAATTCCTTCGCCAGACCGGCGGCGCGTGGTTCGTAGTTTCACTGGCCGCAATAGGTAATTTTGATGCTCATGTGTTATTCCTCCACATTGGATTTCGATAAAACTGAAGGCAAAATATTCACTTAGTCGAGACTGCCGGCGCTGCTTATTGCGACAGTGTAAATCTGTGAAATCTCCCCGGCAATATTGTTTGAATAGATTGAGCATCAACTCCAGGGATTGGACGACCGAACTCCGGAACAATCATCTAAATTCTAATACTTCAAATTTGGTCTTGCCCAACATTTTGATTAGAGACGGGACGGCCTCCGCTCCAATTCCATTTGCCAGTTTGATGTGGGTCGCATCCGCGGGAATCTGGCCGAAAGTCGGGTCTACCGCCAACCACCCGTCCACGTACGATTCAGCCCAGGCATGATAAAGAAAGCCTTTATCATCTGAATACACCAGCCCCATTACCACTCTAGTCGGGATGCCGTGCGCGCGAGCAAAAGCCGCATAGAGATTGGAGTGCGCCTCGCATTCGCCTTCTTTATTCTTCAATACGGATACTGCGGTCCACGAATCCTGCATGGAGCCTTTAATGTTTTTGGCGGTCCATTTCGTAAATTCAGTTACCTTATCCAAATCAGGAGATGACTGCTTAACAATTTTGTTACTTTGATCAATGATCTCCTTGTTTTTAGATGTGATGGCCAGGGTATCTTTCAAATAGGGTGATAGTTCCGGATTATCTTCATAACTTATATTGGCTTGGTCCTTTTTGCGTTTCCTCAAGTCCTCCGCAGTTATCGCCAATGTGAAAGATTTCGAGTCATTAATTAAGCTTTTTTTTTGACGGTGATCTTCAGGAACAAGCGTAGGTTCAACTCCATCAATTTTCAGCTTGACGAACTTTGTTTGCTCGGGGTTCTTGATCGGCTTAGTCACTTTTATCAGGCTGATGTCAAGAATCAGGTCTTTACCTGCCGTTTTTTTTTCAAGGAAGCGTTTTGCGGCCGCCTCATCTTCAAGAACAGTGATCAACTGCCCTTCCATTGCCTTTTCCATTACCGCTTTAGCCTGTTTATCCAACCAGGAATAAACTACTGTTTGACCGTAATTCGTGGTTATCTTCCATATCGCTCCATGGGGGCCGGGATCCCCTTTGACTTCACTAATTGACTGCTCGATTTTTTCCAGTTCCTGCTTTTCCGTGTTGAATACCATGAACGAGTAGCTTTTTCCTTGCTTTACCCCCCGCAGAGCAGGCATCAAGGATATCCCACTGGTATGATAAATCTTTTGATCTATGGGATATTCCCTGTGAATTTTTTCTCCGTCGGCATTCATTTCCAGTAAAAACTTATCCGCCTGAGAAGTCCCCTTCACCGTCAGAAGTCGATTATTCATTTTTACTTCGGAATCGAATGAGATCAGACTGAGGTCCGGTTTGACGAGCACCCGTTCCTTCATTGACACTTCATCAGTCTTTTTCATGGCGGTCAACCGCATAACCGAATCACTCGAGATTACAAAGTTTTCTCCGGATGGTTCGATCTTGAAATGACTGAAACCTACCTTATCCTCATGAAAATACATCCCATACCAAGCTTCTTTAAATGGTAATGCGCCGAGCGAACCATAGCCTGCGGGAGGAGCAGGCTCAATGGGCTTTGTATCCACAATATTTCGAATGCAGGAAGCCAAAGCAACGGATATTAAAAAAAGAATGATTAAAGAGGATTGTTTGGTGAATCTCATGTGTTGTGGTTTAAATGATACAACAAAATATTAATTATCAGATTACCACGCGATTCTCGTGAAAGATAGACCACCTGTCGAAAATGCCGGCAGCAGACCGTTGAGTCGCTACAACTAAAAAACATGATTAAAAAAGATTGTGTTTTCGGAGTCCATGCCTTAATTAGCAAGGGGGCGATTGTTGACACGCGTTGTTATTACTGCTAAATATAGTTAATCCATCGCAATCCCGAAAAATAACTCTTGGAAGGTGACAGTCCTATGGCCGAACCGAAGGACGTGGTAGGCGCCGCGCTCGTCGTCGGAGGCGGAATAGCTGGAGTGCAGGCCTCCTTAGACCTTGCAGAATCAGGTTTCAAAGTCTATTTGGTCGAAAATCAGACAGGCATTGGCGGACGTATGGCCCAATTGGACAAGACGTTCCCAACCAATGACTGCTCCACTTGTATTTTCTCCCCTAAACTTGTTACTGTGGGTCAGAATCCAAATATTCAGCTTCTCTCTTACAGCGAGCTTGCCGACGCCCAGGGAGAGGAAGGCAATTTCAAAGTTCGAATTCGTCAGAAATCCCGCTACATTCGTAAAGACCGCTGCAAAGCGTGCGGAGATTGCGCAACCGTTTGTCCCGTGCAGGTTTCAAATGATTTCGATGAAGATTTGAGCAAGCGCAAAGCTGCATATAGACTTTTCCCCCAAACAATTCCCCAGACGTTTGTTATTGATAAATCGGACCGTGCCCCCTGCGTAGCCGCCTGTCCCGCGCACATTAGCGTGCAGGGATATGTGCAGCTTATTACGCAAGGTAAAAATAAAGAGGCTATTGAACTTATCTACAAAAATTTACCCTTACCCGGCGTGCTCGGCAGAGTCTGCCCGCATCCATGCGAAACAGCCTGCCGAAGAGCTGAAATAGATGAGCCGATCGCCATCTGTAAGCTCAAGAGATACGCGGCGGACCAGATTGATTATAGTGAACTTAAGCTGCCGGAGATCACCCCGAGAGACGAAAAGGTAGCAATAGTCGGTTCCGGTCCCGCCGGACTTTCCGCCGCTTACTATCTGGCGCTCCAGGGCTATAAGTGCACAATCTTTGAATCCGCTCCGGTGCTAGGCGGCTGGATGAGATTGGGTATTCCCGAATATCGTTTACCTAGGGATATACTGCAAAAAGAAATTAACCATATACTCAACCTGGGCGTTGAAGCCAAAACCAACATAACTTTCGGCCAGGATGTGAATTTCGAGAGCCTAAGGAACGAGGGTTTTAAAGCTTTCTTCCTGGGCGTAGGTTGCCAAAAAGGGTCCAGGTTGGGAATTCCGGGTGAAGAGACTTCAGGCGTTCTTCAGGGAGTTGATTTTCTCAGGGATTCGGCCCTCGGCAAAAATAACCGCGATGTCAGGCGAGCCGTTGTCATCGGCGGCGGAAATGTAGCCATAGACGCAGCTCGCACGCTGGCGCGCCAGGGCGCCCAGGTAAACATCCTGTATCGCCGGTCTCGTCGGGAAATGCCGGCCTTTGGCGAAGAGGTCGACGCCGCTATACATGAGGGCGTGAAAATCCAGTTCCTTACCGCTCCTGTAGCAGTAGAGGCCGGAGACGGCAATGTCGCCGGAATAAAATGTATTAAAATGGAGCTTGGTCCCGCGGACAATTCCGGTCGAAGGCGACCCGTTCCGGTGGAAGGTTCCGAATTCCTCGTTGAGTGCGACACGATTGTCTCGGCCATCGGTCAGACTATCGATCCGGAATTTTGGACCGGAGCGCCTGAAATCGAACGGTCACGAAAAAATACAATCAGTTATGATCCGACCACATTTGCCACTTCCATGGAAGGCGTTTTTGCCGGCGGCGACGCAGGAACAGGTCCGGCTACTGTAGTGGAAGCCGTTGCTGCAGGTCGAGAAGCAGCGGAATCGATCTCACGATACTTCGAGGGAAAAGATCTTTCTACAGGTCGGCCAATAAAATTTCCGGAAGATCCGAAATATCCGCCCCTCCCGGAGCTTAAATCTCAACCAAGAGCCAAAAATCCGGAAATTCCGGTCCAGGAACGAACGGCCTTTCAGGAAGTGGAACTGGCTTTCCCTGAAAGTGAAGCAGTACGGGAAGCTTCTCGCTGTCTAAACTGCGGGGTTTGCTCCGAATGTATGGAGTGCGTGAAGGCGTGCCCTGCGGAAGCAATTGACCATACCCTTGAAGATGAATACTTGGATGTTGATGTTGGAACAATAATTGTTTCAACCGGTTACGAAATGATCGATCCCGATAAGGTGCGCCAGGAATTCTCGTATGGAACCGCCGCCAATGTGGTTACCAATATGGAATTCGAGCGCATGCTCAGCGCATCAGGCCCGAATGCGGGCGAGGTCCGACGACCATCGGATGATCAGCATCCAAAGAAAGTGGCTTGGATACAGTGTGTCGGTTCCAGAGATCCCGAGAGAGGAATGCCTCATTGTAGTTCGATCTGCTGCATGGCGTCCATCAAAGAAGCCGTAATTGCAAAGGAGCACGATTCCAATATCGAGCCGACCATATTTTATATGGACATACGAGCTTACGGAAAAGACTTTGACGCATATTACGAAAGAGCCAAGAATGAAGGTGGAGTTAGATTCATCCGATCAATGGTCTCCAGGGTCATTGAAGATCCAATAACCAACAACCTTACGATTACCTATTTGGATGAGAATCAGAAGCTACAGACTGAGACCTTCGATATGGTGGTCCTTGCGGTAGGTTTGAAGACCTCGGAGGAATCCAGGGAACTAGCCCGCAAGCTAGGTGTTGAACTTAATGAGTCCGCCTTTTGTTCAACCAGCTCATTCGAGCCTGTGCAGACTACCAGACCCGGCGTGTTTGTAGCCGGCATGTTCCAGGGGCCAAAGGATATTCCCCAAACGGTTATGGAAGCTTCAGCCGCAGCGGGCGCTTCCAGCAAGTTGCTCTCTTCAGCTAGAAATACTTTGACGACCAAAATCGAATTTCCGCCGCAAAGGGATGTATCCAACGAAGAACCCAGAATCGGCGTATTCATTTGTAGATGCGGCATAAATATCGCCAATGTCGTTGATGTGCCTAAGGTTGTCGAACACGTCCGCACGTTGCCGAATGTCGTCTTCGCGGATGAAAAGCTCTTTACTTGCTCTCAAGATACGCAAGAGCAATTTCTTCAGATTATTCAAGAAAACAATCTCAATAGAGTTGTCGTTTCGGCATGCAGCCCCAGAACACACGAGCCGATGTTTCAACTCACCATGGAAAAGGCCGGTCTAAATCCCTACTTGTTTACCATGACAAACATCCGTGACCAGTGTTCGTGGGTCCATGCTTCCCACAAAAAGGAAGCGACCGCGAAAGCTATGGACCTGGCCAGAATGGCGGTCGGCAGGGCGAGGCTGCTTGCGCCTTTGCAGAAAGGCAAAATGGAGGTCGTGCCCAGGGCCCTTGTATTGGGCGGCGGCATTGCCGGTATGACGGCGGCTTTGAACCTTGGAGAGCAGGGTTTTCAAGTGTTTCTTGCTGAAAAGACGGATAAGCTCGGCGGAAATGCGTTATCCATTGAAAAAACAATCCAGGGTGAACCTGTTAAGCCTTTCGTCGAAAACCTAATATCAAAGGTGGAGAACCACGCGAAAATTGAAGTATTCAAAAAATCTAAGTTTACTGATCTGACAGGCCATGTAGGGCACTTCAAAGGTAAAATAGTGTCGGAAAACGGCGCCGGCTCAAAAGATATAGACTTCGGCGCGGCCATCGTCGCAACCGGCGCTATTGAATCTAAACCTACTGAATACTTGTTTGGTGAGCATCCTGCTGTAGTGACTCAGCATGGGCTGGAAGAACGCATCCTTGCAGGTGACCCGACTCTAAAGGATGTCAAAAATGCGGTGTTCATTCAGTGTGTAGGTTCAAGATCTGAAGAACGGCCTTGGTGCTCAAAAATCTGTTGCTCAGGTTCCGTACGCTTAGCTGATAAACTCAAGGAGATCAATCCAAACGTAAAGACCTACATCGTATATCGCGATCTCAGGACATATGGATTGCTCGAAAAGTACTATGCCGACTCACGGCGCACAGGTACCATGTTCATCCGTTACAATCCGGATAATAAACCTGCGGTCGAGGCTTCGGGCTCCCAGGTTAAAATGACGGTCCGGGATCCGGTTCTTGAGGAAAACATAACCATTCCGGCTGATTTGATGGTCCTTGCCGCGGCAATTGATCCGGCGGAAACCAACAAGGAAATTGGACAGTTATTCAAAGTAACCGTGAACTCATCAGGTTATTTTGTTGAAGCTCATATGAAACTGCGTCCGGTGGATTTCACTACGGAAGGTGTTTTTCTAGCCGGATTAGCGCATTATCCTAAGCCGATTGACGAATCAATAGCTCAAGCGACGGCTGCGGCTCAACGGGCTGCGATACTCCTAAGCAAAGAGGAGATGACCATCGGCGGAGTGGTTTCGGTTGTTGATCCGGATAAATGCGCCGTGTGCCTGACGTGCGTGCGTCTATGTCCTTACGGCGCTCCTTTCATCAACGAGGAAACACACAAGGCTGAAATTACGCCGGCGCTCTGCCAGGGCTGCGGCATTTGCTCTTCAGTTTGTCCGGGAAAAGCAATCGAATTGCAGCATTTCAGAGATGATCAGGTATTCCAAGAAATAGATAGCCTATTGGAAGTCGCTTCATAAGGGCATTTGTATGATAAAGGGGGCAGCCGAATCCGCTGCCCTTTACAGGAGTATATTATGCAGCAAGCAACGGCGAAAAAACCCACTGCCGAAATGATCTCAATTATAAACCAGTGTTTCCAATGCGGTAAATGTTCAGCAGGCTGTCCCATGGCGGACGAAATGGATATCATGCCGCATCAGATGGTCAGGCACGCTGTTTTAGGCCACACCGAGCGGCTCGTCAATTCCAAGAGTCTGTGGTTGTGCTTAAATTGCCATACCTGCGGCGCAAGATGTCCCAACGGCATCGATGTGCCGGCACTATTGGACCCGATCCGACACGATGTGATTAAGAAAAAAATTAAGACACAAGATCCCAATGTCCCCGCGTTCCACGAAATCTTCGTACAGACCGTCAAGACTTTCGGTCGTGTTCACGAGCTATTCCTTGTGGGCATGTACAAGTTTAAAACAAAGAACTACTTTAGTGATATGGAACTCGGCTGGAAAATGTTCCGTAAAGGCAAAATGCATTTGATCCCTCACAAGGCAAGCAGCTTGAGCGAGGTTAAAGAAGTATTTAAGCAGGCCAAGAATAAGTAAGGCTTGTTTACTGCCGGAGGGACATAAGCAGATGGAATTAAGTTATTATCCAGGATGTACACTTACAGGTTCGGCACTGGAATTGGATCAGTCGTTCCGAAGCGCAGCGACGGCCCTCGGAGTGGTCCTGAAAGAACTGCCGGATTGGTCGTGTTGTGGCGCTTCTTCCGCTCACATGGTCAGTTCATACCTTGAATATGCGTTACCAGGTAAAGACCTCATGAATGCCGAGAAATTAGGGCGCGATGTCGTTGCGCCATGCGCCGGTTGTCATGTGAGGATGAAAGCCGCGGCCCATAAGATAGTGGAAGATAAGGAGCTGCATAACCGTTATCCCTTGAAAGGCACGGTGAAGGTGCTCTCCGGGTTGGACCTTTTCGGAATGTCCGAACTTGTCGCACAACTCAAGAGCAAAGTTGTCAAGCCGCTTAGTGATTTGCGCGTGGTTCCATACTACGGCTGTCTTGCGGTTAGACCTACTGATGTGGTTGAGCCCTCGGATCCTGAGAACCCAATGCAAATGGATCGTATACTAGAAGCGCTCGGCGCTGAAGTGCTTAATTGGCCCTACAAAACCGGTTGCTGCGGTGGGTCATTGGCTTTGACCAAAACTGAGATGGTTGTGAAATTGTCCGGCAAGCTGCTTGGCATGGCAAAGAAGCTGGAGGCCGACGCAATTGTTACCATGTGCCCCATGTGCCAGGCTAATTTGGATACGAGGCAAACGGACATAGCCAAACACACCGGCGAGATCTGCCATGTGCCGATTTTCTATGTCACGGAACTTATCGGTATAGCGCTACAGAACCCAAGGAGAAAAGATTGGTGGCGGAGGCACATTGTCTCGCCTGATAGTATGCTGGCCCGCAAAGGCTACCTGTAATCACGGCCACGACTTGAGAATGCAAGGGCGCGGTGATCCCGCGTCCTTTCTATTTGAAAAATCTTCAGCAATATTCTCTATAGCGCTTCTCAAAAGTTCTACCGGAATTGCGCCTTTACCGTCTTCTTGCCCTTTTACAACTGAACTTTTTCCGGCATTTTGAGGAATCGATTTATAGAAATTCCCTCAGAATCAAAAGCGCTGATAACGGCCAAATATAATCGGATATATTCGAAGATCTGATCGATAAATCTCATTAAACAAATAGCATGTTAAGTTAATTTATTAAAGTAAAAAGATTCCTGCCTTGAAAAATTGAAGTCGTCGCGTTTGCAATTGATACCTTCAACTCGGGTCTCCTAGCGCCTTTCTTGAAAAGCCTTCTCCAGAGCCCTTTCAAGAGTAGAGGGAGGATTAGAATAGTATTAAAGGTTATCATTTTGGCTCGATGTGGATATGACTGTGCAGAAACCAGCTTTCCAAAATGTAATCGGCACACGCTACGAAATTTCATGAGGTGAGGTCTGGGAAGGCGACACTGCGGATCCGCTTATTGTCGGACGAAATTGCTGAATTCAGGCTCAGAAAGTTAACGGATTGTGTGATTGTAAAAACGGAGGCGTCATGTGAGACAAAAGATCTATTAAAGAAATCCGAAGCCGGCAAATTAAGTGATTCCAAATTCCTTAATCTTTTGCAAAATGGATGGGTAGCTGATTTCCAGGAGCATCGCGGCTTGAGATCTGTTGCCCGCCGTTTTGTTCAGCGCTCGAGAAATCATTGTTTTCTCCAACTCTTTGTACGCTTTTTTGAGTGACAGATTGTCCGTGTCAATCAATTGTTGAGCCTTGGTGAAAGCAGGTGGAGCTATATCCCCAGGCAATGATTCCAGCTCTATAACCTGTCCGGAGGTAAGAATCATGGCCCTTTCAACGACATTTTGCAGCTCCCTGACGTTTCCTTTCCAGTTGCCGTGAACGAGAGCGTCTCTTGCGGGCTTCGATATTCCGGTAATTTTTGATCCTAATTTTTCATTGAACGCCTGCACGAAATGCTCAATTAAGGGGCCAATATCTTCCTTTCTGTCTCTAAGTGGAGGAATGTGGAATCGCATAACATTTAATCTATAGTAGAGGTCTTGTCTAAATCGGCCCGATTCGATCGCTGAACTCAAATCATCATTAGTTGCCGCAATAATTCGAGCGGATATTTTTCTAAAGGAGTTCTCACCTATCCTGCGGACCTCCCCGGAATCCAACATTCTGAGCAGTTTACTTTGCAGACCTAATTCTAAATTGGCTATTTCATCGAGGAACAAGACTCCATGATCAGCTTCTTCAAAGAGGCCTGGCTTTTCAACAGACGCTCCGGTGAAAGCGCCCCTGGCGTAACCGAAGAGTTCGGCTTCCAGAAGTGAACCAGGAATGGCTCCGCAGTTAATTGCTATAAAGTCCCCTTCAGCGCGTGGGGATATGGAATGTAACTCGCGAGCCAGCACCTCTTTTCCTGTCCCGGATTCCCCGGTTATCAGCACGGAAGAGTCGAACGGCGCCGCCAGACGAATCTCGTGCAGTAAATCCCTCATGGCTTGGCTTTCTGCTACTATTTTAGTATGGCCTTCGTAATGTTTAAGTTTCCTGCGCAATTTTACAACTTCTCTGCGAAGCCTTTCACGCTCGGCCGCTTTCCTGAATGTTAAAACAACTTCATCTGTCTTGAAGGGTTTAGAGATATAATCGTAGGCGCCTTTTCTCATGGCGGTCAACGCTAAATCAACAGCGCCGTAAGCGCTCATGAGAATCACCATCGAAGTCACGCCTCGTTCTTTGAGCAACTCCAGTAGTTTAAGCCCGTCAATTCCGGGCATCCGCACATCGGACAGAATGAAGTCAAATTGCTTATTCTTGACGTGTTCTAACGCCTCCTGAGCATTATTGGCGGTTTCACACTCAAACCCATCTTCTTTCAAGACTGCGCTCAACATGTGCAGCATGTTGGGTTCGTCATCGACAATAAGGACTTTGTAGGATTCGATGGTAGTAATCCTCCCGAGTTTCTTCACCAGTGATAAATTATTCCAACAGCATTCAAATCCATTATACTTATTCAGGGAATTTGTTACAGCGACATTATTGACGCCCACTGCTAATTTGAAGCAGCTAGCCCAACTGAAAGGAGGCGCCGCAATGAATATTGCCATAAAAAGAATTTACGATAACGTCTCAGAAGACGAGGGATACAGAATTCTTGTGGATAGGCTCTGGCCGAGGGGTATTAAAAAGGAAAAAGCTCGAATAGATTTATGGCTCAAGGCTATTGCACCTTCAAATGAGCTTAGAAAATGGTACTCCCATGATCTCAAAAAATGGGAGGAGTTCTACAGGCGATATTCTGAGGAGCTTGAAACGAAAACGGTAATTGTAGAGCAGCTTAGAACCAAGATTGCGGAAGGACCCGTCACATTTGTGTATGCGTCAACCGAGCGTCAACTGAACAACGCGGCGGCTTTAAAGAGATTCATTGAAGAACGAGCATAGTGTGATTGTATTTGCAAACTATCTGAAAATTGAGCGCTA
>JBBSBY010000081.1:0-15905 GCA_038250835.1 Desulfomonilales bacterium | reverse complement strand
CTCTTTCCCCTGAACTACAACAGTATTGCCGGGCTTTAACCCTTCAGTCACCTCCGCCCACTGTGGATCGGTGTGGCCGATTTTAATCTTCGTCAACTCGGCTTTATTATTTGCGTCAACAGTAAATACATTATTTGCGTGGTTTTCTCGAATTTGTTCCAAAAGGGCGTTTAAAGGAACTCGCAATACGTTTGGAATGGTCTTGACGACAATGCGACCTCTGGCAAACATACCCTGGAGCAGGAGCAAGTCCGGATTGTCCAAATATATTCTAACCTGAAATAACCTTCCCTGGTTTGCCACAGGTTGAATGTACGACAGCTTTCCTTTGAACGCCTTGCCGGGATACGAATCAACCGTGACTTCACCATCAATTCCCTGATTGATGATGCTCTGCACGTTCAGCTTTCCAACGTCGATGTCGGTCAAAAAAGCTTCCAGATAAATCCTACTGTAGTCGCTAATCTGGAATAATTTAGATCCTTCGGCGACCCAATCCCCGCGTTCAACGTACCTATTGGATAACAATCCGGGAATGGGCGCCAACACGCGGGTCTTCAGCAAATCTTGATTAGCCTTAGCAAGCGCCGCTTTTCCGGCCTCAACCTGGGCAACGGAATTCTGATAAATAGATAGTTTTTGCTCATACTGAGTCTGACTAATTGAGTGACTCTTGAACAGCTCGTGATTCTTTTCCCATTCTATTTTGTTGAACGAGAGGGTCGCTTCATCTTTTTGTAGATTAGCCAGGGCTTGATTAGCGGATTCTTTGATCTTGGTGTCGTCAAAAACCAGCAGTAACTGCCCTTGTTCTATGCGCTGCCCATCAGATGCTTCAATAGATTTAATTTGTGCCGAAACTTCCGAGGAAACAGTGGTATTCCCAATGAATGTCAGAGACCCTGAAAACTCCAAAGTCTGTTGTATATCCCCGGGTTGGGCGCTTACGGCTCCGACTTTCATTGGCGGCGGAGGCGGCTTCTTTTCAGGAGTCTTAGAACAAGCGCCTACAAATACGAATATTAACATTATTATAGATAGATGGAGGTTAAATCGCATCGATACTCCACGCTTCGGCAAATCGCCGATATAAAGCAAGATCGTCAACGGCTTACTTTCAAATTCACAGCGTCAGCGGTCAATAACATCTCTAAAACTTTCGATCTCCAGGTTGAGTCGTAGGCCCTTCATTGATTAGACGCCGACCAAGGCGTTCCGTTACAGCGCATCCGCAAATCCTATAAATAACCATATTAATCGAATGTGTTCGGATTTGGCGACTACATCACTCATCGGAAACTGAATAAACTTTATTCAGTTCACAAGCGGCTAAAAACTTGTCAAGTATATCTCGGGAATTGGCAACTTGAAAGCAATTGATGTTACCTGATATATTATTTTTACGGGACTTGAACGGAGTCAACTGAGATTCATCAGTAGCGTAAATAAACCAACATCAATCAACTACTCCGTCGCCATTATCAGCGACGGCGCTATATTGGCGGCTAATCAACAAACCCCTTCTCACGAGATTTCCTGCGACTGATCATGAACGGGGTACGAACCCAATATTTTAACGTGGGTGGCCGATTTTCCAACCTCTTTAAGACAGTTCGAGACATTCGGATCATCCCTATGGCCTGATAAATCGACAAAGAAAGCGTACTTCCAGGGATTTATGCCTTTGTCCGGGCGCGATTCAATTCTGGATAAGTTTATTCCATAATCCGCAAAATCTTTTAATACTGAAAATAATGTGCCCGGCTTGTCTTCAACCCAAAATACTATTGAAGTTTTATCATTATCCGTGGGCGCCTGCGGGGTCCGACCCAGAATCACGAATCTCGTGAAGTTCTCATTTTTGTCTTGAATGGCCTTTCGAGCGGTGATCAATTCCAATGAAACTCCAAAACATTCGTTACCGATAGCCGCCGCTTCCGCGTCTTCAACCGCGATTTCACACGCTTTGGCGGTACTCAAAGTCTCCAACAACGGAATGCTCGGCAGAGTTTTATTCAACCATCCGCGGCATTGCGCCAAAGCCTGCGGGTGAGACACGACCTTTCTCACATCTTCCAATTTCCCGGATATATTCATCAGAGAATGCGAAATTCTCAAACCAAGCTCAGCTATAATGATTACCGACGAAGTCATCAACTGATCTAAAGTTTCTCGAATGGACCCTTCGATGCTGTTCTCTATGGGAACAATTCCATAAGTTGACTGATTTTGATTCATCTCATCAAAGATGTCGGCGATGGTTGAACACGGGAGCAATTGAGCGGATTGGCCGAACCGAGCAATCGCCGCTTCATGGCTGAAAGTGCCCACGGGTCCCAAAAATGCAATCTTTTCTCGGGCCTGAAGGGAGCGGGAGCCGCTCAAGATTTCTCCATAAATGGCTTTTAGGATGATATCCGACAATGGGCCGGGGTTCACGGCAATTAGCTGTTTTATGATTGCATCCTCGCGGGCAAAATCAACAACTTGTTTATTCATTATTTTTTTGAGACGACCGACCTTTTCCGATACCGTCATCCTGCTGTTCAGGAGGTCTATTATTTGCTTATCTATACGATCTATTTCGGATCTTAATGATTCAAGTTGAGCCATTCATATTCACCTGGAATAATAGTTATGAGGGAGGCCGACCGCTACGGCAGACGGTCTTATCAACGGTAGGCGTGGTATAATACAGTTTGCGCCAAAATGAGTAATATGTTCGTAATCCTTCAGTCCCCTCTCCACACCTGGAGAGGGTTAGGGAGAGGATCTTCAATGGAATATACGAAACGTAAAGCGAACTGGTATAATATGCCAAAATTGAGCGGATTAGAAATACAAACGAAATTCAGATTTGAAAAATCTATTGACGTGGACGCAAAAAGATGTGAGAATGCTTTTCAGAGGATAACTTTTTCAAATGTCGATTAACGGCCTTCAGTTCAACAGCAGTTTCTTTTTTGGATGGTATTATTATATCACCTCGGAAATAGGAGCGCGTATCCGCTGATAGGCTGAAAACCAAATAAATAATTAAAAGAAGATGCGGAACGCTCCGCATCTTCTTTTTTTTGGCAAGGAGAAAACAATGGTAGTGGTAATGAAAAAGGACGCGTCTGAGGCTATGGTGGCCAAAGTGCTTGGGAAAATCGAAAGTCTCGGCATGATTTCCCATCTGTCTCGCGGCAAAATTCGCAGCATAGTGGGAGTGGTCGGGGATAACTGCGCAGTTGAACCAAGCTGCTTCGAATGTCTCGACGGTGTGGAACGTGTAGTTCCACTATTGGGGCCGTTCAAGCTTGCGAGCCGCGATTTCAAGAAGGAAAACACGGTTTTTTCAATTGACGGCTCTCACATCGGCTCACAGAAAATCATCATTATGGCGGGACCATGCGCTGTCGAAAGTCGTGACCAGATCATTCAATCCGCTTTGGCGGTAAAAAAAGCCGGAGCGGTCGCTTTGAGAGGCGGAGCCTTTAAACCTCGAACTTCTCCGTACAGTTTCCAGGGGCTGGGCGAAGAAGGACTCAAAATGATGGCCGAAGCAAGAGACATGGCAGGTTTGGCGATAGTTACCGAAGTAACGACGCCTGAGCAGGTCGCCCTTGTAGCTCGGTATGCCGATGTGCTGCAGATCGGCGCCCGCAATATGCAAAATTTCGCTTTGTTGCACGCCGCGGGCGAATCCCACAAGCCGGTGCTGTTGAAGCGAGGCTTATCCAGCACCATCGAAGAATTCCTTAACGCCGCGGAGTATATCCTGAGCCACAACAACCCTAGAGTGATCCTTTGTGAGCGCGGCATCCGTACTTTCGAGACATACACGAGAAACACCGTGGATATCAACGCCATTCCGGTGCTAAAGTCACTCACCCACTTACCCGTCATAGTCGATCCAAGTCACGGGACCGGCAAACGAGAGTACGTAGCCGCGGTTAGTCGAGCGGCGATTGCGGCAGGCGCAGACGGTTTGATGGTGGAAGTGCATCCCGATCCGGAAAACGCTTTATCTGATGGGGCGCAAAGCCTAAGACCTGAAGAATTCGAAAACCTCATGGCGCAGCTCAAGCCGGTTGCCGAAGCTGTCGGTCGGACCATGTAAAGAGACCGTGATTATTTATTAAAACGCTATAAATCTGGAGAAGATGGGGTTGGTTTTCGATTGGCGGGCTGCTGTGCGAGGATTACTACTTGACAAAATTCAATGGATCCCACCATTTTCCGGCTTTTCGTGGGGTTTTCTCCGGCTCTTTCTTTTCGGCTTTTAATTCGGGTTGCTCTTTGGGTTTTACCTGTGGCGGTTCAGACTCGACTTGAAGTCCGGCCGCCTGGCCGGCTGATTTATCATCTGGTTTTTTGGGAACAAAAGCGATCTTTCCCCACGTTTTATTTCGATAGTCATAGGTGTATACGACTATTGTGTCGCCTTCTCGGCAATGGACCCACCATTCATCGAATTCAGCTCTATAGTTCACTTCAATGATTTTGCCGGAGGTGGGCACTTCCAAAACCGTGGATTTGTCCTTCCGCTTGACGAACGGAAGGACATCCTGAGCGCAAAAAATCATAGTTAAGCAAAATGCTAAGGCTAGTGACGTTTTTCGCATACGCTACTTCTGGACCCGACCCCAAACCGCATAAATGGGATCGCTGGGAATACCAAGTTCATAATATTTGTCATCCGCAGGTCTGGGATGACCTTTGCTCTCGAAATAACCGTCAAGAAAAAACAATTCGGCTGCCGAAAACATTTTCTTTACTAAATCGATCCTTTCAGATTCCTTGGCGTTTTTCCAGATATTGACGGCTTTAGGGGGAAACATTCTGTTTGAAAAAACGACTGCAAAGACGCCTTTATTCTTGAGTATCCTTGCTACTTCACGAAAAACTTCGACGGGCTGGGTGATGTAATCTACTGAAACTGTGTTTATTACGACGTCGAATGTATCATCCGCAAAGGGCAATTTCGGATCGGCGTTAAGATCGTGGATTACTCTCTTGGTTAGAACGGGATTGGAATCAAGCTCTTCTTGATTCAGACCCAGGCCGACGACCTCTTTTGCATTAACTTTATCATTTAAATGGGAATCCGGTCCCGCCATCAGGTCCAGCACAACCGCATCTTCCGGGACGAGTTGTGCATAAAGATCTACCACGGTGTTAAGAGCCTTGGAATCCAGATGATCAACCATTCTGGGCCTTTTATAAAACTCGGCGTCCGCGGTTTCATCATCCCGGCCAAAGTCATTAGCTTCAAAATGATCAGTAGTGCCTTTGATTATCGGTTCACACGTTATTATTGCGTCACGTAAATCATAAGACGACGTAACGGGAATCGGGCCGCAACAGCCTCTGGCGTCGACACGGCAACGGTAGCCCGCGCCTTCTATGCCCTGGCTAATTAATGCTTCCCAACTTTTTTTAAAATATTTGCATTCATCGTTAAAGCAGATATGGTGGATCTCGCCCCCCCAGGACGAATCATACGGTGTTTCGATGGGATCCATCGAACATCCGCAGTGGGGACACACGGGTTTAGACACTTAGGCCTCCTATTACGCAATCAGCTTCAGCTTGTTACGGAAACTGCCGAGAAGTCCTAAAACATCCCGGCAGTTTCCTTTCGTAAGTTGATTGTATTTATTTGTGAACTACAGGTTAAAGTTATAACTTAATTATTGTTTTTAAACAATACAGCGCGTTCCGGCGCCTTATGCGCTTTGATCCGCATTTTGGCAGGTTTTGTTCTTTAAGGCCTCCGAAGACCAGACGGCCAATGGGCCGCAAGCTCCACGCGGGTCTATCCGGCAACGATAACCGGCGTGTTCAACGCCCTGGGTCAGCAGATGATCCCAGCTATTTTTGAAGTAGCAACACTCGTCATTGAAACATACGTAATGAACTTCTCCACCCCAGCTAGATTCAGCAGGAGTTTCAATGGGATCCATTTTCGATCCACAATGCGGACAACTACAATCCTCTTCCATTTGCATGGACCTCCGTGTAAATTGACTTTTTGAACTCATAACCGTGGGAAGCGGTCGATTTTGAGTTGTCTATGAAATAGTTAAGCCTTAGTTGTTCATTTAGCAAGCGCCCCCTGCAAAATCTCCGAAGGAAAACTCAATGAAACCTGAGCTTTACAATCGGTTAAATCGTATGTTCAATCCAAAATCAGTAGCGGTGATAGGCGCGGGCGCAACACCGGACAAGGTGGGATTCGCAATAATGGACAGCCTGGTAACCGGAGGTTTCCAGGGCAATATCTACCCAATAAATCCAAAATATGATTCGATACTCGGCGTGCCGGTCGTCAATGATGTGGACGGCTTGCCCGAAGTACCCGATCTTGCTGTGGTGGCCCTCAATCAGCGGGCAGCGGTGAGCATGATTGCCAGGCTGCGTGAAATGGGAGTGGCGGGCGCAAGTGTTATAGCCGGCGGATTTGCTGAGATGGGCCAATCCGGTTTGGACTTGCAGTCTTCCTTAAAGGAAGCCGCAGGCGCGATGCCCATCATAGGGCCTAATACTTTGGGATTCCTCAATTCGTACTCCAAGCTTAACGTCACTTTTTATCCTAGAATTTTAAACCCCGGACCGGTTTCATTCATCAGTCAAAGCGGCGGTATAGGTCTTGGAATGAAAGGTCGAGCGGATGACGAAGGGATGGGTTTCGGCAAGTGGATCGGCGTCGGTAACCGAGTCAACATCGAGTTCCACACTTTAGTTGAATATATGAGAGAAGACCCTCAGACCAAAGTCATCGGCATTTTCCTGGAAGGCTGCTCGGAATCAAGAAAACTCATTGAGCAAATTAGAGCGACTACTCCTACTAAACCTGTAGTATTTTTGAAAGGCGGACGCGGGGCCGCCGCGGACACAATCACGATTACCCACACAGGGGCTGCGGCCGGCGAAGCAAACATTTGGACCGGCGCATTGAGGCAAGCCGGGGCTATATCCGTGCAGTCGGTTACTGAAATGATAGCCGTTTGTAAAGCTTTGTCCATCGGCAAAGTTCCGGCAGCAAAACGAGTCGCTATTTTTACTCACACGGCGGGTCCAAGTATTGTGGCTTGGGATATCCTTCAGGCAGAATCCGGATGTGAATTGGCTCAACTGAATCAACAAACTCTTGCTCGTATAGCGGAGATTCTGGGTCCAAGCGTACCCGTAATCCACAAAAATCCAGTTGACGGCGCGGCAGGAGCTTTTCTGCCGGATCCTTTCCATAAAATAGCTGAAACAATCCTGCTGGATCCATCAACGGACGTGTTGCTTGCAATTTTCTGTGAACACAAAAATTGGAGATATCCCACGGATGAGCTGATTGATTTGAGCCGTCGCTACTCACAGCCGATCATAGCTTGTTTCATAGGATCACTGTTCGCCATAGCTAAAGACCGTGAGCGTTTGAGTCAGGCGCACATCCCGACCTATGTGCTCCCTGAAGACGCGGCTATTGGTCTAAAAGCGCTGCTGGGGCGGATTGGCCGATAACCTATCGATTTTTCGCGTTGAGCAATAATTACTTATTAAAGAAAAACCCTTGCCTCCACCTTAATGAAGAAGCAAGGGCTGCTCTAATAACTGACTACATTCAACTTAACTTATCGACAACTTAGTTATTAACCAGCTCACGACCGCTGTGGAAGGCCTTCAAATTAATATCAACCAACTTGGGTTTAAGTGACTCTTTCAGCACTTTTTCATAAACATCCACCGGAATATCCAGATACTTTGAAAGCACTCCCAGGAAAATCACATTCATGACTCGTTGATTGCCGAGATTTTCAGCAATCTCCTTACCATTTACAACGATAGTATTGGCCGTCTTTTCCTTTATCTTTGCCAAAATGTCCGCCGGATATTCCATTTGACCCGTGAAAACGGCAGGCGGTAATATCTTTTGGTCATTTACGATAACCGCTCCTTTATCCGACAAGAATGGAAAGTACCGAAGGGTCTCGATTTGTTCGAAAGACAGCAACACATCGGCTTCCCCCATTTTAATGATCGGTGAACTCACTTTTGGGCCGAATCTCACGTGGCTTGAAACGGAACCGCCCCTTTGGGCCATGCCGTGGATCTCATTCTTTTTTACGTCATACCCGGCAGCCGCGGCGACTTTCCCCAAAACGTCACTGGCCAAAATAATTCCCTGGCCGCCGACTCCTACTATCAGCACATTATATACACGGTTGTTGCCGCTCATGACGCTTCCTCCACGCAACCAAATTTGCACACTTCCTGACAAGTGCGACATCCGACGCACAGAGCCTCGTTGATGCGAGCGAACCCTTTGCGTTTGTCGCCTTCTTCGGGTTCTTCGATTTTAACAAATTCTAAAGCCGGACAGCCTGTGTTGATGCAGGTTTTACAGCCTTTACAGATGTTTTCATCTATGCGCATGGGCTTGTCGGGGAGCACACGATCCGTCTTGAGCAACGCGCAGGGCGCTTTGGTTATGACAACCGACGGCTCCTTGGCTTCAAGTTCCTCTTTGATGACCTGCTCTGTTTCTTTGACATTGTAAGGATTAACTTCACGCACACGTTTGAAGCCAAAAGCCTCACAAAGCTTCACCATATCCGCGGTTATCGCCGGCTCTCCTCGCAGGGTGTGCCCAGTTCCCGGATGCTCCTGAGCCCCGGTCATCGCCGTTGTGCGGTTATCCATAATAATGACCGTCGTATGGCCGCCGTTATATGCAAGCTCAAGAAGTGAAGTCATACCGGAATGGTAAAATGTTGAATCTCCAATTACCGCCACCGCCTTACCTTCCGCAAGGTCGCCAAGGACTCGCGATAAACCGGAGGCAATTCCAATGCCGGCTCCCATGCACAGGCAGTGATCCAGCATTCCCATGGGGGGTAGCGCCCCCAAAGTGTAACAACCAATGTCGCCGGCCACGTATACTTTGTTTTTCTTGAGGGCCGTAAAAGTAGCTCGATGTGGGCAGCCGGGGCACATATTCGGGGGTCTCATTGGAAGTTCAACATCAATGGCGCCTATGCTTTTCGCTGAGGATTTTCCGGTCAATGCCTTTTCAACTTTCTCAGGAGACAATTCACCGCACATGCCGGTTAGGCTTTTGCCTTCACACTCTATGCCCATGAGTTTAACGGCTTCTTCAATGAATGGGTCTAATTCTTCGATTATAATGAGGCGATCCACACTTGCCGCGAAATCGCGAATCATCTTTTCAGGCAGCGGCCAAATCATGCCGAGCTTTAGGAAGGATGCGTTGGGCATGGCTTCTCTTGCGTACTGAAAAGGAACGCCCAATGAGATAATACCGACGGATTTGTCACCGGGGATTACCTTGTTATACTCAAATGTTTCGGCAAATTCTTTTAACTTGCTGAGTCGCTCTTCGACGAACGGATGCTTCCGTCTGGCCATTGCCGGTAACATGACGTTCTTCATGGGGTCTTTCTTGAAACCCAGCTCTTTGGGGCCTTCGACTCTGTCTTTGGTTTCAACTAGAGACATGGAATGTGAAACTCTGGTGGTACTGCGGAAGATTACGGGGGTGTCGAATTCCTCGCTGATACTAAGAGCGGCCCCGATCAAATCCTTTGCCTCCTGACTATCTGAAGGTTCCAGCAGAGGGACCTTGCCGAATTTTGCGTAATTCCTAGTATCTTGCTCGTTTTGTGAAGAGTGCATTTCGGGATCGTCGCACACCACGATTACCAAACCGCCGTTCACTCCGGTGTAGGATAAAGTCATAAATGGATCGGCTGCGACATTCAATCCCACATGCTTCATGGAAGCCATGGCCCTGGCGCCGGCGTAGGATGCTCCCGCTGCCACTTCGAGAGCCACTTTCTCATTTGGCGCCCAACCCGCTTTGATCTCCGGATAGCGCTCTCCGATGTATTCCATTATCTCGGTGCTCGGAGTGCCCGGATATGCCGAGGCCAAGCGGACTCCGTACTCGTAGGCCCCTCTTGCTATGCCTTCATTACCTGACAAGAGCTGTTTCACGACTTTATCACCTTTCGTTGGTAATCCGGACCAGCCGGTTTGGGATAACTCCGTTTGTGAATCGGGGAGTTAAGTTGATAATTTAAAGCAGATATACTTGTAGACGCTAAATATTGAATTTGCGGTAATTGTAAATGGCAGAGCCCAAAATTTCAGTAATAATGCCTTAAAATGGTTCATGTAATATTAACTGGAGCCTATGCCCTGAGGTTCATAAAGTGTGACCTAGACTAATCAAAGATTACTTTCTAGAGCTACTTTAGAATTGCAGGGCTGCGTATTGGTAAATCGAATCATCTGGAGCGAAGCGTCAACGCCTAAAAAACCTTCGCATGGCATGAAAATTCAGAGATCAGGCGAGAACCATATTTACGGTATTATCCTAATGTGAAGGAGGTAATATGTCAAGAAATTCAGCACAGCAAACAATGATAATCGCCATACTGCAATGGTTCTGATTCAACCTGTTATTTTTAATTAACTAAAGCAATTCAGGAGACAGCGAAGGGCACCACGATGATTCACATCAATGAACTCTCGCTATTGATTCTCTCGCTTGGAAAATCCATATACCGCGTCCAAAGCTTTGACGGGACTAACCTGAGCGCCGAACTGCGAAATGGGATAGCGGATCCCACGTTTGTAAAGCTTTTCAAGATTCGCAACAATCCGCCCGCAATCTTCAGCGGGTAGTCCGATGGCCAATTCTTCATCAGAAGCGTGGCCGAATCGGCGTTCACCATAGCAGGGAATCGATAAAGCAGGAGTCTTGTCGACAAAACACCTGCCGATTACATCCGAACACGAAGTTTCGCCCACGGAATAGAAGACCATTCTCTCAAACTGATCGAATTGGATGGCGTTGATTAGGACCGACATCTGGGCGGGATTCGCGTACAGTAACACGATATCGGGTTCAAAGGGATTATAGGCCGTGGGGCCAAGCTTGAAGGCATTGTACTTACCGAATGGAATTCTTTGGATTACGGATTCACAAATTGCGGCGTCGGATTGTTTTTCAAGCCAAACTACATTACGCATTTCACCGCTGGTGATAAATTCGGAAAGCTGAGCCAATCCCAAAATGCTCGCGCAACCAACTGTCGCGAGGTCGTCCGCGGTTCCGCCCACCGTCCAATCGAAAGTCCTCACGATAGTAATCAATTGGCACAGCGTCAGCTTTTCATCAGGACGCCTCAGCCACTTATCGCTATCCAGTTCGGCGGCGTCTTCAATTAACTTCAATCCCACTGGGAAGCTTTTCAGCCGCAAAAGTTTTTCGATCTTTGCCGTCCAGTCCGTCCAATTGCCTTCAATACCGGTCATAGTTGTTCTCCTGAAGAGAAATGGCTACGCCGAAATGCGCTCCATTTCCTCATCGGAAATATCAAAATTGGCGAACACTCTTTGGAGATCATCATTGTCATCAAGAGCGTCCATCATTTTGAGCATTTGCTCAGCTTTTTTGCCGTCCAATTTCACACTGTTTTGTGGAATCATCGTGACTTCAGATGATTCGATTTTCCAACCTTTATCTTCTACCGCTTTGCGCACCGTTTCGAAGTCGGCGGGTTCAGTGGTGATTTCAAACATGTCAGCATCAACAATTACATCCTGAGCGCCCGCTTCAAGGGCCAACTCCATGACATCGTCTTCGGTGAGGTTTTGGATCGGTAGCTCAATTACGCCCTTTTTCTCAAAGATCCAACCCACGCAACCCGTTTCACCGAGATTACCATTGTATTTGTCAAAGATGTGCCGCACTTCGGCGACGGTTCGATTTTTATTGTCGGTCACTGCTTCCACAAGTACTGCTGCTCCACCGGGACCGTAACCTTCATAAGTAATTTCTTCGTAATTAACCCCTTCCATCTCCCCAGTGCCTCTTTTGATTGCGCGTTCCACATTTTCTTTGGGCATGTTGCCGCCTTTGGCAAGGGCAAGAGCGGTTCTAAGACGCGGATTGCCTTCGGGGTCGCCGCCTCCCATACGGGCGGCAATTGTAATCTCTTTAATAATTTTGGAAAATAATTTGCCTCTTTTGGCGTCGGCAGCTCCCTTTTTGTGTTTAATGGTGCTCCATTTATTGTGGCCCGACATCTACTGTCTCCTCCAAATTGCAAATATTTATCTTTTTCCGGTGATTACCGGTTAGAATCTTGTTGAGTTTATTAGGACTTGATTAGCATCGAGATCTGATAAAGTATCAATATAGAGCGAAAGTTCACGCAAAAGAACTTATTTATGAGTATCATGGACTCAATTAACTTTCAACCGGCGATATTTTTGTGTTTGAAGTTAATGGCGATCTTAATTTACGTTAATTAAGTTTTTACGCTGCTTCCAATGTCCCGCGCGCAAATTGATCACATAGGATATCGATTATGAACAGCTCACGAATATTATCCGGAGCCTCTTTGCCAAACGACGAGGATCGCACCCTACGTCCGGGTAAGCTCAAAGAATATATCGGCCAGGAAAGAATTAAAGACAACCTTGCCATTTTTATTGAAGCGGCAAAGGGTAGAGGAGAACCTATAGACCATATTCTTTTCCATGGGCCCCCGGGATTGGGTAAGACGACATTGGCCCACATAATATCCAAGGAAATGGACGTGCAGATTCGCACCACTTCCGGCCCGGTGATCGAGAAACCCGGGGACCTGGCCGCCATACTGACGAATCTTGAACGGAACGATGTTTTGTTTATAGATGAAATCCACAGGATGTCTCCCGTGGCCGAAGAAATCCTTTACCCCGCGATGGAAGATTTTAAACTCGATATCATCATCGGACAGGGACCCAGCGCAAGAACCATCAAAATAGATCTTGAGCCGTTCACATTGGTCGGCGCCACAACTCGCAGCGGCTTGTTGACCAATCCTTTGAGGGATCGATTCGGGATCATATTCCACATGAATTTTTACTCAACTGATGAGCTGACCCTTATTGTAAAAAGGTCGGCCTCGATCTTGAATATTGAAATAGACGAGGCGGGGGCGGAGGAAATAGCCGGCAGATCGAGAGCTACTCCCAGAGTCGCAAATAGACTAACCCGTAGAGTCAGAGATTACGCTCAAGTGAGGGGCGACGGCAAAATCGATTTACTTACCGCCAAAAAAGGCCTTGAGATGCTGGAAATTGACTCAGTGGGACTTGATACAATGGACCGAAAATTTTTACTTACGATCATAGATAAATATGACGGCGGACCCGTAGGGATCGAAACTCTCGCCGCGGCGGTGGGCGAAGAACGGGATACCCTGGAGGATGTGTACGAGCCTTACCTTGTGAAGGAAGGTTTCGTGGATAGAACGCCTCGTGGAAGGACTGCTACCCCCATGGCCTATAAGCACTTCAAGAGAAGCCGCGCTGTTTGCGGTCAGCCGGACCTATTCGTCGGTGATGTCGTCTCGGATGAAAAAAATGGCCAATAGGATAAGATTACTCGAAGAAAACGTAATTAATCGCATTGCCGCAGGCGAAGTAATTGAACGCCCGATGTCGGTTGTAAAAGAATTGGTGGAGAATTCCATTGACGCAGGGGCCGGCGTTATTTCAGTGGATATTGATCAAGGTGGGAAAAAGCTCATCAGGGTGCGCGACAATGGCTGTGGGATGTCGCCGGATGATGTTTTCCTGGCCCTGGAAAGACACGCCACTTCCAAACTGCAATCAGAAAAGGACCTCATTTCAATTGCATCTATGGGCTTCCGAGGTGAAGCTCTGGCGGGCATAGCCTCGGTCTCCGAATTACGCCTTTCGACCAAAGATGATTCAGACTCACCCGGTTGGGAAGCCCAGGTGGAAGGCGGCGTTTTCCGCAAATCCAACGAAACCGGAACAGGCAAAGGAACCGTGATAGAGGTTCATAGATTGTTTTTCAATGTTCCGGTTCGTCGTAAATTTTTGAAAGGGCCGGGTATAGAGGCTGATTATATTCAGGACTTGATTGTGAGATTTGCCCTGGCGTTTCCACACATCGGATTCAAGTTTACCGAAGACGGCAGGACCAAAATCGATGTTGCCCCAATGAATACAATTGAAGAACGAGTCCACGCCCTTTATCCCAAAGATGTGCGCAACAACTTGGCCCAGGCTGATTACCAGGTTGATAAGGCCAGGCTGACGGGGTTTGTCGGCAAACCTCCTTTTTCGCGCTCCAGTATGAAATCCGTCCTGACTTTTGTGAACAAACGGTCAGTTAAAGATCGCTTGATAAATATGGCCGTGAATCGAGCGTTCGCCAATCTCATGGAAAGAGGCAAGTACCCGTTTGCAATCCTGTTTATTGAAACTCCCCCTGAAGAAGTCGATGTAAACGTGCACCCGCAAAAGGCTGAAGTGCGATTCATGAATCCTCGTGAAATTGCCGATTTGGTCACTGACGGAGTTTACAAAGCGGTAATGGGTTTTTCGTTTTCCGAACGCTCTCAAAATATTTACCCTGTGTTCAGAGGAAGGAGTAATTATCAGGCTTCCTATAGCGGCGGTAGTCCCGCCGAAAGTAGTCGGATCTTTCCTTTGGACCATAACGTTGAAGTGTTGCACAGCGCCTTTGCTCCACCTGTAGGAACAGAAGATCCCGGCGTTGAGCAAACGCCGTATTTTTCGGACCTGAGTTACATCGGCGCCCTGCCGAGCTCATTCATTCTCTTGCACAACGAAGAGGAGCTTGTCATCCTCGATCATCATGCGGCACATGAAAGGCTATTGTTCGATGAGCTAATGGACGCCTCGAACGCTGAGTCGCCCCAAACACAAACCTTGCTTATTCCTGAAATTCTGACCTTCAATTCATTAGAAGCACGAGCTTTGAACGAACACCTCGACATTCTCAATGATTCGGGGTTTTTGGTTGAAGCTTTCGGGGATAACGATTTTGCCGTTAAAGGGGCGCCGGAATGGTGGGGCGGATCGGATTTGCGAATATTCTTTGATTCTTTGATTCAATTGCTCTTGGAAACCGGCGTCACCGGAAATACCGACACTTTGAAAACTGAAATTTACAAGAGCATGGCTTGTCAGAGCGCAGTAAAAGAAACCAGCTCATTAAGCCGGGAAGAAGTGAAGCAATTGCTCAAAGAGTTAGACGACAAGAATACGGTCCAGGTTTGCCCCCATGGTCGCCCCATTTTGCTGAAGTTACCTTTCGACGAAATCAGAAGAAAAATGGGCCGTAAGTAGGAGAAGCCTTGTATTAGAGTGGTTCTCAAAATTAATGATGCATATTACACAGACGCAAGATCACGCACCGTCAGTTACATTTTCGTTATGTTGCGCTCCAGAGTGGGAATATTGCTAAAACCAGGTTCGGGAGGACGCCGAGAATACGATAGCCAGCAACCCGAAGACACCGATAATCAGCAGCATAATCGCCAATGTTTGCGGCGCTCGATTGCGTTCCTCATATGTAAATAATCCACTTTGTCTAAAATCCATCCATACTGAACTATGGCTGCTACGGTACCCACTAACCCAAGAATAATGAGAGCGGCGCCGAACCACAATGGCGCATGGTAAGGGTCTAACACTCTCCCAAGGCTTCGCCTGTAACCGGTTTCCACGTATTCGTATGATTTGGCAATGGCAAATCCGAAACCTATTAACACGATGGACGTGCGAATCGAGGCGTTGAGTGTTCGATCGGCAGCTTCCCTGGTGCGTTCCTTCGCAAGTTCGTTCGTCAGATTACCAGCGGCGCCGTTTCCGGTCGAATTCATACCTGCTCCCCTTTAGTTCATCAATATTCAACAACATTGGCCGCTGAAAAGCTCGGTAATCGGAAAAGCATTGACTCGGGCCGCCGTTCACTCCCACGGTGGGACAAGCGCGAAAACATGCACTTTTTGCTGCATATTCTTGAAAGTCATAAACCCTCGTTCAAAGATTACCGTCTTATCTTTGAT
>JBBSBY010000080.1:0-16184 GCA_038250835.1 Desulfomonilales bacterium | reverse complement strand
TAAACGGAAATCAGATAAACATGACTATTGAAGATCACTGGACACTCCTGCATCTGTTACGCGAAGAGTTGGGGTTGACCGGCGCGAAAGAAGGCTGCGGAAGCGGTGAGTGCGGAGCATGCACGGTTACTGTTGATGGGCGGGCCGTGAATTCCTGTCTCTATATCGCTGCTGAGATCGAGGGCAAGAAGGTCGTTACCATCGAAGGACTGGCCGCCCGGGACGGCGGATTGCATCCCCTCCAGAAGTCCTTTGTCGAACACGGCGGCATTCAATGCGGATATTGCAGCCCGGGCATGATCATGTCGTCCAAGGCCCTTTTGGATGAGAATCCCAATCCCAATGAAGCGGATATCAGACACGCGTTGGCCGGCAACCTGTGCCGATGCACGGGATATATACCTATCTTTGAATCAGTTCAGGCGGTTGTGGACAAAAGCGCTGAGGATATCGATGTAGTAGTCCGCGATTTTGGCCCTCAACCGGATTAATTTTAGGGCCTCCGCTTAGAGGTTAAACAAACCTAGATAGTTCAGGCGCTTGAAAAGACACGGAATGCTCTTAAACCAACTAGCCGGCGGCCCATGCGCCGATTCCGGATGTTACATCCATAGAAGGGCGGAAATCATGCACGAGTTCACAGCGATTGGCAAGCGAGTCCCTAAAGTGGACGCTATAGATAAAGCGACAGGCCGGGCCCAATATATTCAGGATGTTAAACTGCCCGGAATGCTGTATGGCAAAATTCTTTACAGCAAATATCCTCACGCTCGCATAGTTAAAATTAATACGGATAAGGCCAAGGCATTGCCCGGTGTTCGCGTGGTTCTGACGGGAGATGACATCCCGCCGATTCGCATGGGTGTTTACAAAGACAATCCGCCTTTGAAGTCCGGCAAAGTTAGATCATATCGGGACGAAGTCGCCGCGGTGGCGGCCGTCGACTTAGAAACCGCGAAAAAAGCAATTGATCTCATTGAAGTTACATATGAGGCTCTGCCTGCTGTTTTCGATCCTGAAGAAGCCATGCAATCCGAGGCTCCACTTGTTCATGAGGAGCACAAAACCAACATTCTCAAGATGCCCTGGAAACTTCACTATGGCGATGTGGAAGCAGCGAAGAGCGAATCCGCGTTTCAGGTCAACGACCGCTTCACCACCACCTGGGTAACGCATTGCTGCATGGGGACAAGCGGCGCTATAGCGGAGTTTGATCACTCCAACAACCTGACGATTTATACCAACACACAAATCCCTTCACTCGCTCAAAAGGATTTTCTTGAGACATTAAAAGCTTTGGGGCTTAAAGAAAAACGGGCGCGAGTAATCAAACCATATATCGGCGGAGGTTTCGGCAGTAAATTAGACACTTACGCATACGAACACGTCTGTATACTTCTTGCGTGGAATGCCAGGCGCCCCGTCAAGTTAACGTTTGATCGTGAAGAGGAGTTTATCGCCACATCCACCCGCCAACCCACCATCACCGATATTGCAATGGGTTGCGATAAAGACGGCAAGCTCTTGTTTCGTGATATTACTATGATTCTTGACAACGGCGCATATACATCTTGGGGAGTCACAACGCCCTCTGTTATGATGTTGCCCATATCTTCCCTTTACCGCGTTCCGAACGTAAGATATGAAGCAAAATGCGTTTACACGAACAACACATATTCCCAGGCCATGCGCGGCTATGGCAATCCCCAAGCCACTTTTGCCATTGAGAGTTTAATGGACATGCTTGCCGAAAAGGCCGGCATAGATAGAGTTGAATTCAGGCGAATCAATAGCAACCAACCCGGCGATGTTACGCCCCAGTGTTTTAAGATCACTACCTGCGGACTTCCGGAATGCATTGATGCTGTAGCGGATAAGCTGAACATGGACGCGGAAAAGGAAAAGGGCGTAGGAGTAGGTTTAGCTTCTTTAATTCACGTCGGCGGTGGAGCAAGAATTTACAAATCCGACGGATGCGGCACCATCATCAAAATGGATGATTACGGCAAAGCCAATGTGTTTACAGGGGCTTCGGATATGGGACAAGGATCGGAGACGGTAATTGCTCAAATAGTGGCCGAACAGCTCGGATTAAAAGTCGAAGACGTGCACGTAATCCATCAGGATACCGATGTTTGCCCCTGGGATGTGGGCGCCCACGCCAGCCGAACCACATTCGTAGCGGGAAATTCTGCGCTGTGCGCGGCAATAAAGATAAAAAAACGGCTGGTGGATTTGGGCGCAGAAGCCCTCAAAGTTGATCCCAAAGATGTGGTTTTGCAAGACCGCTTCATTTTTTCCAAAACCGACCGCGAAACATCCATGCCCATTTCCAAACTGCTGCGGAGTTCCCATTTTACCCACGGCGGTCAAATGATGATGGCAGATCACTTCTATGATCCCGCTAATGAGAACCTGGGCCGTGACTTTAAAGGCAATATGTCCGCTACATACAGCTTCGGGGCTCATGGAGTTCGGGTGAAAGTGGATGAAGAAACAGGGAAAGTGGAAATTCTGGACTACGTGGCGGCCCACGACGTGGGTCGGGCAATCAATCCCTTGTTGCTTGACGGTCAGGTCTACGGGGGAGTTTTGATGGGAATCGGATACGCCCTGACTGAGCAAGTCGTATCGGACAAAGGGAAAAACATGAATCCCGACTTCAGGGATTATAAAGTCCTAACCGCAAAAGACGCTATTTCATTGCAGCCCGTGGTAATTGAAACTATCGACGAGGATGGACCCTACGGCGCCAAGGGCATCGGCGAACCGGGATGTGTCCCTACCGCGCCGGCCATCGCCAACGCCATATACGACGCTATAGGCGTAAGAATGAAGGACCTTCCCATAACTCCGGAAAGGATTCTTGCGGCGCTGAAGAAGAAGAAAGGGGTTGACTCCTGTGGAATCGACCCATTAACCGATAAAGAACAAAAATGTGATTAATACGGCCATACCGGGAGGATACATTGCGTTTACCAGCCTTTGCCTATGAACAGCCAAAGAATCTCGAAGAGGCCCTTGAGATCCTGAACACCCGCGGTAGCGCCGGAAAGATACTGGCCGGTGGAACCGATTTGCTGGTTCGTATGAAACAAAACTCAATACACCCTGAATATCTCATTAGTCTTAAAAACCTATCGAGTCTAACAACAATTCAGGAAACGGAAGATGGGTTGCGGATCGGCGCAGGGGTTACATTGGCGGACATTCTGAAAAACAAGATGATTCAAAACCGTTGGCCGGGATTCTACGAAGCGGTGGCGGCCATAGGCGCTCCTTCGATTCAACACTTTCGCGGAACAATTGGCGGTAATCTGTGCCAGGATAATCGTTGCCAGTTTTTTAATCAGTCAGGTTTTTTTAAAGGGGTAAGGCAAAGTTGCAATAAAGCAGGCGGAAAGACATGTTACGCATGGGAGGGCGGATCCGACCGTTGTCATTCCATCTTTCCTTCGGACGCCGCTCCTGTTCTCATTGCTATGGACGCTCATGTGGAAGTCCAGTCGAAAAATGATAAGCGCGTTATGCCGCTTATGGATTTATATTCCTCTATCGGTGAGCATCCGCTGGTTCTTGCGGATAATGAAATACTCACCGAGCTGACAATTCCTAATCTCACTCCTAACGTCGGAACAGCTTTTGAAAAGCTGACATATCGTTCAGCAATTGACTACGCTATTGTCTCCGCAGGGGCGTTGGTCCAAACCGACGGAGACAAAGTAGTAAAGGCTCGGCTTGTGATTGGGGCGGTATCGAGGGGGCCCCTCGCAATCCCGGCGATAGAGCCGATACTCAAAAATAATCCGGCAGGCGATGAACAGGCCATCGAAGAAGCCGGGACAATCGCAATGAAAACAGCGGAGGCATTCATAGCCAACAATATGTCCCAACCCGCTGATTATAGAATCCAAATGATAGCGGTTACGGCTCGAAGGGCCATCAAGAAGGCGCTCTCCAGAGCGGGCGCCATGGAGGACAGATGAACAAGCTCCCTTTAGAAATAACCGTGAACGGCGATCCATATTCGTTATCCGTGGAACCTAACCGCACGCTCCTGGAAGTTTTGCGGGAAGACCTGAATTTGACGGGCGCAAAGGAAGGCTGCGGCGAGGGAGTCTGCGGGTCCTGCACCGTATTGATGAACGGGGATCCGGTTCGCTCCTGTTTGACTCTAGCGTTGGAGGCAGCCGGAGCCAACATCGTCACCGTGGAAGGTCTGGCCAAAGGCGATGAATTGGACCCCTTGCAGCAATCGTTCATAGACCACGGAGCGGTGCAATGCGGATTCTGCACTTCAGGCATGTTGATGAGCGCGAAGGGCCTTTTACAAAAAGAAAAGAATGTTAGCGACCAAGACATTCTAAAGGCCCTTAGCGGACATATTTGCCGATGCACGGGGTACACAAAAATTATCGAGGCCGTCAAAGCCACAGCGGACGGGTCAAAACAAAAGAGGTAAGCGGATGCCGGATTATGCCTTTATAGGAAAGAGTATGCCCAGAGTGGACAGCAGGGCCAAGGTCACGGGCGAAGCGTTGTTCACGGCTGATTTGAAGTTGCCGGGAATGCTTTTCGGTAAAATTTTGCGTAGCCCTCACCCCCACGCTCGCATAGTAACCATTGACGTGTCCGATGCTTTGCGCATCCCCGGAGTAAAAGCCGCTGTAACGGGCAAAGACACTTTGGGAAGAAAATGGGGAGTTTTTGGTTACACTCGGGATCAAGAGTTTCTGCCCAATGATAAAGTGAGATTCATTGGTGAAGAAGTAGCGGCGGTAGCCGCTGTTAGCGAAGACATAGCCCAGGAAGCGATAGGGAAAATTCGAGTCGAATACGACATTTTGGAACCGGTATTTGATCCAATGGAAGCCATTGCTCCAGGAGCGCCGCTGATCCATGAAGATTTTCCACAGAATATCAATATTCACGTGCCGATAAATGTCGGCGATGTCGAAGAGGGATTCGCTAAATCATTTTATGTGCGGGAGGATACGTTTACAGCGGCTGAGGATTCTTATTTTCAGGGTGAGCCTTACGCCGTGCTGGCTCGATTTGATATGAACCGGAACCTGGAAATTTGGATGCCGAACGCCGGCCCGCATATGAAAGCTAAACCGCTGTCAAATTCATTGGGAATACCGCTTAACAAAGTGCATGTGAGGAAAATCGCAATAGGCGGCGCATTCGGCGGACGCAGCGAAATCGCCCCCGCTGATTTCATATGCGCCCTGCTTGCACGCAAAACGGCCAAACCCGTAAAGATAGTTTATTCTCGTGAAGAAAACTCCATTGCTACCCGCCAGGGACACGCCCTAATCACCACCATAAAAACCGGAGTAGATCGCAACGGCCTAGCGATCGCCCGGGACATAACGTGTTATATGGACGGCGGCGCTTATAGTTCAACAGGTCCCATTGCAACAAGTGTCCCCTTCTTATGTATGGAACAAGCCTACAAAATGGAGAGTGTGAGGTACAACGGCTACCGGATCTATACCAACAAACCGCCACGCGGAATGATCCGTATTCATGGTCGGGCCTTTGCCTGCGGCGTGGACATACAGATGGATATGATCGGTGAGCATCTCGGCATAGACCCGGTGGACATGCGGTTGACGAACGCGAGATGCGCCGGAGAATACACGAACACTAAGTCATACGTCGGTAGCTGCGCCATGAAAGAGACCATTACCAAGGCCGCGGAACGAGCGGGGTGGGATGAAAAATGGGGCAAGCTGCCGCCAATGCACGGAATCGGAATTGGCTGCAATTCCGTTCAAACGGGATTCCCGATGGGTATCCGCGGCGGATCACGCGCCTTGATCAAATTGAATGAGGACGGCGGCGCCACCGTAATCTCCGGAGTTGTGGAAAACGGTCAGGGCAACGACAACATGTTGGTCCAAATCGCGGCGGAAGAGCTGGGCATACTACCTGAAGACGTGCAGTTGGTGACCGCGGACACCGAAGTTACGCCCCCGGACCCCGGCGCTTACTCCCAGGTTTCCACATTTATCGGTGGACACGCCGTCAAACACGCGGCTGAAAACGTGCGCAAGGCCCTTTTCGAAACGGCTTCCGAATTGCTCGGAGCGCCGGCGTCAGATCTGCTCGCCCGTGAGCGAATGATTTACGTAAAAGGCGCGCCTGAAAAAAGTATCCCATTAAAGAAAGTAGTTAGGATAAATCTTGCCCGCGGCAGATCGGTCAGCGGGGATGGTGAATACTGGCCTAAGGTGGATTCCAAGCGTGAATGGGTATCCAATCCATTTGGGCAGATGTGCGGCGCCTTTTCCTTTGGGACTACGATCGCCGAGGTAGAGGTTGATCCGGAAACGGGTAAAGTCTGCGTCAAGGAAGTTACCGTGGCTCAAGATGTAGGGTATGCTCTCAATCCTTTGGTGTTGGAAGGCCAATTCCAGGGTTCCATCGCGATGGGTGGTCAGGGCGGTATTTTGACTGAAGGCCATAACTGGGACGGAGGGTTGACCACGAATCCGACTCAGCTCGAATACAAGCTTCCGCTGGCCTGTGATATGCCCAAGATAAACACCATCATTGTGGAATCCAAAGATCCGGACGGACCCTACGGCGCCAAAGAATCAGGCATGTCCATTGCCATGTCCGCAGCTCAAGCTTACGCAGCGGCGGTCAGCAACGCGATAGGAGTTTACATGACGGATTATCCCATAACTCCCGACAGGATCCGGAAGGCCTTAGCTGAAAAAGCGAATAGCGAAACCAATGAACCTTAAGACGCTAAAATGAAGTTCTTAAAGAATTGTAATTCGGACTATAAGGTTGGTTTAATTATAACCATGTAGACTAAGATCGTCGTAGGCTCACAATTATCTACAATGGGCATTTTTTACAATATGCCCACCATCTCAAGACCATGGAGGCGCCTGATGAAGTCAAGGAATTTTTTATGGATCTTTGCCGTAGCGCTACTAACCATGCCGATGATTTTCGGACCAGGGTCCGTTTCGCCGGCCGAGGCCCAGATTCAGCTAACTTACGCCAACTTTCCTCCTGCCACCACATTCCCCTGCGTACAAATGGATCGTTGGGTCAAAGAGGTTGAAAAGCGCACCAACGGTAAAGTCAAAGTTAAGACTTTCCCGGGCGGCACACTTCTGGAAGCCAAAAACATGTTTGACGGCGTAGTTGCCGGCGGCGCGGATATCGGCTGCCTTGCAACCGCCTATCAGCCTGGGCGTTTTAAGGAAATCGAAGTCATGGATCTGCCCATCGGTTTCCCCAATGCGACGGTCGCAAGCGCGGTTATGTGGGATCTTTATGAAAAATACAATCCCAAGTCGCTAAAAGACGTTAAAGTCCTCACCCTTTTCACATGCGCCCCTGCGCAGATCATGTCCAGGAAGGCTATCAGGAATTTGGAAGAACTCGAAGATGTGAAGCTGAGGGCCGCCGGAACCGGAGTCGAGTGGATGAAGCTTCTGGGCGCCGCTCCGATTGGTATGCCCCAATCCGATGTCCCTGAAGCCCTTCAAAAGGGTGTTGTTGACGGTAATGTAACTTCCATGGACGTGCTAAAGGATATGAAATACGCTGAGTATTGCCCCTATGTCACATTGGCGGATCTTTGGGTGGTGCCGTTCGCAGTCGTCATGAACAAAACTAAATGGGCGTCTTTACCCGATGATGTGAAAAAGGTTTTTGACGATCTTAGAAGAGAGCAGGCGATTTGGACTGGAAAGTACGTTGACGGTCATGCCAAGGACGCAATGGAGTGGTCCAAAAAAGAATTCAATGTGGAGTTTATTCAGCTATCGCCCGAGCAGAAGGCCAAATGGATGAAGAAAGTCGAACCCCTTATTGATAAATACATCAAGAAAATGGATGAAGCTAAACTCCCCGGTAAGGAGATTGTTGACGACGCAAAGAAGCTTACCGAAAAGTACAGCAAAGAATCTTTGTAAACGACGGCTTTACCATATAAATCACGTCGCATGGGGGACTAAGCCGTCAAGGTGATCCTCCATGTGACCCCATGCTATCCTTGAGGCATATGCTTAAAAACTCATATGCCGCTTTTGTGGCCTCATACCGGTTCTCGGTAAAACAAGTAAAACTTTTCATTCTTTTAAATCGACTTTTGCTCTTTACTTGGAGAGGGTAGCAGCCATTCCGAAGTTCAATTGGGTACGAATTTAAGATGGAGCATTATAAGACGATGCTGATGAAGCCTGTCCCGAGTTCGCCGTCAAATATCGATAGTCCTTAAATGTTTCACGATTGTTGGAGGTTCTATGTATAGATTGCAGAGAGTCAACGAATGGCTCAGTGAAATTTTTTTATGGGTGGGAGGAATTTCGTTGATTGTGATGACTGCGGCTTCTGTAATCAATGTAGGACTACGCATGATTGGAACTCCTATGGCCGGGATTTACGATCTGGTCAGCTACCTGGGAGCTCTCGTCGCAGCTTTGCCGCTTGCTTATACTCAGCTTAAAAAAGGTCATGTTGCAGTGGATATCGTCTCCCTTAAATTTCCTGTTACTGTAAGAAAAACCGCCGTAGGCATTAGCTATGCGCTGGGGATAGTATTTTTTGGCCTGGCCGCATGGAAACTTTGGGTTCTTGGAACGATTTTGATGCGTTCAGGTGAGGTATCCGAAACTCTGAAAATGCCTTTTTGGCCCTTTACCTACGCCGTCGCAGTATCCTGCGTCTTAATGTGTTTCTGTCTTTTTGTTGATATTGTTTCAATGTTTGGATCTCCCTCCGGGGGTGACAAATGATATTAGGATTAGTAGGTATAGCCGTACTATTGTTCATGATGTTTTTTCTTGAGTTACCCGTTGGTCTTGCGATGGGTGTCGTTGGACTGGGCGGCCTCTGGTACATCCTTACACCGGATGCGGCGATGGCGATGCTTGGAAATGAGGTTTGGAGCGTTTTTTCCAAGTACGGTCTTACAGTCATACCCATGTTCATACTCATGGGGCAGATCTGCTTCTATTCAGGCGTAAATCAAAGCCTTTATAAAACCGCTTATACTTGGATGGGCCGCACCCGAGGCGGATTGTCGATGGCTACAATCATGGCTTGCGCGGGTTTTGCGGCCATATGCGGCTCAAATACGGCCACAGCCGCCACAATGACTGCTGTTGCTTTGCCGGAGATGAAAAAATACGGTTACCATCCCATGCTAAGCAGTTCTTCCATTGCCGCGGGTTCAACTCTGGGCGTCGTGATCCCTCCAAGCGTCGTCTTGCTCGTGTATGGGATCTACACGGAGCAATCCATTGGAAAGCTTTTCTGGGGTAGCACTATTCCGGGTTTACTCTGCGCTTTGTTCTTTTGTGTGACCGTGTACGTTGTTTGTATATTTCGCCCACATTGGGGACCGGGTGGAGAAAAAACCACAATGTGGCAAAAGATTAAATCCATTCCCGGCGCTTTCGAAATGATTGTGCTCTTTACTCTGGTTATGGTGGGCCTTTATTCCGGCGCTTATACACCTACTGAAGCCGGCGCGGCAGGAGCTTTTTTCGCCCTGGCTCTGGGGCTAATTCGGAGAAAGCTGACCTTTAAGGGATTTGTCGCTTCCATTGTAGACACGCTCAAAGTTACTTCCATGATAATTCTTATCGTCACGGGCGCAATTATCCTTGGACGCTTTCTCACCTTGAGCCGAATGCCCTTTCAGATTGCGGACTATATAGCCGCCCTACCCGTTCAACCCTGGGTAATCATAGTGGCAATTCTGTTAATCTACATGGTTGCCGGAATGATCATGGATGCTCTGGGATTCCTTCTCGTTTCCATTCCTATTTTCTTTCCCGTGGTGGTCACTAAGATGGGGTATGACCCCATATGGTTCGGATGTGTCTTATGTGTGGTAACCACAATGGGCGCTTTGACTCCGCCGGTTGGAATCTGCGCCTATGTCGTGTCGGGCATGGATAAAGACATACCATTAAGCACAGTTTTGAAAGGAGTGATGTGGTTCCTCCCGGCTTATTGGATCGTGCTGCTCCTAATGTTATTTTACCCGGAAATAGTGTTGTTTCTCCCATCATTCGTCAATTAGAAAACATCGACCGGAGGTTGACATGACTGACCAAGAAATTCTTGCAGGCAAGAAAATCCTCGCAGTGGATGATGAGGAGGACGTCCTGAATATAATCGAGGAGCAATTGGAAACATGCGAGGTAATCACAGCTAAAGACTACGCCGGAGCTAAACAGCTCCTCAATACCGATATGTATGATTTGGCGGTTCTGGACATCATGGGCGTCAGAGGCTTCGACCTACTGCAAATAGCCACTGAAAGGAGAATTCCCGCTGTAATTCTCACTGCGCACGCCATGACTCCGGAAAGTCTTCAACGAGCAATTGATAAAGGCGCCGTATCGTTTCTCCCCAAAGAGGAACTTGCCCGGCTGCCGGAGCTCACAGCGGAAATTCTTCGAGAAGTTGCGCAGGGGCGGACACACTGGAGCAAGCTGGAGAAACGCCTTGGATCGAGATTTAAGGAGCTGTGGGGAGCGATGTGGGATGAAATAAAATTCCCGCGTGATCCTAATATTAGCTGGTGAGCGAAAGAGTATATTGAGACCCTGGACTGAGACTTGGAGCCGGCTCTTCCTTTTTACAATCTTAGCCGCGGATTTAAGCGACTGCGTCATAACGCCATTCGCTTATAGGCGCTAACATCATGGAGTGGTTCTCGAAAGCAATTAAGTATTCAGAGTTCTCTGCTTGATCGACTGCCCGAGTTGCTAAAAGCAATGAACGTCGGAAATGCGTTCAAGGTATATCAACGTCATGCCAGCGTACGCTGGAATCCAGGATGATCCGCTCCCAACCTAGATCGCGAAGACGGGCAAAAGGAGCTATTTGACGAAACTTTTGAGAAAGCGCTTATTCAATAAACGAGTTTTGTTCAGATCAAAATTTTAAATGAACCCTATCAGAACCTAAAGCGTATGCCGCTCGAACCTTTGGATGCGCCGGACTTCTTCTTGGAAGTTGCCTCAATGGCGACTTTATCTCCGTCCTTTATTTCCTTTGAAACTATCTGTATGCGTTCCATGCCCGAAATACCTACTGCAACGACAATGGGTTTTATTTGACCGGGCTCTATCAGCTTCCATAAACGTCTTTGTCCGGTTTTTAGCGGCTGAAGGTCGCTCTTCGGGGCCAAAGCTTCAGGTGGATTGAATCTTAACGCCTGATCAGGAACCATCAAAGCGTTGGGGACTTCCGTCAAATGTATTTGGACGTTGGCCGTCATTCCCGGCCTGAGCTTTAGGTTTTTGTTCTCAACCTCCAGGATTACGTTGTACGTGACAACATTTTGCTCAACCTTTGGATCATTGCGTATCTGCGTGACCACCGCGTTAAATTGCACATCAGGAAACGCCGGTACCGTGAAATCCGCCTTCTGTCCCACCTGAACACGTCCTATGTCGGCTTCATCCACATTGGTGTGGACCTGCATTCGTGTAAGGTCTTCGGCTATCTTAAAAAGCACCGGAGTCTGAAAACTGGCCGTCACCGTTTGTCCCACATCCATGGATCTCGACGTCACTATTCCGTCCACAGGGGCGACAATTTGTGTGTAGTTTAACTGAAGCTCAGCCTCTTTCAGCTTGGCTTCCATTTGAGCCACTTTAGCCTGGTCCAGTTTAACTTCCGCTTGCGCTGCGGCAGCCTTCATTTCAGCCGTATCAAATTCACTCTGACTGATGGAATGATTGGTGATGAGCTGTTCTTTACGCTT
This sequence comes from Desulfomonilales bacterium, assembly GCA_038250835.1. Taxonomy (GTDB): domain Bacteria; phylum Desulfobacterota; class Desulfomonilia; order Desulfomonilales; family Desulfomonilaceae; genus JBBSBY01. The sequence continues at coordinate 4,426 of JBBSBY010000080.1, read as the reverse complement.
AAAGTTTCTTACTTCATCTTCAGCCGTTACTTTGGACTTCGCCAGAGACGCCTTTGCGGCTTCCACATCGGCTCGAGCTTGTTCAGCTTTGGCTTTGAAGATTGCCGGATCTATAACGGCTATGAGTTCCCCCTTTTTCACGGTGGACTCAAAATCCGCGAATAATTCTTTGATATATCCGGATACTTGACTGCCTACTAAGACTTCCACCAGAGGCTTTAGGGTGCCGCTGGAGGTGATATCCGCTTTTAAAACGCCGAGCTCAACTTTTGCCGTAACGATCTTGTATTCGGGTTCCGCTTCGGCCTGGCGATTGCAAAAGAAATACGTCCCCAAGACCAGGCCGAGGACGATCAGCCCAATCAGAATTTTTTTAAACAAGTGTGCTGCTCCGATGTGAGGATGGATCAGTTGTGAGGAATAGCCTTTTCAATTTTGTCCGTCAGATCGACTCCGTCTTTGAGCTCGGCTCCTCCGCTGTAAATTTTCTTACCATGTAAGACAATATTCCCGAATGCCAGTTCCCTGATGGCGTTTCTGAGCAAAGGCAACTCACGCACAGATCCCTGGCGACGTATTTCTTTGAAGAGGGGATGGTTCTCCCGCGTTTCTCTGTCCGAAGAGTTGGTGATCTCGTCTCGCCATTGATCCCACAGAGGCGTCCACTCCGGGCCTTTAATTGGAAATCTACAGTATGAAATCACCGGCCCGCGGTCTAAAATTTTGGTGACGAGATGAACCATGATGCCTTGTTCCGACGCGTCGGTTTCGATTAACTCATGAATACATTCCTGCCAGGTTCCCCGCGGTCCCCACGGCAACGCTGGATGGATGTTCACGAGATTCATTTCAAGCTCAGGATCGCCGATAATGAGCATGTAGCCGGCCATTACCACAATATCAACGGGGTCCAATATATTGACGGTTTTCATTACTTCGGCGCCGTATTCATTACGCCATTCTTCGAGTGAAGGCGACGGGTCCGCGGCCGAAGCGCTTTCCTGTATACCGCTTTTGCGAAGCTCAGGTTTGAATTTGATATGCGAATGTGTGGCCACCGGTATATTCAGGCTTGCGGCCAGATCAAAGAAAAGCTCACGCTGTTTATATTCTTCATTAAATGGTCCGTCTCCTGTTTCTCGATGACAGAAAATCCATTTAATTTCGGCAGGCACATTGTTCTCGTGGAGATCGTCATGTATGGTCTGCAGAAGATCTCGTGCCGCTTCATCTCGTCCAGTGGACAACCAACCAATTTGTAAGGTCACGTTAGTTCTCTTGATTTAATGATTTACAGGCGCATTTTTAACGTCTGAGTCTTGGATCAAGGGTATCTCGTATGCCCTCTCCGAGCAAGTTATATCCCATTACCGTAATGAGTATGGCCAAACCCGGGAACAGCGACAACCACCAGGCGATCTCGATAGTGTCCTTACCTTCCGTAAGCATGTTCCCCCAGGATGGGTCCGGTGGCTGAACGCCTATTCCCAGGAAAGATAACCCTGATTCGATAAGAACCGCTGAAGCCACTCCCAGAGTCGCTGCCACTAAGATAGGCGCCATGGCGTTGGGCAGAATATGAAGAAAAATTATCCGTAGATCCCCGGCCCCTTGACTTATCGCCGCCTTCACGAAATCACGTTCCCGAATGGTGAGGAATTCCGCTCGCACGAGGCGGGTTACGCCCATCCATGAGGTAACACCGATGACGACCATTATGTTCCATATACTTGGGCCTATAAAGGCGATAACTGCAAGGATCAGGAAAAACGAAGGAAAACAAAGCATAATGTCTACGAATCGCATTATAAGCCGATCGACAATTCCCGAATAATATCCGGACAAGGCGCCGAGAATCACGCCTATAAGTGTCGAAATACCCACAGCTACAAATCCGACGCTCAGAGAAACGCCTGAACCATGAATTATCCTCGAAAGGACATCCCGACCCAGCGTATCGGTGCCCAACCAATGATTTGAACTGGGAGGAAGAAGAATTTGGGAAGTGTCGATTCCCCCCGGCGGGTACGGAGCAATCCAGTTGGCGGACAGAGCCACCACAAAAAGCAAAATGACTATGAATAACCCTCCCATGGCCATTTTGTTTTTCGCCAATCGGGTTGTAAAATCATTTAAAAATATCGCCATAAATTTGCCGTCATTGAACTCCGCTATGTCAAAACATGCTTTAAATCTAAGAGTATGAGATCAGTCGCTAACTCTGATTCTTGGGTCCGCAACCGAGTACATTATATCGGCAAGCAAATTGCCGAAGAGTGTCAGTACCGCTCCAATGACCAGGACTCCCATAATGGTGGGATAATCCCGCATCATAACGGATTGATAAAATAATTGGCCCATCCCCGGAATAGCGAAGATAGTTTCGAAAATGACGCTACCGCCGATTAACCCCGGAACCGAAAGCCCCAGTAAAGTAATCACTGGAAGTAAGGCGTTGCGCAGGGCGTGCTTAAATATTACCGTGCGTTCGTCGAGACCCTTTGCCCGCGCTGTGGTGATGTAATCTTGCCTGACAACTTCCAACATATTCGATCGCATGTACCTGCTCATACCGGCAAGGCCGCCGAAAGCCGAAACAAAAACCGGCAAAATAAGATGGTTTGCGATATCGCCAATTTTTCCGAAGAAACTGAGATCCGCGTAATTGAGCGAACGAAATCCGGAAATCGGCAACCAATTTAGTTGGACTCCGAAGAGTATCATCAACAAAAGAGCCAACCAGAACGTCGGTATCGCAAATCCCAGAAAAACAAATATGGTCGCCCCTTTATCAAACAACGAGTTTTGCTTTACCGCGGACATCACCCCAATTGGAATTGATATCCCCAGTATGAACACCAGTGAGAGCACATTGATCAATAATGTAATAGGGATACGTTCAAGAATCTTATCGATCACCGGGCGGCTATCTGAAGCGAATGATGTGCCAAAATCCAGCATAAGCATATTTTTCAGCCACTTCAGGTATTGAATATGCCACGGCTGATCCAAACCATAATGCGCTCGAATTCTGTTGATGGCCTCCTCGTTCATGTTTGGGTTGAGATCCGTGACCAGACTGGTGGGATCTCCAGGCGCCATTTTCATCACCGCAAAAGAGATGATGGTTATCCCAAGCAGAATGGGAATCATTAGGAACAATCTTTTCAGAATGTAATAAAACATACTATTGAGCCGACCTCACTCCTGGATCGTGTACCTTTGCAGAGGTTTCGGAACATACCATTTAATGAAGTTGTAGGATATTCCCATCGGCGCGGGCTCTATGCCGTGAAAACGAGAAGCGATAACCGTCAGAGCGTCTTGAACAAACAGGAACGTGTATGGCTGATCTTCCGAAATTATTTCTTGAATTTGATCATAGTACTTCTTGCGTTCCGCCTGATCGTAAGTTGATACGCCCAGTTCCAGCAATTCATCCACTTTAGGATTTTGATATGAGATAAAGTTCAACTCTCTCTCACCAGTTTTGCTGGAATGCCAAATATCCATTTGATTTGGGTCGACTCCGATACCCCAACCCAGCAGACAAGCTTCGAAGTTGCGTTTATTTATAAAATTTTTAAGAAACGCAGCCCATTCAATTACGCGTATGTTGACTTTTATTCCGACCTGTTTGAGATCACGCTGTATAATTGTCGCCGTATTCTTCCTCACTTCATTGCCTTGATTGGTAATTATTGTGAATTCAAACGGTTCGCCCTCCTTTTCGAGTAGTCCATCTTTTCCGGGCTTCCATCCCACCTCGGCGAGCAGTGTTTTGGCTTTCTCAAGATTATACTCATACGAATTAACACTGTGATTGTACCAGATTGTGTCGGGTTTATATGGCGCGTTGGTCACTTTTCCCAACCCGAAGAGTACACCGTCAACCAGGCTTTGTCTGTTGATTGCGTAGGTCAGAGCTTGCCTAACTCGTTTGTCCTGGAATTTAGGATGCTTGAGATTGTAGCCTAGATACGAATAATTAAAAGTGAGGTATTTATATTTGTTAAAATCCTCTTGGAAAGATTTGCTCTGAGTTTGTCGAGTATATTGCAAAGGAGTTAACCCGGTGTAGTCGAGCTTTCCGGCTTTCAATTCCAGAAACATGGTGGCCTGGTCAGGAATGATTCTGGTAAGCACTCTGTCTATAAATGGTCTTCCCTCGAAATAGTTATGGTAACTATCCAGCATGATCCGCTCACCGGTTTTCCATTCGGAAAACTTGTAAGGTCCTGTGCCTATGGGTTCCCTTTTTAAGTTACTTTGAGTAATATCCTGCCCTTCAAGCAGGTGCGCAGGGTGGATTGCCGTTCCCCAGGAGCCCAAAGCCGGGGCGTAAGGTTTGTCGTAGATTACTTCAACAGTGTAATCGTCGATTACCTTCAGTTCCTTAACTTTAAGAAAATCGCTTGCGTAAGCG
>JBBSBY010000079.1:0-16381 GCA_038250835.1 Desulfomonilales bacterium | reverse complement strand
TTGATTTCTTTGGTACCCCCGGTAGGAATTGAACCTACGACCTGCGGATTAGGAATCCGTCGCTCTATCCACTGAGCTACGGGGGCGTACAAAAAAAGGTTGATTCTTAAAAACAAAACGAGTTTAATTGACAACTCAGAATCAGTCAATCCTAATTTAAAACGCGTTTACGGCGGACTAACGGCATGGTTCTCATTGAAGCGATAATTAAACCTTTTAAATTGGATGACTTGAAAGACGCCCTCGAGGAAATAGGAATCGGCGGGATGACTATTACCGAAGTCTTGCAAACCGTTCCTCCGAGGCCGAAAGGACGCTCGTTTGGAGCAATGATTTCAACTCTGGACTTACAACCTAAGATCAAGATTGAAGTGGCCGCTTCACACGAGTTGGTAAGCGGCGTCATAGAAGCAATTTGCCTCCACGGAAGTTCCGGAAAAAACGAGGATGGGATTATCTCCGTCACTCCTGTGGGCGGTTCGGTCCGGATTCGAACAGGCGAATACGATGAAGACGCTTTGTACTAGTAATGTTTGCAGTTTCCATTTTGACATGGTATAAAGCTTCTATTCGGATATACCAAATGTACTTTCGGAAGCAAGTCTCCGGCGCCGCAAGGCGACAAGTCATCCTGCTTCGCCGGGTAGCGGCAATCATGAAATTTAGGTCTGGTTTGAGCCTTTAAACATCCATTGGTATATCCGCGCGATTCGGGCCCAGCGTTTGACAAAAGCCGGCGTGATATTAAGAGGAGCGCTTACACAGGAATCCAGCTGCTTTTTATGCATGGGGCCAACTCGTTGCCGGTGTATGCGCAATCTACTGAACATCATTTTCAAGCTTGAACCATTATCAAATTAGCGGCGGCATATATAGAATAGCAATGTAATCCGACGATTCGCGGTATCGGAGTTGGTCGGATTTCTGCTTTAAAACAGCCGGCGCCGGTGAGCATCATTGCCAACATAGTGTCGGGTGTTTCCCGACTCTGAGAAGATAACTCATCCATAACGAACCGTGATTAATTTTGAGGAGACAATGATTACGGATCTGACTAAACTCTTTGTAACTGTAGACGCAACATTTGAAAACCTCATAGAGCTGATCCGAAATAATTCGAAAGATTTAGCCATAGTTGTCGACAACGCCGGCAAATTTCTTTCCCTTATCAGCGACTCGGACATACGAACGGCCATTATGGCCGGTTATCCCACAAGTTCTACGGTTTCCGATCTTCTTCACAATTTAAACGGCAGGAAAACGCCTTTGATCGCTTCAGCCGGCGCATCTGAAGGCGAACTTCTCAGGACGATGGAATTAAAAAATGTCCGGCACATCCCAATATTGAATGAAAATGGCCGGCTTATTGATGTTGCCGACAAAGATACCTTACTCAATAATCGGAAAATGCCTCTTATAGCCGTGATTATGGCCGGGGGTTACGGCAAACGACTGCTTCCTCTGACACTGAAAACTCCGAAACCTATGTTACCCTTAGGGAATAAACCATTACTTGAGCATATTGTGAACCGCCTCCAAGGGTGCGGCATAACTGAAATTAACATAGCTACTCATTATCACAAGGAAATTATTCATGATTACTTCGGCGGCGGCTCAAAGCTTGGTGTGAATATAAACTACATCGCCGAACCCGAAGCATTGGGCACGGCAGGGGCTTTAAGTTGTATCCGCCAATGCGACACTCCGGTTCTATTAATCAATGGGGATGTTCTTAGTTCAGTGAATTTTCGAGCTATGTTGAATTTTCATCTGGACGAAAACGCCGATTTTACAATGGCGGTGCGGCGACATGAGCTTATGATTCCGTATGGTGTAATTGAATCCGACGATATGGCGATCACCGGTATTTCCGAGAGACCCAGTATAACTCGTTTAATTAGCGCGGGGATTTATATTATGAATCCGGATGTTTGCGGTCTGGCGCCCGGAGGCCGCAGCTATGATATGCCTGAATTGATCAATACTCTCTTAAATAAGCGCAAAAAACTCGTGTGTTTTCCGATTTATGAATATTGGCTCGATATAGGTACTATTGACAACTATCGGCAAGCTCTGGTTGACATGCAAGCAGGTCTTGTTTAGTCGCAGAATGAAAGCGGCCTAATCTCAGTTGTTGATTTCAGGTATATGCGTTTCGGAATCAACATCGACAGCGAAAAAAACGGACGTCTTCTCAGCGCTTAAATGAGAAAAGGCAGGAGAATATGGGCAATGTATACTGTATACAATGGTTTTCGGCCTAACGCCTCGCCGGCTTGAAGGTATTCTCCAGTTTCACTGCTCAGATATACAGTATACAATTGGTTTGTCTTACTGAAAACAATGCTACGGATTATTATCTCGCTGATATTTTAAAGATCCGACAGACTAAGACCAACGAATTGTCTTTGCAGCCAAGAGTCGCAATCCGAATAGATGAGGATGTGCCCGGAGCAGACGGGATGACGGTTAAAGATTACTATAGAAGCGCTGAAGGTTTGGAGCGTCATCTAAACTCTTGCATAAAACCGGCTTATCATTCCACTACCACATTAAATGTAGCGATCTTTGCGGGATTCTCGGCCTCCCACGGCCGAACGTATTCCATATTGATTGAAGTTGTTCCCGGCTTAACGGCTTTGAACAGCCATTCTTCTACCCCACCGGCTCCAATCCTTGACGCTGTCCGATTATAAATTGTTCGAATAAATCTCACGGTCACTTTATCCGGACGCTTTGAAAATCGCCACGAATAGCCGGTGGTTTTGTTGGACGCAAGATTTATGATGAAAGTTTCCCCAGATTTCACTTTGTAATCCCGGATAATCGATTCGGTCAAAGCTGCGGAAACTGAGACTACCATTAACCACAATGTAGCCGCGACAGCAACTATTCCGTTTCTCATGCATACCTCTTGGAGTTGCAGCGGAGTGAGAAAGAAGATACAAGAACAACTAACTAATACAAACAGGCGCCTGAGCCGCCATGATCAGCTTGAGAATACCGCCGGCGCATTGCCGAAGTTCAACAGATACAGTCGCTCGTGTCGAGCTGCGGATTTCTAAATTAGATCGAGTGTAATATTGGTTCGCAGTAAACATATAACTTCGCTAAACCCTCTTAGTTTCCACTCCAGTCTTGGAGAGGGGGTAGGGGTGAGGATCTTCAACAGGATGTTACGAAATTTAAAAGCGAAATAGTGTCACATACTAAAGAAATGGCCAACTTGATTACTAATGCTTATCTCCGCCGGTTGTTTAAATAATTGAAAGACTGTTTTACCGCATTGATCGGATCGTCTTCATAGGTATAGAGTTCAACGGTGATAAAACCGTCGTAACCCGTGTTCACTATTGTGTCCAGCACTCCGGGTATATCGATTGCCCCTTCGCCAAGCATTAGATGGTGATGCCGTCTGTCCGCCGCTATGTCTTCAAGGTGGAAATGATCAGTGTAGGTGGATAGAGGTTGAACAAGATCCGCAGGATTTTCCCCAACGCAATAAAAATGCCCTATGTCGAAGTTGACTCCAAAGATCTCGTGATCAAGATCCTGCATGAGTTCCAGAAATTGTGCGCTATTTTCGATGAGGAGGCCCGGTTCAGGTTCAATTAAGATCCGAATCCCATTCTGCTTGGCTCTGTCGGCCACAGCATGTAAACCCTCCTTGTACATTTCCAGGGCGTCAGCTCTAGTCAATCCATCGAGTGGACCACCGGGTTCCGTCGAAATATTTGCGGCGCCTAGTTCCGCTGCCAAGTCCAGACAAAGCATCGTATAATTCACGCGCTTTCGCTTTAGTTTAGGATCATTTTCTATCCATGAAGGATGGTAAGTGTCTCCGTCTGCGTGGTGCATGAAAGCGTTTATGTTGGATATTGCAAGGTTGCTGTCTTTTAGAGCGGCTTTGATGTTGCGTATATCGGCGGAAGTCAAGTTTGTTGGAAAAGCGTGCGGCGCATCCGCCATAATTTCAATGCCCTCGTAACCTGCGGATGTAATTACCTTAATACTTTCCTCCAAGCTAAATTTACGAAAAGCGTTTGAACTAAAAGCATATTTCATTTATTGATAACCACCTTAATACTATAAAAATAACTACGTAAATTACGAGGCTACGGAATAAGGGGCATTAAATACTCTAAAGCTCTTGCGGCCGCAAAGTCAGGACAATGTGGATAGGTATATAATTCAACCGTCAATCCTCTCGTGTAGTCAATTTGCTTCAGTAAGTTAAACAGCCTGTGAAAATCGATATCTCCGGCGCCTGGAATCAGATGATAGTGCTTACGATTTTTTATGTCTTCCAGATGAATATTAAATATTTTTCTATTTAGTCCCAGTATCACGAATTCCGGATCCTCTCCTAGAACATTGCTGTGGCCTAAGTCCAGATTGGCGCCGAGGTTCGGATGCTCCATTTCTTTCAGTAGCGAGGCTAATTCCGCATAATTTTCGATCAGAAGGCCCGGCTCGTATTCGATTCCGATCTGTATCCCTTTAGGCTCAGCATAATTGAGAATCTCTTCCAATGACGACATTAGAACACGGACGGATTTCTGCAGTGATACGCCGGCCGCCGGCCGACCTGAGGTTACGCTGACGCACGGGCAACTGAAGGTTTCGGCAAGGTCTATACACTTTTTAGTATAAGCTATTCTCCAACGCCGAAGTTCCGGATCAGGATGTGAGATGGAGGGCTCAAATAGCGGTTCCCAAAAAGTACTGTTGTAATAACCAACTGCCGTGTTGGCATTTATGTTTACTACCTTCAATTCCAAATTGCTCGCCAGAGCTGAGAGTCGATCTATGTCCGTCCGTTGGACGCTTTCCGGATAAAGATGCGGAGTATCGGCGAGTAGTTCAACTCCCGGGTAACCTATAGCGGCAATCCGTTTGATTGCCGCAAAAATAGAATATCGTGTATATGCGTTTGTGCTGAAGGCCGGCGTCACGATTTACCCGTGTCGGTTAATTGTTTATCAGTGTAATCCAACAACATTCGATACTGCAAATGCAGATTCTGCTCCCGCACATCTATAGGGCTTTTAAAAAAACAAGCCAAATGCGGCAAAACACCGCTTTCTCCGTTACCGGCGGCAAAATCCAGGAAACGGACAAGATCCAAAACCAGAGGCGCTGCAAGCAAAGAATCATGGCCTTGCCATACAAACTGCATAGACATTTTAGCTCCCATGAAGGCTTTAAAATGAATGAAATCCCACGCTATTTTTTGATCGGACAATGAGGGAGCGTAGTTTATTTGTACTAAAGAATCGGGTCTATAACCCAAAATTTCCGCCAATACCTTGTCCTTTGTTTGAATTTTGGATTCTCTGTTCTCGCTATTTGCCAGCACCTGGCCATCCAGATTGCCCAGAATATTGTAGCCCTGCCAGCTCATCACTTCCAAATTCCTGCTTACGAACATCGGCGCCAGCGCGGTTTTAACCAATGTTTCCCCCGTCTTGCCGTCGTTGCCCATTACGGGGACCCCCTTTGACACAGCCAATTCGACAAGGGGACGTGATAAAGCCGCATTCGAAGGAGTGAAATTGATAAAAGGGAATCCGGAATCTATCGCCGCATAAGCGTAGATTGAACTCGCTCGAAGCGAACGGCAATCGTTTGTGTCGAGACGTCGTTCAAACTCCTCAATGGTTATATCTATTTGATTAATTTCAAGAGGGGGTTCCGTGGACGCTAAATTGACCACGATTATGTTGTCCAGGTCCGATGCCGTCTTGAATTGTTCAATCTCAGCGGAAATTGCCGCGATTTCATCTCTAATCGAAATGTCCCGAGGTATTGAACATACGCCAAGATCTTCGATTACGCTGCCGCAATTACGAACGGAACCCTGCTTGATTCGCGATTCAATATCTTTGAGCTCCGATGAAACTTCATCAAGCACGGAAGTATCCAGAGATCCGGTATCCCTGATTATTTTGCGAGCAAACAATTCAAGATCACCATTCCTTATATCGCACCCTCCAAATTTCAAATTTTCGATCGGGATTAAATCAAGATTAGAAAAAGGCGGCGCAGTTGTAATCAGACCTGTTGAATCAATAAGACCTCTATTCAAGAGTAGCGCCCCTAGAACCACTGTTGTGGACACTGAACCGAATGCTCCTATGAGCCAAATTCCAATGTTTCTGGATAACATTTTCTACAACTCCGACGATAGCGGCATTCCGAGGAGAATTCATCTTAACGCAAGTCGCTTTGCAAAACTACAGAGCAATGAGGCTAATTACAAGCTCATGATAATGCTGTATTTGTGAACGCAGAGTGAAATAATTTTCATATTGAAATTTGTTTTCGGCTAATCCATTCTAATAGAATAATTTGGTTTTCAACTGACCCTTTTTCCGATTCGCATTCCGGTTCGCTTTATAATTGCTTAAAATCATTTTGACAATCATCTCCTAAACTAATTTGAAAAGGGGAGGGAACTTTAAGGATTACACAATTAATGCCTATTTTGCCGCAAATCGATCTTAAAAGACACACCGGCAAGGAAACAAAAATGATTTATATTTGTTGTAAGAAGTTATGGAGCATAAGAAAATTTCTGATAAGCGAATCCATTAACTGCGCTTTTGAAGGAAGATGAAATGGACATTATAATCAAAGCTACGTTTTTAAGTATTTGTTTTTTAGCGTTTTCATTCATGCTTGCGTCGGCAAAACCGAACTACAACAAAGCGGTTTTTGCCGGAGGATGCTTCTGGTGCGTGGAAAGCGCATTCGAGAAGGTCAAGGGAGTAATCGACGTGGCATCGGGGTACACGGGTGGGGTGGGTCAAAATCCCACTTACAATGATTATGCCTCAAAAGGGCACATAGAAGCTATTCAAATTACTTTTGATCCATCCATCATCAGCTATTCGCAATTGTTGGACATTTTCTGGCGCCAAATAGACCCCACGGATGCCGGTGGACAATTCGTGGATCGCGGCCCTCATTACAGGTCCGCAATATTTTATGAAAACGAAGAGCAAAAAGCTGCCGCCGAAAAGTCCAAAGAGCAGCTTGATAAAAGCGGAAAATTTAAAAAGCCGGTGGTGACTGAAATCCTGTCTGCACAGGAGTTTTACAAAGCGGAAGACTACCATCAAAATTATCATTCGAAAAATCCATTGAGATATAAATTTTATCGTTTGAATTCGGGAAGGGATCAGTTCATAGAGCAGGTCTGGGGAAAAGATCAGCTTAAGGCGGAAGGAAGCTCCGGTAACCCCACCAATAAGGAAGATTTGAAGAAAAAGCTTACTCCGTTGCAATATCGGGTAACCCAGGAAGAAGGGACCGAGCCCGCATTTCATAATGAATACTGGGACAACAAGAAACCGGGAATTTACGTTGACGTAGTCTCGGGGGAGCCCCTTTTCAGTTCACTGGATAAGTACGATTCCGGCACTGGTTGGCCGAGTTTTACCAAACCCATTGATCCGGTTAATGTAGTTGAAAAAGAAGACAGACATTTATTCAGTCGGCGCACTGAAGTGAGAAGTAAGAGCGGGGATTCACATTTAGGGCACGTGTTTAACGATGGACCTAAGCCAACAGGTTTGCGATATTGTATGAACTCTGCGGCTCTTAAATTCATTCCGGTTGAAGATCTCGAAAAAGAGGGCTACGGCCAATATAAACCTTTTTTCGATAAGCAGCCAAAATGAGAATTGATACCCCGTTGTAGCTAAATAACAATATGTTTGTAAAGTTGCAGCCACTGTCCGTGCTCGGAAAAGTTTAGGGGGGATCTTCTACATGATTTTATGCTTCTATAAAATTATAAAATCATAAAATTAAATACGTTGGAATTATCCGCGCCGGAATAATGGATTTCCGGATGCTGTTAAAGCTTGCCGTCAGTGGCGCATAAGGTGTAGAGTAGTCGTGTGTTCAAGTTGTACTCAGGAAGAGTTATGTCCAACTATTTTGCCGTTCCCATTGAAGATAGATTCTTTGAAGATTATTCACCGGGTTCTCGTCACGAATTTGGCCCTATTAAAGTTGAAGAGTCGGAAATTATAAATTTCGCGACAAAATTCGATCCTCAGGTCCTTCACACCGACCCCGACGCCGCGAGAAACTCCATTTATGGTGGGCTCATAGCCAGCGGCTGGCACACCGCCGGATTAATGATGAGATTATTTGTGGATCATTATTTATCGCATAACGCAAGTTTGGGATCTCCCGGGGTAGATGAGTTGCGATGGATTCGTCCCGTAAGGCCCGGTGATTCTTTAACAATGCGAGTCACCATTACCGCGACCAAAAAATCAAAAACAAAGCCCGATCGCGGAATTGTTCATTCCTTCATAGAAGTCCTGAATCAAACAGGAGAAGTGGTAATGACTATGAAAGCCATAAATTTGTTGGGTTGCCGCAATTCATAGCTTTCATAATTCTACCAATTTGAGTTTTGATACTGCGCCCCGCCGGCCTACCCCCATGGACTCTCGGCCTTTGACACACAGGCTCTTAACATTTGTAAGCTCTTATACCGGAACATTAAATCACTTCCCGGCTCCTCCGGTGATGCGACTAGGCTCCAAGCTATTGTTTTCGTTGCGTTCGACCAATATCTTTCTGTAGGTTTCTTTATAAAGCTCCAGCACATTCGCATGGTTTGTTTGGGGATCAAATTGTCGCAAAACCCGATCATGTCCCCGTGCGGCCATCTTCAATGCAGCTTCTCGATCTTTGGTCATAATGATAATTGCTTTTGCCAGTGCCTCCGGATTTCCCGGCTCAATCAACAAGCCCGTTTCGCCGTCTATAATAACTTCTCCGATTCCCGAGACACCAGTAGCGATTACGGGCAATTTGTGTAGTAGGGCTTCCATAATGACGTTTGGTATTCCATCTCGCTCACCCGTCCTATGAATTATGCTGGGCATAACAAACATATCTGATTGGTAATACAAATCCGAAACTTTATCATGAGTAACATAGCCTGGGAACGATACTGTCCGATTCAATCCTAAGCGCTGGCATAACGTCTTTAGCCAAACACCTCGTATTCCCGATCCTGCAATCGTGACCTGAAAGTCCACACCGGAGTCTTTGAGTATACGAGCGGAGTGCAACAAAATGTCATAGCCTTTGAATCCGGCAAATCTCCCTATGGCCAATATTTTATAAGGAGATTTCATAGTAACCGGAGCCGTTCGGTATTCCGCAAGGGGGTATCCATTGTAAGTCAGGTTAATTTTATCAGCGTCGGTGGTTGACGTAAATTTTTGCAGATAACCAACATTCGCCCGAGTATTTGTCCTAACGAGAACACTGTCCCTTATCTTCTCCTCCAAAGCCCCGTCCGGCGGGTAGATGTCAACTGCGCGCCCGGTGAAACTAAAGGGAATTCCCGTGAGCTTTGAAGCCACCCATGCCGCTGTGGCCGGACCATTTGCCCATGGCGCGTGAATGAACTGAATTTTATCTTCTTCAAATCTTTTCGCCAAATAAAAGCCCGCTATAAAGGCCCAAATGTTTTCACCTCCGACTTCGATGGATCTCCATCTTCGCAGTGGGACATTGCGGAACAACCAGGATGTGGCTTCAGGATTGCGAGCTTTCCAATATCTTAGCGACTTTAGGATTCTATTCCATGATGACGGTCCCAGCCGCTCTACTTCCACTTGAGTGGAACGCATTGCAGGAGAAAGCCCGTGATCCAACTGACCGTATAAGGTGTAGACTTTTAAAGGTAAGCCCAACTTTCGGAGATTGACTACTTCGGTGAAGATAAATGTCTCGGAAGGTTTTGGAAACCAGAGTAAAATGTACGCGGTTTTGGGTATGGGGGGATCCATAGAGTACATAATTAGTGACCGTTTAGTGACTGTGACGATTATATAAATCATACCTTTCAGACAAGGTTTTTACAATTCTTATTTGTTGTTTCGGATAGCTAAGCGGCGCAGGTAATTTGAATACCTAAAATGTAGTTGAAGGATCGCCGTGTTGTCGGAACAAATCCAATCTAGTGTCAGAGGTACTCAAAGTTTTTATGTAAATCCGTGACTAAAATATTGACCAATTTGTCTACAGTGGTCTTGGCTCCCAGGTTCTGAGGGATCACTGGGCAGGGAGCGCTAATTTACGATTCCACAGCCCAGATTGCGCAATGTCTACGGATCGCATTACTTGATGCTTGCGGTACCTTTGGAACCAAGCTCCTTTTTAACTCTGGTAAGCATATTGATGTGTTCCATTTCCGCTTTTATGAGCCTGTCGATATCGTTCTTGCCTGCGGGGTCAGGCAATAATTCTTTGACACCGACAAAGAATCCGACTGAATCTTTCTCGAATTGCACGGCCATATCCAATGCGTTATTGGGAGTTTTGACGGTCTTTAATCTATCCTGAGCCGCTTCAATCGTAAATATGTGAGTATCCGCGCTCGCCTGTAAATAACTTTCCGCAAGTCCTTCCGGGTCCCAGACAATATCGGCTGAAGATGGCGGTAAAGAAGCTTTCATTGATTTAAAAGCCTTAATGTGCCCATCTTCCATAATTGCCAGATCGTCAAATAAACCTTTGATTTTCTCGTCTAAAAACATGGCCGCTGCGCCCTTATAAAACGCATAGCCGTTCTCCTCTATTCTAACGGCCATTGTGAAGACGTCTTCCGCCGTGCCGAAAACAAACATGAGAACCTCCTTAAATTTAGGGCCTACTATCAGGCCACCTGACGGGGCGTGGGGCTCCGCAAAAGTTCAAGTCATTGTTCCAACTTTTTGTATACGTTTAGTCCTATTTTTTCTTCTCTCCCAAATATGAGCTGATTTCCTTCAGTGGAAGCGATAATCGTTGTTTTACCCGATTTTGAGGGCCCAAATTCCTGTGTCAAATCAACGGTCAGCACAAGCTCGTGCCCTTCGACTTTCATTGCGACATTTTTGAACGAATCCTTTTGACCTGTGCCGCTCCCGCTCTTTGGTGTAGGCGATTTGTAAATGTTCAAACCAACTTTCTCGTCCCTACCGGGCAATGACATGTTGCCTTCCGTAGAAGCAATGATAATTGTTTTTCCGGATTTGGACGGACCAAATTCTTTTGATAAATCTATTTTCATTACTAAAATATCGCCCTCAACTGTCATTTCAATGTTTTTCATGCGTCCGCGAAATCCCTTTATTGGTTTTTTTGTAAGATTCGTTTTTCTGGGGAGGTCGCTGGGAGCGAGGCGCCCTTTCTGGTTTCTAACCACAGACTGTTCAGGAAAGGCTCCCAACGCGCAAGCCGGGCTGCTCAACAGGGACATTATCTCTTTAGGAGCGCTCATAATGATGTCAAGGTCTTTGTTTGACAAATTAACATCGCTCCAGCCAATTTTCTCCAGTTCGACTAAAAGCAATTCTGTGGTTTTCACTTTTTGGTTATTAATTAGTTCGGCTGCTACCAGCACGAGAGATCTAGCCTTTGCGAAATTTTTAAGTTTGTCTTCAAAATGATGAATAATCTTCATGACCTTAATCATTTTATCGGAACGTATTAATCCGTCGGACTCCGTCACAAAAGATCCCCATTTTGCCGGGGTAGGCTCTCCTTCCTTACGATAAAAATTATGAAAATCATCCGCTCCGACATAGAAGTCGAATCCATCAACCGAGCGCAATAAGTATGGAGACGAATCGCCGTCCACTAATTCAACCATAATGCCGGGTTGCGAGCCCAAGAATTGCTCGTACATCTCTCCCATATAATCTCCCGTTTTCAAATCAAGACAAGGACTTTAGCATAACATGCGCCTGTTCGCGACTGAAAACATATAATAAGCATTAAGAAAAAAAAGACACAATGCTCAACTCAGGCTTCAATCTTGGAACTAAATACTTTTTACTATTGACTTTACGAAGCCATGCTTTTACCAATGTCGGCAAGGGAAACAATTCCTCTGTGGAGTTTCCCCGCAAATTGTTTGAGATGTGCGCGGAGCTCCCACTATAACGTGAAAATATGAGCTACTATAGGGCTTCTCGAAAGTTCGGTCGAATAAAGCCTCTGACCCGTCGTCCCAGCGAAAGCCGGCCCCCACATCTTCCTGGATTCCAGCGTACGCTGGAAATGACGTTGATGAGGTCAAAATGCATAACGAAGCTTTATAGCTTCATGCAACGCGGATAACCGATTCAATAAAGATATCATCATTAGAACCGCGATTACTTTCGAGAATCACTATAGGCTTATTGTTTCGACAATCATATTCACAGTTCACGAATTTTACGATCACCGGATTAAAAATGTATACAAAAGTTTACAAGAAATAATGAAAGAAGCGTAAAGTGACTAATCTTTTGCAATGTTCGAAGAACCGCCTGGAAAAGAAAAATAATTATGGCCCCCAAAGATGATTCTTTAGCGCGTCGTGTTCTGAAAGGTGACATCCGCGCTACTGCAAAACTTATAAGACTTGTTGATGACAACGATCCCGAGGCTCTGCCCGAATTGGCCGCGCTGTATCCACACACGGGCGCCGCCCACGTGATCGGAATCACAGGTTCTCCCGGTGTGGGCAAATCGACGATTGTCGATAAAATAGTAGGTAAATTCAGGGAAGACGGCAAAACAGTTGGCATTTTAGCCGTCGATCCCACAAGCCCATTCACGGGCGGCGCAATCCTCGGCGACAGAATTCGGATGCAAAGGCACTTTTTAGATTCGGGTGTGTTCATCCGCTCAATGGCTACCAGAGGACAATTCGGAGGGCTCACGAGATCCACCGCTGACGCTGTGGTCGCATTAGACGCCATGGGTAAGGACGCAATCATTATTGAAACCGTGGGTGTGGGGCAGGATGAGGTAGATATTGCCCATAGCGCTCATACGACCGTGTTGGTAACAATTCCGGGAATGGGTGACGACATCCAAGCCATAAAAGCCGGGTTAATGGAGATCGGCGATTTATTTGTCGTGAATAAATCCGACCGTGAAGGCGCCGGCAAGACAGTTCGAGAATTACAATTTATGCTCCACATGTCATCCGAACGTTACCAGGAATCAGGATGGGAACCTCCTATAATCCAAACCATAGGCGTCGCCGAACAAGGAATAGACGATCTTTATCAAGAAATACTTCGACACCGTGAATACTTGAAGTATTTGGACAAGAATGAGCTGAAAAGACGTGAGCGTCTCAAAATTAAAAGACAATTATTTGAATTGCTTAAAGAGGGCGTTGTTAATGAAATAATGAAGAAGATAGGCGGAGATGAGGTTCTCGACGGTATAGTCAATGACATACTGGATCGGAAAAGTGATCCTTACAGCGCCAACGCCGAGTTGCTGAAGCGGATCAGCGGCTCCGCTTAATTATATATTCCTGTATAGTAGAATAAGAGGCAAGATGAATTTTAGGTCTGCCGCGCAAAACGCAAAATGCCAAATCTCGGCGCCGTTATTGTCCGATATTGATCCTGTGTGGTTACTGCGATTATTTACCTTTATTCCGGCGGTTCTCATAATCCTTGCAGGCGCTTGCGCTATATGGATGTACCTTTTCGTGTTGTCGCTACACCCGGAGAGCAAACCCCAAATCCAAATGGCGGGCTTGTCCGCTGATGTTCGCATCACCAGAGACGCCAACGGCATACCGGCGATTGTGGCTGAAAGAACCGAAGATTTGGCGCCGGCCTTAGGCTATGCAATGGCCCAGGATAGACTGTGGCAAATGGATTACCTGCGGCGCGCGGGTCAAGGACGACTCTCTGAAATTTTCGGTTCGGATTATGTTGAAAAAGATCATCTTATTCGCAGTCTCAGGGTTGTATGCAAATGGGATATAACATCAGACTCCGTTGAACAAAAATGGACTGAGGGATTCATCCATGGAATCAATAAATACATTTCGCTACACGCCAACAAACTTCCAGTCGAATTCTCATTACTAGAATACAGACCTGAACCCTTTGTTCCAGCAGATATTCAATCCATAATATTGGCCCTATCTGTGGAAAGTTCACAAGCTTTCAAAATTGATCCCGTAATAACACGTCTGATATCAAAGTTGGGCGACAAAGCTTCCCTGATTTTTCCGAAAGACGAAACAAGTCCGGAGCCGCTTATTTTGGGCGATCTTACAGGGATTCAGACAAAAGGCGCCATTTTTGCCGCGACACGGCAGCAGGGGCATGGAATTCCAGGATTTCGCGGCGGATGTCTTTGGAGTGTTGGACAAAATTTCAGCAGAAGTGGTCGAGCTATTTCCGCTTGTTCCCTCTTTCAAGACCTGGCGGCGCCGGGCTTTTGGTACAAGGCGAGGCTATTCAGTCCGGATTATCAATTGTCGGGGGCTTTCATTCCCGGCATACCGGCGGCTTGCGCAGGAATGAACAAAAACATGAGTTGGGTCTGCAATCCAACTATGGTTGACGACGCAGATCTTTTTCTCGAAATCTTGGATTCCAACTCACCTAAAAGCTATTGGAAGATTGATCGCTGGAAACGCATAGGAACCAAGACTGAAACTTATCTGGTCAAAGGAGGTTCCGGCGTAAAAAAACCGATTTGGATTACTGAAACAGGCGTGATTGTATCCGACCCGGTAAACAGCAGGGCTTTTTCACTACGATGGACCGGACAGGACGGTTCGCTTTTTTCCACAGCGCTCTTCATTATTAATAGAGCCACAAATAATCAGGAATTCACATCAGGCTTGCGACAGCTCCAAACACCATGTGTGAACTCGGTATGGGCGTCGGACGACGGCTCGCATGGATCGCAATTCGCCGGCAAGATACCGATTAGATCATCATCAAGTGACGGAATGTGCCCAATGCCGGCATGGACGGGCGTTCACGACTGGCAGGGCTTCGTAGCTTTCGAGGATTTGCCTTCAAGGAAAAATCCGGCAGAAGGTTTCACTTCAAATTGTGATGAACGACCCGGCGGCTCTGATTTCATGATATACACCGGCGCGTACTGGAGAAATGGCGCCAAAAACCTCAGATTGACGGCGCTGTTAGCCAACAGCGGCGCTCATTCACGTGAAAGCTTTCAAAAAATCCAAAATGATATCTTTTCGTTCACTGCGGCTCGTTTGGCGCAAACATTATTGGAACATACTGTGCCTAAGGGTTCAACGGAGAATGAAGCCGTAGCCATGCTCAAGACCTGGGATTTTCAGATGAGCAATGATTCAGCGCAGCCCGCAATTTATGCTTTGTGGCGGCGCGCTGTTTCAAAAGCTCTCGTATCCAATCACTTTGGCGCTGATATTTACCAAGTAATTTCGCGCAACACAGAATTGACAAACAAAGCCGCAGATAAGTTGTTATTTGACGCGATTGCCTCTGCAGATCCACAATTAACCGCAATACTAAGCGAAGCCCTGGCTAAGGGTTTAGCAGACGGCGTTGCGCTCTTCGGCCCAGACATGAAAAAATGGAAATGGGGTTCGGCCCATACGGCGGAATTTCGACATCCTGTTGCGGGTAAGTCCCGTTTTCTTGAAGATATTTACAATGTAGGGCCTGTTGCTTTATCAGGGGCGCGGGATACCATCAACTATACTTCTTGGTCCATCCAGAGACCATTCGAAGTTACAGAGGGCGTCACCTTAAAGGAGGTATACGATCTAACGAATCCGCCTCAGGAATATGGAGTATCGTCCTTGGGGAGTTCGGCTCATTTTTTTTCAGGCAATTACAAAGATCAAACCGCCGCATGGCTGTCCGGGAGACTGTTCAGGTATCCCTTAGACGCGTCCGAAGTGCGGAAGAATAGTTCGGGCGCTGTTTTGTTGCGACCAGATCCAAAACGAAAACCTCATATGAAAGCCGCCGCTCGATAAAATGCAAACTATTCTAATTGGCACAAAAAATCCGGGAAAAGTTAAGGAAATAGAGGGCTTAATTGCCGACCTTCCTATAAACATCGTTTCACTTATGCAGTACCCTGATTTGCCTGAAGTGGAAGAGGATGGAATCACTTTTGAGGAAAACGCTCTCAAGAAAGCTCGAGCTTATTCTGCGCTCACCGGACTGCCGGCGCTTGCCGACGATTCAGGTCTTGTTGTGGACGCCTTAAACGGAGCGCCCGGTGTGTTTTCAGCTCGTTACGCAGGCGCCCATTCCACTGACGAACAAAAGTACCTGAAAGTCTTAGCGGAAATACAGGATGTTGAAGACTCTTTGAGGTCCGCGCGATTCGTATGCGTGCTGGCTCTCGCCTTACCTTCCGGCGCCGAACACATTTTCAGAGGAACCTGCGAAGGATTCATTACCCGAGAACCCCGGGGGTCAGGTGGATTCGGCTATGATCCGATATTTTACTACCCTGACGCCGGCATGACTTTCGGGCAAATGGATATGACGGCTAAAAATGCGGTAAGTCACCGCGGCCGAGCGTTGAAGCTATTTGCTGA
>JBBSBY010000078.1:0-16495 GCA_038250835.1 Desulfomonilales bacterium | reverse complement strand
GATGCAGCGGAAATCGCTCAACTGATAAAGAATAAGCGTCCGGAATATGTATTTTGGGACGAGAAAAATTCCGATATGTACAGACAAGTGGCTCTTGCCTCAGAGAGTTTACACTTGAGGCTAAAAGAAATTCCCCAGGCGTCAAGCCCCCCAAGATTTAAGCTTTACGCATTGGAATAGCAAAACTATGAAGTTTTTCGGTTTAAGAGCAACCACAGCTTTGTGAACCTACTCCGTCTATTTGGTGGAGAAGCTCAATACCGTCTGTTGAAATCCTGACAATCCCCGCCTCTTCAATGACCTTCAAAATCTCCAAGCATTTATCCCAATCCAAGCCCAGGTAAATCGGCAGCATGGTTTCGTATTCATGCAAAGAATGGTTAACTTGCATGGAATACAGAGTCATGATCACTTGCTTATGTACATAGTCCAATATGGGATTAGCCATTAACTCCAGCAAAGCTTCGTCATTTACAATGTATCTACCAACTCCGTCAACACACATTTCGCCTCCTATAAGCACGGCCTGCGTTTCTAAACGCCGGCTCATCTCGGAAATCTAAATAACTATTTGTAACGATGCGTAGAACCCAAATTAAGGTTCGATTTTTGTGCCCAAATCTTTAAAAACTCGGCCAACGACGTAGGGTGCGCAGGCCAGGCCGGAGCGGTGACTAATTTACCGTCGACGTAAGCTTTATCCATGTCAAACCTAGACCCATTTTCCACCCGCAGATTGAAGAAATTAACATTACATCCGTGATTTCTTCCAAGACCGCGTATAACCAAATTAATATTGTTCTTTATTTCCATTATCAGCTTTGAAACGCGATTTTTGAATACTCCCTGAAAGCATGGTAGCTTTCAGGGAGGCCTATGTCAAAAAAGATCCCTTTTTGTATTAATCCGTACATTTTGCCCGATTGAACCAAAAAAGGATATACATCCTTTTCCATAGAATAACGCCCTTCCGGGAGACTATCTACAAATGATCTCCTCAAGATGGAATAGCCGGCGTTAATTAGACCAACCCCCGCATTCCCTTTTTTTTCGTCGAATTCCGCTATCCTGCCGTTATTCGTGATTTTAACTTCGCCATAACGTCTCGCGTCGTCAACGGCAATCAGTGAAAGGGTAACCTCTGCTAATGAGGTGAAGTGTAAGTCGAGCAGGGCGTCCAGATCGGCCTCTAAGAATGTATCCCCATTGACCAGAAGAGTTGGCTCGGATAGAAGCGGCGCCGCGAGTTTTATCGCTCCCCCGGTTCCCAAGGGTTGAGTTTCCCTGGAGAATCGAATATCCAGATTCAGATCCACCGATCGGAAATAATCTTCAATGTAATCCGACATGTATCCCGTGGATATTGCAATTTTGCAGATACCGTGGTTTGCTAAAGATTCCAACAAAATTTCCAAGAAAGGTCGGCCGTTAATCAGCGCCATCGGCTTCGGTCTATCCGCTACAACGGAGCGGAGCCTCTGACCCAATCCTCCTGCTAAAATCAAGGCCGTTATTTCACTTATTACCGTCATATTCCGTTTATTGATTATCCACAGCCAATGAAGCGCCGCATATACAACTGGGGTTAATTTTAATAGGGACGACGTGGAAATCCGTCCTCCAAATGTCCATCACCAACATACCGTCAATTAAGTCGTCGTATTTTCCAAGAATGCATTTCAGAGCTTCGGTCACCTGAATTGATGCCGTCAATGTGGCCGCAGTGGACAAAACACCAACAGTTGAGGCCCGCGCATGATCAGCAACTTTGAGTGGATCAGGCCAAAGGCAACGCAGACAGGCGGTCTTTCCCGGGAGGATTGTCATTACATTGCCGACCGTGTGAACCGCTCCACCGAAAACATAAGGCACGGACCGCCTTACTGCGGCGTCATTGACACTGTACCTTGCCGGAGTGTTATCCAACGCGTCCAGCACTATATCCACATCTTTGACCAGGCGCTCGGCTGAAGAATCATCAATTTTAATATTAACGGGTTCAATAATGATCTGCGAATTTGCTTCACGCAAATGTTCGGCTGCGGCATCCGCCTTAAAGGCCCCGGTTTTGGTATCCGATTCCGTAAAGATTATCTGTCTGTGCAGATTATGCATTTCAGGTTTATCGTAATCTACAATACGGATGAATCCGACACCGGCTCTTGCCAGCAATATCGAGATCATTGATCCCAAAGCGCCGACTCCGGCTACAAGAACCCGTGCCTCGGATATGAGTTCTTGACCTTTTTCTCCAATGTTGCTCAATAATATATGGCGGCTATGCCTGTCTAATACGTTTTGCATTTTCCACCTATGGCATATAATTGGACGGAGCTCTATTTAAATCAGTGTATAAATAATATTCTGGACTGTCTTTGCACATACGATATGGATGTCGGACGATCCATCGGAGTAAGGCAATACGGTGTCAGCCTTATGATTAATCGAATTCCCTTAAATCGGCCGGATAATGCGACTCATGGAAACATCATATCTATGCGATTACCATCTGCAATGTTACGACAATGTTCAGAACCTAATGGGAAAGGGAACCTTTGGAAGCACGATTTTTAATTCGTAAATTGACGGAATCCGAGCCGCTAAATCCCTACCAAATATCAGGTATATCAGCAGTGATCGAAGGCTCTGAGATGCGGATCTCTCCCGATACGTCGTTAACTCTTGAAAATACCGCTGATGTGCTGCTGATTCTCGACAGATCAGGCGCCGAGGCATCCGTCTATCTGTTAGAAGCTTACGCTCAAAACTCGCTGATTAAAATAAGGCAGCGGTTTTCAAGAGAAAGCATAGATGAATTAAAGTTTCTTACTTCTTACGAAGGAAGACAAGCGAACATTGCGGAGTTGTTAATTCCGGCTTTATATGAACTCCCTAATTGGATGGATCCGGTTAAACTTTTGTCGCACTACATTATGGATAGGGACGAAGATAGTGCGCGTCCGTATTTAGCATCCATTCTGAATGTAATAAGCGGATACCTATTTGCTGCGGCAAAACAACCCTTCGACGCTGAAGCGGCAGGGGAGGCCGAATACACCCTCTTAAAATTCGTTGAAAATATTTTTCGGACTTGTTCGGAATCCGAATTAAATGGATATTTGAAAGCCCTTCGTGCCATTTTCCATTTCCTAACCCAGGAAACCCTTCCTCAGACTCTTAATAGCTTTGAACGCAGAATCATTTCGCTTAAAGGGATTAGATCCGCTCTGGCGCAAAGATCCAAGTCCGAGCGTAATGAATTCTCAGGTGAAGTAAATGCCGTGGCCGCCGGAATAATTTATACGGCTCTCTCTGAAATTCAAGCGTGTCCAGAAGTCTTAATCAATAGATTTGAGTCTACATTGCCTTTGATAAACGCGGCCGATGTTGATCAATTCCAAGCTGAAATTTTGTTCAAGATTAAAAGCTATTCGACGGAGGAGATCAAGAATCGTCGCTCGGAATTAATTACTGCGCAAAACAACCTACATCCTCTTGGGGATGAAGATCTGGATGGTCAGGTATCTTTTATCACCGGATTGTCAACTTTGTGGAAGGACGTTTTCAAATCATTTGAATCCATGGCGGATCGTCTACCCTCAGCCGTTCAAGAGGTATTCGCGGAAATACTGGCTCTGCAAATTTTAGCGGTGGACAAGCCGGATGTTAAGGAATTGCTCATCGAGGGCTTGTGTAATCTGGTCATTGGGCTAGAACAAACTAGAAAAAAAACATCCAAGAAATTGGTGCGCCAATTTGGGCAACTCTTTTTAAATCGAATTTACAATTCCGGAGCCTTGAAAGAAGTCCTTTCCTCTTTGCGGGCAATAGAAGCGCTGGGAGTGGCTCTCGGCAGAGCGGGTTACTCATTGATGGAGGAAGAGCTTATAGGCATGCTCGTAAAACGGCCGATAGTCGCCCCCCGTGAGGCAAAGTTCACGGTGGAGGATGACGACACCGGTGAGCCGCTGGTTTTGGCGGAAGAAACCGGTATAAATACTGCGCACGTCCGCCACATCAAAGCGATCATGTCGATTATTGCCTCTAATCCCAGAATAACACACGAACTGATACCTTACTTAATCATTCAGGTCGAAATAGGAAAAACTAGGATTAGTGATGAAGATCTGATTCAGTACTGGATAAGCAGTCTACTGCGGGCAAATTGTTCCATAACGCACTTCTTGATCCGCACCTTGGTCAAGGCTATTCCTTACTCACTCAAGGACATTGGGCCACTGGATACGTTACGACTCACCGCAGCGGGTCTCGCTAAACTGTTGGCGAATCGCGGCGTCAAACCAATAGGGAATTTTCTCGGTAAGCTCCGGGGAGATATCCATTGGAGAGGCAGTATTGAAAATTTTTATTTTTGTGTCGGTATTTTGAGATATTTGCTCGATGGTCGCCCGGAACATTTGATTGAATGGATGCCGCCTGAGTCGGCGCCGTATCTCAAAATGGACCAATGGCTCCAGCCCGAAGAGAAGGCTGAAATTCAAGAGTTTCTGCGAGAAATCTGCGGCTCCGGTAATATCAACTTGTTCGAAAAAAACGGAGCCATGGCCATTGTTGGGCTCGATACATCCAAATTTGAAAAGTCTGAGCATTACTCGGATTTTTCCAAACGTATTGTTTTAGACATGATCAGTTTAATAAAGGGACTCTACGAAAAATATTTCGTGCTTGCCGGGTCAGATACAGGCGCAGACGTAGGAGCTGATTTAGATTCTCTGAACGAGATTATTCTACGACGTTCGGACCTTAAAACGATCTTAACGCCGGACATACGTGAAGCGATGCCGCCGGCAATCACTTTGACGGAAGGATTGGATAACAATGCCACTAACATCAAAGAATTACAAAAAGAAAAAGACGGAGCGCCGATAATCCTAAGATCCAAAAAGACCGGGCACGCTTACGCTCAAAAAGCTACTTACATCGAACAACGATTTGAGGCTTTTACCAAAGATCTGGCCCTCGAAAGCGAACAGGAGACCCTTGCCACCACCATCAATAACACCCGCTTTGACGTTGTCACTTCCGAAAATTTGTCGACGGCTTTGGTGTTCATGGATCATCTTGTCCGAGGTGTTTGCGTCAATGGCCATTCAAGCTATTATTTACAGCAGGCTGGTAGAGATCTACGACGCTCGGCGCCTCTTGGACTCACCTATGACAAAGTTCGAGACATTATCGCTATAGTAAAAAAGGAGTTGGATGATATCCATGTCGCCTATAGGAATTGGTTTGAGGGGCATTTCGACGTATTTCTGGCTTGTAACCCAATGGACAAATTGCCGCGAAAATTAAAAGACCTCACAACCCTACGAGAGACCCCCGAGACCGATTTTTTCAAGAATTATCTAAAAACATTGTATTTGTCGGACCTACAGGCGAGGGACGGCAATCTACGCGTGCTGGAAACATTTATTGACAAGGTCGAGTTGTTCTTTAACCAGAGACTTGCGGATTCGGGTAAGCGTGTTGCTAAGAAACCGAAACACTCCAGGCGAGTTCCATTCTACTTTCCGGATAAAGAGGAAATTTCGCCGTGCCGGATCGGCCTTAAGGCTTCACTGCTCAGATTTGCGGAAATAACACCTCCATATTTCGTGATCACTACTGATCAAACTGTGTGTACGCAACAAGAAATGCTGACGGATACGGAGTTTAAAGAAGGATTGGCGGCTTCACTGGAAAAGCTCGGTAAAGCATGGGGGAAGTCCCTTGGTGATCCGGATAACCCGGCGTTGTTTTCGGTGCGGTCCGGCGCCAGGATTAGTATGCCGGGGATGATGATCACCATCACCAATGTAGGTATCAATGATGAAATAGCTGAAGGTCTAGCAAAACGGTATGGAGTATGGTTCGCTTATGATTGCTATAGAAGGTTTTTGCAGGAATTCAGTCAATCCGTTTTTAATGTGCAAAGGGACCAATTTCAGGAAATTATCGATGATAAAAAAGCGGAGCTCAAAATAACCAGAAAAGCTCACATGAGCGCCTCACAAATGAAAAGCCTGGCTTTTGAATACAAGAAGCTGGTTGAGGAGCATGCCCCCCAAGCCATTGGAATGTTGGACAATGGCCGGTTTCTTGACATATTAAGCCATTGCGCGGCGGTAGTCCTTAATTCCTATGATGGGCACGCCGCCAAAAAGTACCGGGAGGCGGCGGGAATCCACGGTAATTGGAGAACGCCGGTCATTGTTCAAGGCATGGTTTACGGCAATATGGCGCCCGCTACTTCGGGCACAGGCGTAATCTCTTATAATCCATTTACCTTAGATTTGCGTGGTGATTTTGCTCAGGGGGATCAAGGCACGGATGTTGTGGACGGCAAGGTGCCCACTATTCCTGTTTACGACATTTGGAAAACCAAAGAATGTTTGGCTTCTAAGATGCCTGCCGCATGGAAGCGCCTATCTTCAATTTTGTTCCGCACAGCTGAATTTTTGCACTTCGATACAAGACTTGAATATACTATCGAGAACGATAAAGTATACATTTTACAAATTCGGAAAGACCGAGAGAAACGCGACCGCACGCCGTCCCTGGTCTCCGCAGGGTACACCGTCATAGCCACGGGAGCGGGGGTCTCGGGAAAAATTTTCAGAGGCATAATGGTTACCGATAGGAACCAGATAGCGCCTTTTCGGCACATAACCAAGGCTCAATCTATAATAGACGCGATGAATGAAAATCTTTCCGAACACGAAAAACTCGATGGCTTTATTTTCGTTGTAAACGATCCCATACCCGAAGAGATCATGGAAGAGATTTTTAGTCTTCCCGTGGCTACCGCTCTGATTAGTAGGCAGGGAGGGAGAGGCGCCCACGCCGCAGATATCGCGAAGGCTCTGGGGAAAACCTACATTGGACAAGTATCCCAAATAGTGAAGTTTACAGGACGCCCCGAATCCGTCGGGTTTAATGATAAAAATGTCATCGTCGGCAGCAAAATGATAATCCATGGCCAGACGGGTGAAATAGCATTATATGCCAAAACGGGAGAAAAGCCGTGCTGGACGCCATAAACATCGGTAGACTACTTCTTGAAACCGGCAAAATTACTAAAGAGGACTATGCGGAGGCGCTGCTTTCTTCACGACAAACGGGTAAATCTTTGGCTGATGTGCTTCTGAATATCGGAAAAGTGACTGTGGATGAATTAGTCCAGGCGCTCACTATTCATCTGGACATCACGTTGCTCAAAGAAGCCCTCGGAATGGAGGAATCCTCACGGGCCGCAAACAAACACATCAGACCACTGGGATCTTATTTGGAACGAATATCACTTTTGTTCAAAATGGGGATGCTGATTACGAGCGAAACCAATATCAGCTCTCTCATTGATTTACTCATCAGGGAAGCTCCAACCGTTATGAACGCCGAACGAGCCACGATTTTTCTCGCGGACTACAATCGTAGAGAGCTTTACTCGCATGTAGCTTTGGGGTTGAAACATGATGAGATCCGAATATCGTGGGACTCAGGGATAGCGGGTTGGGTGTTTACTCGAGGTAAATCCCTTAATATTGTGGATCCCTATTCCGACCCCCGTTTTAATAAA
Organism: Desulfomonilales bacterium; assembly: GCA_038250835.1. Lineage (GTDB taxonomy): Bacteria > Desulfobacterota > Desulfomonilia > Desulfomonilales > Desulfomonilaceae > JBBSBY01. The sequence goes on along the minus strand of JBBSBY010000078.1, from coordinate 8,919 downwards.
AATGTTGATCCAAAAACGGGCTTTGTCACGAAGAATTTACTTTCCGTGCCTTTGAGAACTCCAGGCGGCCCCGTTATGGGGGTTTTCCAAGTCTTAAATAAAAGAGCGGGCGTGTTCACGAATATAGATCTTGAAATCTTAGAAATTCTGGCCTCGCAAGCGGCAAGATCAATGGAGCATGTGCTCGAATGGGACGGTTTACGAAAAAATACTCTAACAACCTCCAATGAGAAAGTAGCCTTCAAAGAATCCATTAGCCACAGAGATCCACTTGAAGATATGATCGGACAAACCTCGGCTATTCATGAGATTCGTTTATTGATTCGGAAAGTTGCGCCGGCCGACACCACGGTTCTTGTCCAAGGCGAATCTGGGACGGGAAAAGAGCTCGTGGCGAAAGCGATTCATCATCTCAGCTCACGTTGCGCGGAGCCGATGATTGCGCTAAATTGCGCCACGGTGCCGTCAGAGTTGATAGAAAGTGAATTGTTTGGTCATAAAAAAGGCGCGTTTACAGGGGCGGTGAACGATTCATTTGGTGTGTTCAGGTCCGCGGACAAAGGCACACTTTTTCTTGATGAGATTGAAGCTACCTCTCCGGCGATGCAGGTCAAACTACTGCGGGCTATTCAATCAGGTGAGATTAAACCCGTCGGCGATAATACTACCCACAAAGTGAATGTGCGCCTGATTACTTCAACAAATCGAGATTTAAGAGCAATGGTGGCTCAGGGATCATTCCGAGAAGACTTGTTCTATAGAATTAATGTTTTCCCTATTGTTTTGCCGCCGCTTCGTGACAGAGTAGAAGATGTTCCGCTTCTGATCAGCCAGTTTCTGGATAAATTTAATAGTCAGACAGGCAAAATGGCGCGGGGAGTTGATCCCGCCGCAACCGATTTGTTGATGCGCTATAAGTGGCCCGGAAATATTCGCGAGTTGGAAAACGAGATCGAGAGGGCCCACATCATGACCTCGGAAGGCGGCAATATTTCAGTCAGGTGCTTATCCCCAAGATTAAGAAGATCGCTGGAACAGATGGATTTAAGATCTGACTATAAAGCCCCACCCAAGCTTAAAGAAGCTGTTGATAAGTTGGAAAAAGCCATGATCATAGGAGCGTTGGAAGCTTGCTCGGGCAATAAAACTTGGGCGGCCAAGAGACTTGGCCTCTCCAGGCAGGGCCTGATAAACAAAATACAAAAGTATGGTTTTAAAGATTACATCAGTAACTGAGTTCCAACTACCGCAAACGAGCTGGATATCCAGCAAAGTGTGGCGGCGGGGACACACCTGTGGGCCAGTTGATTCATGGGAGTGACCAAAAGTGGTGAAGATTTTTAGGTTTAATCCGCAAAAGACCACACTTCTAAATGCGCACTGAGATCCGTTCTTTACACCATTTAGTTTTATTATAGTATTTAATTGGTATTATACTGAAGATCCACTCCCAACCCTCTCCGACGGAGACAAGGATCGAGGTAAATGGTGTTTTGTTTGGCGCGTCGGCTGTTCGAAAATAAAAAAGCCGGGCTAACCCGGCTTTCAGCAATCGCTAAATAATTACCAGCCTTTGGGCGGGATGTAAGTGTTGACCGGGGTGCAAGGCACAGCGGCCATAACATAAGCGGGCTCGCCTAATTCCACTTTGCAGGGTTGTTCGCCGGGGCAGTTACCGCCCTGGAACAGGGGGGTCGCTACTAAGGCCACTGCGCGAAAAGGAATGCTCAGAGCAGCATGAATCACGCCGGGAACCAGCGGGGGCTCACAAGCGGGGGCCACAGGACCTTTTAAAGTGTAATCTTCAGGGCTAACTAGGCTGGCGCTACCACCGCAGTACACTGTGCCTGGAATACCAGGAGCAGGCCATTGGCTTACGGTGTAACCCCAGGACATCCCTACGCTGCAAACCAGCAAAGCAAGGACTCCAAAGATTACAGCGGACTTTTTAACCATACCCTCATCCTCCTTTCATAAAGAGCTTCCAGCTTACAAACCGGAAATATTGTATATTCTCGAACTTCTAATCGTAATACTTATGTATATACCTATCGAAAAAGCGGGTTAATGTCAAGGTTTATTTCTCGTATTACTCGTGTTTGGATTGAAATAATCAATCCATGACTCAGCGTCTTAACCTAAAAAGGACCGGGGTGACTCCACCGGTCCTTTTTGGGTCACGTGATCGACATAACGTATCTCAACTACCAGAGGGATCCAAACATAACGGCCGGCGCGCCTAATGCCATAGGGACCGCCGCTACAACTGCCGGGACCGGACCGTAGCATGGTCCGCATTCGCCGCCTGCGCCGCCGCAACCACCGTTGCCGAAGCCGGGGAAGCAACCATAGGTTCCGTCACAACCACCAAATAGGAAGTCCAAAGGTGTTGCGATGGAGCCCGCCATGGCGCATAACAAGCCGGGGGCAAATCCATCTTTTTTACAGGAAGCCACACCACAGGGCGCGGGAGCCGGACAAGGTCCCTCGATTTTGCAGGACCAAGTCTGAATTATTGTTTTGGGCAATGGATACGGACAGCAATCGACCGGAACGAACATCGGCTTCGCTACACAATCATTGTCAGGCCAACCCACCATAAACGCTGAGCTAGTTCCTGCCGCACAAACCATTAGCGACAAAATACTGAGAACAAGCAGAGTCCTCTTAACCATACCCTCATCCTCCTTTCATAATCCTTACTAAAGGAAGCTTACATACCAGAATTTGGATGCCTCCAAATAAATATGACTCCGGATGTGAATAAAGTTTATTACAAATATAGCCGGGGTTGTCAACCTTTTTTTTGCGCTCATCAGCTTCTGAGCACTCCTGGGCCCCTTTGTCATATTAGGGTATAAAGTAGCCGCCGGCTAATCATATTGTCAAGAGAAAAATCCCTGCCGCAATTTTTTGCAAATACCTTCGGCTCATGCTTGCGTCAAACCCACAGCTCGTGCCGATCAGGTCCCCCCAAGCGCCTTTGGAAGAGCACGCGGCCAGGTCGGCCGGCCCACGAATTCGTCGCTAAACTTACCCTCAGCCGAGCACACAAAATGTATTGCCCTCCATATTTTTTATTCAGTTATGTCTCAATCGCCGCCATTCCTGATCGACAGTTATGGAGTTGTCGATATTCGTCTGGAAACACTATAAGGAGGATACGCATGGTATAGTCTTGTCAATAGTTCACTTATACGATAAGTTCAATGTGGATGTATTGTTCAGTATAATAAACAGGGGAGTTTAACTCGTAACCCATATACCCTTGGGATAATTAGCTTATATGGCGGCATGAACTTTCCGATAATTTGCTGGATTGAAATCACGTTCCAGGGAAATACTCGATCCATTGGAAGAGTCTTAGTTAATGATCGACTTCAAGAAGCTTTTTGGGCTCGGATTCCTAAAAAAAAAGAGGAGTTTCAATATATGTCCTTAGACAGCAACTTTCGAGGCGCGTCGAAATACGTTCTCGATGAAGAATTGGCAAAGATAGTTAATATTTCCGTGGCGCTCGAGATGCCTCTGCTACTGAAAGGCGAACCGGGCACAGGCAAAACGATGCTGGCCCACGCAATAGCGGAGAGCATGAGTAAGCCGCTTTTGATCCTCAATGTTAAATCCAGCCTAAAACTCGTCGAGGCCCTCTATCAGTATGATACGTTGACTCGTCTCAATGACAGCCGCTTCGGAGATTCATCGAGGGACGTCAGCAATATCGAAGAATACATACGAATGGGCAAAATCGGCCAATCTTTTGTTTCCGACACCAAAGTTGTGTTGTTAATTGATGAAATCGACAAGGCCGATACCGATTTTCAAGATGATATGCTCGATGTTTTGGATCAAATGGAATTCGATATTATAGAGATCGATAAAACTATAAAGGCTATAAATCGCCCTATTATCATCATAACGAGTAATGCCAAAAAAGACCTCTCAGATCCATTCCTCGGGCGATGTAACTTTCATCACATAGCCTTTCCGGATCCTGAAATGATGCGCAGAATAGTTATGGTGCACTTCCCTGACTTGGACAACGAGTTAATGGACGTGTGCGTGCGCACTTTTTACAAACTGAGGGAATTCCAAGGCATGGAAAAGAAACCCGCCACTCGTGAATTAATCAACTGGATTCGAGCTTTAAGAAGCGATAGTGACTTCAGGCCCAAGGATCTCATAGTCGGCAAAATACCTTATCTCGGAATATTGTATAAAAAAAGCAACGATTACCAGCAGGCTGTTTCTCAAAGCCGCCGCATACGCGCATAACTCAGGCATATTATGTTTATTGATTTTTTTTATTTACTCAGAGATTCCGGGATTCCGGTCAGCCCCACGTCATTTTTGCGCTTACACAAAGCCCTCGCTACGGGTCTTGTGGACGGACTGGAAGATTTTTATATCGCTACCAGGGCGGTCCTGATTAAAAGTGAGCGTTATTTTGATTTGTACGACCGCGTTTTTGCTCATTTTTTTAAAGGCGCCGAGCTACCCGATTTAAAAGCTGTGGAACTCGAGGAATCAGTTAGAGCCCTGCTGGACGAATGGTTATCGCGGCCTGATCAGTTAGCCGACGCTCTGGGTCTCAGCAAAGAAGAAATGAGCAAACTCAGCCCTGATGAACTCATAAAGTACTTTATGGATAGGCTCAAAGAGCAAACGGAGGCGCACCACGGCGGCGGAAAGTGGATCGGCACGGGAGGAACTTCACCGGTTGGCCACTCAGGATTTCATCCCGGCGGCATGCGCGTGGGCGGCAGGTCAATGAACAAATCCGCAGTTAAAGTCGCTCTGGAGAGGCGGTACAAAGAATATTCGCTTGAAGGGCCTCTGACATTGTCTCAGGTGGGGGAAGCCTTAAAAAGGTTGAGGCGTCTGGTCCCGGAAGGTCCAAAGGATAAAGTCAACATTGAGGACACGATACGCGCAACCACAAGAAACGCCGGCGAGATCGAAATTGTATTTGAAAGAAGTCTAAGAGATCGGCTGAAAGTGGTGTTGCTCATCGACAACGGCGGGTGGTCAATGGATCCTTACGTCGATATAGTTCAGATTCTCTTTAATTACGCTCGGGCTCAGTTCAAGCACTTACGAACCTACTATTTTCATAACACGATCTACGATTTTGTTTGGGAGGACGCTTACCGTAGGTATAAACCCCAAAAAGTTGTTGACATGGCCGCCTGGGACCAGGAAACTCGTATAGTAATTGTGGGGGACGCGAGTATGGCGCCCTATGAACTCATGGCTACCGACGGCTCTATTTATATAGATGAGAGGAGCGGCCTACCGAGCATCGACCGCCTCAACATGTTGGCCAAGACATTCAAGAAGGCTATTTGGCTTAATCCCACCCCTGTAAGGCTGTGGCAGATGACACGAACCATTGGGGTGATATCCGACATTTTCCCAATGTTTGAGCTTTCGCTGGACGGTTTGGATAAAGCCGTTACCCACCTCATGAGTAAAAGATAAGCTTGATTCAATGCCGTTTTGCTTTTTTATTTTGCATACTTTAAAACCATCCGGATTACATACCGACTTGAACTTTCACAACTGTTCTAAATTTGACTTCTAAAAGCATTTATAATATTAATTTAATTAACATTTCAGCGACAAAGGGTTTGAAGTGGTTCTAAAGCCCAGGAGATTATTAAAAGTTTTCTCTCTATTCTTCCGACTGTCCGCTCTTGCTTTCGGTATATATATCCTCGTTATCATCGGTATTGTTTTATGGACTTTTGAATACAAATTTAAACGGAAACCCACTTTTGTGTACGCGTCTCCTTTTTCCATAGCCGTCGGCGCTAACATTGAAGAATTGCGTTTAGCTGAGCGCTTAAAGAGATGCGGGTACTCCCAAACGGACTCAGCCGTTCCGGAACCGGGGCAATGGAGCCGCGCAGGGTCTGGAATAAATATATTTTTGAAGCATTGTCCCTTTAAGCTGGGCGCCGTGGTAAGCGGCCCCATTTCCATAAACCTCGATTGGAATCGAGTTAAATCCATACGCCTGAAAAGATCCCAGGAAGATGTTCAAAGCGTTACCCTTGAACCTGAGTTGATAAGCGTAGTCCCTGCGCCGGGTGAATTACCCGCCTTGAGACGCAATGTAGGATTGGACGAAATACCGGCGATACTTATTGATTCAATTTTACTGACTGAGGATACTCACTTTTATTCACACCAGGGAATCGATTTTGGATCTATCCTTGACGCAATTAAAGCCAACATCAAGGCCGGAAGATATGTCCAAGGCGGCAGCACCATCTCTCAGCAGCTAATCAGAATGACCATACTGAATCCTGAGAAAACCATGGCGCGTAAAATTAACGAGGCATTCTTAGCTATGACGGCGGATGCCGTGTACAGCAAGAAGACTATTTTAGAAGCTTACCTAAACCGTGTATATTTTGGTCACTGGGGTCAACTGCCGGTTCATGGAGTGTCTGAGGCTGCGACAAAATTTTTTGGAAAAAGTCTGAAGGAATTGGATCCTGCTGATTGCGCTTTGATGGCCGCCGGCATTCGCGCCCCCAATATAATCAATCCATTTCGAAGACCAGACCGTGCCAGAGCTCGACGGAACATGGTGCTTGGTTTGCTCCTTAAAACCGGCAAGATTGACAGAGAAAAATATGATGAGGCGATAAACGCGCCGGTGGACATGCTCCGCCATTCTATGCCTCACTTAAAAACCGCCGCCTTTCTTGAGCTGATAAAAGACAGTATTACTCATGACGCCACTCAGAGTTCGGACGTAATAACTACCCTGGATCCGCTCATTCAAAATGATGCGGAATCAGAGTTAAAAAAATTGGATGAACATGGGATTCCGTTCTACTTTGCATGTCTGAACGTCCAAAATGGCGCATTACAGAGCTATTTTGCTCCACCACCCGGAAAATGGGCCGGCGACGCAACCTCTATCAACATAACGACTCCAATTTTGCTTTTGCCCGCGTTGGCCGTTGATAAACAGGATAGAGCTAAATTTTCACTGGCAACTCAGGTCCCGGCGACAACGCATTCTTCAGGGACGTTGACTTTACGTCAAGCCTTTCGACAGGATAGAGATGAGTTTATGCTCAATATCATGAGCAGGATCGACTCCAAACAGCTAATTGACGTTTCGAGTCCGTTTGGGTTCAAGTTAATTCCCGGGGAGCCCATGAAGCTCTCACCAACATCCCCTCTTCGGGTGGCTCAAAATTATCTTACTTTGGCTAATCTCGGAAGGCGCGTTTCGTATAGGACAATGTCGACTAACAGCAGCGATTATGTAGAAGAGGAGAATAGAAACATTGCCGTAAAACCCGGCGCTCTTTTCCTAGTCAACTATCTGTTAAAGGAAATGGATCAGTTGGACGGTAAGAACGGTTCCGTCGAGCACACAAGTTCACTTCCGTCCGTCTTCACGACATCCGATGAAGAGGGCTCCTGGTTAATCGCTTACAATGCCGAAAATCTAATTATGCTGAGGGCAAAAACTGATCGAAAAGATCTAAGAATGAAGAAGATAGTCGAGACATTCTTTAAGCCCGCCGCAGTGAACGCAACGAAGCTGGATGCGCCGGAAGGAGTAGTTTTCAGAAGAATTTGCCTTCAGTCAGGTATGCGCGCCGTTTCAATTTGCCCGAAGATTATATCGGAACCCTTCCTTAAAGGCACGCAACCCGACGAGTGGTGTTCCGTAAGACACGATGCGGAATCCGTCCGCACTGAATTAAGAAAATAATTATAAGTAACCAAGTTCGGCAAGGCGACTTTTCACGATTTCTTCTTCTTCGAGACTGAGGCCAACCTGCGTCTGATGTTCATTGTGGGGTTGCAATATAGAATTAGAATTTGCGATCCGAATTATTGCGGAATCAAAATCCAATATTTTTCCTCCCAGATGTTCAGGCGGTTCTAGGCCGTATTCCTTGAGAAGAGTTGGAGTAACGTCTAAACAATCTAAATCATGTACTTGAATGTTTTTACGCTTGCCTGACCGTAAATCACGCATTCTGGCGCTAACAAAAAATCCGTTATGATCGTGATTTGCGTCATCAGGACCCGTATCATTAGTTTGCATAAAAACTGCGCCGGAGCCAACGACCCCTGAGGATCTATGGGACAGCTCATCAAAGTACACGATGAGATCAGGTGGATAACCTTCGCAGTGTCTATATATATTATTGGGGCGCAGAGGGCGGCCGCTGATCGCTACTCCGGCGCCGTTTTTAATTGTAGAAATTTTAGCAGCCAAGGCACTGAGCTCTTGTTCATATTGATTAGGCGCCACTATTCCAGAGGGTTCCCGACCTTGAAGATTCAGGAATATCCTCGCATAGTAGCCCCCTTCACCCCACGCCCTGGTTGCAGACCAATCCACTAGATCCGCTGTTAAAGGTGTCCCGGGTTCCGGTCGACCGCGTAACTTCAAATAACCGTTTTGTATCAGCCACTCATTGATGCAGACCGACCCCTGCATGCTCTTGGCGCCGTGATCCGACAGGGTCACAACCGTGGTGTCGTCATCCAGCAACATGAGCAATGAGCCGATCTTAGAGTCAAGATATCTATAAAAATCAGGCATTACATTTTCAAAAGGATTGTCGGGGACATGCAATCTGTGGTCGCTGCGACAGAATCGCCAAAACCCATGATGGATGCGATCCGAAGCGATTTCCACCATCATAAAGAAGTCCCAGGGTCTTTGCGTCAAAAATTCCGCGGCCAGTTTAAATCGTCTATCAAGCATTGTGTAAATGTCACGTAAAAGCTTGTCTTTATTCTCCGTGCGAAATCCCTTCACATCCGGCAAATAGGCGCCTCCACAGATACTTTCCAACTGTTCGGAAATCTCGGCTGGATAAGTGAATCTTGAGTCCACGCCCGGCGCCAGGAAATCTCCCACGGTAATTCCAT
>JBBSBY010000077.1:0-16790 GCA_038250835.1 Desulfomonilales bacterium | reverse complement strand
TATTCCGCAAATCCCTGCTTCGCCAATACTCGCGTTATTGCCGCAGTGAGCGTCGTCTTGCCGTGATCTATATGACCTATGGTTCCTACGTTCACGTGTGGCTTATTACGCTCAAATTTCGCCTTGCCCATGGGCTCCTCCAGATTGTTTGAACTCTGCGACAACCTTCTCAGTCACTGATTGGGGAGCAGGTTCGTAGTGAGAGAATCGCATAGTGAATGTAGCACGGCCTTGCGTAAGGCTCCTCAGGTCTGTGGCGTAACCGAACATTCTCGCGAGCGGGGCTTTAACACCCACGGTTTGAACTCCGGATCGGCTCTCCATTCCCAATATTTTTCCTCTTCGAGCGGTAAGATCCCCGAGCACATCTCCAATAAATTCACCCGGCGCTACCACTTCAACGTCCATGATCGGCTCCAGCAAAATTGTTTTGCCTTTTTGACAGGCCCTCTTAAGAGCCATGAAGCCGGCCATCTTAAATGCCATTTCGGAAGAATCTACTTCGTGGAACTTGCCGTCATACAAGGTGACTTTCAAATCGACTACAGGATAGCCCGCGAGAATGCCGGATTCCATTGCGCGTCGCACACCTTCTTCAACCGGCTTGATGAATTCCTTTGGGATTACGCCGCCCGTTATTTTGTCAACGAATTCCAATCCGACACCACGGCTCACGGGTTCGACCTTGATGGAGATGTCCGCAAATTGGCCTTTGCCACCGGACTGTTTCACGTGCCGGTAATTAATATCCACTGGTTGACCGAGTGTTTCACGGAAAGCCACTTGCGGTTCGCCCACCAGCGCTTCGACCTGAAATTCTCGAAGTAATCTATCGACTATGATTTCCAGGTGGAGTTCGCCCATCCCTGAAAGCACGGTCTGTCCGGTTTCTCGATCGACTTTAACTCTGAGAGACGGATCTTCTCTAAGCAGTCGGCTCAACGCTCGAGACAGCTTTTCTACTTCGTCCTTGGATTTTGGTTCCAGGGCCAGTGAAATAACCGGCTCCGGAAATTCCATGGATTCTAATAACAGCGGATGATTTTCATCAGCTAGCGTGTCCCCGGTATTGGTGTGCTTTAGGCCCACCGCGGCGACGATATCTCCCGCTGATACGGTTTTCACTTCTTCACGCTGGTTCGCGTGCATCTTTAGGAGTCGGCTGATTCGCTCCTTTTTATCACGATTGACATTGTAAACAGCTTCGCCCGCCTGAAGTTTCCCAGAATAAACCCTAAAAAAAGTGAGGTTACCCGTATAAGGGTCATTCATTATTTTAAAGGCCAGGGCTGAAAAAGGTCCGTTTACCGGTCTGCTCACCGGGTCTCCTTTAGAATCTTTGCCCTCTATGGGAGGAACATCTATGGGAGACGGTAAGTAATCTACTACGGCGTCCAGCAGCGGCTGAATGCCTTTATTCTTGAATGCTGCGCCCAGTAGAACCGGGGTAATTTTCAGATCCAATGTCCCCTTGCGAATGGTACGTACAAGCTCTTGAGCACTGATTTGGGCGCCTTCGAGATATCGTTCGAGCAAATCGTCATCGAGTTCACAAGCGGCTTCGATCATCTTCTGCCTGGCTCCTGCAACCGTTTCCTGCATGTCTTGAGGAATTTCCGTGATCTCAAAATTCATTCCACTACTTCGATCATCGTATTGTATGGCTTTCATTGAGATCAAATCGACAACACCTTTGAATTTTTCCTCAGTTCCCAGCGGGATTTGAAGCAAAAGAGGATCTGTTCGCAACCTGCTTTGCATCATTTCGAGCACACGCTCGTGGTTTGCCCCGACTCGATCCATCTTATTGATGAAAGCGATTCGGGGAATGGCGTATCGATCAGCCTGCTTCCAAACCGTTTCGGACTGAGGCTCGACTCCGCCGACCGCGCAAAATACCGCTACAGCTCCGTCCAACACCCTGAGCGATCTTTCGACTTCGATGGTGAAGTCCACGTGACCAGGGGTGTCAATTACATTGATTCTGTGTTTTCTCCATAAGCAGGTAGTTGCGGCAGATGTGATAGTAATTCCGCGTTCTTGTTCCTGCTCCATCCAATCCATGACGGCTTGACCATCGTGGACCTCGCCTATTTTATGTGAAACTCCCGTATAGTATAAAACACGTTCGGTTGTAGTTGTTTTGCCTGCGTCAATGTGGGCCATGATTCCGATATTGCGGGTGGCCTCGAGATTGTCACCGTTCATCAATTAACCTGATCGACTACCATCTATAATGAGCAAAGGCTTTGTTGGCCTCGGCCATCTTGTGAGTGTCTTCCTTTTTCTTAACTGCGCTGCCTTTGTTAGAGGCTGCGTCGAGCAATTCACCTGCGAGCTTTTCTCGCATGCTCTTTTCCCCACGTGAGCGGGCGTACTGGATCAACCATCTAATAGCCAAAGCCTGGCGTCTTTCCGGGCGTATTTCGACCGGAACTTGATAGGTGCTGCCGCCGACTCTTCTGGAGCGGACTTCCAAGACGGGCTTCACATTGTCAACCGCTTTCTCGAAAATCTTTAGAGGATCATCATTGGCTCTTTTTCCCATGACATCAAAGGCGCCGTAAAGAATAGTTTCAGCGGCGGACTTCTTGCCTTGCCACATAATGCCGTTAATGAATTTTGCCGCTAATCTGCTATGGTATTTGGGATCCGGCAAAACTTCTTTTCGTGGGATTTTCCCTTTTCTCGGCATAGAATCGCTCCATGTGTGGGTCGCAGACCCGGTTGTTAATCCTGTAAGGTACTTTTCGGGGATCGCTTACCTTCCCGTAACCAATAAATATCGGGTAAATATCGGGTTTTTCGCCCTGCGCCTCAGCCTGTCGAGATCTTTTTGCGATCACCTTGCTTCAGAACAAGCTCTTCCGGGCAGTTCCCAGGAGGTACGGTCCAGCAAGATCGGCTCGCAATGCCTCTCGAAACATATGTTTCGCTTCTGAACCTACCCCGCCTTTCAGCGGTTATCCCGGACCCGGATTATCCGTATTTAGCTTGAATTTCCCTTCGGGGGTTTCGCCCGGTTTAGGCCAATTCGGTTAATGACTATCTTGAATTAATTCCCAGTTACTTAGGCCGTTTGGCGCCGTATTTGGATCTTGCTTGCTTACGGTCCTGGACGCCGTAAGCGTCTTGAGCGCCTCTAATTATATGATAGCGTACGCCGGGTAAGTCCTTGACGCGACCTCCGCGGATAAGGACAACCGAGTGCTCCTGCAAATTATGACCAATTCCAGGTATGTAAGAAGTTACTTCATAGCCGTTTGTAAGCCTGACCCTGGCAACTTTTCTCAAAGCTGAGTTCGGTTTCTTGGGCGTAGTCGTGTATACTCGAACGCAAACGCCTCGACGCTGCGGACAGTTGGTCAGGGCGGGAGCGGTAGTTTTTCGTCTGGGACGTGAACGTCCTTTTCTGACCAGCTGGTTGATAGTAGGCATTCGCCAATTCCTCCAAAGAAGTATCCAAATATTATGCGCAAACTATTCTGATCTTGTCAACACCTTTTTGTCGCTAATCAGACTCTTTTATTATCCCCACCGCCTGATCGGCATTCCACTGTGAGAAAAGCGGCGCTTTTCCACTTATCTCAATTTTTTTGACGCGCTCAATAAATGGTTCGGAATTTATCGATTTCCTATTCAGTCCGTCTCGGCATTAGAGCTACTCTACGGAAACGCTGAACAAGAATACGCGAAAGGATGCGGCAAGACAAAATCGGTCCGGGAGATTTCCCGGACCGTGAGTATCTACGCTATTTCCAGGGCTTCCTCAACAGGCGCTTTTTTCTCGGGCTTGAATGATCGCCCTTGTTCGGCGCTTGGTTCGGTATGTTCCAATCTGAGATTCTTATACCTGCTGAGTCCGGTGCCCGCCGGAATCAGACGGCCCATGATGACGTTCTCTTTTAGGCCTCTTAAAAAATCAATCTTACCGGAAAGGGAAGCCTCCGTCAACACCTTAGTGGTCTCCTGAAAACTGGCCGCGCTTATGAATGAATCAGTAGACAGCGAGGCCTTTGTGATGCCCAGCAATAGCGGCTCGCCAACTGCGGGGGCGCCGCCCTGTTTCACTACTCTGGTGTTTTCTTCTTCAAAAAGCGAACGCTCTATTTGCTCGCCCACCAGAAAATCCGTATCGCCGACTTCTTTAACGCGCACGCGCCGGAGCATCTGACGCACAATTACTTCAATGTGTTTGTCATTGATCTTAACACCTTGAAGTCGGTAGACTTCCTGCACTTCATCGACCAAGTATTTGGCAAGATCTTTTTCACCCTTAATACCGAGAAGGTCATGAGGGTTGGTGGACCCTTCCATGAGGGCTTCTCCGGCTTGGACCCAGTCGCCGACGTGCACCGAGATGTGCTTGCCTTTGGGAATGAGATATTCCTTGGCTTCGCCCACTTCAGGGGTTACCACAACTTTTCTTTTACCTTTGGTGTCTTTACCGAAACTAACTATGCCGTCGATTTCGGAAATTATGGCGAACTCTTTGGGTTTGCGCGCCTCAAAAAGTTCCGCAACCCTGGGTAAACCACCCGTTATATCTTTGGTCTTCGTTGTTTCACGCGGAATTTTTGCTATAACGTCGCCTGCGTGAATTTCCTCGCCTTCTTTGATCATAATGTTGGCGCCTACGGGCAGAAGGTAACGCGCTTCAGAATCGCCAATCTTAATCGTACGACCATTTTCATCCTTTATCGAAACTCTGGGGCGAATCTCGGTCTCTCTTTCTCGGTATTCCACAATCACTTTACGGGAAAGACCGGTCACCTCGTCAACCTGCTCACTCATGGTAAGACCTTCAATCACGTCCCCAAACTTAACTTTACCTGAAACTTCGGTAATGATCGGAATTGTGTATGGATCCCATTCGGCCAATAAATTTTCGCGGTTTACGTTTTCACCCTCCGCGACTCTCAATTTAGCGCCGTAAATGACTTTATTACGCTCGCGTTCTCTACCTCTTTCATCCGTAATGGCGATCGAGCCGTTACGATTCATGACAACCAATTCACCGTCTCTATTCACAACGGTTTTAAGTTCGATGAACCGCACCGCTCCTTCATTTCTGGAGAATAGCTCTGAGGAGCCCGATCCCAACCATTCTAAGAGAATTTGTCCTTCAGAATCGATTTTATCGTTTTCCTGAACTTTGACGTTCATGTAATCCATGACGGGATAACGCTCGTAGAGACGGAACTTGACCACGCCGGCACGTGTGCTCCTTATCTGAAAGATGCCGCCGCGTTTCTCGGCCTCCTCCATTCTGGAACCCTGGGGAGTTTCGTAGATGTAGGAATTAGGCGAAACTCGATCGCCGTGACGCACGATAAATCGATATCCGTCTGGAATGGCAAATTGGCGTTTAACCCCTTCGTCGTCGACTAGGGTAAACGATTTTCTGTCCAAAGATATTTCAATCTTTCCGCCAAGACGCTCCGGCTCATCCATTTGGTGATTTGGTCCTTCGAACAGGAAGCTGTTCTCACGCAATGTTTGACCATCCACGACGAGCCATCTGTCAACGGCGTCTTGAGGCATAGAGAATTCCTGCCACACCATAATGGCTTTAACCTTATCTTTGTCCTTCTCGAAAGCTACTCGGCCCTTTTTACGGGCTGAAATGATGTTTCTTTTTAGTGAAGCTGTTCCACCGATGTGAAACGTCCGCATCGTCAACTGCGTGCCGGGTTCACCGATGGATTGCGCCGCAATGATACCTACGGCCTCTCCGATGTTTACCATTCGGCCATGGGCTAAATCGCGTCCGTAGCAAAGTCCACACACGCCGCGACGAGACTGACAACTAAGCACCGATCTGATTTTTACTCTGTCAATACCTGCATCCTGAATACGATCTTTGTGTTCTTCCTTGATCTCCTCGTTTGCGGCCACGATAATTTCGCCCGAGAATGGATGCTCGATATCTTCAAGCGCCACACGACCAAGAACTCTATCCGCGACGTGTTCTATGATCTCACCGCCTTCTTCAAGGGAGGCCATTTCGATACCGTCAAGAGTTCCGCAGTCTTTCTCTATAATAATGGCGTCCTGGGCGACATCGACGAGCCGCCGGGTCAGGTAACCGGAGTTCGCGGTTTTAAGCGCGGTATCGGCCAAACCTTTCCTGGCGCCGTGTGTTGATATGAAGTACTGCAAAACCGTCAGACCTTCTCGAAAGTTGGCTTCGATGGGCGTCTCGATGATTTCACCTGTCGGCTTTGCCATGAGTCCGCGCATACCGGCAAGCTGCCTGATCTGCTGAGTGCTGCCTCGAGCGCCTGAGTCGGCCATCATGTAAATCGGGTTGAAGCTTTCAACTTTTTTCTCAGTCTTGTCATCCAAGGTTATGGTCATGGTTCTCAGACCGCTCATCATGCGCTCTGAAATATCCTCGTTAGCTCTGGCCCAAATATCGATAACCTTGTTGTAACGCTCACCGTCAGTGATCAAACCTTCCTTGTACTGGTTTTGGATCTCCAATACTTCTTGACGAGCCTTATCAATGATGAATTTTTTGGATTCAGGAATGCGCATATCATCTACGCAGATGGATATGCCTGCTTTTGTCGCATAGGAGTAGCCAAGATCCTTAAGTTGGTCGGCCAGAATGACGGTTTTCTTATCACCGCACCTTCTGTAAGCTTCATCAATCAGATTAGCCAATTCCTTTTTTTTCATCACCTTGTTAATGAAGGTGAATCCTATTTCCTCGGGAACTATTTCCCTGAGCAAAACGCGACCAACAGTGGAATTAATCCTATCCCCATTATCACGGAATATGATTTTCTCGTGAAGATCCACTACTCCTGAATCATACGCGACACGCACTTCAGACGAATCCGCAAATATTTTAGGCGGACGATCCAGATCGGGATCAACGGACTCTCTGGTCAAATAGTAGAGGCCCAGAACGATATCCTGGGTGGGCACGATAATGGGCTTGCCGTGCGCGGGCGAAAGGATGTTGTTGGTGCTCATCATGAGCACGCGGGCTTCCACTTGCGCTTCAATGGACAGCGGCACATGCACCGCCATTTGGTCCCCGTCAAAGTCTGCGTTGAAAGCCGTACAGACAAGCGGATGGAGCTGAATGGCTTTGCCCTCGATAAGGACCGGTTCAAAAGCCTGAATACCGAGTCTATGAAGTGTGGGCGCCCTATTCAGGAGCACCGGGTATTCTTTGACGACATCCTCGAGAATATCCCAAACTTCCGGGGTTTCCTTTTCAACAAGTTTTTTGGCGCTCTTAATAGTGGTCACATAGCCGCGCTCTTCAAGTTTGTTGTAAATAAACGGCTTGAATAGCTCAAGGGCCATCCGTTTAGGTAAACCACACTGGTGGAGCCGTAAATCCGGACCCACAACGATGACGGAACGGCCGGAATAGTCCACGCGTTTACCGAGGAGATTCTGGCGGAACCGGCCTTGTTTTCCTTTCAGCATATCCGAAAGAGATTTCAAGGGTCGTTTATTCGGTCCTGTGATAACTCGGCCGCGTCGACCATTATCAAAAAGCACGTCAACGGCTTCCTGGAGCATGCGCTTCTCGTTGCGCAGAATGATTTCAGGGGCGCTAAGTTCTTTGAGCCGTTTCAGACGGTTGTTGCGGTTAATAACCCGTCGATATAGGTCGTTCAGATCGGATGTTGCAAAACGTCCGCCGTCAAGCGGAACCAAAGGCCTGAGATCAGGAGGTATCACGGGCACGGTGGTCAAAATCATCCAGGCCGGATTTTGCCATTGCCTGTATTTGCCGAGTTCTTCCGCTGTGATGATTCGTGATCGGGATAGTCTTTCGATTACGTTGTTTACTTCTATGAACGCAAGCTGCTTGCGCGATTCCCAGTCCGGGTTTGCTTCCCATTTTATGACTATTTCTCGAGCCGCGTGAGCCAGTTCTTCGACGAACTTCCCTGTTTCGGATTCAGGTTCAAATCTTGAGATTAGCGCCGCAAGATCATTTGCGAGGACTTCCGGTTCGACACCTTTCAGCGCCTCAAGCACCCGGAGTCTCTTGGCCAATTTTTTTCGTTTTGCTTCAGAGGTTGAATCCTTCATATCCTCACGAAGCCTTACGCTTTCGGTGACCAGATCAAGCCTATCCAGCATGTCACGGACGGCCTCGCCGCCCATGCGCGCTTCAAACGATCCGATGCCGTACGTATCTATTGTTTGCCTGTATTTTTCTTCGTTAATCAGCGTGCCGACCTCAAGATCGGTTTGACCGGCGTGCAGCACCAGAAACGATTCAAAATACAGAACTCTTTCGACTTCTTTCAGAGTGAGGTCCAATAAGGTGCCGATTCTGCTGGGCAGACTCTTTAGAAACCAAATATGAGCCACGGGTGTGGCCAATTCGATATGGCCCATCCGCTCCCGACGCACTTTGCTTTGTATAACTTCAACGCCGCACTTTTCACATATGGTGCCGCGATGTTTCATTCTCTTGTATTTACCGCAGTTACACTCGTAATCTTTTACCGGGCCAAATATTTTTGCGCAAAACAGCCCATCTCTTTCGGGCTTGAACGTACGATAATTTATGGTTTCAGGTTTGCGGACCTCGCCGTGAGACCATGACCGAATTTTTTCGGGCGATGACAACGAGATTTTCACTGCGCTGAAATTCAATGGATCTTTGGGTTTTTCAAAAAAGCTGTAATATACGTCTTCCAAGTTTCCCTCCTAAGCGGGTTCCGCCGGATTAACCGGACGATGAAGGGAACGCCTCGGTTGGGTCAAATTAAACCGAGACATTATATCATTTATGCAACAGCCGGTTCGCTTTCCAGCAACTCGACATCGAGTCCCAACGATTTAATTTCCTTCACAAGGACGTTAAAGGATTCCGGCAAACCGGGTTCCAGCACGTTAGTGCCTTTAACAATGCTTTCATACATTCGAGTCCTGCCGGTCACGTCGTCCGACTTGACGGTTAGAAACTCTTGCAGAGAGTAAGCGGCGCCGTAGGATTCCATGGCCCACACTTCCATTTCTCCCAACCTTTGACCGCCGAATTGGGCTTTACCGCCAAGAGGCTGCTGGGTAACCAAAGAGTAAGGCCCAATAGCCCTAGCATGGATTTTATCATCCACAAGGTGGTGCAGTTTCAACATATAAATTATACCGACGGTTGTTTTCATATCGAAAGGCTCACCCGAACGACCGTCATAAAGGATGGTCTGTCCGGAGCTTGGTAATTCCGCCGAGGTTAGCAGAGCTTTAATATCCGCCTCTGTAGCGCCGTCGAAAACCGGCGTCGCAATGGGAATCCCAGAAGACAGGGAGGCTACGAACTTTTTGACCTGGTCGTCATCCATGGCTCGAATGATGTCCTGAGATTTCTTTCTACGTTCGGGTTCGTCGGAGCTAAAGATGGTGAATAGACGCTCCCGGAGCTTATCCGGACCATAATTCTCTCTAAGCATTTGATCCAGTTCATCGCCTAAACCGCGCGCCGCCCATCCGAGATGCGTCTCTAGAATCTGCCCCACGTTCATACGTGAAGGCACTCCCAAAGGATTAAGCACGATTTCAACGGGTGTGCCGTCCTCAAAGTAAGGCATATCCTCTTCGGGCAGGATCCTGGATAGGACGCCCTTGTTGCCGTGACGACCGGCCATTTTGTCGCCCACTGAAAGCTTTCGTTTTATCGCTATGTATACTTTAACGAGCTTAATGACTCCCGGGGGCAGTTCATCACCTTTTTTCAATCGGCTGATGCGCTCGTCATAGTGCATTCTCCAAAAATGCTTCTGATCACCTAAACGATCAAGAATGCGAACAATTTCATCTTCCGTTGTGGTGTCGCCTTTTAACGAAATCTCCTTAAGCAGATCGAGGGGAACCACATCCATCAAAGCGTCGGAAACTTTTTCACCCTTCTTGATGTAGACACGGTCGGAGGTCGGCGCGGATAAATTTGACGAAACCATTTTGCCGAGCAGCATTGAGCGCAATCTTTCACGCGCGCCTTCTTCGACGATTCGCATTTCATCGTCTCTATCTTTGGTAAGTTTCTCTATTTCCTCTTTTTCAATAGAGAGGGTGCGGCTGTCCTTATCGGTTCCTTTTCGTGAAAAGATCCTTGCCCCGATTACCGTTCCTTCGACACCGGGTGGAACACGTAGTGAGGAGTCGCGCACGTCACCGGCCTTTTCGCCGAAGATGGCTCTTAGGAGCTTTTCTTCAGGGCTAAGCTGATTTTCCCCTTTGGGAGTTATTTTACCGACGAGTATGTCGCCGGGTTTGACTTCAGCTCCGATACGAATCACGCCGGAATCGTCGAGATTGCGGAGGGCTTCGTCACCAACATTTGGAATATCTCGTGTTATTTCTTCTTTACCGAGCTTGGTGTCCCTGGCCATGACTTCGAATTCTTCAATGTGAATGGAAGTGAAAATATCTTCTTTCACAATTTTTTCACTTATGAGAATCGAATCTTCATAGTTATAGCCGCCCCAGGCCATGAACGCCACCACCACGTTTCTACCGAGCGCCAGTTCACCTTTGTCCGTGGCGGGACCGTCGGCAATAACCTGACCTTTGGAAACGTAATCACCCTTTCTTACTATTGGTTTCTGATTGATACAGGTGTTTTGGTTCGAACGTTGATATTTAATAAGGTTGTAAATATCCACGCCGGGGTCGAGATCTCCCTCGGTAAATTCAGTGGCTTTTACTACAAGTCGAGTAGCGTCAACGCTATCCACTACACCGTCTCGTTTGGCTACTACCGTGACGCCGGAATCGGTGGCTACTATATGCTCCATTCCAGTGCCGATAAGAGGCGCTTGCGTGGTCAAAAGAGGCACAGCCTGGCGCTGCATATTGGATCCCATGAGAGCGCGGTTGGCGTCGTCGTTCTCTAAAAAAGGAATCAGTGAAGCTGCGACGGAAACCAATTGATTAGGGGATACGTCCATGAGATCCGGTTCGTTTTTGCCGACCAGGGCAAACTCACCTTCTTTGTGGCGCACGGACACTAGATCGGAAGCCAAATGATTTTCTTCATCCAGTAGAGCGTTCGCTTGGACGATGACGTGATGTTCCTCATCCAGAGCGGTCAAGAAACGAATATCCTTGCCGACCACGGATTCGGCAACAGGCCGGTAGGGTGTTTCGATGAATCCAAATTCATTCACCCGCGCAAATGTCGAAAGCGACACAATCAAACCGATGTTCGGACCTTCCGGCGTTTCGATAGGGCAAATTCGGCCATAGTGTGTCGGATGCACGTCCCGGACCTCAAAACCAGCGCGCTCTCGGGTCAGACCACCTGGGCCGAGGGCGGAAAGTCGCCTTTTATGCGTAATTTCGCTCAAAGGATTCGTCTGATCCATGAACTGCGACAACTGAGATGATCCGAAGAATTCCTTTACAACCGCCGTTACGGGTTTAGCGTTGATAAGATCATGCGGCATCAGGGTCTCCACATCCTGGAGGCTCATGCGTTCTTTAATGGCGCGCTCCATACGAACAAGGCCGATTCTGTATTGGTTTTCAAGGAGTTCGCCGACGGATCGAACCCGTCGATTGCCCATGTGGTCGATATCATCGGTTTCGCGCCCGGGCCGACCTTCTTTTAGCTCCAGCAGGTATTTAACGGACAACATGATGTCGTCTTTTCTAAGAGTGCGGACCGACAATGGTGTTTCTTGAGTTGAAATACCGAGTTTACGATTCAGCTTCAGCCTGCCGACTCTCGAAAGATCGTAGTATTCCGTCCTGAAAAACAGGTTATTGAAGAACGTGTTTGCAATATCCACGGTGGCAGGATTGGAGGGACGCAATCTCTTATATATTTCGATTTCAGCGTTCAGCGTTTCGTTGCTGGTAGTGTCGTCACTATGCTGTTTACGGAAATCCTCGATGACTTTATTTGGGCGATCGTCAATCTTGTCTTCCAGGAGAGTGTCTCTCAAAGAAGATGAAACGATTCGTTCTTCAATGAACAGCGCTTCAAAACTGGTTATGCCCTTTTCAAGTAGACTTTCAATAAATTGATCCACTTCATCGGGCATAATTTCTTTATTGCAGGCTGCGACAACTTCCCCGGTGTTCTCATCTATTATGTCTCGCGCAATGACTTTGCCTGCAAGCTCCTCTTTCTTCATGGGTAGAGCGGCTATCTTGCGATCACCGAGCCTTTTCAACGCGGCGCGGGTTATTTTTTTGTTTCTGCGCACAAGCACATCTTCGGAATTCTCGACCATAATATCAACTGGAACGCTCGAGCCCACCAGTAGCCGCAGATCCAGCTTGCGGGCCAATCCGTCCGGGCTGATGAGAATTGTTTGCCTATTATAAAAATAATTGAGAATCTCTTCGCTGGAGTAACCCAGCGCCTTGAGGAATACCGTTACGGGAAGCTTCCGCCTTCTATCAATACGAACATAGAGTCGATCTTTTGGGTCAAATTCAAAGTCGATCCATGAGCCGCGCAGGGGAATAATTCTCGCGGAATACAGCAATTTACCGCTTGAATGAGTCTTTCCTTTATCGTGATCATAGAAGATGCCGGGGGACCTGTGTAGCTGGGACACGATAACGCGCTCGGTTCCATTAATGATGAATGTCCCGTTTTCCGTCATAATGGGAATTTCACCAAAATATACTTCTTGTTCCTTAACGTCTCGGATTGTCCGGGAATTAGTGTCCGGATCTACATCCCATACTACCAATTGGACGGTAATCTTTAACGGTAACGCGTAAGTGACGCCCTTTTGAAGGCATTCTTCTACGTTGTATTTTTCTTCACCTAGTGTATATTTTATAAACTCAAGCGAGGCCGTATCGGAGAAATCCTTAATAGGAAACACCGATTTGAAGACTCCCTGAAGTCCGTATTCTTCGCGAGCTTCAGGCGGCACATCCGCCTGTAAAAATCTGTCGTAGGACTGTTTTTGAATTTCAATTAAATTTGGAATGCCTGTAATTTGTGGAATTCTTGCGAAGTTCTTCCTGAGCCTCTGCGAGTGCACAGAAAAATTGTTCATTGCTTACCCCTGGTTTTGTTAGCAATCCTGAAGGGTGGGATTAGTGACGGGTGTTCTACCAATGAAGTAGCCTGGGCCATTTCGCGCGGAAATAGCCCAGACGGCTTTATTTATGAGCAGGCTGTAATTAAGCGATCTCCACGACTGCGCCGACTTCCTCTAGGGATGCCTTTGCCTTATCGGCTTCTTCTTTGGAGATTCCTTGCTTCACCGGCTTAGGAACACTTTCCACTAGATCCTTGGCTTCCTTGAGACCCAGATCGGTCAAAGAACGCACTACTTTGATGACCTGAATCTTTTGTGGGCCGAATTCCTTCAAGATCACGTCGAATTCTGTTTTTTCCTCAACCGGGGCTGCATCTCCACCAGCCGCTGCGCCACCTGCTGCCGCAACTGCTACGGGCGCCGCCGCAGACACCCCGAATTCTTCTTCCAACTCTTTGATAAACTGGCTTAGGTCCAATACGGACATATTTCTAATGAAATCTTTTACATCATCTTTCGTTGCCGCCATAATTTCCTCCTCGGTTCGCTATTCAAATACTGAGCAGAGATTTGTCATCCAATCATTCGGGAGCGGGCTCGGACGACTGTGATTTTTGTTCTTCGATTGCTCTAAGGGCAAACAAGAACGTCCTGGGCACGGCAGCCAGCGTTCCAACAAAAGCACCTATCGGCGCTTTCATCGTGCCCAGCAATCGTGCAAGCAACTCTTCTCTGGATGGTAGTTTGGACAGAGCGTCCATCTCAGATGGATCCACCGTCTTTCCGTTGAGCATGCCGCGAATAAGGACTAAATTCGGATGGGCTTTGGCGAAATCTATCAGCGCCTTAGCCATGGCAGGCACGTTATCGTCCTGGTCCGTCCATGCCGCCGCTCTGGGGCCGGCTAGATCGGGGCCGATAACCGCAACATCCGTGTCCTCATAAGCGCGACGAACAAGAGTGTTTTTTAAGACTTTGAAACTTGCTCCACGGTTTCTCAGCTCAGTCCTCAAGATATTCATCTCAGTGACGGTCAAGCTTTTGAAATCCGTCAGAAACAAGCCCCTTGCGCTCTTGAACTGCTCACGAAGCCAAGCTACCTGTTCTGCTTTTTGTTCTCTGTTCAAACTAAGGTTTCCCCCTTTCAGTCGGAGGAAAAACAGCGTAAATCGAGGGGGGTATGGTGACCCGTTACCCTTGGTTCCGGCCATTCGTCTCGGCTGGCTCGATTAAGCGCTCAAGGCGCGCCTGCTGTCTCCGACTAGGCCAATCTATAGTTTGTCTTTTAAGCTAAATCGATGAAAATCCCTCATTTGACAAGACCGCGCATTTCCTGAGGATCCAGCTTTATGCCGGGTCCCATGGTGCTGGATAACGCCACGCCTTGTAGGTAGACACCTTTAGCAGCGGAAGGTTTCAATCTAATTACGCTTTCTATCAGACTTTTAAGATTTTCCGACAACTTTTCGGGACCGAACGACACCTTACCGACAGGCACGTGAACGATTCCGGCCTTTTCGACTCTAAATTCAACCTTGCCGCCCTTGAGTTCGGTAACCGCTTTGCCTACGTCAAACGTCACGGTTCCAACCTTAGGATTCGGCATCATACCGCGGGGGCCAAGTATCTTACCAAGACGGCCTACAACACCCATCATGTCGGGGGTGGCTACTGCTTTGTCGAAATCGAGCCAGCCTTCTTGAATTTTCTTGGCCAAATCTTCTCCACCGGCAAACTCTGCGCCGGCGTCAAGGGCCTCTTTTTCCTTCTCTCCCTTTGCGAACACCAGTACGCGCACCGACTTACCGGTTCCGTGGGGCAACACGCAGGTGCCTCTGACCATTTGGTCCGCATGTCGAGGATCAACGCCCAGCTTAACGGCCACATCGACCGATTCATCAAACTTGGCGTATGATGCGTCTATAACAGCCTGAAGACCGTCTTCCAAGCTATATTGTTTATCTCGATCGATTTTTGATCGAGCTTCTTCTTTTTTTCTAGTCATTCTGGCCATGTCAATCACCTAATCAACGACGTCTATTCCTAAACTACGAGCTGATCCCATTATAATTTGGACGGCGCCGGGAAGATCCTTCGCATTTAAATCCGGCATTTTCGTTTTAGCGATTTCTTCCACTTGAGCCTTTGATAGTTGTCCAACCTTGTCTCTATTTGGAACGGCGGATCCTTTTTCCAACCCGGCGGCCTTTTTCAGCAAATACGACGCCGGAGGAGTCTTTGTTATAAAGCTGAAGGATCTATCCGCATAGATCGTGATTACGACGGGAATGATAACGCCCTGCTGGTTTTGAGTCTGCACGTTGAAAGCCTTACAGAACTCCATTATGTTGACACCGTGTTGACCAAGGGCCGGACCCACGGGTGGGGACGGTTTTGCTTCTCCGCCGGAAATCTGGAGCTTTACATATGCCGTAATTTTCTTTGCCATCACATCTCCCAGAACACAAGATAAGCCCGCAACGCGCCGGCGCCTACTTGCCGCCTATTTATCGAAATATCAGTTTTTCGTCACCTGAATAAAATCCAATTCTACGGGCGTCGGTCGTCCGAAGATACTGACCAACACTCTTAATTTGCCCTTATCCGGCCTTACTTCCTCGACGGTGCCGTTGAAGTTAATAAACGGACCATCCACAACACGTACAGAATCGCCCGCCTCGAAGGAATACTTGGGTTTGGGCTTTTCCTTACCTTCGGCCATTTGGTTCAGAATGATGTTCACATCTTCATCCGGAATAACGGCCGGTTCCGTGCGTGACCCAATAAAGCCCGTGACTTTGGGCGTGTTTTTCACCACATGCCACGTTTGGTCACTAAGCTCCATTTGAACCAGGATATAGCCCGGGAAGAATTTTCTATTTGAAGTCTTCCGCTCACCTCTTACTAATTCTACGACCGAATCGGAAGGAATCAGGACATTGGTGATCTCATCTTCCAGTCCAAGCGCCCTAACTTTTTCTTCCAGCGCCTGTTTAACTTTATTCTCATAGCCGGAGTATGTGTGGACAACGTACCATCTCTGCGCCACTTTTTTCCTCCTGATCTACCTCCGATAAAACAAATCAGCCGATACTCAACAAAACTCGCACTACCTTCGCAAGTATCCAATCGCTCAAGCCGAGGTAAACTCCCATTATTACCGTTAGCGCAAGCACTACCAGTGTGGACCCGATTGTCTCCTGACGAGTAGGGAAGGTAACCTTCTGCAATTCGACTTTAACTTCCCGGAAGAATTGAATCGTGTCTAATAAAAATTGTTTAACCTTTTCCATTGCCTTATCTTCCGGTGGTGGTATTTGCGAATCCCCTATTGTTGCGTCGACCCGCATATATTTAATGAATCTCTAGTCTTCCTAACTGGCAGGCCAGGAGGGACTCGAACCCCCAACCCCCGGTTTTGGAGACCGGTGCTCTAGCCATTGAGCTACTAGCCTGCTGATTACCCATCTACTTCGTCTCCTTATGTGGAGTGTGGGTACGACAGAATCTGCAATACTTGTTGAACTGAAGCTTATCGGGTTTCGTTTTCTTATTTTTGGTGGTGGTGTAATTCTTACGCTTACACTCCGTGCACGATAGTATAATAATATCTCTCATATACCGCCTCCGGTCCCGACTACGTCTCGTCGGAACAGGGTTTTACTCAATAACTTCCGAAATAACTCCGGCGCCGACCGTTCGACCGCCTTCCCGAATGGCGAAACGGAGTTCTTTTTCCATGGCGATGGGGGTGATCAGTTTGCCTTCCAGCGATACGTTGTCACCGGGCATTACCATTTC
>JBBSBY010000076.1:0-16905 GCA_038250835.1 Desulfomonilales bacterium | reverse complement strand
TGGCGGGAGCGACGAGACTCGAACTCGCGACCTCCGGCGTGACAGGCCGGCGTTCTAACCAACTGAACTACGCCCCCGTAGTGTCGCTCATTCGGATGGTGGTAGGCGGAACAGGATTTGAACCTGTGACCCCCGGCTTGTAAGGCCGGTGCTCTCCCGCTGAGCTACCCGCCCGAAGAGCTTACAAGCAAGCAGTTGCTCACTATCCATTTACAATAAGTGATTAGTAGAGGCTGTGTCAAGCCAAATTTTATCTAGTGGCCTAGAGGAGTTACCTCGGCGCCGATTGCCTCACCGAATCCGCCAACATGAAATCGATGATTCCTCATGCAGATGTAGCTATCTTACTTACTTGCATTCTCTGCATGAACTCACCACTTTGCCGCCATCCTTCTCGCATTCGGATTTGGTGTGCAGTTTGTCGCAATCGTTTTTACCGTGGCAGCAATATACTCTTTCTCCTTTAACGCCGCTGCTTTTGTGGGCTTTATTATGTTTGGCGTCGGCTAGAGCAAAGCCGGAGGTTCCGCAAATAGCGGCAATCGCAATTGTTATAAATAGTTTTTGCATCCATACTCCTTAAATTAAGTTCGATGTTTATTCAAAATATGTGGTGGTTCATGAACGTCTAATGGCATGATTATGTATATTTACCTCAGCGGCACGTTGCAGCCAATCATTTGCGTTCACTTATGACAGTCGGCGCTCAGAGCCCGTTTAATTCACGAATACCCAAGAGCCCTACTCCACGGCGTTGCCAATCTCGGCCCTTCTCTCCGGTTTTCGAGCAAACCAACTCTCGACAACCGCATACAGCGCCGGGAGCGCCAGAAGAGTCAACAGTGTGCTGGAAATCAGTCCGCCTATAACGACGGTGGCAAGCGGCTTCTGAACTTCGGCTCCGGTTCCGGTGGCAATAGCCATGGGGACAAAGCCAAGTGAGGCGACAAACGCGGTCATCAACACGGGGCGCAGTCTGGTTAACGCCCCCTGGATAACCGCTTCGTCCAGCGTCAGTCCTTGATCTCGAAGCTTGTTGATAAAAGTCAGCATTACAAGACCATTTAATACGGCGACTCCCGAAAGCGCGATAAATCCCACTGCCGCTGAGATGGACAAAGGAATGTCACGAATCCAAAGAGCCGCAATTCCGCCTGAAAGAGCTAATGGGGCGCCGGTGAAAACAAGCAATGCGAATCTCATTGAACCGAATGCCGCAAGAAGTAAAGCAATTATGAGGAATAGCGCTAAAGGAGCTACAATTTGCAGCCTCTTTGCCGCTGAAATTAACTGCTCGAAATCTCCACCCCAAGTGATCCAGTATCCTGCAGGTATTTTTACATTGTCTTTAACCGTCCGTTGAGCTTCCTCAACGAAGGACCCAAGATCCCGATCGCGAACATTTGCGGTAACAACCACACGTCTTTTCCCATCTTCCCTGCTGATTTGATTAGGTCCCATGACGACTTCAAGATCCGCTACGGACCCTAAACTCACGAAGAAGCGGTCTTTGGATTCTTCAAGAGCATTTGTAAACGCCGCTTTGCGGACATTGATATCTTTCTTGGGCAAAGGAATCGGGAGTTGCTTCAATGCCTCGATATCTGTTCGCATTTCGTCAGGCGCCCTGACTACTATATCGAACCTGCGATCGCCTTCAAAAACTTGGCCGGCCTTCTTACCGCCAACGGCTATTTCAACTACATCCTGAACATCTGAATTATTGAGTCCATATCTAGCCATCTGGTCGCGTTTCAGCCGAACAGTCAAAATCGGCAACCCTGTGACTTGTTCAACTTTAACGTGAGTCGCTCCTTTTATTACGCTGATTCGTTCGGCGATTTCGGTACCCGTTCTATACATTGTGTCCATGTCATCGCCGAAAACTTTGATCGCCACATCACTAAAGACACCCGCCAGCAAATGATTAAATCGCATGCGGATAGGTTGGCTCAATTCATAATTGCTGCCCGGAATTTTATTTAACTCCGCTTCGATCTGTTTGACCAATTTCTTCTTGGGCAAAATAGGATCCGGCCACTGATTTCTATGCTTGAGGACAATGGTGTTGTCTCCAATACTTGGCGGGTGAGGTTCCGTGGCGATCTCCGAGGTTCCTACTCTTCCGAATACCGTGTCAACTTGCGGGAACTTGTCCTTTATTATCTCTTCGGTTACAAACTGAAGTTCAAGCGCCTGCGACAAACTTGTTTCCGGGACCCGCAACGTGTGAATCGCAATATCACCTTCATCAAGGCTGGGGATAAACTCATGGCCCATTTTAGTGGCGGCAAATCCGCTTATGAGAAGGATCATCAGCCCCGCGCTAATTACAACAGCTTTGTTTTTCAAAGTCCAACGGAGCACGGGTTCGTATAGCGATTTAGAACTTTCGGTAATAAAGTTTTCCCCATGAGTGGACCGTCCTTTGAGGAATATCGCCACGGCCGCCGGAACGAATGTGAACGACAAAACGAGAGCTCCCAGTAAGGCTAATAGGACAGTCAGAGCCATTGGCGTGAACATTTTGCCTTCTACTCCGGTCAGAGTGAGTATCGGGAGGTAAACGATCATGATGATTAACTCGCCAAAGAGCATCGGCTTGCGAACTTCTTGTGAAGCTTCTAAGATTTGTTCCATCCGTTCATCTTCAGTGAGTTTTCTGCCCAGCAGAGTTTGCGCTTGGCTAAGTTTTCTAGCGCAGTTTTCCACCATCACCACTGCGCCGTCCACAATGATGCCGAAATCTAATGCGCCGAGGCTCATGAGATTCGCGCTGAGCTTGCCAACAACCATCCCTGACGCGGTGAACAGCATGGATAGCGGGATAACCATTGCGGTAATAAAAGCGGCACGGATATTTCCCAGGAACATAAACAGAACGATAATCACCAGGAGAGCGCCTTCGGAGAGGCTCTTTTCAACTGTATTGATGGTTTTGTCGACAAGAGCGGTGCGATTGTAAATCGCTTTGGCGACTACACCTTCGGGCAAGCTTCTATTGATTTCTTCGAGCTTTTTGGCGGCCCTTTGTGAGACAACCCTACTGTTTTCACCCATTAGCATGAAAACCGTTCCTAAGACCGTCTCCTTACCGTCGTGGGTTGCGGCGCCGATGCGCAGCTCTTTGCCCAAATGAACTTCGGCAACATCTCTCGTCAGTAGTGGAGTTCCTTCGACGTTTTTAACTATAATTTTGGAAATGTCATTTAGCCCATCCACCTGGCCCGGTGATCTTACCAGAAGCTGACCCTGGCTTTTTTCAATGTAGCCTGCGCCGATATTTTCATTGTTCGCGGACAAAGCGGTGACCAAATCTTTGAAGGTCAGTCCGTGTGAAATCAATTTGTATGGATCAGGGCTGACATGGAACTGCTTTTCATAGCCGCCTATGGTGTTGATTTCCGTCACTCCGGGCGTGTTTCTCATTTGTGGGCGAATTATCCATTCCTGAATGGTTCGCAAATCAGTGAGGGTGTACGGCGTGTTATCGGGTTTTTTGGCTCCAGGCAAAGCTTCCACTACCCACACAAAAATTTCTCCCAATCCTGTGGAAATCGGCCCCATTAAGGGTTCCACTCCCGGAGGAAGTTGGTTTTTCATCTCTTGTGTCCGTTCACTGACCAGCCTACGGGCAAAATAAATATCTACGCCGTCTTCAAAAATGACATTGATCAATGCAATTCCATACTGCGACAATGATCGCGTCTTTACTAAACCCGGCAGCCCGGCCATTGCCGTTTCGATCGGGAAGGTAATCCGCTGCTCAATCTCCAGGGCCGACAATCCGGGAGCCTGGGCGCCGATTTGAACCTGAATATTGCTTATATCGGGAACAGCGTCTATGTGTACGCGGCTTAAATTGTAGACGCCTAAACCGCCCATTACGAGCGTGAGGGCTATCATCACCCATCTTTGTTCAATGGAAAACTTGAGTATCTTTTCAATCATGAGCTGATCCTAATGCTGGTGAGACATTCCGGATTTTCCGAGTTCCGCCTTCAGAACAAAAGCGTTTCGGGTCACGTAGTTGTCTCCGGGATTCAGCCCTTTTTTGATCTCCACCAAATGGGCGTCCTTTCGACCAAGTTCCACAGGCTGGATCTCATATTGATCATTATGTCGGATAAATACCACTTGCTTATTTTTTATTGTTTGGATTGCATCGGCCTCAATCGCCACCCGTGCTTCGGATTGTTCATGGATAAGATCTATGCTGACGAACAATCCGGGTCGCCATTTGCCTTCAGTGTTTGGAATCACGATTCTTGCTTTTGCCGTCCTGCTTTCCTCACCCATAATTGGTCCAACATAAGATACTTCACCGAGAGTTTCGAATCCTGCGGCAGCGGATTTTACAACGGCCATTTGCCCTATATGCACGGAGTCCAGATCTCCGGCATAGACCGTGATATCCACCCAGACATCAGTCAAATCAGCAATCAAGTAGATTTCGGCGTCTTCCTTAACCCACTCACCTGGAGACAAATGCTTCTTTACAATAACACCGTCAAACGGAGCCCTGATCGTAAACTCTGTGATACTTTCATATGAGCCGTCCTCAAGCTCCAGAATTTCCCGCCTCGAAACACCCATGGCCATAAGCTTTCTTTCCGAGGCTTCTCTTTCGATTTTCTCCTCCAGGTATGCCTTGCGACTAGTCAAATATTCCTTTTCGGGGATGGATTCCTTTTGGTGTAATCGCTCGGACCTTTCAAAATTGTAAAGGGCCAGCTTTTCACGTTCCATGGCGACCAGGTATTTACTGCGGGCTTCTCCTAATTCACGACTTTCAATTACGGCGATTGGCTCATTCTTTAAAACTTTGTCGCCCAAATTCTTCTTCGCGGCAATTACAACTCCTTGAACTCTGGGGACAATGTGTGAAAGTTTGTCACCGTTGAACACCACCTCTCCCGGCAACCGAATGATGGACCTGATTTTTCCCGGTCCTGCGATTTCGGAAGCGATGTTCATTTTGCGACGGAGCTCGTCCGGAAGGGTAATGCGTCCGTCATAATGCGAGTATTCCCACTCGTACTCCTCGCCTTTGTATTCCGCGGTCACCTTCATGAAAAAAGAAAGCGGCTCGGCAACGGATTCGCTGCTGTAAAGAAAATCGGAACCCGTTTTACATGAAAATGTGTCCGTCTTTTCATTTAAGCGTTCAGCGTAAATGGCGGCTTTGACATCGTTGGGATCTATGTTTTTGCCGTTAAACTTTGGATAGAGTCTAAAGTGAGGCGAGCCCGCTTTGTCGTAAATCACCAATTCCAACTCGAACGGTCCTTCAGAAAGCACTTTGCCGCCGTTCGGCCCTTCACTGTGGGCGGCGCCGTGAGCGCATCCCCCCTCCCCGTGCGTATGGCCGTGATCATCCACAACAACCTTTTTCTCATAAGAGCCGACTGCGATTAAACCAGTAAGGCCCAGCAGTATAACCATGATGAATGGGAGAGTCCGCTTGTACATGTATTTCTCCAAATGTTGAACACCGCATCAAAAATGATGAATGCTGCGGTGGTTTCGCTCTTCTTGAGTTGTTGAGCCTACACAAACCTACGCTATGGAGCGCCTCCTATATTGGTTCTCGAAAGTAATCACGGATTCAATGGCCAAGATTCTCGAATCGGTCGACCATACGTGTCATCAAAAAGCTATGAAGCTTAATCATATTTCAGGGCTTATCAACAGAGGCTTTATGCGAGAGAACTTTCGAGAAATCCTACAATTCTCATCGCGATGTCGTGCTATTTGAATTAGGCAAACTGCTTTAGTGGTAATCCAATAGTTCTGTGAGCAAATGTTTAAAACAATCTATTGGCGGTGTAAGCGCAACTGAACCGCGCCATGAATGGCGGAGCCACAGGGAGGGAGAAATATCAAATAAGCAGGACTATAAATTGTCGGGAGTTAAGGAGGGGGGGGACTTCAGGGGCTCCTGATGTGAGTCGGAGTCTATGATACAATCCGGTAATTGTAGAGTCTTCCGTCCGGGCTGAAGCAAGCTCTTGTGCCGGAAGGAACAATGTAGAATCGATTCGAGAGACCAGCGCTTCAGGACTATAAAGACATGGTCCACAAGAATGGTCGCATTCGGAAGCTTTGGATTCCAGATCATGTTCAACGTGATGGAGAGTCACAATCGGGTGAGTTCCCAAAGCAATAAATCCGCACCCTCTCAATAGATGACACTGATGTAGCCCTGATATAAAAATTCCTAATGCCAAAAGAGCCGGAATCAGTTTCGGACTAAATTTTGAAGCGCAGATAAAATTCAAATGAGAATCCCCGGAGAGCGCTGATTAGTTCTTGAGTGTTCTTATGTCTAAATAGCCGATAATTATTAAAGTGTCAATAACTTCGTGGTCTTCAGTGTACGATATCCATTGATTGAAACAAAAGGGCGGCTTGTTGTACTTTTGTTACAATAATAACTTGACAACAGAAACGAGTATAGTTTCTAATAGAAACGAAGAGTGATCTAGTTATGCGCGGTATTTTGGCATAGCTATAATTTCCCGGCACATTCTCGGCAAAACGCCTTTCAACGGTAATTCAGATAGCATAGGGGACCCGCTGATCTATTTTCCGGCATCAAAACCAATGCCGACGTGATTTTTATGCTTGCTCGTATTCGTGTAAAGTTACCATAGAATCATTTGAGGATAGAGATCGTTTATGCCCTCAAAAAAACGTTTTAAAAGACCGTTTTTTTATCTGTTGGTAATTCCCGAGGAAGTTACCGGACCGCGGCGATATGCCATCATCCGCCGTAATATTCTAATTTTGATGCTGCTGATCACTTTGGTTCCACTCGTTTTGATGGCCGCGATCAACTATCACCAATACCAATCGGCGCTGAAAGCCGAAATCGTAAATCCTCTCAAAATTTTAGTTAATAAGACAAAGCACTCCTTTGAGTTGTTTCTGACGAATCGATTGGCCACAGTCAGATTTATTGCCTCCGCATATACCTACAGTGATCTCGCTGATGAGCCTAAGCTGAATAAGATTTTCAGGGTTCTCAGACAAGAATTTGAAGGATTTATAGATCTCGGGCTTATTGACGCCAATGGGATTCAAGTAAGCTATGCCGGTCCATACGATTTGAAGGGAAGAGATTATTCGGATCAAGTTTGGTTTCAGCAAGTTAAAGTAAACGGTATTCATATCAGTGACGTTTTCATGGGATATCGTAAACATCCGCATGTCGCATTAGCGGCTCAGCATCTTACCGACAGCGGAGATTTTTGGGTCATTCGAGCCACCATTGACACTCGCCGGTTCGATCAGTTGATCGCCTCCATGGGTCTTGATCCAGGAAGCGACGCATTCCTGTTAAACCGAGAGGGTTATTTTCAAACAGCTTCCAAATTTTATGGCCAGGTGCTTGACCACTGTGATCTTTGCGTGCCTACGGTAAGTTATGAACCTACCGTTCTTCAGCGTACGGATAAAAGAGGTCAAGAGGTGATGGTCGCTTACGCTTTTTTCAACCGTCCTGATTTCGTTCTGATGCTTGTAAAACCTGTAGGAACCGTTCTTAAGGCCTGGTATACCTTGAAAAGTGAGTTGCTGCTCGTTTTCATTGCAAGTGTTGTTTTGATCGTGCTCGTTGTTCTCAGACTGGCTCACGTGCTGGTTAGTAGATTACAAACCGCGGATGAAAAGCGAGAGTTGGCCTTCCAACAAATTGAGCACACGCAGAAGCTGTCCTCTATCGGGAGGCTTGCGGCCGGAGTCGCTCATGAAATAAACAATCCCCTTGCCGTAATTAATGAAAAAGCCGGTTTGATGAAGGATTTAATAGGTATAAGCTCTGATTTTTCCAATAAAGATAGATTTCTCAATCTTATAGGGGCCATTGCGCATTCCGTTGACAGATGTCGCACGATTACTCACAGGCTTTTAGGTTTCGCCCGTAGAATGGAAGTACAAATCGAGGTGCTGGACGTAAACGAATTGCTTCAGGAAACATTGGGCTTTTTGGAAAAAGAAGCTCTGCACCGGAACATTAAACTGAATCTCAATTACGCAGGCGATCTCCCGCGAATAGCGTCCGACAGAGGGCAGCTCCAGCAGGTGTTTCTTAATCTTTTGAACAACGGGTTTGACGCAATTAAGGATTCGGGGACTATATCGATAGCGACCTGGGAAAAAGATTTAGACACGATTGGGGTAAGCATTCAGGATAACGGCATTGGCATGTCACCCGAAACTCTGAAGCATATTTTTGAACCTTTCTATACAACCAAGAAAGGCACGGGAACAGGCCTTGGTCTCTCAATCACTTACGGCATTGTAAAAAAATTGGGAGGAGACATCAGTGTGCAGAGTAAGTTGGGACAAGGCACACAATTCGTAGTTTTTCTGCCTAAGAAAGCCGCTAAGGAGAATGAGGGCGCCTAATGGATAATTTAAAAGTGCTGCTCGTGGACGACGAACTGGAATTCGTTTCCACATTGGCCGAACGTCTGGAAATGCGCAATTTTGTGGTAAGCACGGCTAACAATGGTGAGAAGGCCATTGAAAGCGTTGCGGCAGAACCTCCTGATATCGTAATTCTCGACATCATGATGCCCGGGATGAGCGGACTTGCAGTTTTGAAACGTATTAGAGAGGAACGCCCGAATATGCCCGTGATTTTATTGACCGGGATGGGGGCCGGCTGCGCCGTTGCCGACGGTATGGACCACGGCGCCTTTGATTGCCTGACAAAACCCATCAATATTGAAGATTTAATCGATAAAATTGGAAAGGCCGTCGCCCCTGCCGGTAAGAGAGTCTAAATGGATCGCAAATCGCAGTTTATAGGCAAAGTGACCGCTGCCACAACTCACGAGTTGAAAAATGTTTTGGCTATCATCAAAGAGTCAATTGGGTTAATGCAGGACATTATGAGCCTGAATAAGGCTCCCGTCGCAAATCAGGATAAATTTGAACGAACCTTGTCACGAATGATGCACCAAGTTACACGCGGAGTGAATCTCAGCATACAATTAAACACCTTTGCTCATGTCGCGGATCATGATGTTGCGGAAATGCAAATCACGCATGTCATTAATCAAGCTCTCTTCGCTTCAAAAAGGGCGGCGCGATTAAAAAATGTTGTTGTGGAATGTGAGCTTCCCCAGGGGGCCATTATAGTGAATTCGGATCCTTTGGCTCTACAAATGGCGTTGTTTCAAGTTCTTGGGTTGATTATCGAAAATGTGGGCGCCGGAGGGCACATTCACCTGAAATCCCATGGCGCCGGGAAGCCGCCCATTATTAAGATTATCGCCGAACCTACGGATAAGGATAGAAAGGCGATTATTCAAAAAGTTGAGGCGTCGCCGGATTGGAAGCGCTTGAAAGAGTGGACTTCGGAAATCAACGTAAGATTGGACATTGATTCAGATATGGAAGGTATAACAATGGTTATTGAAAAACTTGAAAGTGATATTTCCGGGAGCAAATAAATAAGTAAATTTTTATTGTCGGCATTCATTTAATATTCGAAATCTGAAACTTGGCAGTTGTCGACATAGTTCCCCTATTCCAAAGTTCGAGCGGCAAATAGGTTTTTATTTATGCGAATAGTTGAACGTCTCAAAATGAATCCTGAGGACAAACAATTGCTCGAAAGCTGGATCCGTGCCAAGACTACTCCACAACGAGTGGTATTCAGGGCTCAGATTTGCCTGCTCGCGGAAAAAGGTCATACGGCGGCCGAAATCGCCCAGACGCTAAGCACATCAAGACCTACGGTAGCTCTATGGAAGAAAAGATTTGAAGAACATGGCCCTGCCGGACTCAATAAAGATGCGCCCCGAGGGCCAAGCCCCAGGAAGCTGGACGCTCAACTCAAAAATAAGATTGTAGAAACTACTTTAAATTCCACTCCCCCCGACACGGATCATTGGACAACGAGATCGCTGGCCAAGGCCCTGGGGTTGAGCAACGCGACGATAGCGCGAGTCTGGAAATCCCAAGGGATTCGGGCAAAATCCAAAAAAAACCAGAAAGCCGGCAAATCCAAAGAGGATAAAGAGTCCCATTCGGAATTGGTCGGAGTCTACATTGACGCCCCACTTAAAGCGCTAATCTTTTCGCGTAACGGCGAGGACAATCATCTCATTCCAAACACTTTAAATGTTGAACCCACGGGTTTGAGAGGTCAATGCCTGCATTGTATTTCAGCTACACTAGATATTCTTGATACGGTAATTCCAGTCGCATATTCCGATAAATCCATATTTCCGGATTTTGAGCAATTTCTAGAACGGTTTCAGGCTCAAGCTCCGGACGATCGCTTCCTACATTTGATAATCCACGGCGCCGTCGATTCTTCCCGGACAAACAGTGACTTAAAAATAGGAAAGTACCACGTTCACGTTTACCCAATCGATTTCGGCAAGCAAAGCGCTATCCAGGACCTGTCGTTACGATCCACCGGATTGTCGTTTTCAAAAGAATCAGCGCTAACGGCTCAAGATTTAATAAGAAAAATCGCGCGCCATCTGAGCGCGTCCACAGCAGGTGGAAGGCCTTTCACATGGATAAAGCAGTCCACTCGATCCGCAGATGAAAGTTGGCGTTGTACAGGGACATCGGCATACCTAGGAGGATTCGCCATGGCTCCTGTCGGAAATAGCTCTAAAAATCAATATGAATATAACAGGCGACTTGAGAAGGAGGCTTTCATGAACTGGAAAGAAAAATTTGAGGCTTGGTTTTCCGCTGCCGCCTTTGCGGAAGAAGGCGAACACACAGTCGCAATGGCATTGGCGGGCATTAAACCCCAACCTAAGGCGGCCATGAATCCGAAGCCGAGTTTTTCAACTATATTTGCTTCCGCTGCTTTTGCCGAAGGAAACTGCCATGATATGGCTCTTGAACTCTTGGGCGAAAAACGCCGCAGAAGTTTCATCGAAGTAGTCGGACTGCAAGGCGTCAGAGTTTGGCAAGGCTCCGCTCAATTGCAGAATTCATTCGCAGAGTCCGTGGGGTTGGCCGGAGTCAAGCATCGGTTAGTAACGATAAGCATATGAGGCTGATTAATCAAAATAGCCGGCCTCATACAGAATTTTGAGAATTGACGTCAATTTTGGAACTCGGCTTGGAATGTAGACTACGGCTTTATGACGTCAGAACCTCGAGTTCACCCGGTATTGATCAGGAACTAAATGCAGGGGCTTTGCTACACGTTTGGGACTCTGTGGAATTCTGTGATCCGTTATCTATAGTGATTCTCGAAAGAAATCACGGATAAAAGAGAGTGTCTTCAATTAGTCGGCTAACCGAGTTACTGAAAGCTTTAAAGCTTCGTCAGCCATTCAGAGCGCCTCATCGTCATTCCAGCGCAAGCTGGAATCCAGGAAAATCCGAGCGCCGGCTTTTACCTGAAAATAGAAGTATGTTCATTTTTCGTCGTGACCATTCGGTCATAGCCGTTCGCTGGGACGACGGTTCAGGGGCTTTATGCGATGGAACTTTCGAGAAACCCTATAGGTACTCGGACCTGGGTTCCGTTAATGAAGCTATGTCGCACTTGACGGCGGCTATTTGAATCATCGATTTACATTTTCGATTTTGCGTATACTAAAGTCGCATCCGACAGAGGTTAAATCATGAAGGAATTTAAAGTATTGATGGTTGATGATGAAGAGGATTTCGTCACAACGCTCGCTGAAAGAATGGAGATGAGGGATATGCGTCCCGACATAGCCTTAAATGGTGAACAGGCGCTCCAGAGCGTC
The DNA here is from genome assembly GCA_038250835.1 of Desulfomonilales bacterium. Taxonomy (GTDB): domain Bacteria; phylum Desulfobacterota; class Desulfomonilia; order Desulfomonilales; family Desulfomonilaceae; genus JBBSBY01. The sequence goes on along the minus strand of JBBSBY010000076.1, from coordinate 5,161 downwards.
GAAGAAGATGTTCCTGACGTCATGGTGCTGGATTTGAAAATGCCCGGCATTGACGGCATGGAGGTTCTTAGACGAGTCAGAAAAGCTTATCCGGCCGTTCAGGTTGTAATATTGACCGGCCATGGGTCTGAAGTTGACGAAGCTGAAGCTAAACGCCTAGGAGCTTTTGCTTACCTCCAAAAACCCGTTGACATGGAAAAGCTTGTGCGGACTCTCAAGGACGCTTACAAGGCAAAGCTCCAGCAGGCAATGGTAGCAGCCGCCTTTGCGGAGGAAGGTGAGTTCGATATGGCTTCTAGTGTCATGGATGATAAAAAGAAGAAGAAATAAGCGAGCGATGGGATTCGGACGGCTGCATCAACCGAACATTAGCTTTGTCCCGAATTAAGAAAGCTTTTCGCATACCATGGGCTCCTGATCGAGAGCGCCTGAGCCGCGAACCTAATTCCCGGCGGCGGTATTCGATTACCTTTCGAGGCGCCGGCAATATATCGACAATAATTGATCAGAAGAATTGGTTGTCATTACGACGCTTTGGCGGATGGCGCAGAGCGCCGTTTATTTAGGAGTGAGGAAATGACCATCAGTAGAAAAATGATCCTTACCGGATGTATGCTCGTCCTGGGGATCTTTTTATTAAACGGGTCCGTCATGGCTGAGACGCAGGTCTTTACGGATCCGGCGGCGGCGGCTTATCCATGGTGGATTTGGCCGCTACTGCTTCTTATAGTCTGTTTCGTAATGGGTATAGCCGCAGTCCTAGGCGGAGTGGGCGGAGGGGTGCTCTTCGTTCCCATTATTAGCGGGTTCTTTCCCTTTCATTTGGATTTTGTTAGAGGGGCCGGACTCCTCGTCGCTTTGGCCGGCGCCTTAGCCGCAGGACCGGGACTTCTAAAAATGAATTTGGCGAGTTTGCGATTGGCCATGCCGGTAGCTCTCATCGCCTCTACTTTTTCTATAATCGGCGCCATGATAGGTTTGGCGCTTCCGACCAAAATAGTTCAGATTGCGTTGGGAGCCACTATTCTCGGTATATGTATTCTAATGCTGACTGCCAAGAAGTCCGAATTTCCTGATGTTCCCAAAGCAGACGCCTTGTCTCAAGCTCTAAAAATTACTGGTGTTTACCAGGAGGCCACTACGGGCCAGGTTATCGAATGGAAGATCCATCGCACCTGGCAAGGGCTTTGCCTGTTCGTAGTAATCGGAGTTATGGCCGGCATGTTCGGGTTGGGAGCGGGATGGGCGAATATTCCCGTACTAAACCTTCTCATGGGCGCCCCCCTGAAGATAAGCGTAGCCACAAGTAAGTTCCTCCTCTCCATTACGGATACATCGGCCGCCTGGATCTATATGAATAACGGCTGCATCATTCCTCTCATAGTAGTTCCGTCTCTCGTAGGAATTATGATGGGCTCCTTCGTTGGAGTTCGATTGTTAAAAGTCGCCAAACCCACGCTCGTCCGCTGGATCGTTATCGGCATGTTGGGATTTGCGGGCTTGAAGGCCTTGCATAAGGGTATATTTGGGTAGTCTCAATCTTCGATGGCGCCAAGTGTAAACGAATCCAATTGCCGTTGATGGCTACGCTCTTTTAGACGATTTTCAGCAAAAACAGAAATTCATAATACGCATCTCCGGAGGTGTAAATTGACTTATCTTCAGAAATCACTTCAAGCCGGTCCTGAGCAGGTTTTATACGCAAAAGTTCTCGAAAAGGGCATGCTGATCGGTTTGCTCACCGTTGTAGTAACGTATGTGATCTATGTGACCGGCATCCTTAAACCATATGTCCCGACCAGCCAGATTACAAAGTGCTGGCAAATGAGCGTCAACAATTACCTGGACACGTGCAACATACACGCCGGTTGGACGTGGATTTACCTAATAGGTTACGGGGATTTCCTCAATTACGTGGGGATCACTATCTTGGCAGGTGTCACCATAGTCTGCTTTATTTCTATTGTCCCCACGCTCTGGAGGCAAAATGATCGCCTTTACGCGGCCTTCGCAATTCTTGAAGTCATAATTCTTAGTGTTGCGGCAAGCGGTATATTGAGTAGCGGCGGCCATTAATAATATAGTTGTTTGGAGGAATAAGTATGCCCGTTAAAAAATTATTGAGAGATCTTCTTGTGCCGCTCAGCGAATACGCCACCACAAATAGAGAGAACACGCTGCGAGAAGCGGTTCCCGTCTTACGCAGGCTTTATTGCCAACTAGAGGAAGGTAAGTGCACAGAGGCCGGCCATCGAAACATACTCGTGCTGGACGATGTCGGGCATTTGGCGGGACTTCTCAACTTTAAATGCATCCTTGCGGCTTTAGCCCCTGAAATAGCCGGTGGATTGACTTCAAGGCTCGAAGCTTTGGAAGTGACAATAGCATTTGCTCAGGCCGACGCGGATAATTTAGATGAATCCCGAGCAGGGTTCAGAGCTCGCGTCATTAAAAACGCAGAAACCAAAGTGAAAGATGTCATGCTGAAAGTGCAGTCCACGATTGATATAAACGCCAGGGTAATTGACGCTTTGAAAATAATGTATCGAGACGAAACTAGTGTTTTGCCGGTTTACGAGGGAAAGAAACTTGCGGGCGTTGTGCGGGAATCAGACCTATTCCTCACCGTCGCCGACATTCTCATGGAATAGCCGCTAAATAATCAGGGCGCCGCGCTAAGTATATGTTAATTGAATATTTAAAGAGTATGGAAGGAGGAATCCATTAGTCCGGGACCATAGTAAATTGCATATGGGAAATTTGACTCCTCATCCAACTGATCAGTCAAGTCCAGAACCAAACCGCTTGCAGACTGCTGAATACCCTGGGAGTCGCTTAAATTCATCTGAAATAGTTCCAGTAGGGTCGGTTGATCTGAGGGGCCCAGATGAATAAATGCTGTGGCGATTGTCTTCGGTTTGATCCCCTGAAAACCAGCTCCGTTGGTCACCAGTAAAGCCGTTGTGGCGGAAGAGCCGTTCAAGGCCGCATAATCAAGCGCGGATTTCCCATTCTTATCGAGAGTGTTGATTGTAGCCGCATGCGCCACAAGAAGTTTAGCCACACCGTCTCGACCTTTTGCCGCCGCCGCCATAAGGGGAGTTGCCCCTATTCTTGATTCTGTTACGTTCGTGTCGGCTTTGGCGGCTAACAGGATGCTAACGATTCTCTCATTACCCATTACGGCGGCCCAGTGCAACGCCGTGTCACCATTAATAGTCTTGGCGTTTACATTCGCGCCGAATTTAATGAGGAGCTCGGCCACTTTAGGCTTATTTTCAATGGCGGTCCAGATGAGTGGGGTCGCCCCATTTGCGTCGACAGTGTTCGAATTGGCGCCTGAGCGGAGCAGATCATTGGCAAGTTCATAATTACCTTTCCATGCCGCCTGCAGCAACTGAGCGTTTTTATATTTATGATTTGTGTGGCCAAAGCAAATGTAAGCGAAGGCTAATGGTAGTAAAACAATAATAAATAATCTGTATGCTTTCATAACCCCAATCCTCCCGCCTTTGTAAACCATGGCTAGTAATTGAAACCTCAATAATTTGATTATTGCAAACTGTTCGGTAATTCCGCTTACCTACAGGCTAAATTTTAAAAAATGTAAGATTTTAAAAAATAAGAGATTTAAAAATCGGGACGATTTTTCCCCATCAACCCCTGAATGAACTCTTGCATCCCTTGCGGTGTCTAACTGATGAGCATGTTTCATGCCAATTGACATCTTTTGGAGCAAAATACGACGTAAAAGATTTTCTTTAGTGATTTCGAGAAAAAATGATTCCGGAGGTAAGTCTTTTGCGAAGTGAGGGAACTTTTTTTGCGTTTTGTGAATGGAACTGCACAAACATCGACCATGATTGCGGGGGTATTTTACCCCCTAACAAAATCATAGGAAGGTTTTCTGCCCACCTTCTCTATGGCAGTTTAATTCCCAATCATTTCATGATGGTTTTCTACCCGTGAATCTATGGCTTTTCATTGATGTTTTCGCTGAAACGCGCCGGTTGAGCCAAAATAAACCCTGCTCGATCTTTTTTTCATTATGTTTAAAATAACCGCCCGATGTCCACCAACAGCTAATCCATCCTTTTCTTAAATAAGATTGAGGCCAATATGATATAGAAAACTGCCATCACCACCATCGGTAAGATCTGCGGCCAAAGCACATCCAATCCTACTCCTTTTAAGAAAACACCTCTCACGATGGTAATAAAATAGCGCAAAGGATTCAGATAAGTAACTTGTTGGACGATCCAGGGCATGTTCTCGATTGGGAAAGCGTACCCGGACAGCAGCACCGCCGGCTGTAGGAACATAAATGAAGTAAGCACGGCTTGTTGTTGAGTATCGCAAAAAGCGGAAATAGTCATGCCCACTCCAGAAGAGGTTGCCAGGAAAATAAATGAAGTGACGGCAAACAGCAGGGCTGAACCCCGAAATGGGATTTCGTATATAATGAATGCAAGCGGAGTCACAGCGGCCAGGGTGATTACTTCGATGGTGAAGCTTGGAATAAGTTTACCGATGATTAATTCCAATCGGGTGATCGGCGTTACCATGAGCTGCTCGATAGTCCCCATTTCCTTCTCCCTGACAATTACGGAGGAGGTTAGAATTGTGGCCAGTGAGAGAAGTATCAGGACTATAACGCCGGGGACAAAAAAATCTTTTGATGTGAGATTAGGGTTAAACCAGGCTCTCGATACATCCTGAACAACAGGCACAATTAACCTTGGCGTGCTGGTGGTGTAAAGCAATCCCTGCATCTGATTAATTCGCTTGCTTAGAATGTCTTGAGAGATTTGCTGAAGGATGGATTGGGCGTATCCGGAAACCGTGCCCGCGGTGGTAGTATTAACGCCGTCGATTAGGACTCCGACCTGGGCCGTCCGCCCTCCCTTAACCAATCGTTCGAGGTCCGGCGGTATTAGCAAGGCCATCGAAGCTTGTTCATTTTCCAGGTACTTATCGGCATCATTATACGTGTGAATTATTTTTACAATGTTGAAGTAACCTGATCGAGAAAACGCTGAAATAATGTCACGGCTGATCTGACTTTTGTCGAGATCCGCCACGACTACATTAATATCCCGCACGTCCAGGCGACTTGCAAAACCGAATATCACAAGCTGAACTATTGGAGCGATCAGAAGTA
>JBBSBY010000075.1:0-17283 GCA_038250835.1 Desulfomonilales bacterium | reverse complement strand
TTCAAGTCATCAATTCGTATCTCGAAAAAGCTCAAGGGAATCAAGCGATTTTGCCGAACGGAGAAGCAATCAAATTCGACTTCATCTTTCCGGCCATCGGCGTCCAACCCTACCCCATATTCAAAGGCTCGGGATTACCGGTCGGACCGGATGAAGCTATGTCGGTCAATCCTTATTTGGCTTCAGTAAAATATCCAAACATATTCGGCGGTGGCGATTGCATTCACTTCGACAAAAACCCCATAGATAAAGTAGGAGTCTATGCGGTAAGGGAGAATCCTATCCTGTTCAATAATCTGATGTCGAGTTTGGGCTCCGGCCCTATGATGGAGTTCGAGCCGCAAAAGACCTACATGCTAATTTTCAATTTGGGCAATGATAAAGGGATTTTTGTACGAAATTCCTGGGTCTGGGGCGGCAGATTAGCGTTTATCCTAAAAGATTACATAGATAGGCAATTTATGCGCAAATTTCAATTATCCGGCGAATTAAATGATACCTCTGAAATACTGGAGTAACATCTCTACCCTACCCTACTACAATTTTGTCGCTGGAGGTAAACACTTATGGATATAATCGAGGTTTCAACGAATTCACGTGTGCAATTTGTGGACATCACCGCAAAAGTAAAAGATAAAGTCCGGCAATCAGGCGTAGAGGCCGGCATCGCCGTCGTTTATGTGCCGCATACTACAGCCGGAGTTACTATCAATGAGGCGGCGGACCCTTCCGTTGTGGATGATATAAACACCAAGTTATCCAAGCTCATTCCTGTTAATGAAAGTTATAAACACGCAGAGGGCAACTCCGACGCTCATATAAAAACTACATTGGTGGGCAGTTCGGTCCATCTTATAATCGCGGATGGGAAGCCCGTGCTCGGCACATGGCAGGGAGTATTCTTCTGTGAATTTGACGGACCGAGACGGCGCAAAGTCTACATTAAGATTGTGCAGGGTTAGAGGTTGACAAAAAGAACCATCGTAGAAATCTTCACTGACGGCGCTTGTAAAGGGAATCCAGGTCCCGGCGGTTGGGCGGCAATGCTGGTTTATAATAGCCACAAGAAGGTTCTCACGGGCGGAGAGCCCATGACCACCAACAATCGGATGGAAATGACGGCCGCGGTCGTAGCCTTGGAAAGTCTCAAAAGACCGTGCAAAGTGATTGTCACCACTGACTCGCAGTATCTCATGAAGGGTGTTACTCAGTGGATGCCGAATTGGAAGAAACGCGGGTGGAAAACCGCTCAGAATGCCCCAGTCAAAAACCAGGATTTGTGGATTCGCTTGGACGCATTATCCGCCAAGCATGATATTGAATGGAAATGGGTGCGTGGTCACGCTGATCATGAAGAAAACATCATGATGGATCAATTGGCTCGGGATGCTATTTTGAAGCTTACCGGACCGGCGTTGGATTATTGATGCTATGGATCAAAGTTTTAATTGCTGAACGCTACAGTTCTAATCCGCCGGTGATTTGAATTCCCTCGCCATAATACCGCAATTTTGCGTTTTTGTAGACTGCAATGCCGACGATGAATGCTGCGCTTACCTGCATCGCCATCTATAGAAACCGGTTCAAGCAAGGCGGATATTCTGAGATTTATAACGACAGGTTACTCTCGAACGATGATCGACAGGCCTTATGTTTTGCAGTATGATTAATAGCCGATAATACTATCGCTCAAATCTGGACGTACGGAGGTTGGCTGAAATGGGATCGATAAGGAAAGCGCCTGCAAGGATTATCTTTTTGTCAGCTATTCTCACGGTCGTTCTTTCGTTTTTTGTCGTCCAACGCTCCTACGCTTATCTTGATCCAGGCATCGGGAGCTATTCATTTCAGATTCTTATAGCTGGTCTGATGACGTTTTTGTTTTCGATCGGCGTCCTTAAAAACAAATTCATGAGTTTGTTTCGTAAAGATCTCTCTGAGACCAACGAAAGGGAGAACAGCAGCCCCCTTGAAATGGGCGATGACTCGGGGGAATCACACGGAGAGGTGAGAGGGCGGAACGATTGAACAATCGACTTGAGCCATCTTCGTTCAGGGATCCCGCTGGATTTGTTTTTATTAAAAACAAACTTATTTTCAGGTATATAAGTCTTTCTTATTCAGCTAACTATGAATTTTTGCTGCGGTCTGGACTATATCAGAAACTTGTAGACCGTAAGTTGTTGATTTCTCACAACGAAATCAACCAGAATTGGATGGGATATAAAGATGCGTTCAAGATTATTTTGCCGGAGCAAATCCCATTCATATCCTATCCTTATGAGTGGTCATTTGGACAATTGAAGGCTGCCGCCCTTACTACGCTAGCGATTCTAAAACATTCCATAGAATTTGGTATGATTCTGAGAGATGCAAGCGCATACAACATTCAATTTTCTAAGGGGAAGCCGCAATTGATTGATACCACTTCCTTTGGGGTATACAGAGAGGGCGATCCGTGGACGGCTTACAGACAGTTTTGCCAACATTTCTTAGCTCCACTCGCCATCATGAGCTACACGGACGTTCGTTTAAACCAATTACAACGAATATATATCGACGGGATTCCCCTCGATTTGGCGTCTAATTTGCTGCCTTTTAGAAGCAAGTTCAATTTGTCACTGCTTACGCATATTTGGATGCATGGGTGGAGCGAAAAACATTTCGTTGCTACGGTTCCTGCAAAGCGTAACATGAGCTTTAAGGCTTTGCGTGGACTAGTGGAACACTTGGAATCAGGCATTCGTTGTTTAGACTGGAATCCAAGAGGAGGAATGTGGGCAAGGTATTATGAAGATAATACATATGATACTGAAGATTTTGAACATAAGAAAAGACTCGTTTCAACCTTTTTAGATGACATTAAATGCCGGAGTGTGTGGGATCTGGGGGCTAATTTAGGGGATTTCAGCCGTATCGCCTCATCCAAGGGAATTCAGACCATAGCTTGGGATGCGGATCACGAATGCGTGGAACTGAATTTTCGAAAGGTATGCGAGGCAAGTGATCCGAACCTTTTACCACTGCTGCTTGACATAACGAATCCGAGTCCTGCCATTGGCTGGGAAAACACGGAGAGGGCATCTCTTGGCGAACGGGGGCCTGTTGACACAGTCCTTGCCCTTGCTTTGATCCATCATCTTGTAATTGCTAACAATGTCCCGCTTGAACGTATTGCAGCCTACTTCGCGCGATTATGCAATACTCTCATCATTGAATTCGTCCCCAAAAACGATCCCGGCGCAATCAAACTGCTAGCCGTGCGGGAGGACGTATTTCAGGATTACCATTTACAAAGTTTTGAAATGAATTTTGAAAAATATTTTCGTATTTTACGTAAGCACGTCATCGGAAGCTCCTGCCGCGTGCTTTTCCTTATGTCTAAATTGGAGATGCCCTCTTCACCTTGTGAGACTATGCTTCCTCGGAAGCTGTGAGGTTGACCCGAATAAACTCCATCGCCAAATCCATTCATAGAGTAATTTCATGAGCACCGAAACAAATGCAGCTAAGTCAACATTATTTGATAAATTAATCGATCTGGTTTTGGCTTGGTTCCCATTTCTAATTGCTTTTATCTTGGTTCCATTTGCAATGTATTTACCAAACCAGATTGAATTTGACTGCGATCTGACGTACGTCCTTCCTTTTTTATTGCTGGCTGGAATGTCTCTGGCGATGCTAACGCCGCTGATGCTGTTGCCGAAGAAGTTCAGAAGGACGGTCAGCAAAACCCTCTTTTTTATTGGCATATATATGCTTCTCATTGATTTAATAGCTCCCCTTCATCTGGGCTCTCTTATGAATGGTCCGGAAATGGTAATTCTACCGGAATCTGGATTTCGCGAAATCGTTCAAGTTGTCCTGCTAGTTGTGGTGATTATGTTGGGGAGCAGTTTGCCTTTCGAAAGACTGAGAAACAGAGCCACAATATTTGTCATAGTGTTGGCCATTACTGAAGCGGCTTACGTTGGACACTTTCTATCTCCTGATACGGGAATTCCATGGATCGGAATTACTAAGGCTCCGAACCTTGCTACCAAGTCCATTGCGTCTACCGGGAATGTCTATCAAATTTGCTTTGATTGTTTGAGCAGCTTCGATACACTTGATGCCATTAAGAACTCCGGCCATATGTCCGATTTCGATGGCTTCGTTTTCTTCAAGAATAACCGCTCCAATTATGCCTATACCTGTGAATCCATGCCTAGTTATTTTACAGGAACTTACTTCGGTGGAGGTGGCTTCAAAGCTTGGGACCAAAAGAGATTGAAATCGGGGCTGATTAAGCATCTTCATGAAGCCGGATACGAAATTTCCATGTATGTGCCCAAGCTATCTTATTTACATGAAACAGCTTCGGATGGACCGAACAGATTAGATTTGATAAGAGGTAATTTGGATTCCCCTATAAAATTTCAATACTATGATTTTGTGGATCTTTGGTTGCTCAGGCTTTCTCCAGCATGGCTAGGCGAAGAAATATATGATGAGTATCATACAGGTCTGTTTAGGAACAATTTTAAGGACCTGCTGAATAGAAATCTTATGAAAAAGAGCGGTGATGCTACCGCCGACAGAATGGAAAGCTTGGTCCCGTCAATCGCAAGACTGCTCTCCACTGAAGAGCGGCGACCTGACCACGGCCAATATGTTTACGTTCACACATATGTGACTCACCCCCCCTGGGGAAAGCGGACTAGGAATTGTGAATTTAGAGATTTGAGATATCGGCACTCGTCGCGAGTCGACTTTGTCCACGGCTACTGTGCGTTAGAGCTCATGACACAAATAATAGCAAAGCTGAAGCAGTTGGGCAGGTACGAGGAATCTACAATCATCTTTCATTCAGACCACTGCTTAAATATTGATCCCAACGTAGTTCTCGAAATGCCGATGGACGTGAAGAGCCGAATCTCGACTATATTAAATGATTATAACGCCTCTTCACCGTGGAGCGTTAGAACATTTGCCTTGTTGCTTGTGAAGCCCGCAGGCGAATCCGGCACGCCTCTCAAAATATCCGAGAGTCCCACACAATTGTCTGATATACCTGCGACTATTTATAGAATACTAGATCTCCCGTTGATTACCCCTGCAGGCAAATCAGTATTTACGCTTAGCGAAAAGGAAGAACGAGAAATACACATGTTTGGGGGCTTCCAAAAAAACCAGGGCGCTGTGGCTCTGTTTCCAGGAAAACAGATTTTTAAAGGCTCTGCTTTTCACGTTTCCTTCATTAGAGGCAGGGGCTGGAAATTGTACCCTAATATCCCATGGCACTGGAACTAGCCGAGAGTAAAATGAAAATTCTGGAATTTCGATTTCTCCTGGATCAAGTCCAGAACACGCATTGGAATGACGGAAACTATAGTTTCATAACATTAAGATATTAATCCCCAAATGTCTTATCAGGGGGACTTTGAGTCCATGAGGGCTAATTCCCTTTTTTGATTTCAGCTAAATTAGCGCTCATGTGCGAAAAGTGTCGACTGTTCACATTTCGACTTTCTCGGATATAGTCTTGCGTAGATTTTGAATGACGCGGGTGGGCCTTGGAGGCGCAAATCGACCCTGAAGATTTTTTTTGAATTGAGCGGTATCATATTCTACCAATCTCCACAGCATTGTGACATATATCAATCCACAACTTAATTCGAAAACCACTACAAACAGTGAAAACAGTATAAGGTCTCACATATGGAAATAGGAACTCTGTACGGAATCGGAGTTGGTCCCGGAGACCCGGATCTTCTCACGGTGAAAGCCGCCAAGATACTTGCCTCCTGCAAACATGTGTTTGTTCCCAAGGCGAAACATGACAGAGACAGTGTGGCCTTGAGTATAGCTCAAACGCATATTCCATGGGACGCTCAGATTCATGAGGTTTTGTTTCCCATGATCACGGACAAAGATGAACTCATGAAGCGCTGGGAAGAATCGGCTCGGCGGATTGCGTCAGTGCTGGAGACCGGAGAAGACGCCTGCTTCTTGACGTTGGGAGACACATTCCTTTATTCGACCTATATATACCTGCTCAGATCGTTGAGAATAGTCCTTCCTGCGGTCAAGGTTATGACGGTGCCGGGCATCACGGCTTTCAGCGCCGCGGCAGCGGCCTCGGAATTCCCCATAGGCGAAGGTAAGGAATCAGTCATTATCATTCCCACAGCCGACGATCTTGACGCTGTTCGCAACGCTTTGCATTCCGGCGGAACACTGGTCCTGATGAAGGTGGGCAAGAGATTGGCCCGGATTATTGGTTTACTGGAGAGCGCAGGCGCCATTGCCCGGAGCGTTTTCATATCCCACGTCGGCATGGAAAACGAGCGCATTGTGAGAGATCTCGAAACATTGAGAGGAGAAGCCCCGGAGACCGGTTACCTGTCCATTATCTTAGTTAGGGGCAAAAGCGAAGAAGTATGAAGGTTTACTTTGTAGGCGCCGGGCCGGGCGATCCGGAACTGATGACAATAAAGGCTCATAACCTATTAACATTATGTGGGATATGCGTGTACGCAGGATCATTGGTGAGTCCCGCCGTTTTGGCCCTCATTCCTGATTCCGCCCAAAAATACGATTCCGCTGCGATGGATCTTGAGGATATTACTGCGGTTTTTGAAGCCGCTCATAAAAATGACGTGAGCGTTGTTCGGCTCCATTCGGGTGATCCGTCCATTTACGGCGCCATTGCCGAACAGATGCGGGAGCTACGCAAATTAGGTATAGATTACGAAGTTGTGCCCGGTGTTAGTTCGTTCCAAGCGTCGGCGGCTGCGCTCAAGACTGAACTTACTGCGCCTGATATCTCACAAACAATAATTTTGACCAGAACTTCAGGACGGACGCCTTTGCCAAAGGAACAGGAACTGAAAGAACTAGCCCGCTCCAAAGCGACTCTTTGCGTCTTTCTTTCAACTCACAAATTGGCAGCGGTAGCTAAAGAACTTGCGGAGTCCTACGGAGCGGATTGCCCGGTGGGGGTTGTCTTTAAAGCGTCCTGGCCTGAGCAAACAATTATTCGCGGCCGTCTTGACGACATTGCCCAAAAAGCAAACGAGCTCGGTCTGAAAAAAACTGCAATGATCATCGTGGGGTGGGCCCTCGCGGAAGACGGTTTTGCGTCCAAACTCTATGACTCGTCCTTTAGTCACGAATATCGCGTCGGCAAAGATCAATGAGTTTGGCTATAGTAACCTTATCACCGGAAGGGCTGGCTATTGCCGGAGTTATACACGCCAAAACGCCGAATTCGACTATCTTTGCTCATAAGGCGCTCCACGCCCCTAAAGCCATTTCTTTTTCCGGTATTTTGCAGCTAACTACTCAGATTTTTAAGCAGTTTGGAAATATTGTATACATTGCGCCTTGCGGCGTAGTAGTTCGCGCCATAGCCCCACACCTCGAAAACAAACTCAAGGACCCGGCTGTGGTTGTGGTGGATATCGGTGCCAGATGGGCAATTAGTCTTCTCAGTGGTCATGAAGGGGGAGCGAATCTATTAGCGAATGAAATCGGCAATGTGTTGTTTGCGGAACCCATCATCACCACAACCACCGAAGCCGTGAAAGATTTAATTATAGGTATGGGTTGTCGAAAAGGCGCTCTCGAATCAGATCTTCGCATTGCGATTGAATCCGCGATGGAGGCCGCAAAGAGCCGCATCCAACAAGTCAGGGTGTTGGCTTCAGTGGACATAAAAAAACGAGAATCCGGGCTGCTCAAGGTTGCGGAATATTTCGGAGTTCCATTGCGATTTATAAGCTCGCTGGAGCTGAGAAACTGCCCATACGAATTCCATAGGTCCAAGTTCGTCGAGGAAAATGTGAATGTGCCTGCAGTGGCCGAGCCCTGCGCCCTGCTGGCCGGAAGGAGGACACAATTAATTCTGCCAAGGAAAATAATCAACGGAGTAACTGTGGCAATAGCCAGGGAAAACTCTATATAGTCGGAATAGGGCCGGGTGGAAAGCTGGACAGAACTTTTCGCGCTGAAAAGATCATTTTGGAAAGCAATGTAATCGCCGGCTATCAGAAATATCTTGATCTGATTAAAGATCTAACAGCGGGCAAAGAGTTGATATCCTCGGGCATGACTAAAGAAACCGAGCGATGTGAAGCCGCGATTGAGAGAGCAGTCGCCGGCGATTTTGTTTCCTTGGTTTCCTCGGGTGATCCGGGCGTTTACGGAATGGCGGGTCTTGCTTTGGAAATGGTCCACAAGCAGGGCCTCAATATCCCCGTTGAAGTAATCCCGGGAGTTTCCGCCGCAGGCGCCGCCGCCGCCGGCATGGGAGCTCCGCTGATGTTGGACTACGCCTGCGTAAGCCTCAGCGACCTTTTGGTTCCATGGCCGACCATTGTCGAACGATTGCAAGCTGTGGCCGCGGCTGATTTTGTTGTAGCTCTGTATAATCCCAGGAGTAAAAAAAGAGTTTCGCAGATAAACGAAGCCGCTCAGATTTTCCGAAACCATCGCGACGGCTCAACTCCCGTAGGGATAGGCGCGGATATTGGAACCGATACGGAAAGCATAATTTTGACTGATCTAGACCACTTCCTTGATTGTGAAATCAACATGAGAAGCGTGGTGATCATTGGAAACAAATCGTCCAAGTATTGCGGCAAATGGCTGGTAACCCCTCGTGGATATAACATCTGACTCCATAGTTTCAGATAGATTGGTTCTTCTAATTGGTGGGGCTGCTGAATCCGGCCCCATTGCCGAAGCGCTGGCGGCTAACGGCTTCAGGGTGCTTGTTTCTACCGCGACGGACACACCTCTGGAACTGCCGCTTGGCCGGCGCGTCCATCGACGCACGGGAAAATTGGACGTGAATGGGATTGCGGAACTGATTACTGATTTGAACGTCCATGCCCTGGTCGATGCTTCCCACCCCTATGCCGTTGAAATTTCTAGGGCCTGCCAATCTGCGTGTGATTTGACTAAAATTCCATATTTTCAGTGGACTCGGCCGGCTTATTTGAAGAATCGATCAACGGAATCTAAGATTATTTTTGCCGTTGACCATCAGAACGCCGCAGAAAAGGCGTTTTCATTTGGAAAACCGGTTTTACTGACCATAGGCTCAAGGAATCTAAGCCCGTATATTTCCGTGAGCCGTCTTTCCGGTAATTGGCCAATCGTTCGCGTTCTAGATTGCCCTGAATCTTCAGATACTTGCAAGAGTCTCTGGATTCCTGAAGAGCGAGTCATCTTGGGTCGCGGTCCATTCACCACTTCCGATAATGTTGCTCTAATCAAACGCTTCAATATTGGAGTAATTGTCACCAAAGATGGCGGGATTGCCGGCGGCGTTCCCGAGAAGATGGAAGCCGCGAGGGAAACCGGCTGTCTCGTCATAGTTATCAAAAGGCCGACAGGCGCGACCGAGGCCGCCTACAATGACATTCCCTCTCTTGTTGAAGCGATACTCAAACATCCAATGTTTGCATAAAGCTTCCTCACAAAATCATGACTCAAGTTTGCGGGCAAAAAATCAAATCGAAAAGTAGTCAGCCGAAGCAACTTCCGAGATGCGTTGTCTTCGTCGCAGGCGACCATGCAAGTGACTATCGACGCCCTTTTGTGTACAAACGCGACAATTATTGATTGCGCTGTTGACATAAACCCGAGGCTCAAAACAAAAAAATATGTGATTTGGAATATGATTAATGTATCTTGGCGGATGGCTCGGATAGTCTCTCAGTCAAATTGATGGGACTCTTTACGGCGTCTTTTGTCAAATGAGTCAGCCGCGTTTCTATCTGTGTGATGTATCGGTGCCAGGCAATATCCAGGGATTTCTGATACGTAACGCTGTCATGGACAGGAGAGACCCATTTAATGGTCATTCCGTAGCGGCGCAAAGTTCTTTCATGTCGAGAGGGTCGCCTATCCCCATGGATGGGTCGCGCATTGTTCCATTTACGGTCTAGTTTACCGTCCAAGTAGATTTCCACGGAATGGAATTCAAGGTCCTCCACGCCGCGTCCGAAGAGCGAAATCACCTCCGACACGGTAGCCGCTCTGCTAATTCTTTGTGCCATAAAAGAATTAAAATGACCCAGGTACTTGAAGTGAGGTCTATTTCCCCAGGTCCTGAGGATGCTTTCATTTCTGTAAAGCCGCAGAAGCAAAACAACAACGACAACCAAAATAAAACTCGATGTGACCACAAAGACCCGAATAGCCGCATGATTCGGGCCTAAAGTGAGACATAAAGTAAGCGCTGAAAGCAACGCGCTGAATGAGTAAAGTATGGCGACGACTCTCCGGGGATGCCGAAACTTGTCCATTAATCTGTGATGAATATGGTCCGAGTCAGCCCAGAATATTTTACGACCGCTTACCCAGCGCCTGCCGATTGCCAGAAGCACATCCAGAAGGGCAATGCCGAACGGTAGGAAGGGCGCTATGAGCATTCCCATAGTGCCGGCCCTCTGACCTGGAAATGCGGCAGCGCTGCTGGTCGCAAGCGTTCCAAGCACGAACCCCAGGAGCAAACTGCCCCCATCTCCCATGTAAACGGCGGCAGGGGGGAAATTATGTCTCAAAAACCCGAGCAGCGCCCCGGAGAAAGTGAACGCTATAACCGCCGTAAAAATATCGCCTTTAACATAGCCGATTATGCCGCTTGTCAAAGCGGCAAAAAAGCAGATGCCTCCGGCTAAACCATCCAGACCGTCTACCAGATTAATCGCGTTGGTGATGGCCAGAATTCCCAGGCCAAACACAATCGGTCCTAACAACCCGAAATCGACGGCGCCAAGCAAAGGCAAAGTTGCCGTGTGTACCGTATGACCGCCGGAAATCAGAATCAGCACTCCCAATACTTGTCCTACGAGCTTCTGTTTCCATTTTAAACCGAATTTGTCGTCAATAACTCCGAGCACAAAAATCCAAAAAGCCCCAAAAAACAAGGAGAGCATTTGCGGTGTAGAGGGGACGGCGAGAACAATATACCCAAGCTTTACCAGAGCAAAAAAGGGCCAGAAAATACAGATAAAAGGAAAGAATATGGCGGCGGCGCCAAGTAAAGGGGTTGGATCTTCGTGTATTTTACGCCCACCGGGATATGCGAGAATGTCGTGCCGGTGAGCCATACGGCTGAAGAACGGCATAGACTCCCCGGTGACTATAAAGCCAAAGAGAAAAATCGTCAGTATTAAGATTAGCTGATAATCCATTACACAGGCCTATTATGGCAACCTTTATGGTAAAGATATAGAGATAAGTAGACCTGAGCCCCCTAATCGGTTTTGTACTTTATAACATAATAAGCAGAAATCTCAATATATAATCCAAAAGACGAAAAGGCTGGAATGCTTGGGGTGTCAATATAGACTTGGAGAGTTTTCAAGTCCTTGGGCTTTCGATTCAACATCATCAGGATCAAGTCCGATGTCTTTAGACCTGCGTAGTGCCAAAAAGTAAATGAAAGATTGCCTTATCCCGCAAATTTTTCGGATCAGTTCGTCTTGAGACTTCCTGGTGTAATTTATGAATGCCCGTTAATTTTCTCTCATGAAACTTCGCCAATCTACAAAAAACTTGCTTGTCCATGCCGAAATTACATATTATCTCATCTAATTTGTTTTTGGTTTGATAATCCGAGAGTTCTTCTCACCTTTTATTAGCCATTGAGCATTTGCGCACGTTCGGAGGTTCTTAATGCCCGCTGTCGGCTCATACAAAATACTTCTTCTTTTTATAGCTTTGCTTTTGATCGTCGGTTGCAAAGATGAAAAGACTCACAAAACTTTGCCGCCTCCTAAAGTTACAGTCGTTAAACCCGTTCAGCAGGAAGTAACCAGGTACCTTGAATATACCGGAACCACTTCCGCTCTCGAATCCGTGGAAATTCGCGCCCGAGTGCCGGGGTTTCTCAACAAGATAGCGTTTACCCCTGGAAATCGTGTTAAAGCGGGGGATCTTCTTTTCATCATAGATCCACGAAGCTACCAGGCCGAAGTTGGTGAGGCCACTGCAAAGCTGGATTCGCAAAAGGCTTCATACAAGTTGGCGCAAACTGAATTACAGATCTCCCAGCAACTCGAAAGTAAAGAAGCAATCAGCTCACTAAGACTTGAGAAGAAGGCTGCGGAGCGTGATGTATCCAAAGCGGGAGTCGAACTTGCGGAATCGGATCTCGTGAAAGCAAAGCTGAATCTTGAATGGACGCAGGTCACATCCCCAATCAATGGACGTGTTAGTCGAAACCTGGTGGATGTCGGAAGTCTTGTGGGATCTGTGGAAAAGACGTTGCTGACATATGTGCTCAATGACTCATCGATCTATGTATATTTTAACATCAGCGAAATTGACGCCTTGCCTATAATGCGGAAAAGGACCGAAGCCAAAAAAACCGGCGCCTCGTTTACAGATCAAAAGTTTCCCGTGTTCATGACCCTTTCCGATGAAACGGAATTCAAGAGGAAGGGTCGGTTAGATTTTGTGGACCCTCGAGTAAACAGCGCCACCGGAACGATTCAAGTACGAGGCATTTTTGACAATCCAGACGGTATGTTGGTTGCCGGCATGTTCGTCAAAGTTAGAATTCCAATCGAAAAAAAATCCGCTATCCTCGTGCCTGCCATAGCCATACAAATGGATCAGGCGGGCAGCTATGTCTTGGTCGTCGATCAAGATGACAAAGTTCAGCGTCGCAAAATCACAACCGGCATCATGTCCGGCGATCTGCAGGTTATAGAAGAAGGCGTCAACCCTGAAGACGCCGTAATAGTTTATGGAATTCAAAGAGCCAGACCGGGTTTAAAAGTTATTGCGGAAACAGCCAAGCCTCAGGGAAATTCACCTGCGGCCGGTTCCGACAATAAACAGCAAGATAAGTAAAGCGGAGGGGCACACGTGTTACATCGTTTTTTCATAAACCGTCCCGTATTCGCCTCCGTTTTGTCGTTGATGATTCTGTTTGCAGGGGCGGTCGCGATCTTCCATCTACCTATCTCACAGTTCCCGGATATTACGCCGCCAATTGTTCAGGTCACGGCTTCCTATCCCGGCGCCGATCCGCAGGTTGTGGCAGACACCGTTGCGGCGCCCATAGAGCAGCAGGTAAACGGCGTTCAAAACATGCTCTACATGCAGAGCACCAGCGCTCGGGACGGCTCATATACATTGAAGGTCACCTTTGAACTCGGAACCGATATCGATATGGCAACGGTGCTGGTACAGAACAGAGTCTCCTGGGCAATGTCCCAGTTGCCGGAGCAAGTCCAGCGTCAGGGCGTCATCACCAAAAAGGCCTCAACATCTTTTGTCAGTATAGTTTCTCTCTATTCACCGGATAATTCTTACGATGACTTATTCCTGACGAATTACGTCAACACCATAATCAAAGATCAGATAAATCGCTTAAACGGTGTGGGCGACATAAGCATTTTCCCGTCCAAAGATTACAGTATGAGGGTCTGGTTAAACCCCAATAAGCTCAAATACAATGATTTGACCACAAATGATGTGGTGAACGCCATCAAAAATCAAAATGTGCAAGTTACCGCCGGCAGATTGGGTCAGCAACCGGCGCCCCAGGGACAGTTGTTCGACTTACCGGTGAATACTCTTGGTCGACTCACGGACCCCCGCCAGTTTGAGAATATTGTAGTCAAGACAGGGGATCAAACGAGTATCGTTCAGGTGAAAGATGTGGCAAGCGTTGAACTCGGCGCAAAAAGCTACGACACGCTGTCGTTTCTGAACGGCCAACCTGCTGTAACCATGATAATTTTTCAATCTCCCGGGTCGAACGCATTGACTGTAGCTGACGAAGTCCAAGGTCTTATGGAGGTTTTAAAGAAAGATTTTCCGGCTGGCGTAGACTACAAAATCGTATATCAAACCTCGGACTTCGTCAGAGCTTCAATAAAAGAAGTAGTCATAACATTGATTGAGGCGTTTATTCTCGTATTCATAGTGGTTTTCATATTCCTGCAGGATTGGCGGGCTACATTGGTGCCGGCGACTACAATTCCAGTCTCGATTGTGGGCGCCTTTGCCGTTATGTACATGGTGGGATTTTCAATTAATATGATTACCCTATTTGGAATGGTGCTCGCCATAGGCATTGTCGTAGACGACGCCATTGTCGTAGTTGAAAACGTGGACCGCAATATGGTCGAGCATGGCCTGGGTCCAAAAGAAGCCAGCATTCGAGCTATGGACGAAATTACGGGCGCCATAATCGGCATCACCCTGGTGTTGATGGCGGTGTTTGTGCCTGCGGCCCTTTCCGGCGGAATTTCCGGCCAATTATACAAGCAATTTTCCCTTACGATTGCTATGACAACGCTTCTAAGCGCCATAAACGCTATGACCTTGAAGCCCGTCCAATGTTCATTATGGTTGCGACCGCCGACGGATAAAAAGAAAAACATCTTCTTTCGCAAGTTTAATGATTTGTTTAACAAAGTCACCGCGGGCTACACACGCATAGTTGAATTCATGGTTGCGAATTCGACTATGATGTTGATCATGTGGGCGGCCGCGATGGGTCTGACGTATTACGCATTCACTAATGTTCCCACGGGTTTTCTGCCGCCGGAAGATGACGGACTTATATTAATCAATGCTCAAACCCCCGACGGAGCTTCACTGCAGCGGACCACCGGCGTAATGGAGAAGGTCATCGGGATTCTGAAGGATACCGATGGAGTGGCGGATTTTGCGGTTCTCCCAGGTTCATCAATTTTGGACGGCATCGGCCCGACTTTAGGCAGCGGGTTCGCCTCATTGACGCCCTGGGACGAGCGCATTCCGAAAGGCCGCACCAAAGATGTGATTAATGCGGAACTGGCTAAAAAGTTCGCGGCAATTCAGGAAGCTATTGTTTTCCCTTTCTCATTACCCCCTATTACCGGTTTAGGTCAAGGCGGCGGGTTTGAGTTTTGGCTCCAAGACCGTTCAGGTATAGGATTGGCCAATTTGTCGAATGTGGCCACTCAAATCGTTTTAGAAGCCAGAGAAAACCCGGACCTTAGCGGCGTGAACACTACATTCAGAGCCAACACTCCAACTGTTTGGGCCAACATTGATCGAGTAAAGGCTATGACGCTCAAAGTCCCTCTACAATCGGTCTTTGATACGTTGCAGGCCTTCCTAGGATCGGCGTACGTGAATGATTTTAATGAGTTTGGGCGCACGTGGCAGGTTAAAACTCAAGCAGCCTCGGTATTTCGCGCTAAGCCGGAAGACATTACAAAGCTCGAGGTAAGAAACTTAGAGGGCGACATGATCCCCCTCGGCACTCTCCTGATATTGGAAAAAAGACTCAGCCCGATTCGAGTGGATCGCTATAATATGTTTCCCGGCATTAGAATACTCGGCGGAGCCGCCCCCGGCGCAAGTTCCGGGCTGGCCTTAAACGCAATGGAGGGAATTGCGGCAAATGTGATGCCTTCGGGTGTAAAATATGAATGGACCGGTATGGCCTATCAGGAAAAGAAAATCGGTGGCCAAATTTACATAATTTTTTCAATGGCGATTCTGGTGGTCATAATGGTGCTTGCGGCTCAATACGAGAGCTGGATCGATCCCATAGCGGTTGTGGCGGTAATTCCTTTGGCGGCCCTTGGCGCCGTTATAGGGCTTATGATTAGAGGCATGGATAACAATTTGTATACTCAGGTGGGTTTAGTCCTCTTAGTTGGTCTGGCGGCCAAAAATGCTATTTTGGTTGTTGAATTTGCCCGTGAGCAGCAGGCTTTGGGCAAGGCGCCCATCGAAGCGGCGGTCACCGGCGCCACAATGAGATTCCGAGCCATCTTGATGACGTCCTTTGCTTTCATAGTCGGCGTTATGCCTTTGGCGGTCGCAGTTGGAGCAGGCGCCGCCGGTCGTCGGGCGGTAGGGACGGCTGTGGTTTTTGGAATGCTGGGTGTGACTATGCTGGGTATATTTTTTACCCCGGCCCTTTATGTATTATTACAGAAGTTTAAAAGATTTGAGCGAAAGAAAGCCGTACAGACTGCTTAACAAATCAGGGGTGCGCAGTGAACCATCATTTTCTACCTACTATCGTATTCTTCATGTGTGTCGGATTGGTATCCGGCGCAACTGGACAGACAGGCCAAATACCTGCGACCTTACCGAATGACGTGTGCAAAACCGTTCTCAAATTCGTTAGTCGCGTTGACGCGGCAAAGTCCATCCTTGATCCGAACGATAGGGCAAAACAGTATGAGTCCGCTAAAATTGAGCTGCAAAAAGGACTCAAGTCTTCAGCAGTTGACAAATTGGCGCCGGACATACTCAAATACATTGACTACACTGAACAAATAATAAGTTTGGACGCCACTGATCCAAAACTTACCGATGTGCTCAAAAAGCGATTGGATTTAAGGAGCGCCATCCTGTCGGCATGTATGAACTATACGCAATCGAATAACTGAGCACATCCCGAAAATCAGTCGCAATTATGGAGCAGATTCATGGTAGTATATGACGATTCTGAACCTCGCGTGCCGGTGTCTCTTTTAATCAATCAAGTAAATACGGCTCTAAACACAATAAACAATATGGCGGAGGAAGATTACGTCGACTATAGAGTCAGACAACATTTGATTCAGTATTTTGAATGGATTTTGGATGAACTACGTAAATCTCAGAATTCTCAGCAGGTTGTGCGACTCTGGATAAACGGCATTGATTTGCTGACGAACTGGGAACAGGATGCACGGGATCGCAATGAACACAAGATCGCGGATATCTGCGTCCAAACGGCTGAGCAGTGGAAAACAAGTGTTCAGGAGGGGTTCAGAGACGCTACGTAAATATTTGTATCAGAGTCCCGTCCTCTACAGGCCGGTATCAGCCAGTCGATTCTTTAAAGCCGCCCAGACTACCAGCATGAGCAAGCCCGCTACGAACGAGAGCGTCGCGACTCCCAAGAAAAACCAATCCTTAGGAAAAATTGCCCAATATTGCCCTATTCTGCCCGCGAGGTAATTTCCGAAAAAGGATGAAAGCAACCAAACTCCCATGAGCATCGATACCATCCTGGGGGGCGCCAGCTTTGTTACTAAAGAAAGGCCCACCGGTGATAAATAAAGCTCTCCTATAGTTGCGAAGAGTGTAAACAGCACAAGCCAATAAAGCTGAACGGGAGCGTCTGTGGATTTATGGATCCCACATTTCGCGCCCCTAAAGGCGCCGAAGGTGGTATTTTTTTCAAAATAGCCGTTCCGTGGAGTTTTTGGTCGTGCGTTGTAATTATTGTGTCATTGTGTTCCGCCTTTTTGGATGCATTTCCTGGTTTTGGTTATA
>JBBSBY010000074.1:0-17432 GCA_038250835.1 Desulfomonilales bacterium | reverse complement strand
TGCTTGAATCCAGCCGATTTTACTATTATTTTAGCTTGACAGTGTGACTGAAATCTCATAAAAATGTGATTAGCAGCCCCTCCCATAATATATCCAAAGTCAGTGCTTAGATATACCCACCACACAGGAGGCCTTGTATGGCAAAGAAATTCTGGGACGAGAAGTTCGAGACTATGAACGAATCCGAAATGCGAAGTTTCCAATTGGATAAGCTCAAGGAAACAGTCAAATGGGTTTACGAGCGTATTCCGTTTTACAAAAAATCATTTGACGAAGCCGGAGTTAAGCCTTCAGATTTGCAGACTTTAGCGGATATCTCCAAGTTTCCCTTCTCAATAAAAACCGATCTTAGGGACAATTATCCTTTTGGTTTGTGCGCGGTTCCCATGACCGATGTGGTGAGGATTCACGCAAGTTCCGGGACTACCGGTAAACCAATTACCGGTCCTTATACCGCTGCCGATATGGACCAATGGACCGAGTGTATGGCCCGTGGGCTATGGGCTCAAGAAGTCAGACCCGATAGTATTCTCCAAAATGCCTATGGTATGGGATTATTTACCGGCGGACTCGGCTTTCTCCAGGGCGCTATTCGTGTTGGCTGCGCAGTTGTCCCTTCCGGCGCGGGAATGACTGAAAGACAGTTGCTTTTGATTCAGGATTTTGGAACTACCGCGATTTGCTGCACTCCTTCTTATTGCCTCACTATTATTGAACGAGCCGAAAAGATGGGAATTGATATTCGTAATACTAAACTGAGAACAGGCCATTTCGGCGCAGAACCATGGAGCGTTGAAATGCGAAACGATATAGAGAAAAGAGGCGGCATTCACGCTTACGAACACTATGGTCTTACAGAATTAATGGGTCCAGGAGTTTCCTTCACCTGTGAATATTACAACATCCACGTAAACGAAGATCATATTTTACCTGAAATTGTTGACCCAGGAACTTTGGAGCCGGTGCCCGAAGGTGAGGAAGGCGAACTGGTCTTTACGGCTCTCCAGCGCCGCGCAATGCCTATGATAAGATATAGAACCCGCGATATTTGCAGTTTGAGTAAAGAACGCTGCGAATGCGGCAGGACGCTGGTTACAATGGATAAAATTCTGGGACGTTCCGATGACATGCTTATCATCAGTGGAGTAAATGTATTTCCATCTCAAATTGAAGCTTTACTCATGGAATTTCCCGAAGTGGAGCCCTTGTATCAAATAAGGTTGCGGAAGAAAGGATACATCGACAACATTTCCGTCGAGACGGAAGTAAAACCCTCCGCTTATCAGGCCGGCCAAGCTCATCTTGATGAGCTTGCTAAGAATATCGCCCATAGAATTCAGCAGATAATCGGTATCAATGTCCCAGTAACTATTCTTCCCCAGGATACCATCGAGCGCAGCATAGGAAAGGCGCGCCGAATCATTGATGAGCGGTTCATGTAATCGATTTTGTATAATTGACCGCGGAGGTATTGTTGATACGATTCAGACAGCTACAGCAGATGTGATGATTACAATATTCCAGGTAATTCCTTTGATGAAATGTATAATAGTCCGAAAATTTCATACATAATTTAAGAAGGGCGCTCCAAGCGCCCTTTCCTACTTATGCCGATCATGCGCGGAACTATTGAAAAGCGAAAATCTTTTCTTGTCCCCCGGGCGGAGTAATATAAAGTTGTAAAGCGTTTTGCCCAGTGGTTTGCATGAAATCGAGAAACATCTCATGGCTGCCGGCCGGTAAATCCACTGATCCCGTTTTTTCGACGGCTTTGCCTTCAGGCGCCTCAATATTGATAACCATTTTCTTGCCTAATATCAGATGGGCGGCGTCCGTGCTCACTAATCTGAATTTGTAATTTCCGGACTCCTGCTCGGAAAGTGTAAACTTTACGTAGAACCTGAGCCCCAACCATTCGTCCTTTTTGGGAACCCCCGGAAATTCCTTTGAACCGCGATCATATGGGAAATCAATAGACCTCGTGAAAAACATCCCTGAAGGTGACATTTTGTTGTAATTTGGAAGCTTTCGTGAGCCGGACTTAAGGAAATATACAAAAGCCGGAATAAGACTGACTTTGCCGGTATCTGAAGCGAAACCGACCAAAGGCTTTGACGGATTGAATAGTACCTCGTCTTTTTCGGGCGCCGTGACCTGCAATTCCAGCTTGTTGGCGCCTTGTTTATGAAAATAATCGACTGTAATGGGATACGCGCCTTCCTGCAAAAAAGCCCACCCAAGTTTTCCTGCCGAATCCTTGCCTCCGGTTTCGATTATACTTTGCTTCCCAATCGTCAATTGTCCAAATTCATCTGCAAGGAGTCGAAAAGCGAATATACCCGCGCCGGTAACATTGAAAAATCCCTTATACTGAACTCCTACCATGTCTTTACGGCCGGGCAGTCCCGGGATACCTTCATCCCCGGAAAGGTTGAGCTCTGAGGCGATCACTCTGCCAATAGGATTCAATTTGTCAAACTTAGGCCCATCGGGATAATTGCCTTTAGGCACAAAGAATACCTGTCCCCAGAGCACGTCGTAAGGCTTGGCCGGTTCCTGCCAACCAGCCAACGTAGATCCCACACCAAATATTTGTTCAGGACCTCTTGGAGGCTGGACAAATAATTTCAGATTTGGAGAACCTTTTAGATTGAATCCGTCAACCACAATAGAGTGAACACCGGCGTTTAGATGAGCATAGCCGGTTTTTGAAGTCGCGTCATGGGCGCCGTCATTTTCAATGAGTGTTTTATCATCAATATGTAAACGAGACCCATCCTTTGATTGTAGCCGCCATTTGAAGATACCTTCGCCGGAGACTGCGAACATACCCACAAATCTGAGCCCGAGCAAGTCGGTGTTCTCGATTCCCGAAGGTTCATTTTCGCCTTTCGCGGGCTCGAAATTTATACGGTCCGTAGCCACGGTTTTGATGGGCCTAAAGGCGCTGAAATCCGGGAGAGTTTTTGTATCTTCAGGTAGTTTATAAACATTTACACTGAACAGCCCCCTTTGCAGGGGAGTGGCGGAACCGACCGGGCCGGCTTGAGGTCCGCGAGGCAGCGGGGCCGGAGAGTCCTTCATAACGGGTTGCTCTTTATCGCCTTGATCTTCAGTTTGATCGGCATCTTCATCCGCCGGCGGTTGAGACGGCATAGATTGTGGGCCCGTAGTCTCCGTCAACGGTTTTTTATAGATCATTGGAGCGGAACTTTCGGGTTTTGCCTGCTCAGACTTTTGAACTCCAATGTCCCTGATCGGTTTTTTGGCGGCGCCGTCCGTCGAAGGCGCTCCTTGCTCGACCCGAAATGATTCTATTTGATCAGGCGCAAACTCCAGAGGCACCTTCTGAGCAGAACCCCCCTTTTTCTTGATGATGAGGTAATCCTCGCCAAATGCCGCGGTAAACGAAAGTAAACATATAATTAAAACCATAATAGCCGGTTTCGGACTTCTATTCATCGCTCACCTCTGGGGCGCCTCAGTCCAGTCGCCTCTGATCGCTGCGGTTGAGATCATTATTTAGTCATGTCGAGTATGCTGATACTCATTTCTATGCGCGTTCGTTATCGTCAATCGGCGCAAAGGAAACAACGCCGACGATCGCGGTGAACCCGGTCTTATTTCATATGCGGGTTCTTTGACAATTCGACTACTTAGTTCAAGATTTATATCCCTGTGTCCATTTTTCCAAAAGTAGCGTCACTCTTTAGAAATGAGCGCCTACTATCCACTTATATCATATCCAACATTAACAACATGGTCAATTTATTTACATTTACGACATTTATTTGCTTGTCATTTTCTTGTTCATTTGTTTTGCCTCTGGTATAGCCACTGGAACATCCGTGAATCTGTTATAGATCGTAAGCACTTTGCGGACGAACCGTTCCGCGGCTTCCGAATTTTCTAATTTCTGAACTGATCCGGGCCCTATGTTATATGCCGCCAGCACCAAATACGTTGAATTAGGATGTTTGCCGTACCGTTCGAAACAATATTGTAAATATGCCGCCCCGGCCATAATATTTTCATGAGGATCCCATGGATTCGTGACGCCAAGCACCTCAAGCGCTATGGGGCCTAGTTGCATCATACCTCTGGCGCCTTTATTAGAAAAGGCGCGAGCTTTAAAATTGGATTCCACAAAGGTTACTGAAGCCAAAAAAATGGGATCTATTTTGAACTCTCGACCGGCCTTGTGTAAAAAACCTGCGTGTTCAGGGGCGCCTCCCAGAGAATCTACTATTATCCGAAGTCTTTGAAGTTCCTTCTCGCGTAATTTTTGTTCATGAGCCTTCAAGTAAGACGCCGTGGCTACCGAAGGCTTCGGCATACACAGCTCGGGTTTTGCAATATAATCGCTCCCCAATGAGGCGACAAAGGCGCCGGTGAAAAAAATCAATCCGGAAAAAACCATTTTACGCCTCTATGACGCCGCTAGGTTTGGGATTATGTGATTGGCCGCGGCTATTTCGGCGTCCTCTATCTCGTCCTCGCACGGTTCATCCATGATTTCTTCTTCACGGGTCCAGGATGAAGGATAACGCTCGACAAATTGGACTTGAAACGGCAGGAACTTGAGTCGGCCCACATCCTTGGCCAGACGCCCGGAAGTTTCCAAACCGACTAATTCGCGCACTCCTTCAGGGGTGATGGATTCCGAGATTGCCTCAGCGGAAAAGAAACGGACGTTGAAAGCAGAGGCGCTTAGAGGATTAAAAAGGCGGTCCTTTGAAATAATTCCGCCAAGCTGATGCGTCATTTTGTTGTCATAATCACCCTTGGCTTCGACGTATACCAAGCTCGATCGAAACCTATATATTGCCATCAGTGATTTAGCTTGTTCAAGAAAACTCTTTCCGAGCATTATTAAAAGAACATTCAGCAGTATGTCTGTAATAAGGCTAAACAAGTATAGTCTGAAGAACTCTTCGTAACCAACGGAGAAACTCGGATACTGCATCAAAATTATTTGAAGAAATCCAACCAAAATCAGAACTGATCCTAATAGCAGGCTCAGTATTGCCGCAAATCTAGATGAAGTCCGAACGTATTCTGGAAAACTCTCGATTAGGGTCCCTATTAGGGTCTCCTTGTCATCGCAAACCACAGGTTTGGACCTGCTGATTTTATTGGAGAAACCCTTGTGGGCAAATATTTTTGAGCCCTCTTCCAGCACTGCAAAAAAGACAGAAGGATGTCCTTTACCTTCCACAATCATCGAATCCATTTCTCGGGTCGCGCCGGGCTTCTTTAAAGGGATCAGCGACAGCGTGATCAATAATTTCAGTATGCAGACCACGCCAAGGACATTGTAAAATGGAGTCGGAGAGGGCAACACATACCCGCTGCCTAACCCCCAGCCCGCCATGTGCAAGGGAACTATCTCAAGCGCCTTAAATAAAAAGTGTATTATTATTCCGGCTGCAATAGCTTTGATTATGAAGCGAATGTTACGTTTAACTATGTAACCGGGTATTTCAGAAATATATTTTGCGTTGGACCAAAGTTTTCCAATGATAAAGAATAGCAATGAGGGCGCTTTATCGTAAGATTTAAGCTTCCCATCTTTCAATCCCAAAGAAACGGCCTCGGGCCTGTAGTAATCGCCCGGGAAACGTAGGGGTATTTTAATTTTAGAAACGATCCTGAGTCCCCCAAGTATCCAGTTGATCCCTACGATAACTCCTGCAAAAGCGGCAACAGTAGTGATAAAAGTACCCACAATGAACGGAATATAAGTGAGTATGAAATCATTCACCTGGTCAGGGAGTCGCAAAGGAAAAAATTCTCGTAATTCGTAAATCCTGACCCCGGACCCTAGACTCACAAAAATTCCCAGGGTTGTGAGAATAATTCCATAAAGGAAAATGTGGTTAGGCAGCTTAACTGTGTCGCCGGATCGGCCTTTAAAAAAAGATAACATGCATAACCCCGCAATTCATTCTGAGGGGTTAAATACCAGAATTAATTTTATACGTCAAATAAAAACCACTTACATTTATTGTTTAATGTAATAGTTTTACTGAGGATGCCGTGGCTTTTTGGCGTTGACTTATCGGCTGTCCTGGACTATGAAGCGGGCAGAGCAAAAAATACTGCAATTTGGTTAGGAGAAAATGATGAAGGCAACGGAGAATAGCTGCGCCGAAGCTGAGTCTCAGCCTTATAAGCCACTCAGGGAGCATCCTCAATATGGGGAGTTGAAACGTATAATCGAGCAATTACCCCCTGAAAAATTGCAAAAATTAAAAAAATATATAGAGGGGTGGTTAGCCGAACGTGAAACGCCGTAATGACTGTTTGCCTGTGCTACTCCCACTCAATTGTGGCCGGGGGCTTTGACGAAATATCGTAGACCACTCTGTTTATACCCCTTACCTCATTAATTATTCTGTTCGATATCACACCCAATGTTTCAAAAGGAATTTTGAACCAATCCGCAGTCATGCCGTCGGTGGCGTCCACTGCTCTTAACGCAGCTACGTGTTCATAAGTTCGCTCATCTCCCATGACTCCAACGGATCTGACGGGCAACAGAACTACGAAAGCCTGCCAAATGGATCTATAGAGATCGGCCTTGCGGATTTCCTCAATCCCAATTGCATCGGCTTCTTGCAACAGCGACACTCTTTCCGGAGTAACTTCACCCAGGATTCTCACTGCGAGCCCCGGACCGGGAAAGGGATGTCTCCAAATTATCGTCTCAGGCAATCTAAGCTGTAAGCCCAAGTCTCGGACCTCATCCTTGAACAGCTCTCGTAGGGGTTCGATGAGCTCCAGCCTCATTTGTTCAGGAAGTCCACCGACATTATGGTGGCTCTTGATTGTTACGGAAGGACCTCCTCTGAAGGAGACGCTCTCAATTACATCAGGATACAGCGTTCCTTGAGCGAGATATTTAACTTCAGGAAAACGTAAGCTTTCTTCTTCAAAGACCCGAATGAACTCTTCCCCGATGATCTTTCTCTTTTTTTCAGGATCGGCCACCCCGCGCAATTTGTCCAAAAATCGATCGGCTGCGTCTACATAGTCAAGTTCAATTCCAATATTGGAAAATGATTCAACTACTTCTTGAGCTTCGTTTTTTCTCAGGAGACCATTATTAACAAAAACTGAATGAAGCTTGTCGCCGATAGCTTTATGCAGCAGAGCCACCATTACGGAGGAATCGACACCCCCTGAAAGAGCGGCTATAACGTGATCGGTCCCCACAAGCCGGCGAATGTGTTCGACGCTGGTATCAATAAAAGAAGACATGTTCCAGTTGGCGCTGATTCCAGCAATTTTGCGAACAAAGTTTGTTAGAATTTGAGTTCCCGCAGGCGTGTGGACAACTTCGGGATGGAACTGAACACCATAAATTTTTGCAGCGGGATTCTCGAAAGCGGCGAATTGCGTATCCTCTGTGGTTGAAGACGAACAAAACTCCGGTGGAGCTTTTATTACTTTGTCTCCGTGGCTCATCCAAACCAGCGAGCCGGAGGATACACCTTCCAGCAACAACGAATCAGGCTTCACCCAGCTCAGATGCGCTCGCCCATATTCTCTGTCATTTGCCTTCTCGACTACGCCGCCTAAACAGTATGCTATGGCTTGCAGTCCATAGCATATGCCGAGTAACGGAATACCAAAATCGAATATTCGTTTGTCCAGCGCAGGCGCTTGGGGATCATAGACGCTTGCCGGTCCTCCTGAGAGGATTATTGCCGCCGGCAAATTGGTGGATATCAAATCGAGGGCTTTGAAGTATGGATGAATTTCGCAGTAAACGCCAATCTCTCTTATACGCCTGGCAATCAACTGTGTATATTGTGAACCGAAATCGAGTATAAGGATGTATGTTGAATCAGACAATGCGTGACCTCAATTTGATGTACTCTCAAAAGTTCCGTCGGAATAGAGCCTTGTCCCAACCGGTGATTGTTTGGTAGGATCAGTAAAAATCAACCGCCCCAGGGCATGTTGGCGTACACTTCAGAGAGTTTGTCTCTAAAATCTCGGAAGAACTTCTCATGCGCGCGTTCCCAATCAGCAAGCATCTGCAGCGATTCTCTGGCCTTACCTTCCGTCTTTTCCGCCATCCTGCCGTAGAATTCACTGAGATCTTTCTCGATAAGCCAAGCAGTATTAAACACCGTCACATCCGGAACCATAGAGCCTTCGATACATTGCTCAAGGAACTCGGAGCGAGCGCGATCATCAAAATAGTTGACAGGATGCAATTCAATTTTCGTCACGGTTGTTGAGTCAATATCGCCGGTACGTCTCAAATCATCAAGAATTCCTGATATGAAATCGATATGCTTTTTCTCTTCTGCAATCAAACGCTCAAACGCCGACATAGCTGAACCCATTCCCATGCGTTCTAAGGAAGTTTGAAAGAAGCTCATTCCAGTTTTTTCCTGATTTAAAGCGTACTCAAATATTTTAATAAGGCTTTCTTTGCCCGGCATATTTAGGCCTCCTGTAATTGGTCCGTATAGAGTAATTCCGTTATGGAGTAGTTCAAAAGAAGGATCAATCATTTTCTTTCACATTGACAGTAAATTCGGATAGCGCTTAAAAGAATGAGAGTTTACAAGGAACGGTCCGCATAAAGGAAGGCTCAGTAATAACTGAATAATGTTTATTAGGTTCCGATAGAGAAAGCATCCGAAAAGGATGTTATGTCGTGACGGAATGCATTGTAATGAGTGGACACTCGACGACTCCATTGCCGAATTGGTGAGTGAAGCCCTGAATTCGAGGGACAACTTTCGCGAGCCGGCAAGGAACTCGATATAGCTCATGAGATATATCTACTTCGGACGAGTCATCACCTATCGAGGGAACGGCTAGGACAAATCTTAGACATGTCTGAAGAAGAAGTGTTAAGCCTTGAATACGGGGATTTCAAACGAGCCCCGCAAAATGTTTTGCAATGGATATGCGACAAAATGGAAAACTCTCAAAAATACTTCCACAAACTATCAAGAAAGGATACCGCAACCGGAGCCGTGAACGATTCCTCAACCAAATTAAATAGATGTCCAAAATAGCGCCGGCTATTACTCCTATGACTACAAAATTCCGGATCATTTAATATCAATCGTTGATAAATTGCACCCATTGCTCCACCGTGTTGGCCACCATGGCTTCAGCCCCTCGCTTCACTATGCGGTTGTGACACGGTAGTAGAATATCTACTCCCAGAGCGCCTATAATCTTCAATGAGTTTTTCAATTCACTGGGATTAGCGGATTCCAAATCATAGCGACCAATGGCGCCATCAGCGTAAATAGTGTCTCCGGACATGAACAATCGATTCTCTTCATTCCACAAACCAATACTACCTGCGGAATGTCCCGGAATATGGACTACTTTGAACTGGATTCCTCCAAGAGTGAGCAAATCGCCGTTATTCAGTTTACGATGGACGGTGGTCTTGAAATACCCCTCAGGTAGAGAAAAATTTTCGCGGATCATAGACTCGAACATTGAGCTACCGAAAATAATCGACGCGTCGCCGGTTTCAAGCTGTTCAGCTTCAGCGGAGTGGACGCAAATCTCCACATGCGGCATTTCCTTTAGAAGCTCAGGCAAGCAGCCGATGTGGTCTATGTGAGTGTGAGTCATAATAATTCGTTTTATATCATTTGGTTTAATTCCAATTTTGCCGAGTTCTTCAAGCTTGTACGATCCCATTTCCATGAGTCCGCAATCTACAATTGAATAATCCGAGGCTTCGGGCGTGCCGATTACATACATATGAGAATCAGGGAGAAATTTATCACGACCCGGTATCCACCAAATTCCGTTTATTACATTTTCGTACAATTCTTATACTCCTAATATTTGTCGGCATCGGCATGTTACAATAGAGATTAATCATCAAAGATCCACTCCCAGTCGTCCGCAGGAATTAAGTTCTTTTTGATCTGCTCGGTGTAGTAATCCATTATCAGCCATTCGCCTTGCCCGCATACTACAGGCTCAGGGTTGGATGAACCGTTGACCGCATAAACAGCGCCTTCAGCAAGGTAAAATCTGGGAGCTTTTGGATTGCCGCGCACGCCGGTGGGTTTACCAAGGAAAACGAGCGCCTCGCTGTCCGCCACTGGTCTCATTAACCTGAGATTCATTTTAGTGGAGACTCCGCAGGATCGGGTGCTTAGAAAGCCGCCCCAGGCGGTGTTTTCATCGAAAATGGAAGTCAATACCGCTGGGTGGAGTTCATTTGAATTCAACAGAAAAGATTCTGCTCGATCCGGATCATCGCCTTGACCCCAATCAACTCTGCACAGGCTGGTTCCGTTTTCTCTACGGGCCATGAACCGTCTTTGGAGTCCCAAAACTTCCCTATAATGACCGCACACAAAGCAATTCCGGTAGTAAGGCAGCTTCCTGAGCTTGGAATCTTCGACTTTCGTGAAGGACACATAAGACTCCGATGAGTCCGCGGGTCTGATCTCAGCCTTCAAATAAGGGGTTTTGTCCCCAGGTTTCACAATTTTGACAATTAGGTATTCGCCGGTATTACCGGTTTCGATTTCCAGGATCGCTTCGTCGCCGATGTGAATGCCGGAGCCGCCGAATCGAAAGTTCACGTCAATGGGATACGTTCCCATTCCAAATGTTCGCCACGTTTCAATGCATAACCCCATACCTATACCGCCGTGGGGGATCCCGATGAATCCCTCCATGTGGGGTTCAAGTATAAAAGAATATTTAATTGAACGCTGATCCGAATTGAGCAAGCGCAAAGTCAAAAACGGGTCGGCGCCTGTGAGGAACGACTTGGAATTCCGATTCATCTAATACCACCATCAAACAATTTCCGAGACATTCAATCAAATCACGGGAAAATTCACAAGGCTTGATTGAAATAAGCCGTGAGTTTGGCACATTAAGCTGATCAAGAAGTCGTCTCTGGACAGCCGACGACAGGGGTTGAGATTTCTCCTGCATACCAAAATCTCATCCATAACTCGCAGACGGTAAATTCACCCTCTAGTTACCAGAGTCGCCGGTAAAGGGTAATTCTGCGTCGATTCGTTTAACCGTCGGTCCCTTTCCGTCATCCCCAAAACCGGTCTTAACGCTCGATATAAAGCGAAACGGCCTCGCCGCCTCCCAAACAGAGGGAAGCCATCCCGGTTTTTTTATCGTTGTTCTTCAATTCATATATCAAAGTGGTAAGCACGCGAGCGCCGGAAGCTCCGATTGGATGGCCGAGAGCCACTGAGCCGCCGTTTATATTGCAGCGATCCATGTCCAGACCCAGCTCTCTCATAACACCTACGGTGGAGCCTGCAAAGGCTTCATTTATTTCCATTAAATCAATTGAATGGTAATCCACGCCTTCCTTTTTTGCCACTTTGGGTATCGAAAGCATGGGCGCCATAAGCACGTACTTCATATCCAATCCGGCGCTGCCCTGGGCGCCGATTCTGGCCAAAATGTTCAGCCCTTTTTCTTTGGCCTTGTCCAATGATGTTACGCACAAAGCGGAAGCGCCATCGGATATGATCGAGGCATTCCCTGCAGTGGCAAACCCATTCTTTTGAAAGGCGGGCTTCATCTTGCTCAAAGCTTCGTAGGTCGTTTCTCGTGGACATTCATCAGTGTCAAAAACCTTGGGATCCCCTTTTCTTTGGGGAATCATCACAGGCATGATTTCCTCTTTGAATTTGCCGGTGGAGATGGAATTAAGGGCCCGTTTATAGCTCATTGCCGCGTATTTGTCTTGTTCTTCTCTGGCGACGTTATATTTTTCGCTGCAAAGATCGTTGCTGATGCCCATGTGGAAGTCATTCACAATGTCCCACAATCCATCATGCACCATATGATCTTTTAAAGTCCCGTCCCCCATCCTGTAACCAAACCTGGCTTTATCGAGGTAGTAGGGCGCCATGGACATGTTTTCCATTCCGCCGGCGACGATGATCTCCGCGTCTCCTAACTGAATCGCCTGAGCGGCCAGCATCACCGCCTTGAGGCCTGAGCCGCAAACTTTGTTTATCGTGAAGCATTGAGTCTCGAATGGTAAACCGGCCTTAACGGATGCCTGTCTGGCGGGATTTTGCCCATATCCGCAGGGGAGCACCTGACCCATAATGACTTCATCTACTTCGGATTTGTCCACGCCGGCCCTTTTGACGGCTTCCTCGATGACGAGCCCACCGAGCGTGGTGGCGCCGATCCCGTTAAGTGAACCATTGAAAGCCCCCAGAGGCGTTCGTGTGGCGCTAACTATCACTGCTTCACGTTTGGAATTCATTAAAACTCCTTTCCAGCGGCGTCCTGATTGTGAGGATGATGATTATAGGATTCCAGTAATTGGAATAACGTAATACCATTTCAGGTCAGCATTGGTAACACTTTAGAGATCCTTCCGATCCTTTGTATATTTGAAGAGGGTTATGTTCTTCAACAGAATGTTCTGAAATAACGTCAAACGGCTACCATAACGGCTAAATATACTTGTCGATCAGTATTTCCGCTATTTGAACGGCATTAAGGGCCGCTCCTTTCATTATATTGTCGGACACTATCCACAGATTCAGACCATTCTCTATGGATTCATCTTTCCTAATGCGTCCTACCATGGTGAATTCTTCACCTGCGGCCAAAGAAGTCAGCGGGTATTCTTTCTTTGATGGGTCGTCGTATAGCTTTACCCCTGGAGCCGCGCTCAAAATCTTCTGAGCCTGCCCAGGGCTGAGGGGCCTCTCCAATTCCAGGTTGACCGATTCTGAGTGACCAAAAAATGTGGGCACTCGTATGGCGGTAGCGGTTACTTTGATGTTGGGATCTAATATCTTGTTGGTTTCCCACACCAATTTCATTTCTTCTTTAGTGTAGCCATTGTCCATAAACACATCGATTTGGGGCAAACACTCAAAGCCGATGCGGTGCGGATAAACATTCGTTTTCATTTGTTTGTAAGGGGCAAGCAAGGCTCGTAAATTATGTAGTCCATCATCCTTGGTCCATTGGACCGAATTCGCTATTTCTCTGGACTGATTCAGCATTTCCTCAATGGCGTCCTTACCTGTTCCGGACACGGACTGATAGGTTGATACGACCACTCGCTTAATTTCGGCTGCGTCATGTATCGGCTTGAGAGCTACAACCATTTGGATGGTCGAGCAATTTGGATTCGCTATTATATTTTTGCGGGGATATTCGGCTATGGCCTCGGGGTTTACTTCCGGAACCACCAGCGGAACTTCGGGATCCATCCTGAAATGGGCCGTATTGTCCACTACAATGCACCCTTCTTGAGCGGCAAATGGGGCAAATTTTTCGCTGATGGAACCTCCCGCGGAAAATAAGCCAATGTCAACACCCTTAAAGGAGTGTTCGGTGAGCTCCGTAACCTGATAATCTTTTCCGTTATATGTAAGAGCCCGACCGGCGCTCCTGCCTGACGCCAGGAGAACTATTTCGCTAACCGGGAACTTTCTTTTTTCCAAAACACTGATCATCATGTTTCCGACCGCGCCGGTGGCCCCCACCACGGCGACTTTGTAACCATCCTTTTTCATATGGACGTTTGCCTCCTAAGGAACATTAAGGCTCCTGGTTATTAACGCTATACAACATGTATTGTATATTGTTTATCACACCCGAATGAAAGAGTGACTTATGAACATTACGCTTTTGATTTCGTACCATTATTTCGTGGAGATCTTCTCCTCTGCAGTATCTAATGACGAAGATGGCGCTGCGAATCAGCATTACGCCCTTTTCTAAGTAGATGAACAACTCAGCTTACTCGGCGGCTTTACGTATCACGACCTATTTATTTTTCTCAGGGGTAGATTTCGATTTTTGATCGATATCATCAACAGGGATTCTATGTAAGGAATAGTCTCCGGAGCTTGGATCTTTCCTCATAATCCAAACTTTGCCTGATTCCGTATCCAACATAAATGTGGAATTCTTTGCCTGCGGAGTGGTGAACACCTGAAATCGGCCCGCGCTTGTCAAGGCGCCGCCGCTGTCAGTCGATTTACTTTCCTGACCGTCCCGCATTAGCGGCCATTGAGCTTGGGCGGGCGGCACGAAACTAAAGAAAAGAACGGATAAAATGACGAGTAGGCCTTTCATGAGTAGGCTCCAATTTTTTCTCTAAAAAATATACCAGAAGATATCCTATTTACAAAGGATCATGTTTGGTTTGGGCAAATTCTCAGATTGCCAATTCAAATTTGGTTGTGATATGATTTCCCGCGCTGCATTCCCGCTTATTTGTCTAGTTTTTGTGAGAATTGGGACCCCACGAAAAAGAGCGCCGTTTGTGACGCCCGAAATTAGTTTTGATTTTGGCGGGAATCCTCGGCAGAAGAATCCAATTTGGCTAACCTTTTTCAGACCTGATATTTCGCTTATGCTTGACGAATATAGTATTTTTATGGTATTAAATGGATAACGCAGAATTTGGATTAATTATTTCTGAAAATCATATTGTTTGATTTGCAATCGCCCTAGGATCAGTTGAGCCGCAACCATACATAATATCATTTAAGGAGCTCAACTCCTGTAGAAAAGATCGTTTTTAACAATTGAAAAACCAGCACAAAAGGATTGTTTCAATGTCTTTAATTAGCGCAGCTATAACAATAACTTTTACCGTTTCGTTGTTATTAACGCCGTCTGCGGGACATGCCATGACGGCTCAAGAAATACTTACAAAATCCATTAAAGAGAATTTTTCCGAGAGCTTCCGAATCCCTCTGTCCGTTAAAACATACAAAGGAAGTCGGATGACGGCCAATCACGTCATCTGGATCATGGGCCGAACGAAGGATCAAACCGCCCAGTTCTTTGTCGAGTTTGAAGAGCCCAAAGAATCCAAAGGTTTACGTTTCCTATTTTTGCTGAACAAAGGGCATGAGCCCAAAGCCTATATGCATGCTCCCGCAACCGGCAAGACCTTGCCTTTGGCTCTGGACAATAAATCCGTAAACATGGGCGGGACCGGTCTTTCTTTGGAGGATATTCAGGGATTTATTCCTCAAGAAGGTGAAGAGGAAACCTTGCTGCGGGAAGAAAAGATAGATGGTAGAGACGCTTACGTCATCAGGATATCGTCTCCGGATAGAAAAGGCGAACGCTTGCTTTGGGTGTCCAAAGATGATTTTTTTGTATTGAAATCAGAAACCCTGGACGCAAAAGGAAAATTGCAAAAAATATTCAAGGTCGTTGAATTTTTCAAGACGCTGGACGGCAAAAGCTTCCCGAGAGAGGAAGAAATCACCATTACCGATAAAAATATGAAAATTCGAGTTCGGCAGGAAGGCGCCGTATTCGGAATTTCGATACCTGATGAGCTTTTGAATCCTGAAAAGTTTGGAACTTACAAATGGAGAGATTAAATCTCCTTTGAATTTTGTTTTGTGAAGGTTATGGTTTTGAGCAAATATATTATCAAATACTGTTTGTTCGCCCTCCTGATCGGCGTCGGCGGCTGCGCCAAATTACCCGATTTAAATCGGCTGCAGTCGAACATGGAACAAATGACCATGTACATGGGCATGATGGTTAATACCACCGGCTCGATGGCCGCTGCCGCAGAAAGATTGGAGAAAAAGTCCGATCGAATGATCGCGAA
The DNA here is from genome assembly GCA_038250835.1 of Desulfomonilales bacterium. GTDB lineage: Bacteria > Desulfobacterota > Desulfomonilia > Desulfomonilales > Desulfomonilaceae > JBBSBY01. The sequence goes on along the minus strand of JBBSBY010000074.1, from coordinate 1,828 downwards.
TTTGGAAAAAAAAGGTGGATCAGCCGAACGAGCGATTCAGAACTATTCCCAAGCTTTGCTAGACAATGAAAGAGCCGTAATTAAAAACCTGCAGGGCATACGTCAGGAGCTGTCCGAAGTCAAGACATCCATGCAACCGACTGCGGGGACACAATCTTTAGACGCGGCTCAGATTGCCAATATCCAGCGCAAATTACTTGACCTTGAGAAGAAACTCAGTGTCGTGACCAATAAAATAGAAGCCGCTGGTCCGAGGTAAAAGAGAGTGGCCAATTGATAAGCTGACACCATTTCGCTATTAAATGTCGTAACATCCTGTTGAAGCTCCTCACCCTAACCCTCTCCGAGCATGGAGAGGAACCAAAAGGATTTAGCAATGTTACAATGGTTTATTGCGAACCGGTATGAGAACAGAAAAGGCGTCGTTCCCCACGCAAACTTTGAGAAGCGCGTGGTAGAACCGTCACAATTTCGGCAGAGTCTGCTTTAAGGTCAACATGGGAGCATACAGATCCCCTTCTTTTTCGACCTGTCGCAGAATGTCGGCAGTTTCCATAACTATTTTTGACGTATCCTTGTGTTTGGCCGCCCATTGTAATCTCTCCCAGGTCACAGGGGCGGATACCGTGGGACGTTCGCGCGCTCTCAACGAATAAACACAAACCGTGGTCTTGTGATCATCATTTTGACTCCAATCTACAAAGATTTTGCCTTTTCTCAGGTCTTTTCTCATATTTGAAGTCACTTTGTCGGGGTTCTTCTTTTCCAATAACTGGGCCACCGCTTTGGCAAAAGACTTGGTTTTATCATAATCCGTTTTGGTGTTAAGCGGCGCATAAACGTGGAGCCCCTTGCCTCCTGATGTTTTCGGGAATACTTCCAGACCCAACTCGTCAAAGATCGCCTTTAGCTGAAACGCTATGTCCAGACAATCAAGTAAATCAGCGGGAGGTCCGGGATCCAAATCAAAGACCATCATTGTCGGGGTCAGCACGTCATCCTTGTAGGACAAGGATGTGTGCATCTCCAATGACGCGAGATTCACCACCCAAATCAAAGAAGCCAAATCGTTGACAACACAAAAATGAACAAAGGCTCGCCTGGTACTTGGGACACTAATGGTTTCGATCCACTCAGGATGATAGCTGGGGCATTCTTTCTCGTAAAAAAAACCGGCGTCTACTCCGTTGGGATATCTCTTGAGCGTGAGTGGACGGTTTTGCAGGTGAGGAAGGATTACTGGGCCGATTTTTACGTAATAGTCAATCACTTGACCTTTTGTGAACCCCGTCGCCGGATATAGAACTTTTTCCAAGTTCTTTATAGTGAGTTCCTTACCATCAACTTGAACAATCTGGTTTTTAGATTTAGGCAATATAGTTACCTTATAATTGCTCGTGCTGCTATGAATCTTTGCGCTTTATTTACCCGGTAATTCCATGACAACTTCTTCAGCCGATTTGTCGTCACGTAGGCCCTTGAATGACGGATGTCGTAATCTACCTTGAGGAGTCCATTCCCTGTACTCAAATTCAGCCACAAGATTAGGTTTTGCGTAAATGGAGTCTGTGTACTTCAATGTGTCGGCAAAAGGACTGGATTTACGTTCTAAGGTTTCAAGGAGTTTTCGCAACTCCTGCCTGTCCGTATCTTTATAGCCTGTGCCGACTTTGCCGGCAAACCTCAGCTTCCCTTCCGAATCATAATAGCCGGTAAGCAAAGCGCCGACTCCACGTTCTCGAACGCCTTTCAACGGAATCCACCCACCGATTACGAGTTCCTGTCGGTTGATGGTTTTAATCTTGAGCCATTCGCCGGACCTTTTGCC
>JBBSBY010000073.1:0-18038 GCA_038250835.1 Desulfomonilales bacterium | reverse complement strand
CACATTGTACATGCCGGACGGCTCGCAAGGCGCCGAGGCTACGCTGGTGACTTACGAAATTCCACGGGCCTGCGCCACCTGCGCAACAGGAACTTGCCATGACGGCAAAGAGTCTTTTAGCAGGATGGACTGCCTCAAATGCCATCAATCGCAATGAGTTTTTTATAATTGAGCTTACTTGTCGCCGGATTCCCGGCGCAGACAATATTTATAAAAGAATACTTATGAGCCAATCTCAGCCAAGTAAACCAGGAACGGAATCACCCATAATCAAGAAATATGCAATGCTCGTGGATCAACGCAGGTGCATTGGCTGCCATTCCTGTTCCATTGCGTGTAGGAGCGAAAACAATGTTCCCCTGGGCTATTGGCGATCCTGGGTTAAAGGATTGCAAAAGGGCTCATTTCCGAATGTTGGTAATCATTTTCTACGTCGTTTATGCAATCACTGCGATCAGCCACCATGCGTGCAGGTTTGCCCGGTTCAGGCTACAGTTCGGAGAGAAGACGGTGTAGTCGTCATGTATTACGGCAAATGCATAGGCTGCGGAATGTGTATTTCAGCATGCCCTTACGACGCCAGGTTTTTCAATCCCATTCGTCACACGGCGGATAAATGCGATTTTTGCGTAACGAGAATAGATCAGGGCCTGCAACCGGCCTGCGTGGAATCTTGTTTGTCGGGAGCTTTGGTGTTTGGGGATATGAATGATCCAAAATCGGAAATTTTCCAACGAGTGGCTGAGATTTCCACGAGTGTGATTAAGCCGGAATTGGGGACCATTCCAAAGGTTTTTTACATCAAGGCTGATCATGCGGTAAAAGGCAGAATGCAATACTCTGAAGATTTCACTGAGGCCGTAATCGAGTATCCTAAGCACATTCCCAGTCCTAACGCTACTTACTGGAATAAGAGGGAAAAGTAATGGACGCAGCGGTTCTTTACAACGTGCCTCATGAAATTCCCTGGAAAATCTATATACCCTTATATTTTTATTTCACCGGATTATCAGCGGGCTCTTTCATACTGTCCACATTGTCCACGGTGTTCAATATTAAAAGATTTAAACCCATGGCCCTGCCTGCGGCTATAATCTCATTTTTACTGCTACTGCTTGCGCCGGCTTGCCTGATTCTTGATTTACATCAGCCCCTTAGATTTTGGCATACGCTGGTTCCTGAATTTTTTAATAGGACTTCGGCGCTTTCCTATGGGTCTTGGCTGCTCACCTTGTATCCCATAGCCAATCTTATCTATATCTATTTTATTTTTACGAAAAATGACAAGGTCACAAAGATCTTAGGCACGATTACAGTGCCGCTTGCAATCTTGGTTCATGCTTATACGGGCTTCGCTTTTGCCTTGGTTCGAGCAAGAGCATGGTGGCATGCGGCTTTAATGCCGGGATTTTTTCTCACTTCGGCTCTTTTATCCGGAATTGCTCTATTGGCCGTGGTCGCCTTAATACTGGATAGATTTCGATCGGAAAAACTTGATCCCGAACTGTTTGTAAGTTTGCGACAGATGATGATTGGAATTCTGCTCGTCGATCTTTTCTGGAATGTCTCATTCTGGTTGACGCTGCTGGTTTCCAATGCGGACGGACAAGCTTCCATCATGTACGCTTTCCACGAAAAGCTCTACTTATGGGGTGAGATTGCGCTGGGAATGCTGGCGCCATTGGCCCTACTCCTGATTCCATGGACTAGAAATAACCGCAATTGGTTGTACGTGGCGTCCGCTCTGATTATAGGCGGAGTTTTTCTAATGCGATACTCTGTGGTGTTCATCGGCTTCGATATACCCCTGAGTTGATTTGAGCAATATATGAAAGAATTTTCCAGAAGAGAATTTTTGAGATGGGCCGGTATAATGGGCGGAGCTTCGCTGTTTGCCGGATGCCAATTTTTCGAGCATGCCGGTCCGATTCCTAAATACATTACCGGCGCTCCTTCGTCCGATCCAATTGAAACTACTCTGGGAGTGCGTTCGATTAATTCCGTTTGCGGATTGTGCGAAGGAAACTGCCCGATCACCTGCCGGATAGCTCAAGGAATGCTGGTGAAAATCGGGGGAAACCCGATAAACAAATCTTCAGTTCATCAGCTTCAAGAAAGCGCAGGCGCCGTTACAACTTCCGCCATCTGCGCCATTGGCGGCAGCGGTGTTCAGACGCTTTACAATCCATACAGGGTGGCCAAGCCTCTGAAAAGGGTAGGCGAGAGAGGTTCGGGCAAATGGACGGCCATTAGCTGGGAACAGGCTCTTAACCAGATTACCCAGGGCGGTAATTTGTTTCCAGGGATTCAAGTTTCGGGTTTGAAGGACGTAAGAAGCGGGGCAAGCGCTTTACGCATCTTGGCTGGTAATCCCGATATTGGAGCGGAATCGTTCCTGCGTTATTTTGTCGGACTAATGGGAAATGCCGAACTGGCCTACGAACCGACGCTGATCCCCGGCGCCCAAAAGCGGCAGATAATTAATCAAATTTTTGGTAATACTATCGGCGCCCTACGTGTTGACTACAAGAACGCCGCAGCGGTTATCAGCTTCGGGGACGCTCCCCTTGATTCCGGAACTCCTTTGACATTGATCGCGCGGCAAATTGCCGACGCTAGAATAAATAGAAGTATGAAATGGGCGGTAGTTGATCCGCGATTATCGGTCTCGGGATCAAAAGCGGATCTGTGGGTCCCCGTAAAGCCCGGCAAAGATTTGGAATTAGCTCTCGGTATAATGCGATCGCTGATGGATCGCAATCTTGCGGCCAATGAGCCTGATTCGGAAATTAAAGCAAAAGTATCGGCAAAGATTGTGGATCAGCACGCGCTGGATTGCGGCTTGAATCCATCAATCATTTCAGAACTCGCCGACATTGCAGCGGCAGGAGGAACAAAAACTGCGGTTTTTCCAGGCCCGGGAATTTATTCGCAAGCAAACGGGGCGCAAACCGCCGCGGCTATCCTCAGCATAAACAAAATGGTCGGCGCTGCGCCGGGAACTGGTGGATTGATTGCGCAGCCTCTGGGCAATTTTAGAGATGTGCCGGCGCCGACTCAATCCGGCGGCCAAGCTCAGAATAATCAACAAATTTCCGGCCCGGCTATAACGCTGACGTGGCGTACGGATCCGGTTTACGATAAGCAGTGGGTAGCGGATGTCTTGTCTGATACGAAGCAGGTTCCTCTATTCATTGCTATCAATTGCCATATTACCGAGACTTCGGCATTGGCCGATTATATTTTACCGGACACTACATATCTCGAACGATTCGACATAGCCTCCGCGCCGGAAATGGGTTGGGTAGGACTAAGGCGACCGGTAGTCGGCGCCGTAAATGAGGCCGGTAATTACTTCCCGATACTCCCCGAAACAAAAATTATGGAAGATATATTAATTGCTTTGGGATCTCAGACCGGTCTTCCTGAATTTGATCCTAAGAAGCCTGACTCTCCAAAAAATGCCTATGAATATTATCAGAGACGGGTGGCGGCAGTTATGAAGTCTGTGAAGAATGATCAGTCCATCGGTTTTGAGACTAATATTCAGGAAATTTTTGATCGAGGCGGCTTCTTCAGCAATTTTCAAACAGCCAAACCGCCGGTCAATCCTGCGCCCAAAACCTACTGGCCTACTGCGCCGGAAAATACGTCCGGCGCCGCTCTTGATGATGAATTGTGCCTAATAACTTACTATCAGCCGTTCCATCGAGATCCTTCAGCGGGTATTAACACTTGGTTGCTTGAAATTAAGCCTGAAAACCGACTAGCAATTAATCCACTGGACGCCGCCAAACACGGTCTCAAACAAGGAGATTTGGTGAAGGTTGAGAATAGGGCAATCAAAAAAAGCGTTATTACAGAGGCGCATGTGCTCCCCGGGATTCGGCCTGGAGTTTTGGCTTTGGCGAAAGGCTATGGTTACAAACAAGCCGGAGCGTCTCCGCAGACGATTGGCGGGACAAACTTTGGCGGAGACAAAGTCATTGGCGCCGGCATCAATACAGCGGAATTGACCGGGGGGTTAGGCTCGGCCTGGGTGACCATAAGCAAAGCTTAATATCAGCTTCTTGTGCGACGGAGAATTAAAAGGGAAGAATTCCAGGTAAACGCTCACAGCGCCGGATTCAAAATCGTCGGCTGGAACAACCGAAGTTGCCCCAGCTCCTTAATCAGTCTCTCTTATGAAAGGGAATAGTGTGTTCAGGGTTTATCGCGTCAATCCCCTGGACATCCTGTAGGCGTGGCGAACCTTTTTGCAATCAGGGCATAGATTCTCGCCGTGTCCAAAACCGGGGACATCCGTTGTTTTGGCTATGTGTTTCAGGAAAATTTTCGGCGCAAAATAGACTCCGCAATCATCACACTTCTGCATCTTAATTCTATTAACCACCGTCCCGCACATCAAAAGCAATCTTTCATCTCCATGATCTTCCATCTGAAGAGCGCCCGTGGGACAAATGTTCACGCAGGTTCCGCAGCCTATACAATGTGGTAAACCGTGCACGTAATCCTTTAAAACGAGCGAACTTTCGCCTGCGTGATAAAATTTAATCGCGGACGTTCCAAGCTTATCCGTACACACTTCCACACATTTTCCGCAACGTTCGCAGATATCACATCTCATACACCGTTTGGCTTCCTGCCGAGCGGCGGTTTCATCCAATCCCAATTCAACTTGATCGAAAGTCGTCATACGCTTTTGCAAATTAATTATCGGAATTTCCTGTCTCTGAATAAACGCCTTATCCTGGTAAGTCATGCGGATAGGTTCCACCATTCGGTGGGGGCGTTGAATGGTCCTGGCCGGAAACTCTTCACGCCTAAGAAAATGATGAATGGCGCCGGCGGCTTTTTTGCCTGACCCGATTGCCTGGACAACCGTGGCGGGACCTGTAACGGCGTCCCCGCCTGCGAACACGTCCTCAATGTTGGTTCTTTGGCTCATCAAACCAACTTTGATAGTCTGACGCTTTGTGAGGTCAAGGTCTCCGAGACCTGGTAAATCGAGCACATGGGGGCTTTGGCCAATAGCGGAAATTACCGCTTCCACCGGAATAACGTACTCAGTGTCCGGAGTGGGAATGGGCCTGCGCCGTCCGGAAGCGTCGGGCTCTCCAAGAGTGGCGGTCACGCATTCGATACCCTCAACATCATTGTCTGAGCCCAATATACGCATGGGAATAGTAAGTTGATGGAAATGAACTCCTTCTTCAGCGGCCTGAATGATTTCCTCAAAGTGCGCCGGCATCTCAGATCTTGTGCGTCTATATAAAACATTGACCGAAGAACATCCGAGCCGCACGCAGGTTCTTGCGGCGTCTATGGCCGCGTTTCCGCCGCCGATGATTGCTACGCGGTCAGCCGGTTTGGTCTTTTGGCCAAAAGATATTTCCTTTAAAAAGTTTAAAACATCAATCACCTGGGCGAATTCTTTTTCACCTTCAATTCCCAATCGGCTGCTCTTCCAGGCGCCGATTCCCAGGAAAAAAGCTTTATAGCCGTCTTTCCTGAGCTGGTCTAAAGTCAGGTCTTTACCCACAGGTGTATTAACGACAATTTCAACACCCATTTCTCGGATTGATTCTATTTCTCTATGGACCAACTCCCGGGGCAATCTGTATTCCGGAATGCCGGTGACCAACATTCCCCCGGGTTGAGGAAAAGCTTCAAACACAGTTACTTTATACCCTGTATGGGCCAAATAAAAAGCGGAACTCAGTCCCGCCGGGCCGGCCCCAATCACGGCGACCCGTTCATCGTAATGATTTTCAGGTTCGGGATTTTTGTAGCCTTTACCGGACATGACGATTTTGGCGGCCAAACCTTTGAGGTCTTTTATACAAATAGCTTTATCAAGGTAACGTCGTTGACACCACTGCTCACAGGGATTTGGACAGATGAGACCGCACACCCATGGAAAAGGATTATCTTCACGTATAACTTCAATGGCTTCGTCGTACTTACCTTGGCCAATTAGAGCAATATATGATGGAATGTCTATGCCCGCCGGACAATTAAGTTGGCAAGGGGCGGATGATTGGCGTTTAAGGCCGTCAGCTTCATAAACAATATGGGATTTGTCCGCCCCGGGACCGGGCGTGAACAGCAAATTGGAACTCATTAGGAATCCTCCAAAACGGATCGGAACATCGCAGAGATCTGCGGATGAAGGTAGGCGTCTGTTAATATAGTAAGTTATTGGTTTTCAAGTCAAGTGTTGAACTCCAAATAATTCTGACAATCAATACTCAAGAAGGTTACAAAATTCTAATAATTTCAACTGGTATCTAGTACTACTCTCAAGACATTCCGTGCGGTGGTTGTCCCCTGGACAAATCGGAAAATGAATCAGCGTTCTTGCCTTTCAACAGAGTAAAATCTATACAACCTGCAAGAAAACCCAATCCATAACCGAAGTGACAGGCGCCGAAAATCAGAGGCATGATCGGGAAATACTTCACATTATCCTTAGATAGGCATATGGCAAGCGCCGAGAAAATTGAGGCGAGAATGTATATCCCGAGGAGAGCTGATAAGAGATACAAGAAAAACGCATTGCAAAATGAAAGCAGGGAAAGAACGATCAAAGACGATAGAAAACCTGCCGGAACTAGATGTCGAACTGAAGCGGGTATTCGGTGTTTTTGAATAACTCTTACCTTCCAATAACCGTACTGCTGATACTGTTTGTAGAGCTCCGATAGTTTTCGTCGAGGGTAATACCATGATTTAATTTCAGGAGATTGCCAAATTCTGCCGCCGGCTCGAGTCAGCCGCAAGTTCAATTCATCGTCCTGATTCCGTACCAGTTCTTCGTCAAAAAAACCTAACGCAACAAGAGTTTCCTTACGCCAACAGCCAAGGTAGACGGTATCCACCCACCCGGTGAAATTTTGCGCGTGGGACTTCCCTCCCCCGCTTCCGAATCGAGAATGATGACACAACGCTACAGCGGCTCGAAAGTAAGAGTCCGATCTAGCGCGCTGCGGGCCTCCTACGTTATCGGCGCCGGTCGACTCCATTGTGCTCAAACATTTTTGAAGATAATCAGGCTCATATTCAGTATGAACATCCATCCTTGCTATGATGGACCCGTTGGATAGATTAATGGCGGCATTCAATCCCGCGGGGGTGGATTGCTTCGGGTTCCTGATCACTCGAATTCTGGAGTCCAGCCGGCGTAAGTCCTGCAGACGTTCCCAGGTTCCGTCATCGCTCATACCATCTGCGACTATCAGCTCGAAATACCACGATTCCGAATGTTCCTGCGCAAGAACATTTTTCACAAAAGTTTCAATATGATCAATTTCATTTCTACATGGCGCTATGATAGAGACAAGTGGTTTTGGAGGGTTAGTTATTGTGTTTTCAAAAGAGTCGTTGAATGGTAAGCTCTTAAAATCCAAATTCATTGAGAGGTGACCAATCCGCATGTTTCAGAGCCGTTTCGGCGCCACGTAGACCGAGTTCCTGGGCCTGCTTAGAGTTTCCAAGTAATTTGATGATTGCTCGAAACGCATCATCAGGATCGTTGGGATCCACTAACAACCCATTTTCTCCGGGGGTAATCATTTCGCGTGCGCCGGCCTCATTAGATACAATGGTGGGGGCCCCGCAAGCCATGGCTTCTCTGTAGACGATGCCGAAACCTTCATAAGAGCCGATTTCCGGCATAGATTTCGATAGTAAAATAAATAGATCACAGGCCGCGTAAAACATGGGTAGATCGTTTTCCATAACTGCGCCACAAAATTTCACGTGTCGTTCAACGCCTGAATCTCGAGCGCAATTTAATAGGTAAGGCATGTCGGGTCCTTCTCCGACAACCAAATAGCAAAGCTCAGGGTGTTTGCGGATCAATCTAGGCAACAGTCTGATTACAGTATCGATACCTTTACGTTGATCGTCTAAGCGAGATACCGTGAGAATCATAGGGCCGCCGCGTTTAATCAATGACTCTCTGAGCCGTGAGGCGTCTATTCCTGGATGAAATAACAGCGGATTAACTGGAGGATGTATGACTACGATTTTCTTCGGATCTCTGCCCTGACAATCTAATTTATCAGCAGTGATTGAACTATTGGCGATATACAAATCCACATGTTTCATTGTGTAGTTGTAAAGGTATTGTGTGGATTTATGGAATAGCGGCCTGATGATATCATTGCCGTGGCAGAATACCGCGATTTTGTAGCCGAATTTCCTTAACTGAACCGCCACCCAACCGAACGGCAAAGCGAAACTCGCCGTTACCAACCTGTAATCAGTTCGGCCAAGCTCGGCTTTTAGCGCGGAATAGCTCCACCACAGTTGCTTGATCCTCAAGTGTGATGACCCGCCATGCGCATATTTGAAACGGGAAATATTCAGAGGCGAAGCGTCATCCCAGTCATGAGTCGGGTCGAGATCAGGGGCAAGGATTCGCAGACCGTCGCTAGGCGGCGCCTCGCAGCGCGAATGCAGAAAAGTTCCTATTCCACCGCGCACGGGAGGAAATTCTCCTGTAAAAACTAATTCCATAATTCGTTACATTCCAAAGAGAGACTATTCGTATTCGTCCACGATCGGGCAGGTCGATAGGTGTGGGAATGTAATTTTCAATTACAACTAATCACCGGGGAGTAGAACTGCCGCGAAAACTAGGTACCATCCACAAATAATTTAACGCCGGTTGAAAGTCAACTTAGATTCATTCTATTTCCTCAGGCGCGATTTTTATCCCCAGGACCAGGAGAAAAGGTCACTAATCTTAGTTTACCGGAGAAGCGGCCCTTATTTCCCAAATACCGATCGTTAGCGGAATTATCAGAGCGAAAAGCCCCGTGAGGACGAGTCCCGGCCAACCGAACATACTGTACATCCAACCGGTTGAGCTTATACCTGCAAAACCGCCGATATAATAGAAAAGAACGTACAAAGAGTTCGCCCTACCTGATCCTGATTTGACCCGTGTATTCAAAGTTCCCACAGCGGATGCGTGGATGGAGAAAAAACCTCCGCAAATTCCAATGAGGCATATGGCAATAGTGGGAAGGGATTGGATTAGTGTCGCCGCCAAAGATAAACCCAAAAGCAATGATCCAAGGGCCATGGTCATCCCGGAGCCGATTCTATTGCTGAGCCGTCCGGCAAGAGGTCCGATAAATATGCCTACCAAATACGACACGTACATAAAGGTAATCAACTGAGTCGAAACACTTAGCGGGGCCGCAGAGAGATAGAACGGTAAATAGTTGAAAACGGAGGAAAACACAAAAAAGGCGCTGAAAACCACCAGGAATATGCGAATTAGCTCGGGTCGGTATAATAGGGACAGAAACCCAACCGAATCGGTTTCTGAAATCGCGCGCTTTTCCGGCTCCGGAAGGAAATGGAATGCCGATACGGTAGCGACCAATATCAAAACGGCCGCCGTTAAAACAGCGTATCGCCAGTGTAGCGGTGGGTGTATAAACCCGCCTATGAGGCGGCCGCCCAGTCCGCCGGCAACTGTTGCGGCGACGTAAGATCCCATCACCACGTTCAGACGTTCCCGAGGCAATGTTTTTGATAAATAAGCCGCCACGCAAGTAGTAGCGCAAGGGATAAATAGACCTTGGATAAGGCGGCCGACAATCAAGGCTTCAATGGATTCGGAAGCTGCGCAAAAAATACCCGCTGCAGCTACAACAACCCCGCCGATCAGAATTATTGGTTTGATCGAAAACTTATCTGCTGCGCCGCCCCAGGGAAGATTGGACAGGGCTATCCCAAAAATCAAGGCGGATATTGTGAGAGACGCCTTGGTAGCGCCTACCGTGAACTCATTTTCAATTATTGGAAGCACGGGCTGAGTGATATAGACATTTGTAAAAGCGGCGGCCACAATAAAGAAAACTAGGAATTGTAGTCGAAACGAGGAGATTGCCGGAGTGAATTTGGTGGCGTGATTCATTAGAAAGCAGCCGGAAAGTTGAGAATAGAGATGGTCGGCGGGTTCTGGTAGACAAAAAAACGATGGTCGGGGTGGCCGGATTCGAACCGGCGACCTCGTGCTCCCAAGGCACGCACGCTAACCAGGCTGCGCTACACCCCGCAGTCGCTCCATGTATATACCCTGCTTACGTCAAATTCGCAATAGCTGATCATCTCCGTAGATGTACTACTCCCCAGGCTTCATTGAAAGCATGGATAATTTGTGAACCTGAAGTAATGAGAACAGCGGAAATCTGGAAGCTTAAGGCAAGCTCCCACAGCTGTGTTGTAAGCGCCCACACTGGGAGTGGTTAGCATTTTCGGGGCGCTCAACAACTCGTCGCAGCTTTTTGGTTATCGGTTTTAAGCCCTTTTGCTTTTGCTTTCGCTTTTGCTTTGGGTTTTAGTTTTAGTTTTAGTTTTAGTTTTGCTTTCGGTTTTGTTATCGTTATCTCGAATTGCTTGGCGCAACGATTTTGCGGGATAAAATCTAGCCAATCGCATTTCAGGAATGATCATGTCTTTGCCGGTTCTGGGATTAACGCCTTTACGAGCATTAACCTTGATTACCTTAAAAGTTCCCAGGTCGGAAATACGAATTTTACCCTCAGTGTCCGTTAGTGAAGTATGGATTGTGTCTATAATCGTTTCCAGAACCACTCCTGCGGATTTCTTGGGAATCATCGCCTTTTTCGAGATTAATGAAATCAGTTCGGGTTTAGTCATAAAATGCTCCTTTCGCTGGTCTAGCAGCCACTCATGATCGAACATTGTTTGATGCCGTAAAAAGTACGCAACCATGTTGTTGATCATTTATATACAACGAAGAAGGTGCAAAGCTCAAGCCGGCAGCGCCTTATTCTCATTTGCAGCCCTGGGAGCCATTACAGTCCACATTCTAGCCGGCTCATTTATTGCTAGCTGTCTAGATAGTGGCCTTTAGCCGTCCAAATTCTTTACACAGCGTATTTTATGACGCAGCTCCCCTCATGAACCTAACCCATTGCTATTAAACGATTCTGATGATATAAGCTCCTCTGAAACATGATTCCGGGAGTTCGGAGCGCCCAAAGATCTCAGTAAAAAGAGGGTTGCGGTGGAGAAAATAGTTGTAAATGGTGGTAAACCCCTTAATGGGATTGTTGAAGTAAGCGGGTCGAAAAACGCCGCTTTGCCGCTCATGTGCGCTGCGCTATTAACTCACGATGAGATGACGTTTCATAAAATACCCGCTTTACGTGATATTCGCACCACTAAGCAGTTACTGTTACAATTGGGCGCGCAGCTTGACGATTTTACTCCCGGCACTTTGAGAATTAAAGCATGGGAAATAAGTGATTACAAGGCGCCTTACGAGCTTGTAAAGACGATGCGGGCCTCAGTCATGGTGCTTGGGCCTTTAATGGCGCGGGAGCGCAGGGCGGTCGTGAGTCTTCCGGGTGGTTGCGCAATCGGCGCTCGCCCCATCGATCAGCACCTTAAAGGTCTGGAGGCAATGGGCGCCGAGATTGAGCTTGACGGCGGCTATATACAGGCTGTTACCAATCGGCTAAAGGGCGCTGATTTTAGTTTCGATATGGTTACGGTTACCGGAACTGAAAACCTAATGATGGCGGCATGTCTGGCCAAAGGAACTACCATCCTCAGAAATTGCGCCATAGAGCCTGAAGTTGTCGAGTTGGCGCACGTAATCAATAGAATGGGCGGCAGCGTTGAAGGCGCAGGCTCCGCAACAATCATTATTGAGGGTAAGGACCACCTAAGCGGCATTGTGCATGAGGTTATGCCCGACAGGATTGAAGCGGGCACACATATTATCGCGGGCGCCATAACTCGTGGAGATGTAACCGTTACGGGTCTGAGGCCACGGGACTTGGCCTCACTACTGGACAAGCTTCAAGAGGTCGGTCTTAAGCTGGATATAGAGGAAGACAGCGTTCGCGTCAGGTCGAATGGCGCAATACGGAGTCGGGACATTCACACCAATCCATATCCCGGTTTCGCCACGGATTTCCAGGCGCAATATATGGCCTTGATGACGTTGGGCAATAGTCAGTGCGATATAACTGAAAATGTATTTGAAAATCGTTTCATGCACGTGCAGGAACTAGTTCGCATGGGTGCGGGAATTCGCGTCAGCGGCCGCACGGCTTCAGTTGAAGGAGCGAAGAAGCTTTCCGGGGCTCATGTCCAGGCTACTGATCTACGCGCCAGCGCAAGTCTGATTTTAGCGGGACTAGCAGCGGAGGGGACTACCGAAGTCCATCGTGTCTACCACCTGGACAGGGGTTACGAAAAAATTGAGGAAAAACTCGCCAAGTTAGGAGCCGACATTCGGCGGGAAAAGGATGAAATGCTTTGAGTAGAACCTCCACAATCAATAGAATTACTCTTGAAACTCAGATACAATTGACAATGAACCTTGATGGGTCCGGCTCCTCCAACATTGCCACCAACATCGGCTTTTTTGATCACATGCTTGATCATACGGCCCGACACGGACTGATTGACCTAGAAGTTTCCGCCGTCGGCGATCTGCACGTCGATTACCATCATACTGTTGAAGATGTGGGACTCTGCTTCGGCGATGCCTTGAAGCAAGCGGTCGGAGATCGGACGGGCATCAGGCGCTATGGTTTTTTTGCGCTTCCCATGGACGAGGCTTTGGCGCAGACGGCTTTGGATTTGTCAGGCAGGCCTTTGTTCGTATATTCCAACCCATTGTCAAACCGAAGCGCCGGGAACTTTTCTCTTGACCTCATCCAGGTGTTTTTTCAAGCGGTTGTCCAGAGGGGTGGATTGAATCTCCACATCTCCGTTTCGGCTGAGGATCCGCATCACGCTGCCGAGGCTGTATTTAAGTCATTTGGACGCGCATTACGGGAGGCGGTTGAATTCGATCCAAGAGTAAAAGGCGTGCCGTCGACGAAGGGTGTTCTTGAATGATTGTTGTTGTTGATTATGGAATGGGTAACCTGCGGAGCGTACAGAAGGGCTTCGAGAAAGTGGGCCGGCAAGCCGTGGTTTCCAGAGATATCGCCCAAATCAGCGATGCTGAAAGATTGGTGTTGCCGGGTGTCGGGGCGTTTCCGGAGTGCATGCGTAATCTTGAAAGGTACGGGCTGATCGATCCTATTTTACAATTTATTGATTCCGGCAAACCGTTTCTGGGAATATGCCTGGGATTACAGCTTTTATTTGATGAATCCGAAGAGTTCGGCAAACATGAGGGACTTAAAATAATTTCCGGCGCCGTTAAAGGCTTTGATCGGGCAATGGGGTTGAAGATTCCACATATGGGTTGGAATCAGGTACGTTTCAAGAATGGGTCTCCGCTATTTAATGGAATTGAAGACGGAACCTTTTTTTATTTCGTGCATTCATTTTACGTGGACCCCACCGAACAACAAGACATTGCGGCGACATCCGACTATGGAATCGAATTTGTGTGCGCAATCAGCAGAGGCTCTGTGAACGCCGTGCAGTTCCATCCAGAAAAAAGCCAAGACAATGGTTTAAGAATACTGCAGAATTTTGCGGCGCTTTAGTATTAGTCTCGAAAAAACGCACCGGTCTCGGCTCTATATGTCCCTATGACCGTCCTCAAAATCGACGAGGGTTTGATTTAATAGCATGTTCGGGTACTTCGAAAGCCTCTTTTTCACTCAGGTATGGTCAAATCATAGCCTTCGATAATGCGATAAATTTCTTCAGCTGACTTTGCTTTTTGCAAGCTACTCCTAATCAATGGTTCCTTGAATAGCCGGGATATCCTTGCTAAAGCCTTCAAATGTTCACCGGCAGATCCTTTTGGAGCTACGATCAAGAAAAAAAGATGAGCCGGTTTATTATCCATTGAATTGAAGTCCACGCCCTTTTCACTTTTGCCGAAGCTTGCGGTGAGTTTATCCAATCCATCGAATTTTCCATGCGGGATTGCTATTCCACCTCCTATACCGGTGCTGCCTAAATTCTCCCTTGCAAGCAGAGTGTCAATTAGCCCTTGTTTGTCCAATGTTGGGTGTGATTGACCTAAAACATCAACCAACTCAGTTAAAACTTGCTCTTTGGTATCCGCATCCAGAGATGGAATGATAGCGTCTGATCGGAGGAAATCAAAAATCCTCATGTTATTTCGCCCATTCATAGGGAAAGGTAGTTTTCAACGACCAATGCTTGATTGGCTCGTGCGCCGGAGTTTAGCTTCTCGGCTAGAAGTTTGAGAAACCATATAACATCGAAAGTGTTCACAAGCCACAGTTATTTTTGGGAACTCGAGAGCTATTTTCCAGGGCCAATCAGCAATTAACCCGGTTTAGATTATTCCAAACCGGGTATTCTTTCGAGAATAAATACAGCTTTTCAGAAACTATGAGTTTTGAGGCACTATTAAGCCATAGTTTCCATCTTTGCGGCGATAAAGCACATTTATTGTTTGGCTGGAGGCATTATTGAATACAAGAAACTCCTGCTGAGATAGATCCATCTGCATGGCGGCTTCATCAACAGACATAGGTTTAATGAAATAATTTTCCGCCTTTATAATGACCGGCTCACCCTCGTCTTCAAAGCTTTCCGGCTGATAAACTTCTCTCCGCCATTTGAGCTCACGGCCCAGAGCCGGTTTGTGCTGGCGTATTTTGCCCACGTATTTTTTAATCTGACGCTCGATCTTGTCCATAACCAGATCTATTGCCGCATACATATCGTCGTGCTGTTCCTGACCCGCAATGCGGATACCATTGGCATTTATGACCACATCCGCCATTTGTCGAAATTTTTCAACGGATAGTGTTACCTGGCTGTCCATGGGCTTATCGATGTATTTAGTAAGTTTGGATGTTCTTTCCTGAACATAGTTTTTTAGCGCCTCAGAGGGCTCCATATGTCTAAAGGTGACGGAAAGTTGCATAGAAATACCTCCTCAAATTTTAATAGGAGACACCGCTGCTTAGAACTTTTTCTTTCGTTTACTTGACTGGGGAATACCCAGAAGTTCTCTGTATTTAGCTACGGTACGTCGCGCAATATATATTTGGAATCGTGCAAGCTCTTCGGCTATCTGTTTGTCGCTTACCGGTTTCTTTGGGTTTTCTCTCTTGACGATCCTTACAATTTGGTTCTTTACCGATTCAGAAGCTATGGCATCGGACCCGTGTCGTATCCCGGAATTGAAAAAGTATTTTAATTCGTAAATTCCTCTTGGGGTATGCACGTATTTGTTCGAAGTGACTCTACTGATGGTTGACTCGTGCATCTCCACATCTTCAGCAACATCCTTCAGAATTAAAGGCTTCAGATAATCTATACCTTTATCAAAGAACTCTCTTTGGAATTTTATTATGGATTGAGTAACTCTGTAAATGGTTCTTTGACGCTGCTGAATACTCTTTATTAGCCACATGGCGCCACGCATCTTTTCCTGAATGTAGTCCTTGGCAATGGCCGTGGATACGCCTGAATGAAGCTCTTTCTGATAAAATGAACTTATCTTGAGCCGGGGCATTCCGTCATCATTGAGCATGACATCATAAACATTACCCGATTTAACTATATAAATATCCGGAACAATATATATTGTGTCGGAATTGGCGAACGGTCTGCCGGGTTTGGGATCCAACGTGCTGATAACATCCGCGGCAGCCTTAACTTCCTCGAGGGTGACCTTAAACTTCTTGGCGATAACATCGAGCTTGTCCTTCTCAAGGAGATCAAGAGCTTCATCCAGTATTTGAAGGGCCAAGGGCTCAGGAGGATCCAAAGCTTCGGCCTGTAATCTTAGACATTCATGCAAGTTGCGAGCCCCAACTCCTTTGGGATCGAATTTCTGAACGAGCTTCAAGACACGTTCGACGTCCGTGACGGCGACTTCGAGTTGTTCGGCAATTTGTGCGATCTCTACGTCCAAATAGCCTCTTTCATCAATGTTCCCGATAAGTTCAAATGCAATTCTACGATCAATTCCCTCTATATGGCTTAACTGAAGTTGTTGAATTAAAATGTCAAATAAATTCTCTTGATAGGTAGCCATCATTTCGATGGGCGACTTATCCGCAAAATCCTTCTGGGCCGGGGCGTAATCGCCTCCATAACTTTCAAGGTAACTCTCCCAATCAACATCAAAAACTTCCGGGCCAGGCGCCTCAGATTCCTTGACTGCGTCCTCCAAGGCTTTAAGGTCATTTCTGTTGTCCTGTTCCGCAAGAGGCTCATCAAAAGTCGATACTTCCAGGAGAGGATTTTCTCTCAATTCATGCTCAAGAGCGTTCACGACCTCTATATGATTGTACTGCAGAAGTTTGATCGCCTGCTGCAACTGAGGAGTCATGACCAACTGCTGAGTCTGACGAAGAGTTTGTTTTATCTCAAGAGCCATTATTCCATTTACATACTGAATTGTTTACCGAGATAAACTTCTCGGGCTCGCTCGCTTGTAGCGATGGTTTTAGGATCTCCCTGTTCCAGAATTTTGCCGTGATCCATTAAATATATTGTATCACAAACGCCCAAAGTCTCTCTAGTATTGTGATCCGTAATGACAATGCCGATGCCGAGTCCCTTGAGCTTTCCGATGATTTTTTGAATTTCAAGAACCACTATAGGGTCCAAGCCGGCGAACGGTTCATCAAGTAATATAAAATCCGGCCCCGTAACAAGCGCTCTGGTGATTTCAAGACGTCTCTTCTGACCTCCGGAAAGACTATCGGCCCTTTGATCACGAAGTTCCGTGATGTCCAATTCCGCAAGGAGAGATTCTAGCCGTTCAGATCTAACCCGTTTATCTGATTCGACCGTTTCCAAAATCGCCATAATGTTTTGAGCCACGGTCAGTTTTCTAAATACTGAGGTTTCCTGAGGCAAATAATTAATCCCCAGCCTCGCTCTTAAATAGACCGGTAAATTGGAGATGTCCTGGCTGTCCAGGCTGATTTGTCCTTCATCAGGTTTGACCAGACCGGTAATAATGTAGAAAGTGGTTGTTTTGCCCGCGCCGTTGGGACCCAGCAAACCAATAATTTCACCCGATTTGACCTTAAGACTGACATCATCCACTACTCTATGAGAGCCGTATTGCTTGACCAGATTTTGGACCTTGAGTTCTCTATCTAATGCGATGATCCACCCCGATTTTTCGTTTTCGCGGGATTCAATGTTGCCCTGATTCCGGTGTCTTCTCCACCGAGCAACTCCGCCCGGTTCTCATCCAAATAGATGACAATGGTATGGGCGGTAAGCATATGGGGGCCTTGCCATACTTGCGGAGGGCCTTCACTGAGGGTCGCAGTGCGTTTCTGATTATCCAAGACCGCTTTTCCGGCTTCAGCCTTGAGCTCACCCTTGGTAATTTTCACATTTCCGGATGCCACTGCCGACCTAACGGAACTCGCCATATCTTTAGACTTTTTGGTCTTGATGTCGGAACCATTGCGATTCTTTTTGTCCTCTTCATAAAAACCGACCAACTTGTCGCAAGCAAGTATCATATCGTCCTGCTTGACCTTGACTCTACCTTCGAAGGTGAGCTCCACGCCCTGGGGTAGCATCTTGGCGGTCATCTTTTTGGAGGTAACTTCAATAGGCGCGCTTGACGGTTTTAACCCTTGCGAGGATTCTTCAGCCGCAGCCGGTGAAAGGCCGTATGTTAAATAAAATATAATGCTTAAATAAGCTAAAATTAACCTGTGACCCGCCATTGTGTGTCCGTAACTTCTCGATAAAATAGGATTGTTTGCTTTGATTATCGGCTCGGAAGAGTTCCGGCCAAGTCATCCTCATAGAGGCGTTTTCTTTTTTCGGAAAAGCTCTACATTGGAAATTGAAGCTTTGACATTGTGTTCAATGACGACTTCTTCTTTGTCGATGGAAAATTTAAGACCTTTGCCGGTAACCTTTAGATCACCTCCATCAAGCGAAACATCCGAAGGTGATTCAGCGATCTTTTTGTCGTCAAAATAATCTATTTGGCCGGTGAAAAAGGAAAATTCTCTGTAAGCGACCTTAACATTGCCTTCGGCTGAGACTTTCTTGCTGTTTTTGTCCAATTTCCCGTTTTCAGCCGTAAGGGAAATCACTCCTCCTTT
>JBBSBY010000072.1:0-18181 GCA_038250835.1 Desulfomonilales bacterium | reverse complement strand
GTGAGTTTGAACATCGCCGCTTTCGAGCTCCTGTTCAACTCGCATGACGCCTCGCTCGCAATCCATATCAGCGGATACGCATGACGTAACACACGGCAATCCTAATTTCCCTGCCAGCATGGGTCCGACTATCCCTTGTCCAAGATCTTCGGACATCACCCCGGCCAGAACTAAATCATAACTTTTGACGCTGATAACTTTGTGCAAACGAGACGCCGTAGTTCGAGCGCTCACGTACTCTTCTTGGGGGGCCGAAAGGTGGATGGCGTGATCCGCGCCCATTCCCATTGCTCGCTTCAAAACTGAACGGGATCTTTCAGGACCACTGGTTACCACGTCTACAGTTGAGCAGGGAACCTGCGCTCGCAGCAATAGAGCTTGTTCGACAGCGTATTCATCCCACCGGCTAATCCGATATTCTGCGGAAGTGTAGGATTCGATCCATCTTCCTGAGTTTGAAATCCACACCTTTGATTCAGGGGACAAGATTTGTTTAATGCAGACGAGTATTTTCAACAGAAGCTCCCCTTAGTTTAACCTGTAACAACTGACGAGTAAAGACTTCAGTGTACAAAAAATAATTACCAGACAAATTTAGTTCTGCGAACCTAAGCTTCTGATCCCGCATCATCCATTGAACTCCTGACTTCCCTATAATATTGTGCTAATCAGCGCCTCCGATTATGACGGGACTGGCCGGAAAAATCGGATGACCCTGAAGATGAGCCCATGCCATGGTCATTCCCTCTTTCTTTATTGTGAAAAACTTCCACTTGCCTATCTTTATTCTGGTGAAAAATTTCCGTTTGGGGTTTGTGTTTTCGCTTCTCGGATTGAACCCCATCATTTTCAAACTTGCGCTTATTAGATTGAAACACATCATGTTGACCCCTGTGGTGGTCTTTTTGCGAGCCTTTCTCGTGAAGCGCCTGTTTGTTTTGTGCGCCGCCTGTGGATTGGCCGCTTAATTCATTGGTCATTTTTTGTTTCTTTCCGGATTGCGATAAGACTTTACCATCTTTGTCAGTGACTGTTTTACTTACGACCTTCCCCTTTTTGTCCCTGGTTTCGGAAGTTGAGCCCCCTTTCCCGTCCGGAGTTGTGGTTGTTGTGCTTATTATTTTTCCTTTCGCGTCAATTGTAGAACTCGTGACTACGCCTGTCGCCCCTCCCCTGGTCGTGGTCCTGGTTAGGATTTTCCCTTTAGAATCGGTCACTGTAGTTATGGAACTTCCTTGAGACTCATATTTGGTTGATGTTACGGCGCCGTTTGTATCGGTTGATGTCCGAGATTTGACTGTGCCGTTTTTGTCGTAAGTAGTTTCGGAGGTCAGCTTACCGCCGGAATCGCGTGTTTCTGTACGAATATTGCCGTTCGCATCCTTAGTATTACTCGTCTTGCTTACAACATTTCCAGCCTTATCAGACGTTGTAGAGCCCATTAAACTACCGCCCTTTTCATACGTCTTAGTTGTGACGTTTCCGTTAGGTTCACTCACTTTATCGGTCCTGGCGCCTGTTGCGGCGTCATATGATGAAGTTTTTGTGCTAACGACATTTCCATTCTTGTCGGCTGTTGTCGTCGTAGAAAGCGAACCATCTTTGTTACTCGACTGAGTGGTAACTTCTCCGGTTTTGAAATCCGTTGTTCTGATAGTCGAACCGGTTGGTCCCATCGTGGTCTGAACATCTTTGATGATTTTTCCAGTACCGTCCCGGGTTATATCGGTAAAAGTACCTTTACCGTCGTTGGCCCTGGTCTCAGAAGCTATGATGTTTGCCTTGCCGTCTCTGGTGGTAATGGTTGAACCGTCAGGCGTGACGTTCGTGTAGCTAATGACATTTCCGTTCCTATCACGTGTGGTCTCGATCAATGCGGTCCCATTAGTAATCTTGACCGAAGTGTATGTTGTTACATTCCCGTCCTTGTCCGTCTTCGTTGATTCGGTAGGAGATTTAGGGGAGGTTGAACTGATCAGGTTTCCATTTTTGTCAGTTTCGGTGACTGTAGGGCCGTATTTCCCGCTGGTCTCGACTTGAGTCTTGCCCGATTCGTAAACCTTCGTGTATGTGAAACTTCCATCAGGGTTGGCTTTCGATGTGTCACTAATCACATCATCAGAGTGAGCCGGCTGGTTCAGCATGCCCAAGATGGAAATGACCAGTCCGAACATAAAAAGCGCTTTGAGAAGCGCTTTCTTATATATCCAGATACTTGCCGCACCGTGTTGTGTATTCATTGCGGTTACCTTCTTCCTGGAAACCTCGATGCCGGCATTCCGGGCGCCGCCGGCGTTCCGGAGGGTTCTCTGCTAATGGACCGAGTTATGGATCAAACCGGATATCTATTTGTTTTTTCTACGGCAGATCATTTCTACAGCAGATCTTTGTAAATTCTGCTTAGGGATTAAAGTTTAAACATTTATCCATCAGTGTGGTTCGGTTAAAGTTTCATCTCCGCTGAAATGATTTCGGGGGCAACGGCTGCGGATTTAATGATACGGCCCCACCAGGGTCTATCTTTGAACTTTCTTGAACCTTCTGCGCATCGAACTTGGATGCGGCGTCTCTTCCTTTTTTGCCGCTAACGATTATGATCCCTCTGTCATCTCCAGGAGAAGATGATACGCTTGAGGGGACGTTCTTGGCTCGTGGCAGATTGTCTTTGGCGCTTACCGAGGAAACTGTGAACAAAAGAACTACCGCAACTGAAAGAGCACTTGAAATTGCCTTATAAGATTTATCTATTCTCATGGTAGACCTCCGAATGAGTCACTTGTTTACACGTAGCAATTAATTAAGCCTTTTCGAGTCCGGTTCAGGCTAGTCCGAAGAGGCTGTTACAATTCCGCTTGTTTAAAGAACTGATAACTAAAGATCCCAATCAACCCTGCTGTGAGAGCGGCGGGGTTTAAAGAAGGCAGGTCATAATGATCTATCCATTCCACCAGTAAATGGAATCGGGATGATTCAGCAGCTCAGTCGAGCCGTGCTGTTAAACTAGTGGAACTCTCCTTCTGATATTGATGATGCTCTACTGAGAGTTTCGATTCGACATCTACCAAAATAATCCTACTACTTAGTCATATTATTAATTTGATATGTGAACCGGAGCACACAAATCAGCATCTCCATAGATCAGAACGAGTAAATTTAGGCGTACGGCTATTTCTGAGGAGGCCCTACAATGAATCTACGAAATTTCATTATATTAATGGGTGTCTTATTCATTTTCGGATGGCAGTTGGGTACTCCGACTGTGGCACAGGAACGCCCGCCTGATGATACCGACAGGCGACCCGTGGACACGGCGTCTCCCACACCCCCGGCGCCAACCGGAGAACGAGGCGCTAGTAATACCCCACCTTCCGGAGAAGTGCGAGACGGCGCCAATACAAACCCCAGGCCGTCGTCAGGTGAAGTGAGACAACGACGACAACCGTCGAGAGAAGTGAGGCGGGACCATGGACCCTATTCTGGGATACCTGCCGGTGGACAATCGGGTTCGAGTGACAGTCTTAGTCTTAAAGATACGGTAAGATCCGTACCACGGACCGGAAGCGCAGACGTGAAATGGAATACTCCCTGCGGGTCGCCTAAATGTCTGGGGGCCGTGGCGCCTAAACGGGAATTCGAGTCGTTTTCAAGTAGATCCCAATTTGGAAACGGCGCACAGAATTTGCGCAGTCAATCAGGATCCGGTTCATTTGGCGCGGGCCGCAGACACCGATGATTGACTCAGCCCTCAAGGCCCGTCTCTTCTTCTGATTGTCTATTTGGATTTACGGCAGAGAGCCTGCCACCACTGATCAACGGCGCCTTAGGGCTCTCTCTAAATAACCATACTCTTAGCTCCTCATTGAGCAATTTACTTCCCTGCCGATTTCAAGATGTGAAAAGCCTCTATTACTTTAACGGTTCCGGATTGCGGATAAAAATTAATTACCAAACTCGATGATTCCGGCGGCAGGATTATTATTCGACAATGATTGGAACTCCTTACAATAAAACGAACAAACGCTCGTTTTTGGCTGGACCTTACCCCATCTTCAGTGTATTCTTTACCAATGGGCATTATTTACCTTATACGGCACGGCCAAGCCTCTTTCGGAAAGCAAAATTATGATGAGCTTTCAGAATTAGGTGTTCGGCAGTCTAAACTACTTGCCGAGCATATGCTCAACATTGGTTTACATCCCCACGCTGTTTACAGTGGAACTCTGTCCCGTCAAAAAGCCACAGCGTCTGAGTTCGTAAATAGCTACTTGAAAGCGGGTTGTGATCTCCCTGAAGTAATATCAATGTCCGCGTTTGATGAATTTGATTCAGAGGCCATAATTAGAGCCGCTGCCGCAAAAAATCCTGATCTGAAGCTTGATTTGAAGTCATTTTACACTGATCCTTCAGTCTTTAAAAAAGTGTTCGAGTTCGCAATGCTGACTTGGGTCACAACGGGTTTTAACTCAAGTGATCTCGAAACCTGGGAGCACGCGAAAGAACGAGTATCAGGCGCCCTCCGGCGTATCGCCGACACTCATGGCAAATCCAAACATATCGTTGTTTTCACTTCAGGTGGGGCAATCGCCGCGTCGATGGCACACTTTCTCGATATTACGGGCGATACGGTAATGCGCTTGAATTGGCAAATTGTCAACACTTCAGTGACTCGGTACATGTACAATTCAGAGCGGATGACGCTCTCAGGGTTCAACTGGTTTGGTCATTTGGAAACATTGAACGACGCGTCTCTCATAACTTACAGGTAAAAAGGGGCTTCCATGGATTTTGAAATATCCGAAAAAATGCTGATCATCACGGACATGATAACAGAATTCGTGGATAAGGAAATCATTCCGCTTGAACCTGAACTGCATCTGAGGGGTTTTCGGGCTATGCTTCCCACCCTCGAGGAAAAGCGGTCAATCGTAAAGCAAATGGAATTGTGGGCGCCCAATCACCCTCAGGAATACGGTGGAATGGGTTTGGATCTCGTTGAATTCGCGATTGTGTCGGAGGCGCTCGGTCGGACGCCCCTCGGCCATTACGTGTTTGGTTGCCAGGCGCCTGACGCCGGCAATATTGAAATTCTTCACCTACACGGCAGTGGGCGCCAAAAAGAAGAATATTTACGGCCGCTGGTTGAAGGCAAAATTCGCAGTTGTTTCTCTATGACAGAGGTGGAAATGCCGGGTTCCAATCCGGTGATGCTTGAAACCACCGCTGTAAAAGACGGCGACGATTACGTCATCAATGGACAAAAGTGGTATTCGACGGGAGCCGATTCAGCCGAGTTTTCGATTGTTATGGCCGTGACCAATCCGGATGCGCCGCCTTACCTTCAGGCGAGCATGATAATAGTTCCCACTGGAGCAAAAGGATTCAATCTCGTGCGCAACATTCCGGTTATGGGGCACGCCGGAGAAGATTGGTTTTCGCACAGCGAAGTGTTGTTTCAATCTTGCAGAGTGCCCCAATCTAATTTGCTCGGCGCTGAAGGGCAGGGGTTTGTCATGGCCCAGGAGAGGCTTGGTCCTGGTAGAATTCATCATTGTATGCGCTGGGTTGGCGTTTGTAACCGCGCATTCGATCTCATGTGCTCCAGGGCGACCAATCGCATTATGACTCCCGACGGAAAAACTTTGGCCACAAAGCAGATAATTCAATCTTGGATTTCGGAATGCGCGGCGGATATCCAGGCGGCAAGGCTAATGACCTTACATGCAGCGTGGAAGATCGAGAAATACGGCGTGAAAGCTGCTCGGCACGACATATCTTTTATAAAGTTTTATGTAGCGAATGTGATGCAAAAGGTGGTGGATCGAGCTTTGCAAGTTCACGGCGGTTTGGGCATGACCGACGACACGATCATCGCGTTCTTTTACAGACACGAAAGGGCGGCCCGGATTTATGACGGCGCGGACGAAGTGCACAAAATAGCTACCGCCAAAAGGATTCTCCAGGAATACCAATCAAAAAAAGTAATTTAAATGGGGGGAGAGTTCACTTTCAAATCATTTGAGCGTCAATTGAATTTCACGATGCAGAGCTTCTGCCGGGAACTCTATCGAAATTATCCGGAAGTTATTCAAGTTCGCAAGGAAGAAGTTGCGGTAAAAAACCTCGTCACAATCATTACCGCGGCTCTCAAGCTATGCAATCGCAAAGGCTTTGCCGCAATGAGTCTCAGGGATTTGCATAGAGAGACCGGCCTTAGCATGGGCGCCTTGTATTCGTACTTTAGAAGCAAAGAGGAATTGCTGAATCTGATTCAGCGGCAAGGAAGCAAAACGGCGTTAGATGTATTAAGCGGCGCCGTCGTCGGAATCGACCATCCTTTAGATCAATTTAGACGTATGGTTCGGACTCATATTTATTTGAGTGAAATCATGCAGGCCTGGTTTTACTTTTCTTATACGGAAGCCAAAAATTTTCCACCCGCAGAGCAGAGGAAGGCGGTTGAATCCGAACTTTACACTGAGAAACTCATAGTCGATATTGTTGATCACGGTATCTCTCATGGCATATTCAAGCATGTAAATTCAGAACTTTTCGGCGCTTCGGTAAAAGCATTGCTCCAGGACTGGTACCTCAAACGTCGAAAATATGCGAAAAGGAAAATCTCAGTGGAGGAATACGCCGACTTTGTTTTGGAATTTTTGGAATCGTATCTCACTGCCGGCGCCTGCGGAGAAAACAAAAAACATTGAACAAGCCTGGTTTCGTGAAAAAGGGACAATCCATGGATGTTATGGATAAAGCTACGGGAATAAGACAAGGTGAAGAACTCGATGAGCGACTGATCGAGGGATTCCTGAAGGACAACATACCCGGTTTGGACGGCAAGCTGACGATCGAGCAATTCCCTTCAGGTTACAGTAATCTCACATATCTTGTACAAGTCGGCGACATGGGCCTTGTTTTACGTAGGCCGCCGTTCGGCAAAAAAGCGAAAACAGCTCATGACATGAGCCGTGAATACAGGATATTAAAGGCTTTACACTCGGTGTTTAAATATGCGCCCGAACCGCTTGCATATTGCGATGACGAATCGATCATGGGGGCGCCGTTTTATGCCATGGAACGAATTCAAGGAGTTATCCTTAGACGAGATCCACCCGGAGGACTGCGGTTCTCACAAAGTGACATGCGTCAATTATGCGAAAACCTTATAGATGTTCATTGTGAGTTGCACTCTGTTGATTACAAGTCCATACAATTGGACGAGTTTGGAAAACCCACCGGCTATGTTCGGAGACAAATCGAGGGATGGTCGAAACGCTACAGGAACGCTCGAACCGATGACGCCCCGGATTTTGAGCCTGTAGTGGAATGGCTGAGCGAGAAAATGCCTCCCGATTTTGATAAACCATCCGTAATTCACGGTGATTTCAAGCTGGACAACGTCGTCCTTGCGCCGGAGAATCCGCTGAAAATTATCGGCGTGTTGGATTGGGAAATGGCGACCATTGGAGATCCTTTGATGGATCTGGGAAGTTCGCTGGGTTATTGGGTTCAAGCGGATGATCCCCAGGAGTTTCAGACAATTAGAACACTGCCTACCAATATCCCGGGCGCCATGACCAGAGCCGAGCTTGTAGATGCGTATGCCTCAAAAATGGGAATTCCCATCGGAAATTTTGATTTTTATCAATGCTTCGGATTCTTTAGGCTTGCGGTGATTGCTCAGCAGATTTATTACCGCTCTTATCACGGCCAAACCAGGGATACTCGTTTCCAGGCCCTCATTTTTGCAGTCCGAGTCCTTGAGAAAGCCGCACAAAATATCGTGGACAAGAGTAAATTATAAACATTTAGTAAGCCTGAACCGACGCAGCCGACATGTAGAAGAAGAAAAGACGGATTCTGGATTCCAAATTGCGCTGGAACGACTGGGGAAGATAAGAACGACCCAGAATTTGTTTTGTAGGAGTGATCATAAGGTTCACACTACGAACTGAAACCCAAATAATTCGTGAAAACTTACAAGAACCTATATATGTCACAACTCCTTGCTCACTCATATTTCCCAAGAGACACAACGGGAGTCTGCAAGGCCTTTTTCCGGTAACTGAGATTAATCGCGGCCCGGTATGGTATTCCCCGGAGGCTGCGGAATACCCGTTTTAAGATGTTGGGTATGGTGTACGTCTGACGAAATATCCAGTCATATCCATCCTGTAGTTGCTCCGCAGTCATACCGACGGGCTGAAAGACGACATCACTTGTGTGATACTTTGACCAATCCCTTTCCACAATGCGTTTATCTTTTTCTAGTCGGTCGTAGAGCCGAGTCCCGGGAAACGGTGTAAGAATGTGGTACTGGGCGGCGGCAATCCGAGTTTTTAGCACAAAGTCAAGGGTGTGACGAAAAACGGAAGGATCGTCGTTATCCAGACCCAATATGAAGCTCCCGATGATGTTGATGCCCGCGCGATGAATTCTACTAATTGCTGTTTCGTAATCCTCAGCCTTGCACCATTGTTTGTTGACGGCTTTAAGATTATCCTGACGCAGACTCTCCAGACCGATAAATGCATAACGGCCGCCGCTTTTTGCATACAGCCGAAGCAGCTCATCATCCCTGGCAAATGTTATGGATGTCTGCCCACCCCATTTCTTTTTCATGGGGATTAACGCCGTAAACAGCTCTTTTGCATATTCAGGCTGACCACAAATATTATCATCGGCAAACAAAAAGTCTCTCGAATCAAATGCTCTGATCTCGTCCAGGACCTCCGCTACGGGTCGCGTTCGGAACTTGCGTCCAAATACGCCCGTGACGGCGCAGTAATCACAATCGTACGGGCAACCTCTCGTAGCCTGAATAGTGTAGAATGTTGTATACATTCCTTTGTTTAGGAGACCTCGTTGCGGGATTTTCATCTCTTTCATCGTGCACAGC
This sequence comes from Desulfomonilales bacterium, assembly GCA_038250835.1. GTDB lineage: Bacteria > Desulfobacterota > Desulfomonilia > Desulfomonilales > Desulfomonilaceae > JBBSBY01. The sequence goes on along the minus strand of JBBSBY010000072.1, from coordinate 9,279 downwards.
TTGTCCGAGTGATAGATCGTTTTCATGGATCCCGATTCAAAATCCATTAATAGCTGCTTCCACATCTCCTCGGCCTCTCCAATCATGATTGCGTCTGCATGCTGGAGAGCCTCGTCAGGCATCGCGCTGACATGGACCCCACCCAAAACCACAGGGACGCCTCTTTTCCTGAATTCATCAGCTATGGCATAGGCGCTGGGAATTTCCGCCGTGTAACCGGTGACGCCTACTAAGTCAACTTTCGCGTCGTAATCCACCGGAGTTACTCGAACGTCGTGTATGGTTACATCCCAACCTGCCGAAGTAAGGGCCGCCACTGTCGGCAAACCTAAGGACACAATACCCGCTTTACCGTGCCGGACCTTTCCCCAATATCCACTTTCACTCTTGGGAAACACCAATAGCAATCTCATTGAATCATTATCTCCTTAGAAAACGTGCGAAAGTGATGAAGGGAAAACGGGAGGAGCGCACGAGGGCCAACCGCTTAGTCGCGCTTCGGAAAGTCAGCGCAGTTAGACTGGTAAGCTATATTAGCTTAGAAAGAGTACTTATGCACGTCGAAAGACTCAGCCGCTTTTGGAAAAGTAATATTGAGCAAACAAATTTACCCATCAAAGGGTTTTCACTAAACCTTTTTACCGTTAGCCACCCGCTTGTTATTGACGACTTTCGTGCAGATGAAATCTTACTAAATACAGAAACAGCGACCGCAACTCCTCTCATTCCAGGGGAAAGTCCGGCCCCCAGGATCTACTGATCAATCTTTCCTCTTAATGACTTTATCAGGCCGCGTCGAGTCTTGCTTTCTATACGTCTTTGCCTGGACGCTCTAGTCGGTTTAGTCGCACGCCGGGCCTTTTGGGTGATCATTACGCTTTCAATGAGACCGCGAAGTCTTCCCAGGGCGTCCAGCCTGTTTTTTAATTGGCTGCGATACCGTTGCGCCTTGATGATAATGACGCCTTCTTCCGAAATACGCTGATCACTCAAAGCCAAAAGTTTTTCTTTGTAAATGTCGGGTAGGGACGACGCAGGAACATCAAACCGCAAATGAACGGCAGTGGACACCTTGTTCACATTCTGGCCGCCGGCGCCCTGAGCACGCACGGCTTGAATGTCGATCTCATCATCGGGGATCTCAATTTCTTTTGTTATCTGCAACATTTTTCAGATCTTTACCTTATGGCGCATATCATATATAAAAAACTGTTCGGCGTGAGGGCCGTTCCCCTCATTAAGTTTATCCGGCGCTACGTTATGATAAATATAATTAACGATGATTCCGGTCGCTAACAAAATTGTAAACCATGTAGTTACAATTCTTGAGGATCGATGAGCGGCTCGATAATGATGCCGGCAATGGAACAACTACAGAGCGCCCATTAAGTTCGTATACAGGAGGATAATTGATGTTCGGTCCACTTCCGAAGCATTTTTTCTTAACCGCCGGTAAAGGCGACGCTTCGACTGAATTGAACGCGTTCGACGCAGCGTTGCTCGACGCGGGTGTCGGCGATACCAATTTAATAAAGATGAGCAGTATTTTGCCTCCCGGAGCCACCGAAGTCCAAAAGTATGACTGGCCTAAGGGATCGTTTGTTCCGTTGGCTTATGGCGACAGAACCTGCGCTGAAAAGGGATCGGTGATTTCGGCAAGTGTCGCGGTTGGCATACCCGAAGATCCTTCCGCTGCGGGTCTGATCATGGAGTGTTCACAAATGGGTTCGGCTGAAGATTGTGAACGATTCGTCCGGGAAATGGTTATAGAAGGTCTCGAGAAAATACGAGGCTTGAAAATAAAAGAAATAAAAAGCATTTCGGCTACCATTAAAGTTGAAAGAGTGGGCGCCGTATTTGCCGCGGTGGTGCTATGTCCTTAAATCCTTCAGAATGGTTTACGGAGGTCTATGATGGCGACTCCGCATTTGCGGTTCGCTATACCAAAAAATTGTATGAGGCCCGAAGTGAGTTCCAGAAAATCGAAATATTTGAGACATCCAAAATGGGCCGGGTTTTAATTCTCGAGGGCTGTTTCATGGTAACTGAGAAAGACTCGTTCATCTATCACGAGATGCTTGTCCATCCGGCGGTCTCCTGCACCGAAAATCCCCGTAAAGCCGTTGTAATCGGTGGCGGCGACGGCGGGGCCGTAACGGAGCTCGTCAAATATAATAGCATTGAATCGATCGTTCTGTGCGAGATAGATCCGCAGGTGATAGAATCATGCAAGAAGTTCTTTCCTGAGATTTCCGCCGGTTTATCGGACCCTCGCGTTTCAATTGTCACCCGCGACGGCGCGGCCTTTATAGCTGAACATGAAAATGAGTTCGACATAGTCCTCGTAGATTCCACTGACCCGGTTGGGCCGGGAGCGGCGCTGTTTGCAACATCGTTTTTTGAATCCATTCGCAAAAGTCTAACGCCCGCTGGTGTAGCGGTGCTGCAAACTGAAAGCCCGCTGTTCATGAGCGATGTTTTCAAAGACGCCATTAGGGACTTGCGCAATGTATTTGGTCCTGACTCGGTTAATCCAATGTTGGCTGTAATACCGTCCTATCCTGGAGGATTGTGGTCATTCGGGTTCTGTTCGGAAACCAAAAATCCCCACCAGTCGGTCAGTTTCGATCGATTACCTAAAGATCTAAAATATTATAGTCCTGAAATGCACAAGGCGTCCATTGCGATGCCGCCGTTTGTGAAAGAGCTGCTGACCAGTTGATTGTTAGGGGCGGTCGTTTTAACCGCCCCTAATTTCGTTCACAATTTCGCATTTTACCTCGTAATTTCTACTTCTAACCTTTCGCTTAATTCACGACGCCCGGTCGAATATATTGTCCGCACCTTCGCCTCTTACGCAAAGGGAACCAAAATGGTTCCGAAAATGTTACCAGTTTTTGCAGTGAAATGGTTTCATGTTATTCTATTCAGAGCGCCTCCCGTTGCCTGTTTTACGGCATCGTCTTGCTCCACCCTACTTTTTTCACGCATGTACGTTCCAAATTCTTGCGTATTCCATTGATAGTTGATAATAAGCTGCGCCGAAGACTTTGATTTGATGGTCGGTTGGAGGAGCCGATATGGCGCCGGCGACTTTCTTAGGGACTTATTCCGATAAAATTATTCCAGGGTCTCCTGCGCTTCTGGGCTGCCCCATGGATTTCACCTCGACTTTCAGGAGCGGTTCAGGCGCCTCAACAAACGCTATTCGTGAAGCGTCCGACAGCATAGAGACTTATTCGCCCTACTTTGACGCCGATCTTATTGATTATCAGTTCAGTGATCTAGGGGATTTGGATTTTTCACAGGATACCGTGAAGAGTGGACTGAAGCGAATAGAATCAGCGGTAGCCGAAATTATCGATGCGACCGCATTTCCTTTCCTTTTCGGCGGTGAACACACAATCACTCTGGGCGCTATCCGCGCATTGGCGGCTAAATATCCGGATCTAAAACTCATCCAATTGGACGCTCATACGGATTTGCGAGAAGAATATGAAGGAGAGCGCCTCAACCATTCAACAGTCATAAGACGAATTTCCGAAATCATCGGTCCAACTAACATTGTCCAACTGGGGATTCGTTCAGGCTTGAAAGAAGAATTCCAGTGGATGAAAGAGCATCAAACGCTGCTTCAATGGACGCCCGGTTCCGAGAATCTTCTCTTTAAGCGTTTGGGTGACGCGCCTGTGTACCTCACTGTAGATCTTGACGTAATGGATCCCGCTTGTCTATCAGGTACCGGTAATCCCGAAGCGGGCGGGTGGTTTTTTGAAGACATGGTAAGGTTCTTGAAATGTGTCCCCCACATCAATGTAATCGGTATTGATGCGCTGGAGCTGAATCCCACGTTGGATCAGTCCGGCGCCGGCTCGATTTTGGCCGCCAAGATCATACGAGAATTGTTATTGGGAACGATGATAGGTAAATGAAAACACCAAGAGCTCTAAGCCGGATGGAATGGAATATGCGAACACCATTGTCGTTTTTGTGTATCCTGATTACGACGTTTGGATTATTGAATTCGGTTCAGGCAGCTGAATCAATAAAACCTACAGCTCCCCGGGGCCGTCCTGAATTAACGGATTTAATTCGAGATATTTCACCGGTTGTGGTCAGCATTTCAATTGAAAAGCCGTTCGTCTCCACCGGCTCCAGGAAATCCCAGACGGTATTTAAACCTCGTATAGACGCCTCCGAAAACAAACAATCCAAAGACAAACTTCAATCAGACAGCCTGGGAAGTGGATTCTTTTGCGACAGTAAAGGGCATGTAGTGACAAACGCCCATGTAGTTGAAGGCGCCGGCCAAATCATTGTGACTCTGCCGGGTGGACAAGTAGTAAAAGCTCATGTGGTGGCCGTACATCCAAAAGTTGATTTGGCGTTGATCAAGGTGGACGGACAAAATGATTGTCAACGCGCCCAATTGGGTGATTCCTCAAATGTCAAAGTCGGTGAATGGGTGCTGGCGGTGGGTAATCCTTTCGGCCTCGGCAAAACAGTGACGGTCGGCATTGTCAGTGGTATGGGAAGGTTTCTTGGATTAGGCCCGGACGATAATTTTATACAGACGGATGCGGCCATAAACCCGGGCAATTCCGGTGGACCGCTCTTTAATATGGGCGGCGAGGTTATAGGGATCAATACCGCAATAATTGCGTCGGGTAAGGGTATTGGGTTTTCAATACCATCCAATTATGTAAACGAACTACTTAAAATCCAGCATGAAAAAAGTCTCCAGGGGTGGCTCGGAATATTTGTCGAGGATATGTCCGATGAGGAAGCTCGAAAATTTGGTCTAAAAGGACCTCGTGGAACATTCGTGGATGAAGTGGTAAGCTCGGCGCCGGCTTACTTGGCCGGTTTACGAAAAGGTGATCTTATTTTAAACGCCGACGGCAAATCTGTTGAAAACTCAGGCCACTTGTCCAAAATAGTCTCGTCAAGCAAACCCGGAGACATGGTGCAAATGCGTGTTCTCAGGGGGAGATCCGTCCGAAATGTAAATGTGGTGGTGGGAAAGGCTCCGGAATAGACTTACATTTCAAATTTTCACGTTCAGAAAGGCTCGACTCAGGAATGGATTGAATTTTACCGCCCGAATTACGAACTAAAATAGTGTCGAGACACAGAGACATGCACCCACTAAGTCTCCCTCATTAGGGCAATTTCAAATCCACGCGATCGTTTCTATATAATGTTATTATTGCGGCGAATTCCTCCACAGCTTTGTTCAAATCCTCGTTGACTATTTTATACTTAAACAATCCGGCCTCCGTCATTTCGATTACGGCATTCTTTAAGCGAGTTTGGATAACGGCTTCGGTGTCGGATCCTCTGGCGCGGAGTCGTTTTTCGAGGATCGTAAAATCCAAAACCGTTATAAATATACCTACCGATTCAGGAACCTTCTTAAAAACTTCTTTGGCCCCTTGAACATCGATATCAAGCATTATTTGTTTTGATTTGAGAATAGCCTCTTTCACAGGCAGCGCAGGTGTGCCGTAATAATTTCCGTGCACATGTTTCCATTCAAGAAACAGATCATCCTTTATCATGTCCATGAACTCGTCGATTGAGACAAAATAGTAATGCTCCCCGTTTTTTTCACCAGACCTGGGGTAACGAGTTGTGCAGGAAATAGAATAAAGTAGATCAGGAAATAGTTTTCTGATTCTGGATATCAATGTTGTCTTGCCTGCCCCTGAAGGCGCTGAAACAACAAACAGCATGCCTTTTGACATAAAAAAGCCCCAGATGAATTGGAGAGTAAAACCTGCGATTCTATACTTAATACATTTTGTATTAAGAACCAATATCATTATGGCTCTTTCTCTAATTTTGAACGAATAGTTTGAGGATGATTTTTGAAGAAATAATTTTTAAGATATCATCACATTTTGCGGCAAAATTGGTGAATGCGATAAATTCTTTCGGATTCATCCTCGAACTCGGGGAGGGGCGGGACTAGGATATTCAACAGAAGATTACTGAAACAAAACTTAAATAATATTAAACTCCACGAGCGTCATGCGGCCAAATATACTTATGCATTTGCAGTTGAAATCGGGCGTTCAGCTTGTCTTCCAACATCCATTTGATCAGTTTACCGGGAGGCAACTCTCCAAACACGGTGGATAATAGAATTTTGATCTCCGATCTTCCAAATCGCTCCCTGATTATGCCTAATGCCCATTCATAATCCGGCCTATCGCTGATCACGAATTTGACCTCATCAGTAGATCGCAACTTCCAGATGTTCTCCCACATAATATTCTCAGTTTCACCGCTGGATGGACATTTGAGATCCATGATCGCGATGGCGCCGTCAGGTATTTTACTGATATCGCAACTGCCGTTGGTTTCAATAAGCACTCGATATTCTCGCTCCAACAGCATTGACATTAGGTCTATCGATTTATCCTGAATCAGAGGTTCACCTCCGGTTATCTCAACAAGCTTAAAACCAAAAGAGTCTATCTCGTCCATAATGGAAATTAGACTCATTTCTCGACCTTCATTCAAGGCATATGTGGTATCGCAATATCTACATCGTAAATTACATCCGGTAAGCCTAACGAAAACGCATGGCAGTCCGGCGTAGGACGACTCCCCCTGAATGCTTCTAAATATTTCATTTATCTTTAAAGTCATGCCTCTATCTCTTGAATGTTGATGAATTTTCGATAATGGGTTTGAGTTACAGGGGAGTTTTCTATTGTCCGAGTTTCAAAACATGCATATAGTGCTGGAAGCGGGTGATAGTTAATATTCTGATACACATTTCTCACATATTATAGCTTTATAATAAGTTTTGGTCCACCATAAGCTTATTTCGGAGGAGCATACATTGGAAAAAGCGCTGGTCCGTTTCTTGCCGGATGACATTACTTTTGAAGCTGAGGTTGGTCAATCGCTGCTGGATGTAGCCCTTGAAGCGGGCGTTTTCATCCCAGCGGCATGCGGAGGAGCAGGGGCATGCGGACAATGCAAAGTGCGAATCGCTTCAGGATCGGTGGATACCCTCGAGATTGAAAAGATTCATGCGGCTGCGAGGGCGCAAGGCTACGTCCTCGCCTGTCAATCAAAGGTAACCGGCGACATTGTAGTAGAAGTGCCCAAAGCCAAAGTTGGTCGAAAAGTAATTCCCCGAGACGAAGCTGAACGCATGCGCATTACTGCCACTCCTATGGAATCTCCCATCGTTCCGGAACATGAACCTATGACATTACGGGTTTTCATGGAGCCCGCCATTCCGACACCGGACGATAACGTTAGCGACTATGAACGCATAGTGCGAACTCTGAAAACGGAACACGAAATTAGCCCGGTTAAGGCCTCCGTGCACGCGCTGCGAAAGTTACCGACCGTAGTACGTGAGGAGAAATGGAAGATAACCGCCTGCTTTGAATTGGAAGAGGTTATTTGTGAAGATCGAGTAAACAAAATCTATCACTTGAACAATGTTATGGCGGGACACGTCGCTGATCCGCCTTTGGCCGTGGCGATCGATATTGGAACCACATCCTTGTGGGGTGAGTTGATCAATTTGAATACCGGAAGAGTAGAATGCAGAGCCTCACGCTATAATCCGCAGATCTCCATGGGTGACGACGTCATCAGTAGAATTGTTTACGCCTTAAAAAAGGACGGATTAAAGAAACTCCAGGATCAAGTGGTCAACGGCCTAAATGAAATTATTAACGAACTCATCCGAAAAAGCGGGTACAACAAGCGAAATTTAACCTATATGGTTGCCGCCGGCAATACGGTCATGACCCACCTGTTCATGGCTCTGTATCCTAAGTTCTTGAGAGAGGCGCCGTACGTTCCCGTTGCTCACAATATCGAGCCGGTTTATGCCCGAGAATTGGGTCTGGATATGCCGGACTATGCCTTTGTGCGCGTGATTCCGGGTGTCGCCTCTTATGTAGGCGGCGATATTGTTTCCGGCGTCCTCGCCAACGGTATGTGGCAGTCCGATGAAATGACCCTGTTTATTGATATCGGCACCAATGGCGAAATTGTGGCCGGGAACAAGGATCTCTTGATGACGGCTTCGTGTTCCGCTGGTCCGGCCTTCGAGGGAGGTGGGCTCGAATATGGAATGAGGGCAGCCCCAGGAGCTATTGAAGGCATTTTGATAGACCCCGACACATTTGAACCTATGATCAAAACCATTGACTCCCAACCCGCTGTCGGTATTTGTGGTTCCGGTATAATCAACATCATTTCACAAATGCTAAAAATCGGAGTGCTTAATCAGAACGCAAAATATAACGAGGAACTGGGCACGAATCGTATTAGAAGCGGAAGAAGCGGCGGTGAATACGTGATTTGCAGAGCGCCCGAAAATGGACTCGATGAGGACATCATCCTTACTGAAGTGGACCTTGACAACATCCTTAGGGCCAAAGCGGCAATGTTTTCAGGTTACACGTGCCTTTTGGACAAGGTGGGGCTGGATGTGCACTCATTGGATAGAGTCATAATTGCCGGAGCGTTCGGCAGCTTTATCAACTTGGATCACGCCGTTACCATTGGATTGTTACCTGACATCCCCAGAGATAAATTTACTTTTATAGGTAATTCGTCTCTCAAGGGCGCTCGGCTTGCAGCGTTGGACAGGAATCTTTTCGACAAATCTAAAGAAATAGCCAGAGCGATGACCAATGTGGAGTTGTCGGAAGATCCATCTTACATGGACAACTTTATGGCGGCCTTATTCTTGCCTCATACGAAAGCGGATCTATTTCCGTCGATCAAAATCGGCGCGGTTTAGAAGCAATAGTGAATACCGTTCGTTAAGTTTACGCTCCCTTTCAATATTGTTTTATTCGGCGTCTTTTAAATGTTGGACGTCGGCAATTAAACTGTGGTAACTTAGCTAGTTGCAGTCCGGCCTGCGCCCGCAACGCAAAGGCGCATGACCCAGGTATTGTCTCAGGACAAGTCTTAACATCGTAAATACACGGTTCACACCACGGCCAGGATATTTCCGAGCTGGATGACGACTGACTTTATTGACCATAGAAACACTTTCATACCTGTTGGTAGAAAGTATGATTCTACTTAATTAAGTATGGATGTTTAGGCCTATGTGATTTGTTCTCTTAAGAAGTGAACTGCGCTTTTTCAGTAAGTGAATATTTCAAAAACCAATCCCAATCTTAACTACTCTGGTGTATTTTATAAATGTTAGTCTAGCTCTTCACTAAGAATTGACTACTATCCAAAAACTACTATACTTTATTCGTCAACCAAACAACAGCGGAG
>JBBSBY010000071.1:0-18207 GCA_038250835.1 Desulfomonilales bacterium | reverse complement strand
TGTGGTATATCTCTTTTCATCTCGGCGTTCCCCCTTCCCAGTTCGTTATAATTTGCAAAACCGGGTATGTGCGGAACGCCTTTTTTTCTCAAGGATTATTTGACGATTGGACCAAAGAATACAAAAAAGGCGAAACTATAGTAGTATTAAGGGTGGGCTTATTTATCTAAATGTCGTTATGATGATTTATACTCAGATGTTCAATCGTCTAAAAATGAGACATATTAGCCACGTGACCTGGTTCCCCGTGTGCGCATTTTGTATGACCTCCTTGTTGCTGCGCACGCTCTACTTTTATCTATAGTACACAAAACCATCTCCAATTGACTTTGGAGTTACAACAACAATCAAACCATGTGCAAAAGTAACCCTAATGTGCTTCAGCAGCAGTTTAATAAATGTTTCATGTGTATACATTCTTATTTTGGTAACATTACGTATCTAAGCCGACGCCCCTACACCTCTTGCGGTAAATGGCTCTCAAAAATAGAAAGCCTTCTTGAAAGCCTACTCCTGCGCATTGCGGTGATAACGTAAGCCAACAATAGTAACGTCATTGTTTACTATTCGCGAGTCAGCAAACGTTTGAGACTGGGGCATTAAACATTCCGTATGTGAACAGAAAGTCGCTCAGAATTGATTGCAGACGCGAATTTAAGCGTTTCTGTTCAGACTCCTGTTCCATATAGCCGTCGTATGGTAATCTTTGTTTCAGAACACCCCGGTTGGAGTGCGGTTATGGACGTTCTTCAAGATCAAGATGGCGAACGGAATTGGATGGTGGAGATCCAGCATGACTACGGAGCCAGGTTTGATGTTTTCGTGCCCCAAGAGCAGCCGGCGCCTGCGATATGGGAGCCCATGTTCGTAAGCTCCTGCATCTCCGTGTCAATCCGAATGATCCGTCCAATATCCCCGTTGAAGACCTCCTTGTCGTAATTGTTCCTGATCTGCATCACCTTGTCGTCAACGCGGAAGTTCCTACCGCCTCTCGTTATCCCATCTTCTCTCGGATTCAAAGCCTTCTGAAGCTCCACATTAAGGTTGGCTGTCCCTACGAGCCCTCTGTTCATCGGAGTAAGAATCTGAACGTCATCATCGGGATCGAGTCCGAACGCGTTTCGGATTCTTCCACAAACGCGTTTCGGTTGCCGGCCCGCCGGTGATTACCATAACCTTGCTGTTCACCGCGGACTTCACAGCCTCTATCTGATTGAAGGCCAATGATATGGAGAGTTGCTTTTGAACCCATTCAGCAGCCTTTTCTGCGTCGATCTTGCGCCTAGAGTGCGGCGCACCCTGCAGTCTCTTCAACTGGGAGGCAATTCCAACTTCGCACACGTGAAACGAGTGAAGGTAGACGGCGACTTCCGATTCTACTGTTTTATCGGTTTCAGCACTAAGAGTCTCAACAACTATTCTCTTCTGCTTCGCGAGGTTGGACATGGCCTCCGAGATTATCGCCCGCTCAAGGCCAAGAGTTTCGCAAGACTTCTCCAGGAGTCTCTCACGAGGATAATAGACGTGTCCATCGTCAGAGAGTTGGCTGAGCACGTAAAGAATTCCAGCCTCAGCGCGCAGGGCCGAGTCTTTTGCAAAGCCAAGATTCTCAGCGATCTTGTCGGCAGTGATGAAGCCGATGCCGAAGATGTCCGTGGCGAGACGGTACGGATTGTCTTTGACTACCACGATGGATTGGCTCTTGTATTGCTTAAACATCTTGGTCGCGTACCCGGCACTGACGCCGTGACCTTGCAGGAAGATCATTACCTCACGGATCTCTTTCTGGTCAGGCCAGGCTTTGCCGACCATAGAGACACGTTTCTCGCCGATGCCGTCAACCTCACGAAGACGCTCGACCGACTCTTCGATACATCCAGAGTCTCTTTTCCAAAAGATTTCACTATTCGCTTCGCCATAACGGGACCTATGCCCTTGACAAGTCCAGACCCGAGGTACTTCTCGATGCCCGCGACGGTCGCTGGAACCAAGGTCTGGTAACGTACGATTTTGAACTGCTCACCGAAATGAGGGTGGGTCGCCCACTCGCCGGTGATATGGAGGACCTGTCCCGGCACGGGCGCCATGAGATTTCCAACAGCGGTGATGAGTTCTCGGAAGCCTTTCACCTTGAGGCGACCAATAGTGAAGCCGGTCTCGTCGTTATGGAACGTGATTCTTTCGATCTGACCCTGGAGTTCCTCAAGCATAGCAGGCAAACCTTGAAGTAATCGGATGCCCTATAATAGCCCAGTCCTGAGTGAGAAGGAATTCTGAAATAGGAGCGGTCGTTTGCTGACCGATTCCTCGTGAGCCGTTGACGCTTATCCAGAGGGTTCGCCGATTTTTCTTTGTTTCGGCCCATCGAGCAAGGTCGTCTCAAAAGGCAGCAAAGGGAGCCTCAGGATCCCGCGGGGTGGATGCGCAGTAACGCAATCAGTGGGTTGGGGTGGATACTGGAACAGCGTCAATGTCGGATCAAAAAGTACGGCAACCGTGCTAAGAGCCCGTATAACGGTTCATAGAAGAAGAGTTGGTATGGGATTGCCGGCTTGGCAATGTGGAAAAAGCGTCTGATTGTACGATGTCAATCGATATTCTAACCGTCTAGTGATTATCCATTTATGTAGGCTGCATTCGAACCCCACTGCAAAATTTACCAGGAATGCGCAGATGTCCATTTTCGGTTAAGTTTCCAACGTTTCAAAAACATCATTAAGGGGCTGAATTGCGTGAAACATGTTTCTCTCTGGAAACCTCTGAGCAAGCTATTAGCCAATATATGAATGTTCGTAAATTACCCGGAGGCTTATGTCGTAGGTCTGTTGATCAGCCATTAAGTGGCCACTTTTTATTCTTGGAAACGGCGCAGGTTCCTAGGCGATTCTATTTAACAACGTCATACCGGCGGAAGCCGGTATCCAGGGGATGTGGTTCCCGGCCTGCGCCGGGAAGACGGAAGTAGAGCGATCGTGACGGAACTTTCGAGAAACCCTAGAGTACAAGGAGCTTTGGAATACATATACTAGTTCTCGAAAGTAGCCACGGATTCAATTACCAAAATTCTCAAATCTGTCGACCATGAGTATCACTTCAAAGTTATGAAGCTTGGTCACGTATCAGGACTTATCAACGTCATTCCAGCGCGGGCCGGCATCCAGGAAGATCTGGGCGCCGGCTTCCGCTGGGACGACGAGGCAGAGGCCTTTTCGACAGAACTTTCGAGAAATCCTATAGACTTAGAACAATCCCTTAACCTTGCCTGTTTCGGTGTCTACGTCAATCCTACGGAAAGCAGGGTTGGAGCTGGTTCCAGGCATTAACGAAATAGTTCCCGCCACAGGCACTACGAAACCGGCGCCTTGGTACGTCAAAATGTCGCGCACCGGCAGCACCCATCCCTTGGGAACGCCTTTAAGATTTGGATCATGTGATAGGCTAAGGTGAGTTTTCACCATGCATGTGCCAAGCTTGCTAAGCTCCGGATCAGCTTCGATTCTCTTAGCTTTTGCTTCCGCTTCTGCGCTGAAGGTCACGCCGTCGGCGCCGTACACCTCTTTGGCTATGAGTTCGATACGCTGTCTCAGGGGTACGCTCAAATCATAGAGAAATTTAAAGTCATTCTTCTCTTCGCAAGCGTCCACAACCGCGTCTGCAAATTCGAGCGCTCCGTCTCCGCCTTTAAGCCAATGCTCGGATACGGCGGCTCTTGCGCCGGCAGCTTCAGCAATACGCTTAACCGCCGCTATTTCATCTTTTGTATCCGTGTAGAAAGAGTTTATGCAAACAACGGGGTTGATGCCGGCTTTCTTAACGGTATTTATGTGGTGAACAAGGTTGTCGCAACCCTTTTCGACCCAGCCCACGTTCTCTGAATTGTATTCTTCGGGCATCGGCAAGCCTGGTCTCGGGACGGGGGCGCCGCCGTGACACTTGAGGGCTCTAATTGTAGCGACTACCACTGCGCAATTCGGGACCAGACCCGAGAAGCGACACTTTAGATTCCAGAATTTCTCAAAACCGATATCCGCGCCGAATCCAGATTCCGTAATGTGGTAATCTCCGAGTTTTAAGCCGACTCTATCAGCTATGATGGAAGACTGACCAATGGCGATATTTGCAAAGGGGCCTGCATGGACAAACACCGGCTGTCCTTCAACTGTTTGCAGAAGGTTCGGGTTTAGGGCTTCAACCATCCACGCGGTCATTGCGCCGTCAACTCCCAAATCGTTGGTAGTTACCGGTTTGCCTTTCTTGCTGTACGCGACGACTATTTTACCCATTCTCTCGCGCATATCTTTTAGGTCGGTGGCAACAGCCAAAATGGCCATAATTTCCGAAGAAACGGCGATACCGAAAGATGAACGCATCATAAAGCCGTCCATTTTTCCGCCAAGACCGATAATGATATTGCGGAGCGCCTGGGCGCAAAAATCGATGATCCAGCCGAACTCAACATTACGGGGATCAATATCTAATCTTGGCTGGTCTCTCTTGGCCCATTCTTCGTCGTCATAGTTGAATTCGTGCTGCATGCGGGCTGTTAACGCAACCATCGCCAGGTTGTGCGCGTTCATAATCGCGTTAATATCGCCGGTTAAACCAAGCGAAAACGGAGTCAACGGAATGACCTGAGCTAAGCCGCCGCCGGCCGCTGAACCCTTGATGTTCATGGTTGGGCCACCCGAAGGCTGTCTGATCGCTGAAACGACGCTCTTGCCGCGTTTGCCCAAACCTTCCACCAATCCCATGCTGCTGGTGGACTTACCTTCACCAAGAGGAGTGGGGGTAATGGCGGTAACATCTATGTACTTGCCGTCAGGTTTGTCTTTAAAACGCTTTAATACTTTGGCAAAATCTACCTTTGCGATGTAATGGCCATGCGGCAGAAGCTCTTCTTCTTTTAGCCCCAATACATCTCCGAGCTGATTAACCGTTTTCATTGTCTTTTCAGCTTCTTCAGCTATCTGCCAATCGGCCATTTTAGTCGGGTCCAGAGCCATCTATACCTCCTAGTCACTACTAAGACGCAGGTTAATCCTGCTTATGGATTTACAACAAAAAAATGGGGGGATTTCCAGGATAGAGAACAAATAAATGGTAATCCAATCACCGAGTGATTGCAATGAAAAAAGACACCGATCTCGGAGTTCAGTTCTCCCGCAAATACTTAGCCGCATTTCTGAAAATAGCCAATCCCTGGCCTTCTTCAGGCAGATCTTCTCGGGTCCAACGCGGGTGCTGATCTCGATTCACGAAACATTCCGGGTGGGGCATTAGGCCGAACACACGACCCGTTTCGTCACATACACCCGCAATGGCGTGTTCCGAACCGTTGGGATTTGAGGGGTAGACCATGGTCGGTTCATTTGAATCAGGTGAACAGTATCTCATTGGAATCCGGCCTGAATTCAGTAATGTAGCAGTCAGCTCAGGTGAGGATGAAATCAATTTTCCCTCACCATGTCGGACCGGCAGATACATTCGTTTCAGACCCTGCGTGTAAACACAGGGTGATTTATCATCTATAGTGAGATATACCCACCTATCTTCAAACCGCCCGCAGGCATTGGCCGTCAAGCTCAAAGTTCGTTGGGTGTAAACGTCGGCGGAGCCCGGCAACATACCGAGTTTAACCAGCAATTGAAATCCGTTACAGATGCCGAGGACAAGTCCGTTCTTTTGGATAAATTCAATGAATACATCCACGAGCTTTCTACCATGGACATTAGAATGACGAATGCGATTGACGCAGGCCTGGGCTGCGCCTAAGTCATCGCCGTCCATAAATCCCCCGGGGAAAACCACGAGATTGTAATCCAACGGATTAACATCCCCGTTTGCAATAAAATTCAGGTGCCCGATATCCACTATGTCAAAACCCGCTAATTCAAGCGCATAGCGCGTTTCTCTTTCACAATTTATTCCATGGCCGGCGCATACCAGCGCGGATATCTTCATTTCCGGAACTCCAAACAACTAAGTACTGAGTTTGTAATAACTGTATATCCGGATAGCGTGTGCTGTCAAATCCATGAGGCGCAAACAAAAAGCGGCCTCACACGAACAGGCCGCCATAAATTTGGACCGCAGTTATTTAGAATAAGGGTTTCACTGACTCTACGGCAAAACCCAGGTACCTGGTCGGAAAGATGCCTATGTAAAGAATGACCGCGGCTGAAATGGTCAGAGCGAAAAGCATTCCCGCGCCGAATTGGATCGACTCTGCTTGTTTCAAAGGGGCTTCCATGTACATCTTCATTATGACGCGGAAATAGTAGAATACTGAAACAGCGCTGGTGAGCACGCCTATAATGACAAGCCAATAATAGCCTGAGTTAATGGCCGCGGTGAAGATCGTGAATTTGCCCACAAATCCCGCGGTCGGCGGTATGCCCGCCAATGAAAACAAAAAAAGCGACATTGCCAACGCAAGAAGGGGGTTGGATCTCCCGAGGCCGCGGTAATCATCGAGCATTAGATTGGCCTCGCCCTTACGTCCAACAATCGCCACGATAGCGAAAGCGCCTATATTGGTGAACGTGTAGGCAAGGAGGTAATACAGCATACCTGCCGCGCCGGCCTCTCCCCCGGCCACCATTGCGACGAGGATATAGCCGGCATGGGCGATGCTCGAATAAGCCAGCATCCGTTTGATATTCTCCTGAATCAAAGCCGCAAAATTGCCTAAAATCATGGTCACGACGGCGATTATCCACAGAATTTGTGTCCATGTAATTTGCATACTCGGTAAGGCTTCAAAAAAGACTCTGGCAAAGGCCGCAAAAGCCGCTGCTTTCACTCCAACGGACATAAATCCCGTCAGTGGAGTCGGAGCGCCTTCATAAACGTCGGGAGTCCACATGTGGAAAGGAACCGTTGCGGTTTTAAAGGCAAATCCCACCAATAATAAAGCCATGCCTATTTTGGCGGTCAGCCCAGGGGCGCCGGTTTGCAAAGCTTTTGTTATTAGAGTCAGGTTGCCGGACCCTGTAGAACCGTACAGCAATGCCGCCCCATACAGAAAAACGGCACTGGAAAAGCCTCCCAGGATAAGATATTTAAGCGCCGCTTCTTTGGATTTATGACTGTGAGGTAGTATTCCACTGAGGACGTATATGGAGATTGAAAGAGTTTCCAGGCCCACAAAGATCATCAAAAGATGGCTGCCGGCAACCATAAACATCATGCCCGCGGATGCGAAGAGCAAGAGAACGAAGTATTCCGGTAAGTTTAAGTCATCATCCACCAGGTATCTACCGGATATGATTACGGTCAAACCTGTGGCTAATAAGATTAGGAGGTTGAAAAACCACGTGTAAGAATCCAGGGCAATTAGGCCGGAGAATGCCGCTTCGCTCATGTGCCTGATTGGATGGTTCACCGCAAGGGCAATCAGTACCGCGGCCGCAGAAACGGCGGTGGACATTGCTACCGCATACCGCTTCATGAAAAGCCCTGCGATCATAATGACCAAACCGGCCAGGCACAACACCAAAGCAGGTAGTATTCCACCAAAATTAAGTTCAGGCAACTGTATCGGCGAAGGAATCATACCGATGTGCTCCTAGTCATAGTTTACCGTATCTCCGAAAGATACGCGGTTAATGATCCGGAATTACCGACTTCGGCCGCCTTGGTCGTTTCCGCATTCGATATGGCCGATCTTTTTGTTTCCACCAATTGTATGAAGTTCTTGACTGAAGGTTCCATGGGCGCAAGAAAGGTATTTGGATAAACGCCTATCCAGACGACGAAAATCAACAATGGGACAAGCACCGCGACTTCACGGGCGCTGAGATCCTTCAAATTGTAATTTTTCGGATTGGTCAGCTCGCCGAACATTACTCTCTGGTACATCCAAAGCATGTAGACCGCGGCAAAAATTACACCTGAGGCTGCAAAAACGGCAAACCAGGGGAAAACCTTGAATGTGCCGACCAAAACCAAAAATTCACCAATAAAGCCGTTAAGGCCCGGTAAACCGATGGATGACAAGGTAAAAATCATGAAGAAAACGGCAAAGAGGGGCATTACCTTTGATATTCCACCGAACTCGGCTATCAATCTTGTGTGACGACGTTCATAAATCATCCCGACTATAAGGAACAGGGCGCCGGTGCTGAGCCCGTGATTTATCATCTGGATAATGCTGCCTTCAACTCCCTGAACGGTTAGGGCAAACATTCCCAGCACCACAAAGCCAAGGTGGCTGACGCTTGAAAACGCCACAAGTCGCTTCACATCCAACTGAACCATGGCGACCCAGGCGCCATAGATGACGCCGATTACCGCCAGTAGGCATATATACCAGGTAAGTTCCAAAGCGGCGTTTGGAAAAAGTGGAATGGCGTACCGAATAAAGCCGTACGTTCCCATTTTGAGCAAAACCGCGGCCAAAACCACACTGCCCACTGTGGGCGCCTCGGTATGGGCGTCCGGCAACCATGTGTGGAATGGAAACATCGGCACTTTAATGGCAAACGCCAGGAAGAATGCGAGAAACATCCAAAATTGAGCATAAGAAGGAACATGGAATTGGTAGAGCTGTAGCAGGTCGAAAGTATATACTCCGGTTGATTTTCCGGCCATGATGTAAAGGGCCAAAATTGCGACCAACATCAGCAGGCTGCCGACTATTGTATACAGCACGAACTTTATCGCCGCATATAACCGTCTGGCGGGATTGCCCCAGATTCCTATCAAGAGATACATGGGTATCAGCATGATTTCCCAAAATACGTAAAACAAAAACAAATCAAGGGAAACGAATACGCCTATCATACCCACTTGAAGAAACAGCAGACAGATTAGGAATTCCTTGACTCTATCTTGAATGTCGTTCCAGGAGGCTACTATTACTATGGGGCCGAGCAATGTCGTCAGCAGAACCAGAAATAAACTTATACCGTCGATGCCCATGAAGTAGGAAATACCCCAATTAGCCACCCAGACTCTTTTCTCAACAAACTGCATGGCTGCGCTGCCGACGTCAAAGTTAAAATAGAGCACGATACTTAGCGCAAAATCCACCAGCATGAATAGCAGCGCCACCCAACGCATCGCAATCTTGTTTTCTCGGTTCATAAGCATCAATAAGATTGCGCCTGCGAGAGGGATAAACGTCAGTAAAGTTAAGTACGGAAACCTGTCCATGAACGACATTCCTCCATGCCCTATTTCAGGACTAAGAAACCAATGATAACAACCATTCCGATCAGGATGGATAGAGCGTAATCTTTGACTAGCCCGGTTTCCAGCTTGCTTATGCGATTGCCCCATTTGCGGGTCAGGTCGGCAATACCGTTGACGGCTCCGTCGATTACGGATTCATCAAAGCGTTTCCATAGGAAACGCGAAAAATTGACGATCGAGTTTACAAATAGGAAATCGTAGAGTTCGTCTATCCAGTATTTGTTGTAAACAAGCCCGTGGACGTCTCTGTATTCCTCGACAATACGATCCGGAACCGACGTATTCACGATATACAGGTGTCTTGCCAACAACAGACCCACAATAGCTATGCCCAGAGATACCGCCATCAAGACTAATTCCAGGGTGACATTATGATGGCCGTGATGAGCGCCGTGGGCGATAATCTGCTTTGCGGGCGCAAATACCGGCGCCAGGAACGCGTCAAACCTGTTTAGACCTTCAAACACCGGAATTCCCACAAAGCCTCCCACTGTGGATAGAAAAGCCAGTATCATCAGCGGAATAGTCATTATGAAAGGTGATTCGTGCAGGTGGTGAGCAGTCTCATGATCGACGCGAGACCTGCCGTAGAATGTCATGTATACGGATCTGAACATATAAAAGGACGTCATCAACGCCGCGGTTGCGCCGATTATCCAAAAACCCACATGACGTTCGAATGAGTAAAAGAGAATTTCATCCTTGCTGAAGAATCCGGCGAATGGAAATATACCCGCTATAGCGAGTGTTCCTATAAGGTAAGTCCAGTGAGTGTATGGAAGTTTGTCTTTAAGACCTCCCATTTTCCGCATATCCAATTCACCGGACATGGCGTGCATTACGCTGCCTGCCGCCATAAAGAGGAGAGCCTTGAAGAATGCGTGCGTCATCAAATGGAAGATACCCGAAGCGAATGCTCCCACTCCGCAAGCCATGAACATGTACCCCAATTGGCTGATTGTGGAATATGCAAGGACTCGTTTTATATCGAACTGAGTAATACCGATGGTAGCCGCAAAGAATGCCGTTGCGCCTCCGATCACGGCGACGACCGTCATAGAAGCGGGCGCCAGCGCAAACAAAACGCTGCAGCGGGCGACCATGTAGACTCCTGCCGTGACCATGGTGGCGGCATGGATCAATGCGCTAACTGGAGTCGGGCCCTCCATTGCGTCGGGAAGCCACGTGAATAACGGAATTTGGGCCGATTTACCGGTAGCGCCCAGAAACAGCAGCAATGTAATGCCCGTTACCAGCTCACCGGCATAGGGGAGTTTTTCCTGGGCTGCGGGAAAAACATCGAGATAATTCAATGACCCAAACGTCACGTAAATGAGGAACATGCCCAGCAGGAAACCGAAATCTCCCACTCTGTTGACCACGAAAGCTTTCTTGCCGGCGTCCGCGGCCGATTTTTTTTCATAATAATAACCGATCAACAGGTAAGAGCATAAGCCGACGCCTTCCCAACCTACAAACATCAGCAGGAAGTTGTTCGCGGAAACCAAAATCAACATATTGAAAACGAAAAGATTTAGGTACGCGAAATAACGTCTGAAGCCGTATTCTCCATGCATGTAGCCGATTGAATAAATGTGAATGATGCAGCCGACTCCGCTCACCACCAACAGCATTATCATACTGAGAGGATCGACCAAAAAACCGAAAGATATGTTGAGATCGCCGGATAGAATCCAGGTATACACGATTGTCTGGACCGATCGTGACGCTGCCGGCATGCTAATGATTTCAAAGAAAATACTGACCGCGAGAACGAATGCCGCGCCGACGGCGCCGGCGGCAATCCATCCAATCGCCTTTTCCGAAAAACGTTTTCCGAACAGCCCATTTATCAAAAATCCGATCAGCGGCAATATGGGAATCAACCATACAAACTTGGTCATGCCGGGCTCCAAAAATCAGTATTGAAAATAACCAGTCGCCGGTGCTTCAAGCTCACCGGGGTTACAGTGATTCTCGAAAGTAATCGCGGATATAATAATGGGGATCTTTAGTTGATCGTCCATCCGAGTTACTTAGAGCTATAAAGTTTGCACACACGTTCAGAGCCTCTCATCGTCATTCCAGCGGAAGCTGGAATCCAGGAAGATCTGGGTCCCAGCTTTCGCTGGGACGACGGGTCAGAGAATTTTTCCGACGGAACTTTCGAGAAATCCTATATGCGAATCTTCTACTCGACAACGCATAACGAAAGACAGCTCAATTACATGGAACTCACCACTTCATGAGATTTATGTCGTTGACATTGATCGAGCCTCTGTCCCTGAACACCGCTACGGCAATGGCAAGACCTACGGCAACCTCGGCTGCGGCCACTACCATAATGAACAATACAAAAATTTGGCCTTCTATGGACCCGAGATACCTGGAGAACGCAATAAACGTCAGGTTGACTGCATTCAGCATGAGTTCAAGGGACATGAGAATGATAATGAGGTTTTTGCGAAACATTACGCCGAATATTCCCAAACAGAACAAGGCCGCGGATAAGATCAGATAATGATGCAGCGTGACCATTAGTAAGTCCTCCGCTTATCAACTATTTCCGGAACATTGCCTGGAGTCTTCTTGCCGGCGAGGATCACCGCGCCGATCATTGCCGCCAACAATAGGACGGACGCGACCTCAAAGGGTAAAAGATATGTTGTGAATAGCGCTTCCGCTAGAAGTTCGGTATTGGATTGCGCGGGAACCGCCGGCGGCTTCGTTGCAATGGATGTAAATTGCATTGCCACCGGGATTAGGAAAATTAAGAGGTACACCGCCAGACCTATTCCCATCCAAGCTTTCGAAGACCGTTGGTCAAGGTCTAACGGCAACTGATCCAAATTGAGCAACATTATAACAAAGAGGAAAAGGACCATGATTGCGCCGGCGTAAACCACAAGCTGCACCATCGCTATAAACTCGGCGTGCAATAGAATGAAAAGACCGGCCAACCCAATCATGGTTATGATCATAAAAAGAACATTGTGAATGGGCCGACGTAGAGATACCACCAGAATGGCGGATATAAGACTGACGGCAGCCAAAGTGTAGAACATTACAGCTTCCATTGAGAGCCAATACCTCCGAATTGAACGGACCTAAAATCCATCCACAGACCGGCATTCTTGATCGCACGAAGCGTCAAACCTCTATGGCCCAACACTAAGAGTCGGGAATTAGGCAATCACACGCCGTCAAATAGTTTGTTCAGTCTACTTAGCGAAGTCCACCACTGGGTCGTCATGGCCGAGTATGGATGAATCGGCCAAAACAAATCGCCTGCCTAGCTTTGAAACTTACTTAATCCTGATCCGGATACATTTCCGTGGAAGGTCCGACCTTCCAATACGGCTTTAAAGAGTTTCTCGAAAGTAATCCCGGATAGAACCATGACATCTTTAGTTAATCGGCGATCCGAGTTACTTAAAACTATAAAGCTTTGCCACGCAGTCAGAGCCTATCATCGTCATTCCAGCGGAAGCTGGAATCCAGGAAATCTGGGTCCCAGCTTTCGCTGGGACGACGGGTTAGACGGCTTTATTCGACAGAACTTTCGAGAAATCCTCTACATTCTTCTCACCCGGCTTTTTTAGCCGGTTCCTCATATCGTGGTTGAGGAAGTTCCATGAGTTGTTCTTTATTTAGTATCAGCGATGTCCTGCTGTAATCCGCAAGTTCATATGCGGTTGTCATTTCAATTGCTTCCCGGGGGCACACCTCCACGCAGTAGCCGCAGAAGATACATCTACCCAGGTCGATCTCATACCGCGCCGGGTATTTTCTATTATCGGGCTCGGCCGCGGGTTCTATATATATGCAATTGGCCGGGCAAACAGTTGCGCACAGCATACAGGCCACGCATTTAGTCTTACCGGAAGAGTGCCTCGGCAGATAATGTCTACCCCTCCATCGCTTGGCCACAGGCCATTTTTCATCCGGATACTGAAGGGTAATTTTCTTTTTAAATAAATGTTTGAACGTCAGTTTTAAACCGTCCAACAGCGGGCGTATCATTATATAAACCCCATTAACTAAGACGTTTCTTAAAATTCCAAACTCGACTAACGAGCGGCGTATTCAAGCCATATGGTGTATATCAGGGCCGTCGCCATCACATTAAGGATGCCTACCGGCAACAAAACCTTCCATCCGAAAGTCATGACCCTATCATACCTGAGCCTAGGGTAAGTGCCTCGAATCCAAACAAAGAAGAATACAAAAAAGAACATCTTGGCCAAAAACCATATAATAGGCGGAATGAAAGGTATCGGCCCCTGCCAACCTCCAAAGAATAAAGTGGTCATTAGTGCGCTTAAAAACAGTAAGTGAGCGTATTCACCGAGGTAAAACAATCCGAACTTCATAGAACTGTATTCAGTCTGATACCCCGCCACCAACTCGTTTTCGCATTCCAGAAGATCGAATGGTGTTCTCGCTATTTCGGCGCTGCCGGCGATTAGAAAGAGAATGAATCCCAATGGTTGCCTAAAAACATACCATTTGTAAACACTACTCTGAGCTTCGACTATATCAACTAGGCTCAGAGATCCGGCCAGCAAGAGCACGCCGACTACGGAAAGGCTCAGCCCAAGTTCGTAACTTATCATTTGAGCGCCGGCTCTTATTGATCCTAACAACGAGTATTTGCTGTTTGAAGCCCAGCCGCCCAGAACGACTCCGTAAACACCAAGGGATGACACTGCGAAAATGTATAGTATGCCTACGTTGAGATCGGCGACCACGCCTTTATTGAGATCGAATTTATCGGCTGAAGGCCCAAGGAGATACTCCAGGCCGATTCCCTTGGAAAAAGGTATTGCGGCAAAGGGAATCAGGGCGCAGACCACCACGATAAGCGGCGCGGCAATGTAAATGGCTCGATTGGCGCCGGACACGGTAATCTCTTCTTTTAAGAGGAGCTTGGCGCCGTCGGCAAGTGGTTGCAACAGACCCCATGGACCTACCCGGTTGGGTCCGAGACGCACCTGGAGCCACCCGAGAATTTTACGCTCAAGCAAAGTCGTGTAAGCGACAAAGGTTAGGATGACAACCAGCACAAGAAGAATCTTTATGATCAGCACAATTACCGGTAGGACGAACTCCATCTGATCGACCTCGTATGTTATGCGACTTTTTCTATTTTGACTTTAGTTACGGGTGTTTCCCGGCGCAAAAAGCTGTTTAGTTTAAGATGCGGAAAATATGGCGCCATTATAATCGTGCCATCCAGCGGTCGTCTAGATTTCTTGACCTTGGCGTCCACGGATATCCCATCCGCCGAGATTCTGATGATAGAATTCTCCGTCAGCCCCTGAGCTTTCATATCATTGTGACTCATTTCAACCTGGTAATCCGGGCAAACATCCATGAGGGAACCGCTCCAGGTGGAGAATGACCCGCTATGGAATTTCAGGACTGTTGGGACTATATAAACGCCTGTTTCGACTGCGTTCGGCTTGGCCGGCGCAGGCTGGAATACGGCTTTACCCTTGGGATAAGCGCCCCCTTCGTACAGAATGGGTTTGCCGGGATCATCAGGTTCCAAACACGGCCAGGCCACAGGGCCCAAGGCCAATTTAAAATAAGATACGCCTTCGTAGACATCAACCAATGAAGCTATTTCGTCCATTACCTCTGCGGGTCCTGAGTAGTTGAAAGGCTTACCCAGTTTTGCCGCCATGATCTCAAAGATTTCCAGGTCCGGTTTGCCTGACCTAATCGGAAGGATGGCGTTTACTCGCTGGATTAGGCGATCCGCGCCCGTAAAGGTCCCTTCTTTTTCGGCAAATGTCACGGCAGGAAACACTACGTGGGCTTTTTCCGCCGTTGTGGTAGGGAAGATGTCTTGCACTATCAGGAGCTCCAGGTTCGATAGCGCTCTTTCTACTTGATCTTTATCCGGATACGTCTCAAGGGGGTTTTCTCCAACAATATATAAAGCTTTTATCTCACCGGATTCCGCTTTCTTAAGAATTTCGCAGGCGCTTAAACCGAGATCTTTTGATAACTCGCAGCTCCAGGCAGCTTCGAACTTGGTTCGAGCGGCTTCATCACTGATGGAGAGATGCCCGGGTAGAAGATCGGGCCCCAGTCCCATATCTATGGCGCCCTGGTAATTTGCTTTTTCACCGAAAATGTGGATACCGCCGCCTTCTTTTCCCAATTTTCCTGTAAGTAGAGCCAGATTGGCGGCTGCTTTGGCTTTCTCCACATTGTAAGAAATTTGGCTCATGCTCTCGGTGAGAATTATAGTAGCAAGGGGCGCTTCTACGTATTCTTTGGCCGTTCTTTCGATCGAATCGGAGGGGACGCCGGTGATTTCGGATACCTTGTCCAAACCATAATCTGCAAGAGACGCTTTCAGCTCGTCAAAACCACTGGTAAGGCGTTCCACGAAAACTTTGTCGTAAAGATCCGAATCGATGATGTACCTTGCCATTCCGTTAAGCAAGACGTGTTCAGTGCCGGGATTAACTCCGAGGAACTCGCCGAATCGTTCAGTCAGCTTGTTTCTCATGGAGTCGATCACTATAGCTCTTGCCCTGTGTCTCCCTGTTGCTAGAATTACTTCATTCTTGGCTACAGGATGACTTTCGGTGAGGTCCGCTCCAACCAAAAGAATTACGTCCGACTTCCGAATTTCACGGATAGCGTTTGTTCCGGCAGGATAGCCCAGCGCAGGCATTAATCCGTCAACAGCGGCTCTGTAAGCATAACCGCCGGCATGATCTATATTAGGCGACCCAATAACTCCTCGAATCAGCCGATTAAAAACATAGGCTTCTTCATTGGTGATTCTTTCAGATCCCAACGCTGCGACGGAGGCGGGGCCATATTCCGATATTATTTTCTTGAGTTTTCCTGCCGCATACCCTGCGGCGTCTTCCCAACTTGTCGGGGAGAGTTCGCCGTTCTTCCTGACTGAGGGTTTATCGAGGCGTCTTTCAGAGTAGATATAAGGCCAACCGTATCGACCTTTAACGCAGAGATTGCCTTCATTGGGGCCGGCAGGCGGAGATGTGACATATACAACTTCGTCCCCTTTTAGCCCCAGCGTCAATTGACAGCCCAAACTGCAAAAGGCGCAGGTTGTCGTCAATCGCTTTAACTCAAAATCTCTGCCGGTTCCCACTAACCAACGGGACCTGATGGCTCCCACTGGGCAAATGGATGCGCATTGACCGCAGAACTCACAATCCAGGGGTCTCCCGAAGTCCGTTGACACTTCGGAATTCAGTCCTCTTTGTATAAGGCTCAGTTCATTTTGACCTTGTACTTCGTCACAAATTCTTACGCACATGCCGCATTTAATGCAGAGATTCATGTTGTGACGGATAAAATGTGAATCATTATCAACGTGAAAGAAACGTGTTTCCCTTGGGAACGGCAGATCATTAACTTTATACTCATACACCAAATTTTGAAGCTCGCAATCGCCTGCGGCATCGCATGAAGGGCACAGAAGGGGGTGTGATCTTAGAAGAAATGCAAGTTCAATGCGACGGCTTTCGATTAGAGCCGGAGTATGGGTAGCTACGACCATGCCGTCGCGAGCCGGATTAAAGCACGCCGGCATTATTCTGGTACGGCCCCGTTGCGTGACTTCGACGACGCAAAGTCGGCAGGCTCCGTAGGGAATTAGCCGT
Organism: Desulfomonilales bacterium; assembly: GCA_038250835.1. Classification (GTDB taxonomy): domain Bacteria; phylum Desulfobacterota; class Desulfomonilia; order Desulfomonilales; family Desulfomonilaceae; genus JBBSBY01. The sequence continues at coordinate 1,357 of JBBSBY010000071.1, read as the reverse complement.
TTGTCATTGCAAAGGGTAGGAATTCTGACGCCTGCTTTATTTGCCGCATCAAGAATCGAATCCCCACGTTCGACCGATACTTCCACACCATCGATGGTCAAGGTAACCATAGAAACACTCACACTCTACTTATAAGCCTTTGTCCGGTGAGGACAACGGCCGTAAATTATCTTATGGCGCCAAACCTGCAGCTTTGCACGCAGGTTCGACACTTTGTGCATTTATCCAAATCGATATGCGCCACCTTCTTCTTTTCCCAGGTAATCGCATCTGAAGGACAATTGCGAAAACACATGCCGCACATTTTACACTTCTCTTCTAATACAACAAAATCGATAAGATCCGGACAAACCAATGCTGGACAATGCTTGTCTCTTATGTGGGCGTCATATTCATCTTTAAAATATTTGATTGTAGAAAGCACCGGATTGGGCGCCGCTTTACCCAGGCCGCAGTGGGAGGTGTCACAGATGTGCTTACCGATTTCCATCAGGTATTCGACATCCCCTTCTTGTCCACGGCCTTCGGTAATATCTATAAGTTTGTCCAACATTACTTTAAGGCCTTCACGGCAAGGCGTGCACTTTCCGCAGGATTCCTCGACGGAAAACTCAACAAAAAACTTGGCTGTGTCCACCATACATGTGGAGTCATCCATGACCACTACGCCGCCGGAGCCCATCATAGCGCCGATGCTCAAAAGCGATTCATAATCTATCTGAACGTCTTCCATTCCATTCGGCACGCAACCGCCTGACGGACCGCCGATCTGCGCGGATTTGAATTTCCTTTTTTTGGGTATACCGCCGCCAATATCGAAAATGAGACTTTTTAGGGTCGTGCCCATCGGCACTTCTACAAGTCCAACATTGCTCACGGCGCCGGTCAGAGCGAAAACTTTGGTGCCTTTGCTGCCTTCAGTGCCGATGGAAGCGAACCAGTCGCCTCCGTTGAGAATCAAAGGATTAAGGTTCGCAAAAGTTTCAACATTATTTAAATTTGTCGGCTGGTTCCAAAGGCCGGCCTCTGCGCTCCTGGGCGGTTTAATTCGCGGCATGCCGCGCTTGCCTTCTATTGAAAACATAAGCGCCGTGCTTTCGCCGCAGACAAATGCGCCCGCCCCCGGGGCTATTTCGATATCGAAGTTGAAACCGCTTTCAAGAATATTTTTGCCGAGCAGTCCATAGTCCCTGGCGTCAATAATCGCCTTCTGAAGACGTTGAATTGCAAGCGGATATTCGGCTCGAACATAGATATACCCGTACTCCGCTCCGATGGCGTACCCCGATATGGCCATGCCTTCCAATACCGAATGGGGATCGCCTTCCATGACTGAACGATCCATGAAGGCGCCGGG
>JBBSBY010000070.1:0-18365 GCA_038250835.1 Desulfomonilales bacterium | reverse complement strand
TCGTCATCGTCTGCAGATTCATTCCACGGAAGCTCATTCAGCCATTGTTCGTATTGGTCAATTGGGGCGACCGAAAAAGCCTCAATCATTGCCTGAACTCTCGTGGCCGTCCATGTTGTCGGGTAAGTTTGATGCAGATTATAAGCCTTACGAAGTTTGTTACGGACCGCGTTGTATTTGGAGTTCATCGTGGATAGTGTTAATTCATCGGTCGAGGCGCCGGTTAGCTCGACAATCGATGCAAAGAGTCTGCTAAATTCGGATTTCAGATAATCGGAAGCCCCAGGATATCCGATCTTTTTTGGTAAACGAAGAAACTCGTTCTTCATGTTGGGGAAACAATGGTTCCAAATGTGGAACAGATTCCTGGTGGTGTCGCAGGTATATGGGATTACCATTCCGCTAACGGATTCCAGTTGGTCTGAAAGGCCCATCTCCAACAGCCCCATGGCGTGACTGCATGTATAACCTGGAATGTGAGCTTGAGCCTGCGTTCCCTGAGCGCCGGCACCCTTTATGGCAACGGGTAGAGCATTAGCCGCCGCAATAATCTCAGGCGGCGTATCAGGCAATAAATGGCACACAATTTTGGACTCGTGGGATTCGCTCCACTTCCGAGCGTGATCAAGGGGGCCTGCCAATATTGTCAAGAATGGAAGCCACGGATCGACATTAGTCATAAGCTCCTCCGGGGAATAATGATCTGATACTGATTCGCTATAAACGTCAAATATTACCGTATTCTTAATAATCCCTCTTCAACTTCAAAAGGACCGGTAGAAAAATCCTGAAAATACTCAGAAATTCGCAAGCGCCCCGCCATCCACATAAATAGTTTGCCCGGTAATATAATTGGCGTTCTCGGAGCACAAGAACAGCACGGCGCCTACGATGTCCGTAGGATCAGCCATTCTACCTTGAGGAATTCTCGAGACGATCTGACGCTCTAAATCGGGATTAGACCAGATGGGTTGACTAAACTGAGTTTTGGTCATCCCCGGTCCTACAGCGTTCACCAGTATATTCAGCGGGGCCCATTCGACGGCCATGCACATTGTGAGCATCTTTAGAGCCGCTTTGCTGGAATAATAAGCGCCCATCATGGGTCCGCCGCGTTCGGCGCCTACGGTTGTAATATTGATAATTCTACCCCCGCCGCGTTTCATCATCGACATAGCGGCTAGTCTGCTCAGAAGAAACGGGGCCTTGACATTGGTATCAAAAGTTTTGTCGAATCCGTCTTCTCGCAGATCCATGAGAGGCCGCAAAAAGCTTCTGGCCGCATTATTTACGAGAATATCTATGCCGCCGAACTCATTAATTGCGGCCTCTGCTAAATCATTTATCTGATCTGATTTAGTCAGGTCTGTAGTCTTTACGAGCGCCTTGCCGCCACCGCTCCTAATTTCTTCAGCAACTTGGTGAAGTTCAGCTTGTGTTCGAGAAGCCGGCACAATATATGAGCCGCATTCCGCCAAACCTAGAGCTATCGCCCGGCCGATTCCTTTACCGGCGCCCGTTACTATGGAAACTTTGCCGTTGAGATCTGGATTTGCCATTCCACCCTCCTTGCAGTTAAAGAGCTGAATTGAGTTTTTGATTATAGATGGATGTTTGTAGGCAAGCAAACAAAGTCTGAAAGAACCGTACAAATCGCGAGACTACAGTTATCACAGGATAATGGGGCTCTGTCGACTCAAAAACCAAAGAAGGTGAAACACCGCTCCGAACTGCTGAGGAAAACCACCACCGTGAAATTGTAAAATTTCTAAAAGCGCACGGAACTAAGGAATAGGGGAGTCCGTCGACAAATGGGAACAGGCGGACTCGTGTTGACTTGCACGAATCCGCCTGTCTCATCGAATCATCCCAAAAAGATCGGTTGCTTGGAGTTGATTCTATCCTAATGAATTATCCTTGTCATTTTTCATGCTCCAGCTATTGTACCAGCCGTTGTACCATCCACCATTCCTCCATCCACCGTTGCGCCATCCACCATTTTTCCACCCACCGTTCTTCCAACCGCCACCGTTATGCCATCCACCGCCGTTATGCCACCCACCATTTTTCCATCCGCCATTCTTCCAACCGCCACCGTTATGCCATCCACCGCCATTGTGCCATTTCGCGGGGGCTTGGTCTGCGGCAATGCTTCCAATAAGAACTGCTCCGAGGGCGACTTTGGACCATTTTGCAATTTCTGACAAAAAGTCCCGTCTGGAGGATTTGGGTTCAACTATTTCAGAGGTTTCTGCTGCGACGTCTGTTTTCTTCTTGTCATCGTACATAATAGTCTCCTTTTTATGTTGGATATTAGTCCCACATCAACGGATCGTTATCAGTTGAGCTTTTGGCCTGGGAGGATTCTTGCCGATCACCCTGTAACTCTTTCATTTTCTTTTCTACAATTTTATCTTTCAATTTGGCGCGCTCATCCACTCGCTTTTTCAAATCATCAACTTCTTTACTCACTGTGGCAAGGTAGGCTTGCATGCCTTGTTGGCGGAGTTCAAATAATTCTGAAATAACTTTTTTGAGTTCCGCTTGATTCACCGGCTCCTGAGTCAGCAGTATCTCGGCTTCGATCTCCTTAGCTTTTTGAGAGAGGAACAACTTTTCTTGTTGTTCGCTCTCGAAGTCCATAGAGGCGATTTCAGCTTGTACAAGTTCAATAAAAGTAAGTAGTTGTGTATTAACTTTCAGATCACATTTAAGTAGTACCGGTTTCAGTTTGTCCGCTAAAGGTGGGGATAACTCAGCCGCAAACTCCATCATTTCCGCAATTTGCTCTCCTGGAAAGTCGGGGGAGCATGCGGCGTATTCTTCCGGGTTTGCCTCGGATGCGGCGCCGGCGGGAGGTTTATTTTGGGGTTGGGAAGCAGCCGGCTTTGCAGGCTGAGCAGCTTTATTATCCACCGCCGGTGTCTGACTCTTTTGCTGATTCGTAGGTTTATCATTCTGAGCGAATCCGGGTAAAGCCGGAATTAATAGCATAACTCCGACGCCAATAACCACCGAGAGCATTTTTAGTAAATTGCTTCTCATACTATTCTCCTTTGTTGTCTTCGCTTTCGGCCATTATAGCCTCTGATCAGTATAAATTGTTTTACCATACGAGACGATACCCTGCTGATGTGCCGTAAATAACCCATCCGGCATTTGCCTTATTCTCTCGTTTATCTAATCTGCCTACCTCCCTGCTCAAGTTGTTTTCTCACGTCCGAACCGGGCATTCTTTGACTATCGGGATGAGATGTCTCGAACTTTGGCCCCTCAGGTACTCGCGAAGGGGTATCCATATTTCTCGAGGGATGTTGGATAGCCGGCTTCTGCCGCTCGACTGGAGATCTCGGTTCAACGTCCGGTCTACCGCGATCTTCCTTAGGTTGAATTAAACTTGGTTTCTCGAACTTTGGCCTGTCCGGCACTTGCGATGGTCTGTCTACGCCTTTTGGCGGATGCGGGGTAAGCGGCTTCTTCGACTCAATCGGAAATTGGGGTTCAACATGCGGTTTAATATGATCTTTAGGCTTATCAATTCCACTTGAAACACATTTGCCGTTACGGCATGTCATACCGGGTCCGCAGTCAGTGTTGTTACGGCAACCAGGCTGATCCGGCTTCTTGGGAATTAAGTCGATACAACGGCAAGATTCTCTATCGAGCCTCTGGTTTGCGGGGCAAACTTTGTTGCATTCCTGTTTACCTTCACATCTGCAGAGTTCTCGATTAAGGGTCTGACCCTTAGGGCATGTTTTCATGCATTTCGGCCTACATTCGCATGTCTGATAATTTAACCATTCGTTGGGACCGCAGGTTTTCTTACACTTTGATTCACATTGACAGGTTTGTTTGTTGAGATGTTGTCCGGGAGGACACTTTTTATCGCATTTGGACCGGCATTCGCATGTTTTCGGGTCCAGCCATTGTCCGGACTCGCAAGTCTTGTCGCACCGGCGTTCGCACTCACAAGTTTTTGGATTTAACCTCTGACCGGGTTCACAGGTTTTATGGCAACGACGTTCACATTCACATGTTTTGGGGTTTAACCACTGCCCAGGCCCGCAGTTTTTGTTACAGCGGCGTTCACATTCGCAGTTACTGGGGTTCAACCAAAAACCGGGCGGACAATGCCTATCGCAGCCTCGTTCGCAACGGCACGTATCTTTATTGAGCCATTCCCCTGGTGGGCAAATGATTCTTCGGCATCGCCCATTGTCGCACCACTCACATCTCCTACAATGGTGATTGCTTCTACATCTAAACGAGCAGGAGCAAGTATCCGGATCATAACCTCTCCAGGAAGCGCAGGGCACACAGGTGTTACCCCGCAGTTCCTCATTAGGAGGACAAGGACAACGATCCACAAATGGCGGCGGAGTGATTACTTGCTGTGAGGAGCCGCAATTTGGGACATCTTCTGGTAGTGTTCCGGGGATGGTGGTTCTGGTGATCAGGTTTTTAAGGACTTGCGGTGAAACACCTTGGATGGGCGAAGGCTCTCGCTCGAATTCGATATCGACCTTTTGACACGATCGAACGATTCTTTCTTCTTGGAATTTACTGGAGATATTGCGTACCTTAACCGCGCCCCAGATGCCGTAAACAGTAGTGTGGCGTTCATCGATGATCTCTATGACAAAATCAGCCGCTCTGTCCGCCATGATGACTTCCACCAGGGCCGTTGGAGTTGTAATTGTAAATGATGAAGGGGGGTTGGTTCTTGGGAGTTCTTTTATAAAACGGACGAGGCCCTGAGATGTTTCTCCAACGAAGGTTTCCTCATTGTTTCGGTATTCATATCTGATAAACTGAAACGCTGATTTTTCACCCAGGGAGATATCGCCGGTAGTAGGCGGGGGTTGTGAATTGCGGGAAGCTTGATTCCACCAGGCTTTGCTGTTGATATCTGTGAGTAACGTGTCTTCCAGCTCAATTGGTGTAACTCCTCGCACTTCGATGGCTTCCCGTTGACCGGGACGACCGATACTCACCTCGCCTTGGATTTGTTTGACCTCTCCGACGGTCTGCGCAGGTTGATTACCGCCGGAAGAACCTTGGCCGGGATTTTGAGCATAGCCCCAGGAACAGACCAGCAGCAGCCCAAAAAGCACACCTATAAGTTCGATGAAAAACCTGGACACCTTCGGTCTCGACATACTAACCCCCTTTTGAGAAATGGCAAAGGAATTGTGAGATAATCACAACATCAGGTCTATTGGTTGTGTTTGGTTGTCCAATGTATGAGAGAAGTAATATCGAACAGTGTGCAAACCTACCTGCACGCGATCGATGATAAAAAGAAAATTGTTGATCAATAGTATCAAACGGCGCCGCTAATGTCGCATTAACTTAGTAGACAATTACCAGAATATTTAACTATCCCCAAAGCTCGGAGTAACAAAAAACTGTTCATTATTTACTGTGTTGATTTGGGTTGGATTACAAAATTGTATCGAATGCGAATTAAAGTAATTTTACCACAGCAACATAAATTGTAAAGAGCGCAATAGAATACTTTGCGAGGTTTTAAAACAAACAATATCGGATAGAACCCGGTTGTAAAGCAATATGACAACAATGTTATAGCTTTATATTCTGCATCTGATATGGAAAAAAAGCCGCTACGCTAACATGACTTTTTTGATCTTTAGGTTCGCAGCATGAAAGCTAACACTTGGTAATCTTCATAGGTCTCTTGCCATTCTAAAGAGTGTAGGAGAGAGTTCATCAATGTGATGCTGGGAAATGATCAATCAAAACCGTATTAGCTCCCTAGATAAGCCCCATACCTTTGAGAATTGAAAGCATTATCGCCGCGGCCATAACGGATCCAATCTGCCCACCTGTATTGGCGCCCATTGCATGCATCAACAGGAAATTCTTCTTATCGTAACGTTGACCCTGCGCTTGCACTACCCGTGCCGACATAGGATAGGCCGAAATGCCGGCGGCGCCCAGCAGGGGATTGACTTTGCCGCCGCTCAGGACATACCACACCTTTCCCAATAACACGCCGCAAACGGTATCCAAACAAATAGCAAGAAAGCCAAGTCCAAACACGGCAAGGGTTTGCAATTGCAAAAATTTATGTCCTTCCATTGTCCCGCCTATGGCGAGTCCCAGGAATAATGTGACGGTGTTGGCTATTTCATTTTCAGAAGCTCCGGTCAATCGCGTGACAACTCCGCTTTCCTTCATCAAATTGCCGAGCATGATCATGCCCATAAGCGGTAAACCTTTGGGGGCTATGATCCCCGTAACAACAGTTACCATCAATGGAAACATTATCTTGGTTCTTTTAGATACGCTTTCTTTAAGAAAGCCCATTTTGACCGTGCGTTCTTTTTGAGTAGTCAAAACCCGCATGATGGGAGGTTGAATTATGGGGACCAAAGACATGTATGAGTAGGCGGCTACAGAAACGGCGCCAAGTAAATGAGGCGCGTATTGACTTGTCACGTAAATCGCGGTGGGACCGTCGCAGGCTCCTATGATTCCTACACACACGGCGTCCAGCCTGGAAAAACCCAAAGCCAAGGCCAAGAGGAGCGTAAGGAAAATGCCGAATTGTCCGGCTGCGCCGAAAAGCAGTATTTTCGGGTTTTCCAACAAGGGGCCGAAGTCTGTCATAGCTCCGATACCCACAAAGATTAGCAGAGGGAATATCTCGGTAATTATGCCAATATCATACAGAAATTTTAAAACGCCGCCCTGTTCCATAACCTCGGATAAAGGCAAATTCACCAGGACGCAACCAAACCCAATGGGAAGAAGTAGAAGCGGCTCAATCTCTTTTTGAATCGCCAAAAACAGCAATCCAAACCCCACTACTAACATAACAAGATTCGGCCATCCGCCGGTGAAAAGATATTTAATGCCGGCAAGGAGTTCAGCGGAACTATAGATAATACTCTCCAGCATATTGACCGCCTTCTATTTCTTTAAATCCGATGGTATTGGGAAAATACGTTTCAAGAGATTTGTAAGCGCTATTATTATTCCCAGAGTGACGAACGTGCCGCCCATTCCTATTACGGTGAGGGTTAAACCGAAAGCAAGGGTGTCCATAACTTACTCCATTGGATGTATCCGCACTGAGCAGTGAATTTTCATTAAATACGACAAATATTGTGGCGACAAACCACTAACCTGAGACTGGATTCCCAATCATCTAGCCGCCTGTCTGAACAATATAAAAGCCCGAAGATTAGAGAGGGTAAATCAATTGTGACTGTATATCAAGCAAAAAAGAGGATGGAGTCGGGAAAGGCTGATGTGGTAAGGTTCATCATCGTGAAACAACACAGACTAAATTATCGTCAATTTTCCTTAAGAGCTGACTTAGCGATTATTGACGAATTTGCTTAAAACTATGGGAAAAAAGGGCGTCTTGCGAACTGCTCCGTAAAAATCGTAAACCAAGCCTGAATCATTTTGCCGTATCCTGGCTGAGCTGATAGGAATTCCCCAAAAAGTTAAGCGCATGAATTGCATCCTGTCGGAATACAGCGGCATGCCAATAACGACACGAGGTTCTCTATCCAATAATCTGCATTGAAAGCCAAACACTACAAATGGTAAAAGGTAAATCAACGCGGAATAGAATGAATCATTTGGACGGATGAAGCAATCGAGTCCCAGACTTAAAGCCAAGCATATGCAGATCCACCTTAGAAGTTCCATTCCATTTTCCCTCACTTTAGAAAAACTCTAGTTTGCTACGCCGGCGTAGAAATCAGAATCAGTTTAGCTTATCGGCACGAATTACGTCAACTAAAGAATGCAAATATTGTAGGCTCTATTGTTTGTTTTCTAGAAAAATGTTGCAATTAGATGAATCAGGCGAGTAGGATGCACCCATTCCCCTCCTAATCTTATATGTGGAGGCGACAAACTTCGGCTGGACCGTGGAGGTCAGATGAAAAAATTACTGGCGATGTTTACAATCATGGCTTTTGCAGCGGTAGCTCCTTATGCTTTGGCGGAGAACGCAGCAAAAAAATCGGACAAAACAGCTAAGAAAATAAATTGTTGCGTTAAGGGCGACTGCAAAGAACTGACTCGAGCTGACTGTAAGAAAGCGAAAGGCAAAGTAGTGAAAGATTGCAAGGATTGTAAGCCGCCTAAGTCCTCGAAGCCCAAGATGTGATATTTCTTGGCGCCAGGTTTATGGAGATGCCGATTCGATTAAAAGTCGGCGGCAATCTCCCTCCAAGCTCTTTGCCCTTTTATGGTGTTTCTCGCCGGCGCGCGCTTCTGCGGCATAATTGTTCACAATCTAAATAGGGCATAATCCTTGCTTAAATTACGTTAAGCTTTTATTTAAGTGTAATTTAAGTGTTCTTTTGATCACAGGAGGTCACAATGATTCCCAAAAAAATATTATTGTGCACGGATTTCTCAGACAATTCTCTACCGGCAAGGCGATATGCTTTGGATTTTGCTAAAGCTTTTGATTCTGAACTAGCGATTTTACATGTTGTAAACTCTTCACGGCTGGGGTTCCCGGCCTTCGAACCGGGAGTGCCCTTCGACTTACAGCAAGTACTTTTAGGAATTGAGGAATCAGTAAAAAAAGCTTTCGACGCAGTTATTGAAGAATCAAAACAATTCGTGCCGAACGTCAAGACGGTTTCACGTATCGGAATACCCGCTCTTGAGATCGTCCGCTTGTCTGATGAAGAAAAGATGGAACTCATTGTTATGGGAACTCACGGTTGGACTGGTTTTAAACATCTCATTTTGGGCAGCACAGCGGAAAATGTTGTCAGAACTGCAAACTGCCCGGTTCTGACCGTCAAATCTCCTGAAAATATTGGTGAGGAAGATGTAGATTAAAATATGGAATGCAAATGGTTCGTCTCGGCCATGTGCGTGCCAATATCAAACTATCCGGCGGATGACTCGGCTTTAAACTTTATATTGTCGAAAACCTCTGATGGAGATTTTGGCATGAGCTCAATATCTTTTTGTAAGGAAGTAGTCTTTGTTTATAATTTCTACCGTTAGTTTTAGTATACGATTGAACCGCGACCTCCGGCTTGCCCGTCTCCGGTTGATCTATCCAACTTCGGAGAAGACGCGGCTAAGCCCTACTACCACCCCTATGTCGATTCGCAGTGAAAAAGCGTAGTACTCTCTCAATATTTCCAGCTTCGTTTCCGATGCGCCGCGATTGAAAAAACGATTTTCAACAAGGGTTACGCCGAATTAAAAAGCGAATTATCGGAATCACAGACCTTTACACAATAACTCATATCAGTTGTGCTCATAGGGGTAATCGTCGATGATTCTATGCGTCTCGTGGTTTTCTCCGGCTTCGAATGTGAACAAAAGTCGTTCTTGCTCTTTAGATGCCATTTTCACAGGTTATGAAGCTTGACAGCGGACTCAGTCGCATATATTTGTTACTTAGGCTTTATATAGAGTGACTAAGTCCCAGGTCTGCCGCCAATTGAGCGCGATTTATAGTCCAAAAAGCGGCTAAGGACTGTTATTTTTTGTAATATAGATCTATTGTATAACAATATTGTAGTATTTTTCGAAACGGGTATTGAAAAATTGCAAATTTTATTCATGACCGTTAGCGATTTTGCGGAACTTGAAGTAGAAACCGTCAGGACCAGTGACGCTCCGGGACTGCGTACAACTATTGATCATTAAGGATATTGCGGCACACGACAATTCGTTCATAATTCCCTTCGCATATATAAGGAACTCAATATGGCTGATCAAACAGAAAAAAAAGACGACTTCAGTCAAGAAGAAGCCGTAAAGACCCAGGTAAATTTAGCGGATATACCTGATGAATTGCCGCTTTTACCTGTAAGGGACGTAGTTATTTATTCTTATATGATTTTACCGCTTATGGTCGGCCGAGACAAATCCATAAGAGCAGTTGAAGAGGCCGTAGCAAAGGATCGTCTCATTTTTTTGGCGACTCAAAAGTTTTCAACTGAAGAAGACCCGACTCCTGAAGATATATTCTCCATCGGCACTGTTGCAATGGTCGTCAAGATGCTGCGCCTTCCGGATGGACGAGTGAAAATTCTTGTTCAGGGGCTGACAAAAGCTAAGATCACCCATTTTATCGACTCCGACGATTTTTTCAGGGTCAAAATGGAGAAGATACCTGAGCCGCTGCCTGCGCCCATCACTATCGAAATTGAAGCGCTCATGCGTTCTGTTAAAGAGAATTCTGAAAAAATACTTCAATTGCGCGGCATCATTTCACCCGATGCAGTGGCCATATTGGATTCTATTGAAGACCCGGGTCGTCTCGCGGATCTGGTGGCTTCCAATCTGAAGTTGCGGGTTGAAGAATCTCAGTTGATATTGGAAGTTATTGATCCTATCGAGCGTCTAAGAAAAGTCAACGAGCTTTTGTCCAAGGAACTCGAACTTTCCGCTATGCAAGCCAAAATTCAAACCCAGGCAAAGGAAGAGATGGGCAAAACGCATAGGGAATATTTTCTGAGAGAACAGCTAAAAGCCATCCAAACTGAACTTGGCGAAATAGATGATAAGACCAAAGAAATAGAAGAATTCAGAGAAAAAATAGCTCAGGCGAGGCTCCCGAAAGAAGTGGGAAAAGAAGCTGAAAAGCAGCTTAGCCGCTTGGGGCAGATGCATCCGGACGCGGCGGAAGCTTCGATTATACGAACATATCTTGACTGGATGGTGGAATTGCCGTGGTCCAAATCCACTAGAGACAAGCTGGATATTAAAAACGCGAAGAAAATCTTGGATGAAGATCATTACGATTTGGAAAAGGTTAAAGATAGAATCCTTGAATATTTAGGCGTTCGCAAGCTCAATAAAAATATGAAAGGACCTATTCTGTGCTTTGTTGGCCCTCCAGGAGTCGGCAAAACTTCTCTGGGTAAATCCATAGCTAGAGCGCTGGGTAGAAAGTTCACAAGGATCTCGTTAGGTGGGGTGCGTGACGAAGCTGAAATTAGGGGGCATAGGCGAACATATATTGGGGCGCTGCCGGGACGCGTTATCCAGGGATTGAAAAACGCCGGTTCAAATAACCCGGTGTTTATGCTGGATGAAATAGACAAAGTCGGAGCGGATTTCAGGGGAGATCCATCAGCGGCCCTGCTTGAAGTGTTGGACCCGGAGCAGAACCACGCTTTTAGTGATCACTACCTAAACGTGCCCTTCGATTTGTCCAAGGTCATGTTCATTACAACCGCAAATCTATCTGACCCGATTATTCCGGCTCTTAAAGACAGAATGGAAGTCATTGAACTATCCGGGTACATTGATGAAGAGAAACTGAAAATTGCCAGACAATACCTGATTCCTCGGCAGGTAAAAGAAAATGGTATTCGGCCGCAAGACTTGGACATTACCGATGAAGGAATTCTGGGCATTATAAACCAATACACAAGAGAAGCGGGCCTGCGTAACTTGGAGAGGGAGATCGCCAATGTGTGCAGGAAAATTGCAAGAAAAATAGCTGAAGGTGAGAAAAAGATTCCGAGAATTACGACCAAAAATCTACATAAATTCCTGGGGGTGCCTAGATTCCTCCCGGAACAAGAACGACGCGGCGATGAAGTAGGGGTGGCTACCGGTTTGGCATGGACGCCATACGGCGGTGATGTTCTGCATATCGAGGCTACTCCGCTGGAAGGCAAAGGGAACTTGCTGCTTACCGGTCAATTAGGCGATGTTATGAAGGAATCAGGTCAGGCGGCTATGTCCTATTTTAGGTCGAGGGCGAAGCGCTTTGGGCTCAATGAAAAATTTTATTTTTCCAAAGACATACATGTTCATGTGCCGGCAGGCGCTATACCAAAGGACGGTCCTTCAGCGGGTGTAACAATGGCGACCGCCATAGTAAGCGCTTTGACGGGCATCCCGGTTAGAGCCGATGTCGCCATGACAGGTGAAATAACTCTGCGGGGTAGGGTATTGCCCATAGGTGGTCTCCGTGAAAAATCTTTGGCGGCTCTGAGAACCAAGATTTTCACCATAATCGCTCCTGCGCAAAATGAGAAGGATCTCGACGAGATACCACGCCACATCCGCAGACGGCTTAATTTCAAATTTGTGAATCATATGGACGATGTATTAAAAATAGCCCTACTTGAAGACCCTCTGACTGAAACGCAAAAAACTTCTGATACACCGAAAGCCAGGGAAAAGAAGAAGCCGATCGCTGCCCCGACAGGAAAATAAGATTAAAGCAAGGTCATAGACTGGATCTTCGCTCTTCCGACGTGAGTTTGTAAACATGAGCATTCTTACCGTGGTATATATTCTGTTGCTTATGGGCGGAATTGTGTGGCTTGTATTAAGGATTTCGGCCTATTTGCAAAGAGAGAGGGAGCGCGAAGCAAGAATAAGTGAATCTTATTTCTATGATGATCAGTTTAAAACCTATTTGGAAAAATTGAAAGCTCAGAATCAGGTAAAACGAGAGTCGGATAAAATGCGTGAAACTGTAGATTAATTTGGCGGTAATAGCGCTACTCGACAGTACTTATCAAATGCTCGGCGTCAAAACACCAGCGGTTCCGCAGCGCAATTTTGCATCATGTCAGTGAAAGCTCGTGAGGGCTAACTTTTTCAAAATCAAAAAGTGGTATCACCACACCTGAGGAATTTGATGTCTCCGCAGTCAGGGGGATTAGGGGTAATGTCTTTGTGTTAGGAACTATGAGTATTTATATAGTCACTCCCGTCATCCAGGCTTGCGCTCATACCTGTTACAAGATTCAACAGAGTATCTTCAACGGAGGGTTACGAAGTGGCGGCTAAATAGTATCAATAATCTTACAATTCTTTAAGTTCTTTGACTTTTTCTTCGGCCAGCAATTGAGCTTTCATCATTTTTGATTCAACTTCCAACCTTAAGGCTTCATATTCGTCATTGCTGAGGCCTTTTGGGACATATGTCGGTTCCCCATAAGACATTACTATGGTTCCGAATGGCAAAGGCAAAATCATTTTGTCCCATGAGTTAAATTGAATATACCTTGTTGTCCAGCTTACCCAGGGGACGATCGGTTGACCGGTCTCACGAGCGGCTATGATCAGTCCAATTTTCACTTTTCGTGCCGGGCCTCGGGGAGCATCCACTGCAATACCGCAGGTGTAATCTTTTTCTTTCACTAAATCAATCATCTCCCGGAGAGCCTCTTTGCCTCCTTTGGAGGAGCTGCCTCTGACCGTGTTAATCCCAAGCCCTTCAATGGATCTTGCTATGATCTCTCCGTCCCAGGATCGACTAACCATAGCTAATGATGGATATTTGCGACAATGATATATGGGATACAACATGCTGCCGTGGTAACCGGCGGCTGCAAAAGACCTTTTGTCACAAAGCTCTTCTTCTATATGTCTGTTTAGCCAAACTTTTCGCGTCGTGGCATCCAATACCTTGAAATATAGTTTTACCAGTCTGGGAACGAGATAGAGAACCATCCTGAACCAAAGCAGGTCACCTTTCTCTTTCTTTGGTTTGGACGACACCGATCTTAATCCTCTCGGAGCTCTTCCAAGGCGTCCAGCGCCGCATCGCGGACATCCGGGTCCGGGTCCTCTGCCGCAATTTTTTCCAAAATAGGAATCGCGGATTTATTCTTTATCTTTCCGAGCAACTCAGCGGTGTCTCCTCTCAAAGAAGCTTCATTATCGGACAAAAACCCTGTAAGCGTGCCGACAATCGGGTCAAAACAGTGAGGATTAATTGCCAGCGCCTCTTCCATTGCCACCAATGCTCCAATGCGGGTAGAAAATTCTTTAGCCATATAGATTGGAATTATTGCTTCAGGCATGTTCTCACGACAGATCAACGCTGCGGCGTCTTCTGCGCGACCAGCCTTGATCATGGAGTCCAGGATTGTAGTGAACTCCTCTTGTCTGTTTTGGGTAAGCCCCTTAATCATAACTGCAGTCGAAACCTGTCCTACAGCGGTATATCCATCATTGATTACAATGGTAGGAGTGGCTTTTACCTTGTAGCGCTCGGCAATATCGGAAAAGTGCAAAGCGTCAATTATCAGCAACGATACCAAAGGTTGAACAACAGCAATTTTTAATGCGTTTCGAACTACTTCGGGACAATGAGGGCATTCCGAGGCCATTAAAATCATCAACTGGGATTCATGGTTAATTGCGGACAAAGATGATGAAGAAACAAGGGATGGAGAATCTTTAGCCCCGCTCACCCATAAAATTGCTTCTAAAAAAGGATCTAGTTCTCTTCCGTCCGGAGCCGCAAAATAGTGGATATTTCTATGGTCCCCCGGACCCAATGAGAATCCTGGTCTGTCGGGAAATATTCCGCTATTCCAAGTTTCCAATCGAATTTTGTCCATTGACACTCCGCTCATTTGAGCGGCTGTTGTGCGCAATTCCATGGAAAAAGCGTCGGCTGACGCTCCCTCGTTAAACCATAGAGTGACCGGATTAATTATATCCATTGTAATTGATTGAACTTTAGCAAGATCTGAGTCGTTCAGCAAAATAACTCCTACTGTTGAAAGATGTGCGCCGGTATCTGGATAACTGAAAGCTTGTTCTCAAGCCATATCCAGCGGCAGTATTGATTCTAAATACCACATACCATAGATTTTCGGATACAAAATTCAACCGCGTTCTGCAACGCCGCTATGATGAAACAGACGTAACTTAACATCCGCATATGAAGCATGCAATTGCCGTAATCAAACAAATCTAAGAATCCGACTTCCCGCATATTTTGCGTCAAACTTCGAGTATTCCGCGTCTTTAATTTATCTGGTCCCCGGAACAAAGTTGGTCTGAACCTGTCCCTGGCCTGGGGTAACGGTGTACGGTGACTGCCGTCCTGTGACCGGCGCCGGCATGTAGTCCCATAGATATCTGCCCACACCGTAAAGAGCAGAGCCGGCCGTGGGAAAAACACCATTAAAGCCTTGCGGTTGCTGGGGCGCATTAGGATTGGCCTGAGGAATTGAATAGGTGGGTTGACCGTAAACATTAACTGGTCCGGTGTAGCGCTGGTCATACATTTGCGCTGAGGCTACGTTGGCCAGAGCCAATATAGCAATTGTGGCGATTAGTCTTTTCATAGCGGCCTCCGGTTGATTAATAGAATTCTAGATCAATTGAATTACACAGTTGCCGCGTGGTTCCATTTCTCTAGGTAAACAGCCTGTCTCCCACACTTGCTTTTGGGAGGCAATCGTGCGGAGCATGCAGATGCGCTTGTTTGACCGCACATCGGTATTGCCTAAACTTCGGGTTCAGTTTCTGAATTTTTACTGAACCGGTGTCGGAAGATAGCTAGAAAATATCCGCCAAATAGCACTGGTCGCAGAATGCCTGTCGGCGTGAGATTAAAACTTCCCATCGGCTTCCAAGCGATAAAGATTATTCGATCGTTGAATTATAACCTACCATATTTCAAAGCAAAAACCAATAACAATAACAACTTGACAATTTGCGTCAAAATATGGGAGAATTAGGTGTTTGTATCTCGTCTGGAGGTTTGGGTAATGTATAAGTTGATAAAAATAGCCGTATGTTTCGTTTTGATTAGCTTATTGGCCGTGCCTGCTTTCTCGGCAGGCAAGACTGTGGACAGAACAAGACCTAATATCATTTCAAATGTCGCAGAGACGGTTTATGACACTAGCGCCGGTGTCGTCGAGAAAACCGAGGGGCTGTTCAGCGGGTGCCTAAAAACTACTTTCAGCTTTTTCAATCCCTGCTTGGATCTGGTCAAAGGGTGCACAACAGTGGTTTTGGCGCCCATACAGAAACCCATAGACTATACTGAGGGATTTTTCGTGAGAAGGACTGCGGCCAAACAACCGGTTATGGCGCCGGTCCAAAGACCTGGGTTACCGAAAAAATAGAATTTAAGATTAGTTTTGCTACACAAAAATTTAGTTGAGGGAGTGTAAGGGCGCTATCGTGGCCTTACACTAGGAGGGTGTTTATGCTCAGGGTAATCGTCTTGATTGTCCTGCTTTTGCATATGGGGGTTGCTGTTGGTTGTTGCTCGGAACGTATTCATAAAAACAGTATTTTGATATGTTCCCAAATAATCACTGAACTGACTGAAGGTAAGGTCAATCTGGACCAAGCCGAAGCCATTTCTTATGCAATAGCCAACGCCGCAAACAATCGATTCGGCAAAGTCTCTTGTGGAGACATGTGGCTTTACATGGCCATTGTCCATGTAGAAAGCGGATTCCGCAATAACATAATTAATTATCATAATTGCAGAGGCATGTTTCAGGTCCACGCCCCTTCATGGGCAAGTAAATTTGGGCTCAAGTATGGAGATTTGCTGGACCTGGACACCAATGCCGATTGTGGGATACAAATTTACCAGTATTATCTGACACAATATAAGGATGTTGTCCCCGCTCTCAGCGCATATAACAGCGATAATCCATCCGCCGCCATCAGCTACGCCCGAGCCGTCTTAGGCGCAAAAGCCAAAATTAAGAAGAGATACATCGAATTGTACAAACATTATCAAGTTCTCGACAGACTTGCCTCCCGCCTCCCTGATCCTACTCCTGTACCCGCTTCTTACAGACCGGCGAACGGATCCAAATAGCACATAAAATCGCAGGCGATATGTTTTCTTGTCTATGGAGCTAATGATTCTCAGGCGAAAATAAATGGCAGGGACCAATCTAGTGGTAGGGTGCGTAAAAAGGTAGGACGCGTTCGCAAAGAAGGCCGGGAACGAATCGGTTATATATCAGCGCGGTGGCCCGTAAAGCAATGGCGACGCCACGGATTTCATTAAATCCCACGGGTTCAAAATAGATGGGTTGTGGTCCATTGGAATGAAAGGATCATGTCCTGAAG
The DNA here is from genome assembly GCA_038250835.1 of Desulfomonilales bacterium. Lineage (GTDB taxonomy): Bacteria > Desulfobacterota > Desulfomonilia > Desulfomonilales > Desulfomonilaceae > JBBSBY01. The sequence continues at coordinate 1,532 of JBBSBY010000070.1, read as the reverse complement.
GATAGCATCGTGAAGGCGGACCCATTGGAGGGGCGACATATTGCGGGATGCAGCTTATACAACCTGAAATTAACAGACAGCTCAGCATTGTAAGCAATACCACAATTTTGATCCAAGACTTCATGTATCCACCCTACAAACTTCAAAAGCTCCGCTTAATGCGAAAGCCGACTACAGTGCGCATTATCAAATGATACAGAGCCAAAAACGATAAATACACTCAAACGTCATATCGGATCAGACCATTTCCGACGGACCAATTCTACATGACTTTCGCTTCATGGGCAAGATAAAAAACATGGCGCCCGGTGACGGACGTGTAACTCGCCAAAGCCGTGCAAGAGAATTTGGCTAAAATTTCGCCCCGCCAAATCGTTGAGCAATAAATTTCACCGGAGGTATCATTGTATAATAAGGAAACATATAGAGGGCAGCTAAGGTAGGCGCAAGAGGACCAAAGAACTGAGATGCGAACATAATGACAAGCACGTTATTCATCGCGGCAAAGCTTACCCCGGCTGCCAATCGCTCATTGATCGACCTGCCGGGCATGATAATGTAACCCACAAAATAGTAGAGTATCGCCAGGACATAAGCGATAATGAGAGCTATTAAAATCCCTCCGGGATTTTGAAGAAAATAATGAGAATATTTCGAAAAAATTCCTAAGTTGATTAAAGCAAACAACAACAAAGACGTCGGGAATTGAACTTTGAGAATTCTGTCCAAAACTACCGGATAAAATCGACGCAAGAAAATTACAAGCGCCATGGGCACAAAAACTACTTTGGACAAAAGAGCAATCATATCAAAGATTGGAATGGTGATCTGTTCTCCCAACAGCAATTGAACGAGTAATGGTAACGTGAACGGCGCCAGAATTGAAGTAATGACCACTAAACGAAAAACAATGACTAGATCGGCGGATATCAAACCGGCAATAAATGGAGCGACCACTCCTGTGGAAATACCTGAAATCAATAGAGCCGGCAGAGCGAATTCAGGCAATAAATAATCGAAAACATAATAAATTCCGATGGGAAGGACGGCCAGTTTCATTATGGTAAGCATAATCAATCTGGCCAGCCCTTTCCTGGAGATCGTTACTAGAGCCGTGAAATCGATGCGCAGAAAGCTCAAAAAAAGTAGGGACATCATAAAATAGATCAGGAATGGATCAAATAGTCTCCCCAATTGCGGCGCCAATATTGCCAGGGCAATAGAACTAAAGATCACGGCGAACAATATTAAGTCATTTAGTCGCAAAGTCTAGCCTCAGCACACGTGTTCCCTTCCCTTATCTAATTTTCGAGGCGCCAATTGCGCGATCCATTGAGGAATTAAAGTAATTCAGTCTTTCAGCGCCGCAATTTCAACAGACCTGTTTCAGATTGAAGCAATTATCTTCGCGAAAAGTTCCTGGTCCTAATCATTAAACGCCGTCCACAAAGCCAATCCAGTAGGCTCATCGTTTTGTCTCACCGGAATGTCGCCGGGCACGGGAACCCCGAATAGTTCCGCTGCGAAAATCT
>JBBSBY010000069.1:0-18588 GCA_038250835.1 Desulfomonilales bacterium | reverse complement strand
GGTGTTGATAAAAACGACTTTGAAAAGGTCGTGTCCGTCGGCCGTCCCCCCAACATTGTAAAATTATTTCCAAACTCAAAAGCCCTGATAGTGAGCGGTAAAGTCATAGATCGCGCATTGCTGGCCAAAGGGAAGGCAATGACGATTGCCGCCAGCGTCAGAAATTCGTTTGTCGCAAGGGGAGCTCTAAAGGCGGCCCAGCGAGCAAATGCCGCAATTATAATTGAAATTGCCAAATCTGAAGGTGGAGCCGATGCTTACTGCGACGTTAGCTTTTGGAATATGGCTCGTTTAGTAGATTCAATTTGCAATGAATTGGGCATAACCGTTCCGGTTGCCATTCATGCGGACCACTATGGTATTAAGAAGGATGCGGATCGTCAAACCGCAATGACTGAGATTCCAAGTTTGTTTGACGCGGGCATCACCTCCATAGCAATCGACGCGTCTCATTTACCTGACGCGGAAAATCTCCGTGCAAATATTGCTTTGAGCAAATTTGTGCCGGCCTGGGCGGGATATGAAACAGAAGTTGGAGAAATAAAAGGCAAACAAGGATTGTCCACTGTTGAAGAAGCTCTATTTTTGATTCAAGGCTTGAACGCTCATGATATATTTCCGGATTGGATTGCGTTAAACAACGGAACCACCCATGGAATTGAAGCAAGCGACGCCGGAATTCAGGTGGAACTAACCGCACGCATCCATAAGGCTGTGGAAAAATACGGGGTCTCAGGCGCACAACATGGGACGTCAGGAAACAGTTTCGAAAGGCTGAAGGCAATAGCGCACGATACTAATACCACGAAAGCTAATGTCGCCACCGCTCTGCAAATGGTTTCCTGGGGATTGACGGTCAATGAGTATGGTAACGCTCAGTTAGATTCCGATGGTAATTTCATCAAGCTTCCAAATAAGGGACCTTCCGAGAAAATGTGGAAGCAAATGGTTGATTACGCCAAAGAGAAGGGATGGAAGGCAGGTGATTTCAAGAAACTTAACAAACCGTTTGAAAATAAACTTCTTGGATTGCCGGCAGCGGAAAGAGATCGCATGGTCGACGGCGTTGAACAATTTGTCTACAACTTACTGAATGATGTGTTCAATGCTGCGGACACTGCGCCTTTGGGGATTGAAGCCATACTAAAAGCCGGTTCGTATGATCTAGGCCCAAAGGTGAAAAGAATCGAAAATCCTGCTGATTGGACTGATGAGAAAATAACGGAAAGAGCTTCTACATTGAATTCGGATAAAGGACCGGAAGGGAATTTCGAGGACTGAGCAAACTCAACTCTTTGCCAAATTAGATGAGCATTATACTACAGTCGCTCGGTGAAGCTGTTCATGGGCTCTGGCGGCGGCCATGCCCGAGCGATTGTTTTGATTTCATTCTGAACGCAACCCAATAATAATATCTCGACAGACCTCTGCCGCACTAAACTTGAGCTTCAAGGGCAGCGCCTTTTCTCTCAATCTCAGCTTCCATTTCGGCCCTATATTCACGCAGCTTTCCTTTGAGGTTTGGTTCCGAATTGGAGATCATCTGCACGACGAACAATGCCGCATTTTTTGCGCCTGCCGAACCAATACCCATGCATGCGACAGGAACTCCGCCGGGCATCTGTACAGTTGAAAGGAGCGCGTCCAATCCGCCAAGTGAAGAAGAATCCATTGGGACTCCAATTATTGGGATAATTGTGTGAGCAGCCAGGAAGCCGGCAAGATGCGCGGCCATTCCCGCACCTGCTATGATTGCATGCCAGTCTTCCCGCTCAGCTCGACGAGCAATTTCAGCAACGCGCTTCGGGGTCCTATGCGCTGAGGCAACTGTGGTGTAATACTCTATTCCAAATCTTTCTAAAATCTCCTCGGCTTTTCTCATGGCCTTGAGGTCCGAATCGCTACCAATCAAGATTCCGACTTTAACACCCATCTGCCTCTCACTGATTACTGTTTGTCGAGATATTCCGCAATTGCTTGGTCATATCGGAAAGTTGCTCTAAATACCTTTTTTGCAAGCTCAAAATTGGTCTGCTGTGACACGGCGCCTTGTGAAGCATTCATTTCACTGATAATACGAGAGTAATCTGCGGGATCAGTCACTACAGTCACAAACTTGTAGTTTTTGGCGGCGGCTCTCAGCAGAGTCGGACCACCTATGTCTATATTTTCAATTGCGTCATCCAAGGAGCAACCCGGCTTAGCAACCGTTTTCTCAAAAGCGTAAAGGTTCACTACGACCATATCGATTGGTTCTATAGAATGGTCACGCATGGCCTGCATATGCTCTTTATTGGAGCGAATATTCAGAATTCCTCCATGGATCTTGGGGTGAAGAGTCTTGACGCGTCCGTCCATCATTTCCGGAAAGCCGGTGAACTCCGCAACTTCCTTTATCTTTAAACCGGCGTCAGCCATTGCCTTCGCTGTTCCTCCGGTCGACAATATCTCAATATTGAATTCAGATAAAGCTTTGGCAAAATTGTGGATACCGGTTTTGTCAGTCACGCTTATTAAAGCTCTTTGTATTTTGGCCATACACACCTCAAGCAAAACTTTTTCAGATCGTAAACTTCAGGATAGATTTCGCCGGAGGCGAACTTCGATTAATTTAGACTTCACCACTGGCGATCCAATGAAACCCCGAACTAACCTTCTATCAATTCTGTTAGCCTTTGTTTAAGAATTTTGTGTGCAGTTCACAGCATGTTCTGATCACGAAGCAGCGTCGGGTGGCGAACTACGAAAGCATCGATTACCGCTTGGAATCATGTTTAGCGTTTACTCGAATTTTGGATCTACTTATCTCTTCAGCGGCTCTCCTGCCAAGTTCACTCTCGGGCTCGGATTGGGCGACAAGCTCAAGCTTCTTAAGTCCACTCTCGATTTTACCCAGCTTCAAGTAGATTTTTCCCATCAGGAACTGTGCCGCCAGATTATCCTTTTCACCTGCCGTGGCCTTGCTCAGCATTTCAAGAGCGGCAGGATAGCTTTCTTGCTCATTGTAGACCAATGCCATTCTGTAGTAGGCGTCTTTAAAGGTGGGATCAATTACTAAAGCTCTCTTATAGGTTTCAAGAGCTTTGCCGTAATTCTTTTTCGATTCATAGCAGTAGGCTAAGTTAAACAAGGCGTTTACATTATCTCCGCGAGTCTGGATCGATTTTTCATAAAAGGCTATTGATTGATCTAAGTCGCCCTTGTTGTAATGGGCTACACCCATATTGTAAAAAGCCTTTTCCGGCGTTTGGTATTGTGGATCTTTTACGCACTGTTCAAACTGAGCTATTGCTTCATCATTCATTCCCTTGGCCAATAATGCCGTGCCGTAATTGTTGCGGGCTTCCGTCAATTTAGGATTTAACTCCAGAGCTTTGTTATATTGTTCAATAGCTTTATCGAACAATTGCTTTTGCTGATACGCCAGCCCTATCGCATGCTCTATGTCCGCATTCTTGGAATCAGCCGCCTGGGCCGCCAGCAACTCTTTAAGAGCTTGAGGGGTTTTGCCTTCGTTGAGATAATTGATCCCCAACTGATACTTTAATTGTGCATCAGGAGTTCCGGAACTCAATCCATCTTTCATTTGAGGCACACAACCCAAAAGCATGATTGCTGAAGCAAACAACCCGAGGAGCTTGCCGTTCTTCATGGCACTATCCTCCCGTAAGAAATACTTGTTACTTTGTTGAATCGCCTGGAGGCTCGGAACAGCCCTTTTTCGGGCCCAGTTATCCCGCCTCGAGACCCAGGGCATAATGGAAAGGAGAGAATTTTGGTTACTGAATTGGTCTCAAGATTGCGGCCGGTCGTAATGTGAGGTGAGCACGTGAAGCGCAATGCTTCTGAGAAGTGCGTTGAGGTCTTCACCGGATTTGTATGACCATGTGGCATTGCGCTCGGTTTCTCTTAAATAGTCAAAGGAATTTTTTTGTTTTAAATAAACGTCCCATCCTGCGTCGGAAGGATCATCTTTCAGTTCCGATCGCTGTGCGAGACGCTCTCGAATGGTCGAGTCCGACGCCGTGCACTCGACGATGACGAATCGTGCATCTCGGCGTCGCGCGATGTTTCGAGCCGCCTCCCGATGGCTGTAGCTCCCGAAAGTGGCATCCAAAATTACGCTTTTGCCTTCGGCCAGCAGATTATCCGCTTGTTGAAATATAGCCGAATAAACAGAGTCCCTTGCGGAAGATGTATAGACTTGATTGGTAAAAATGTCAAGGTCATCGTGAGTTGTATCATTATTATAAAGTTGTTTTCTAACTACATCAGATAACAATCTGGAGATATTAAGTCTTTGCTGGAGATGACTAGAAACAAAGCTTTTGCCTGAGCCCGACAACCCGAAGGTTATTATTAGAGTAGGCGGCCGGCAATTCGTTAGATATGAGGCTGATAATAAAAAATATTCTCCCGCTTTGATTTTTGCGGCGGCTTTCATTTCAGGGGGAGCTTCGGGTTCATCAAGGGCAAAACTTTTAACTTTTCCACGCACAAAGGCTCTGTAGGATTTGTAGAACGGAAGGAGAGGCAAACAACCCGCATCCCCGGCAAACTGCGCGTATTTATCGGTAAGATAATCGGAAATAGCGGGGAAACCATTGAAATCCAGATCCATAAGTAAGAATGCTATATCTGAAGCCGTATCGCCATATCGGAATCGATTATTGAATTCTATGCAGTCGATCAACATTATCTTGTTCAGTATCACAACATGATCAAGGTGAAGATCGCCGTGACAATCGCGTATGTGATCTTCCGCCATACGTTTTCTAAAAACCTGTTTGTGTTTATCTATGAAGTCCATGGAAAGCTCGGCTATTTTACTGTGTAACTCATGAGAAATGGTTCTGTTTATGAATGGGGTGGTTTGGTCAATATTTTCCTTTATGTTTCGATACACTAATTCTGGAGATCCAAAACTTCGAATATGCGTCCCACCGGCTGCACGCAAATGAATGCGGGCTATGGTTTCCACCACCTGATCCAAAATGCGTCTCGTGATTCGAGCATTCATGAGCATTGAAACCAGAAGATTTTCTTGAGGAATTCGCCGCATTAATACTGCAGCGTCGATCTGCGGACCCGATCTTGTAAGATTTAACCCCTGATGGTCTCGATTGATCGACACGACATCTATATAAATACCTTCAGAAAATCTGGAGTTTAGTTCAACTTCTCGCTTACAATAATAGATTCGTTTTTCTAAAGAGGTGAAATCCAAAAAACCCAGATTGAGCGGTTTTTTAATTTTGTAGACCAACTCACCCGCTATGAACACAACAGAAATGTGAGTTTGGATTACTGTGACTTTGTCCGGTTTGGAAGGGTAAATAGCCGGATTGCTTAATTGATCAATAAGTTCATCTAAACGCGCTTTCAATTTGTTTGTCCGCCTTTGAAGCCAACTGACCACACGCGGCCAAAATGTCGCCACCCCTAGATTTGCGAATTATCGCCATTAGCGACTTTGACATTAAGATTTCCTGAAATCTCAAGAGTCGAGATGCATCAGGCGCCTTCAATTCTTCGGAAATCCCGTCGTTTAATGCAATTAGATTAACTTTAGCGTGTATTTTATTCAGTAATTTCACCAACAATCGAGCATCCGCATCCGAATCGTTAAAACCTCGAATCAACACGTATTCTATGGTGATTCGATCTCTTCTGGGCAGCGGGTATTCTTTCAAAGCCGCAAGCAAGGTTTCGATGGGGTATTGCTTATTAATAGGCATTATATAGTCTCGCTGCTCATCGGTTACCGCATTTAAGCTGACCGCCAACTTGGCGCGGACACTGTTGCCCAGGTCTTGAATTTTTGGAGCTAATCCGGTTGTGGATACAGTTAAATGTCTCCATGAGACTTGAGGACCATTAGGAGAGGTCAAGACCCGGAGTGCGCGGGTAACTTCGTCTAAGTTTGCCAAAGGTTCCCCCATACCCATAAAAACGATATTGGTAATCCTACTCTCCGGGACTAGTCTCCGAACTAAAAGAAGTTGCGAAACAATTTCTGCGGCAGACAGATTACGAGTAAATCCCATGGAGGCCGTCCGGCATATCTTACACCCCATAGCGCAACCCACTTGAGAAGACACGCAAAGTGTATCGTGCTCGGCGCCGGGCATGTATACCGTTTCAATTCTCGAAGCGTCGTTCAGTTGTAAAAGAAACTTGCGTGCGCCGTCCTGCGATACCTGCTCTAAAACAAGTTCGGGGTAGTAAATTGTAGATATGCCGTTGAGTTCTTGTCGAAAGGACTTAGATAGATTGGTCATCTCATCGAATGAGGTGACCAATCCTTGATGAATCCACTTTAACATTTGTGCCGCCCGATATCTCTCCTTTCCCATACCTTGAAGAAATGTTTCCAGTTCAGGTAAAGTCATGGACATGAAATTCGGGCTAATGGGCTTGTCCATGTTGAACCTCTAATTCATTTCTATTCCGCTGAAAAAATAACCAATTTCGAATTGCGCGCTTTCTTCGGAATCAGAGCCGTGAACAATGTTATTTTGTTTACTGTCCGCCCACTTAGCTCGAATTGTCCCCTGAGCCGCTTCTTTAGGGTCTGTGGCGCCCATTAACTCGCGATTTTTAGCTATTACATTTTCGCCTTCAAGGACCATCACAACTACTGAGCCGGAAATCATGAACTCGACAAGTTCCTGGAAAAACGGTCGATCTTTGTGAACGTAGTAGAACCCTTCGGCTTCTTTCTTGCTCAGGCGCTTCATTTTCATGGCACCCACTCGAATTCCGGACTGCTCGAATATTCCTATGATCGATCCTATGAGATTTTTTGAAACACCATCAGGTTTAATGATGGATAGAGTTCGTTGCATAATACCTCCTATTGCGTTGAAACAGAGTCGTTCTTCAGAATAGCAGAATTAGCTCAATTTCATAATGATTGGTGTAGCGCATTGAAATAATCTCAATTCTTTAAATAGTCGAACCGGCGCATTCATATTTCCAAAAAGAGACCGTCGGGTAAGCGCCCGACGGTCTCTTGGTCGTTCCTATTATGGAAAAGGATAGAGTGTTCAGACGGGATGCCCGTCAGCAATGGTGAATGATTTGCGCGATACCATTTACATAGCCTTTGATTTAACGATTTAACGACGTGAAAGAAAGGTACGGTCGAAACATGGTCCATATCACTAAAATTGTCAAACCCAATGGGTAATCACACAGCTTGCGCTAGCCCCGCGGTTTGGCCTCATTCACCTTAAGATTTCTACCCATAAAATCTTTTTGATCCAGCTCTTGAATGGCGTTTAAGCCTGCGTCACGATCCGTCATCTCTACAAATCCAAACCCCCGAGATCTTCCGGTTGCTTTATCCATAATGACTTTCGCATTCTGGACTTCGCCGTATTGTTCGAATAGAGCTTTTAAATCTTCATCACTTGTCGTAAAGGAAATGTTGCCGACATAAATATTAATCTCTTCCATTTTCAGTCCTTCCCCAAAGCTAAGATGCTCCTGTGAAAAATTTAAACTCGAGGTTCATTGCGGTGTAGAAAACCACGGTAGGCGATTCGTGCAAAACGTAGACTCAACCGATATTAAAGACGAATATTCGCTAAGTCTCAAAATCTGACTGGCCTAAGGGCATCGACTCCGTAACGACCATCTAACCTCAATTTTCTATAATGCTCTCATTCCCTTGTAAAGCTTTTTGTAAAAATCAGGGCAATTTTTGAAATAGCGGCGCCCTGAGCTTCGATAGACTTGCCGTTTTTGGATCTTTCGCTCAGTCGAGCTTGAATCCGGAACACGTTTGGGCTATAGATGCTTTGACAAAAATAATCAACATCTCATTAATACAGTATAAGTATTGGTTTTAGCTCAATTAGGTCGAGTGTTGACGCATATGTACCTGATTGGATCGGGTACTGAAAAATCGATCTCGCTTTGTGATTATTGGCCGCAAACACTACACTTAATTTACGCCTACTCTGCGGAGGAAAAATGCTGCGCAACACTGCGACCATAATGTGCTTTCTGTTGCTCCTATGTGACTATTCCATCTCTTATGGCGCCGATAAAATCGCACTGCCTAAACCAACCTTTAGTGGTAAAGTGTCCGTTGAGGCGGCTATTAAAGCCAAAAAGAGTGAAAGGAACTTTAAACCCGATGCTCTCACGCTCGCCCAAATTTCTCAAATGTTATGGGCGGCAAACGGAAAGTTACCCGTTGATGCCGTTTCAGGGGCCACAACTAAGGTGATTCCCTCGGCCGGGGGAATTTATCCCCTGGAGGTATTTGTTCTTGTCGGCAAGAATACTGTCGGCAATCTTGCTGAAGGCCTATATTATTACGATCCTCAAACTGATTCTCTTCAACTGATTCTTCCAGGAGATCATCGGACTCTACTCTCTCATGCTAGTCACGGCCAGACATGGATGGCCAGAGCTCCTGCGATTATCATTATTTCGGCGGTTTATCCGCGCATCATGGCGCGGTATCAACAAAGAGGTATCCAATACGCGCATATGGAAGCCGGTAGCGCGGATCAGAATTTGTACTTACAGGCGGCAAGCTTAGGTTTAAAGATTGGAACAGTGGGAGCTTTTGATGACACCCAAGTTTCTGCGGTTTTGAAGTTACCCGCTTCCACTACCCCTTTGCTCTTGGTCCCCGTGGGAAAGTGATCGAGCGCGCAGAATCTTTCAAGCCGACCGGATTCGGTTGTTGAAAACGCCGGCTCTCTCATAACTCGACTATAAATCCTGAGATTGATTATAGCTACCGATTGGCCCGTTTGTGAAACTTGAGCAAAGATTGAGTAAAGGCCTGATCGGCTCATTCGAGAATCAGGTTATAGGCGGGTTTTATTGCTGTTTATCCTTGACAATATGCCGATTAAAATTTAATCTGCACAGGTTCAATATTAAATTCCGGTGTATTTTTGCGTCATTTAACCTAAGGAGGTAGGTGGATGGAATGGGTTATTTTAGCGGCCCTCATATGTGGGGCCCTGGGTGTGGCTTACAGTCTGATAACAGCAGGCTGGGTCCTTAAACAAGATGCCGGCAACGAGAGAATGCAGGAAATTTCCAGCTATGTTGCTGAAGGCGCCATGGCTTATCTGACTCGTCAGTATAAGGTCGTAGCCATAATAGCTGCCATTCTTTTTGTGGCCCTGTGGCTGACCCTCGGATCAATGCCTGCTATCGGATTTATAATAGGTCTGGTTGGATCAGGTCTGGCAGGCTTTCTGGGAATGAAAGTCTCGGTTAACGCGAATGTTCGCGTCGCCGCTGCCGCCAGCAAGAGCCTTCCCGATGCTATGGATGTCGCTTTCAAGGGCGGTTCCGTGACCGGAATAGTTGTCACGGGTTTGGCGCTCCTGGGTGTGGCGGGCTTTTACATGTTGGCAAAATCGGTAAATCCTGATGCGAAAGCACTCTTCAGCGCATTGATAGGATTGGGTTTCGGTAGCTCCCTCATGAGCGTGTTTGCCCGTGTCGGTGGTGGTATCTACACCAAGGCTGCGGATGTCGGCGCTGACTTGATCGGTAAAGTTGAAGCGGATCTTCCAGAAGACGATCCTCGCAACGCCGGTGTTATTGCGGACAACGTGGGCGACAATGTTGGTGACTGCGCCGGTATGGCTGCCGATCTTTATGAAACTTACACGGTTACCATCGTGGCGGCGATGTTGCTCGGCGGCACCATTTACGGCATCAACACGGCCGCTTTTTATTTGCCTCTGTTGATCGGTGGTGTGGCCATCATCGCTTCAATTATCGGCACATTTTTTGTTAAATTGTCCAGATCGGCTAAAGAAGAAGACCTTTACATCATGGGCGCTCTTTACAAAGGCATGGCCGTTTCCGGTATTCTTGCCGCCGCGGCTTTTTACTTTGTGGCACAAAAACTACCTTTAAGCGCTCCTTTGACGGGGTCTCCTCACATTATTCCTGTGGTGAATATTTTTTGGATGGCTGCTTTGGGCTTGGTGCTCACCGGCCTCATAGTTATCATCACGGAATATTTTACAGGTATGTACGGCCCGGTAAAATATGTTGCTCAAGCCAGTACCACGGGTCACGGCACTAACATCATCGCCGGTCTCGCTATCAGCATGATCTCTACCGTTCTCCCGGTGCTCGTGCTCGCTGGAGCAATAATGGCCGCCTACGCGCTGGGTGGCGGCTTTGAAAATGCAGGCACCGGCCTCTATGGTATAGCGGTTACGGTTGTCTCAATGCTTTCGATGACCGGTATCGTTGTTGCCATCGACTCTTACGGTCCCATTACCGACAATGCCGGTGGTATTGCCGAGATGGCCCAACTTCCCGAAGAAGTTCGTAACAGAACTGATCCACTCGATGCGGTCGGCAATACAACAAAGGCCGTGACTAAAGGTTATGCAATAGGTTCTGCGGCTCTTGCGGCTTTGGTTCTCTTTGCCGAGTACACCAGGGCCATTGAGCACTACTCCGGTTCGCCGATTACATTTGATCTTTCGTCACCCACCACATTGATAGGCCTATTGCTGGGTGGAATAATTCCTTACTTCTTTGCAGCGCTTTGTATGTTAGCGGTTGGTAAAGCCGCAGGCTCAATCGTTGAAGAAGTGCGACGCCAGTTCCGCGAAATTCCAGGTCTCAGGGAAGGTCAACCGGGAGTTAAGGCTGAATACGGCAAGTGCGTTGATCTAGTAACTGCCGCCGCTCAGAGAGAGATGGTTATTCCCAGCTTACTTCCCATCGTAATTCCTCTGGTAGTCGCTTTTACGCCGGGACTGGGGAAAGAAGCTCTTGGCGGTTTGTTAATTGGGAGTATTGTCGTAGGTCTCTTCTTGGCAATAGCCATGACTACCGGTGGCGCTACCTGGGATAACGCTAAGAAGTACATCGAAGAAGGTAATTTAGGCGGTAAAGGAAGTGAAGCTCACAAGGCCGCCATAACCGGCGACACTGTCGGCGACCCTTACAAGGATACAGCGGGTCCGGCTCTCAACCCTGTTATCAAGGTCGTCAACATGGTTGCCCTCTTGATAGTTCCTTACATCATCTGATATCCGAATTTCATTCGGTTTGGTCTATTAGGTTTCGAACCCCGCAATGCGGGGTTTTTTTTGTCGGCTGATGTGTTGACGAATCCAGATGGAGTGGTTCTCGAAAGTAATCGCGGCTTCCATGATCAGAATTTTCTGATTGATCGACTGCCTGGGTCACTAAAACAATAAATGTCAGAAATGCGTTCAAGGTTAACCAACGTCATTCCAGCGTACGCTGGAATCCAGGAAGATCTGAGCCGGCCTTCGCTGGGGACGACGGGCAAGAGGGTCTATTCCGACAGAACTTTCGAGAAATCTATACAACCCCCCAATGGATATAACATAGAGGTAGGATGAAGAGTTTAGTCATTGAGACTTCCGCTATATGTCGGATACATATGTTACAATGACGCCTGCTTTTCTAAGTATTTGCACCGAGGCTTCTAAATAATTTTCGTCGATATCAAAGCCGGCGAAGGGAATATTCAGGTAAGCGGCTGTTAAAGCCGAAGATCCTATCCCTAGAAATGGATCCATCATTAACGATATGCGCTCAACACCGTGAATCTTGGCGCACATTTCGGTTAATTGGGGAGGAAAGCTGGCCGGGTGTGGGCGATCGTTTATCCTATACTTTATTGTTTTGTATGGTATGTACCAATTGTTCCCTCTACATCGTAACCCGCCTCCGGAGTGTTTCCAGCGCGTAATATTGGATGCATCACGATAAGGCGCTCCGACCGCCAGCCTGTCCAGCTCCACATTTCCCGTATGCGTAAAATGAAAGATGTATTCGTGAGTATCGTTGACATACCGCTTACTATTAATGGGTTTGAAGTGACCGACGTTGATTTTGGAACGCTCTCCGTAGCTGTCGTTTTCTATATATATCGACTTGATCCAGTGAAAAGTGTTCTGTAGCACAAATGTATTCCTAAGCGCCAAAGCAACTTCAAAGGGAATCCACGGATCTGTAGGTTTAGCTCCGATATTCAGAAAAAATGATCCATGTGGAGAGAGAGCTTTACTTACTCTTTTGCCCAATTCTTCCATCCAACCCAAATACTCCGACCTCGGTATTCGATCGTTATACCGCCCATATTTTACACCAATATTATACGGAGGTGAGGTTACCACCAAATCCACTGAGCGGGAGCTGATTTTTGATTCCAGACCGGATAGACAATCGCCAAGGTATAGGGTTCCCGAACCGCCGCTGTTAAGGCCAAAGGTGGCAAATGGAACGACTTCGGAGTCGGTCGCAGTCTGTCCAATATTATTTTTAATATTCCTCAAGCCGACTTATCCTAGAATTTGATGTTGATGGGATTAGCGCAAAGTTGTCTAGTAGCTGAAGTCATACGCGAAAATAACACTTTGAGGAGACATGAAGAGTAAGTAATTAGGTTTCAATAAAATTAGCACCAGAGACCTTGTCCCCTCATTTTTGAAATCACCCATTCTGAAATCGGTTATTACACCGAGACTCCTAATTGTTTTCCACTGCTCGGTGAGGCTTTGGCCATCCCAACCGAGAGCTTGGATCACACTACTGCCGTCAGTGGTTTTAACAACCAAAACTTCCTTACGCCCGTCTCCTTTAATATCACCGATCAAAACCCTGCCGGGAAGAGTAATTTCTTTTTCTTTATCTTCAACGGATATTTTAATTTTTCTACTAGAACCGTAAAGCTTATCATTGATAACCTGAAGGGGGCGGTTATCCTTATCAAACAGCATTAGACGCTGGTCCTGATTGAGAATGGCCTGAATGAACTGTTTTTCTTTACCGACATAGCCGGAATCGTAGCTCAAAAGCAAAGTCCCGGGCGGCAGTCTTAATTTGCCGCTCTCTCTAAGCTTACCGTCGGCAACTTCGTATTTTGTCATTTCTCCTGAAAACATGTTGGTCGAAGCCATACGCTGCCCAACAAGTATTCTGGAATTCGTATGCGGATCAACAACACTTCTAAGTATCACTCCGGGGGTTCTGCCGATAACTTGAAAATTTCGGTTTAGATATTGAATAAGGCATGATTCAATACCGAGAGTAGTCTGATAGCACAAAATAATTTCGCTTACGCCGTCCCCGTCCACATCCTCAATTTCCACACTTAGGTGGGTAGCTCCAAATTGAGAGTATTGAGTAAGTTGTTTGAGTCCACCTTCTTCAAACCGGCTGATGGTTATGCCGCCATCATCCAAAAAAATTGTTTCGTTTTTCCGCTCGCCCACTATATTCCCAATATCCAAACCCGACAATGCGGCGCTTATATCAGGACTTCTCCATGGTCCGGGGTTCCTGTTTACGTCAACGAGTCGCGGAATTCGCCCCGCGCCGGCAGTTTCAGCGCCTGTATCACTTCTGTAAAAGGGTAAATGCGGAGATCCTTGAAGTCGCCTATTTACCGCATTGGCAAAAACTTCGAGCACTCCTGGGAGCTCATGAATGTTGGATACGCGATGTTCCGTGGAGACTACTAATCTAGGCGATTTAAGATCCCACATCACTGCTCTCATGTAATAGCGATCGCCTTCTCGTGATAAGAAACCGAATACGGCCAAATCCGCAGGCAGCAAGGAGGCAATTTTCAAGGCCTGTCCGTCATTCTTGAAATTAGGATTATTCTCAACAACTGACCGTATGTCCGCTTCACTTTCCAAGATGGGGCCACTAGACATACTCGAAATAGAGGCGCGCAGAGTTTTGGTCACGTGCTCACTAAATTTTTCGAGAGATTTGTCGTCTGTGGGAAAGCTGAAAGGCAGGACTGCGACACGTGAAGCATTTGCCGTTACGGGAAGAAGGACTAAAATGCTCACGGCAAGCGATAAAACAAATAGAGAAGCTATATTAGAACGGCTAAGCCGACCAAAGTTCATGAATCGAGTTCCATCCGAATCTGTTTTCAAAAAAAAACCAACTGTCTTTGCAGTTGGCGTAGGAGGAATAGATTCTTTGTTATCTGATTCGTTTAATAAGCAAGCACTGTGCCACATGGTAAGGCTAAACATACGGTTAGTAGTTGTGCAACAAAATTAAATGGTTAAGCAATTCTACGACTTTATGGCACTCTCACAATCGGGTTTTCTATTGCAATTTCTTTGTCCAAAATTTTGAACATCCGGAAGCTCCTCGATAGGTCGTTATAATTCCATGACTAATCCGCGTTCAAATTTTAGGCGCCTCGCGCCTGATTTTTGAACATGGCTCAAAATGGACTGTTTAACATTCTCTTCGCATCTTCAAAATTAGCCTTCACCCTCACTGCGGTCTGAATTGCGCCTCCATGTCCGGGAATAATTAGCTCAACAGGTAGTTCAGACAGCTTCTGTATAGTCTCACCCATGGCGCCGGCGTCGCCGCCGGGCAGATCAACGCGACCTATCGCTCTGTCGAAGATCACATCTCCGGAAATTAAGACCTTATATCTCGGCCAGAATATGGAAATACCTCCCGGAGTGTGTCCCGGAGTTGCAATCACCTGAAGCTCATGTTTGCCCAATACCAAATCACCTTCCTTCAGATAAAAATCGGCCTTCAATTTTGAAACATCCAACTGGCGGGCGTCCAGCATCTCTTTACCTAATTGGTCTATGTACTGCTCTTCTTCTTGGGACATGGCAATTTTGGCGTGTTCCTGTAATCGAACGACCGCGCCGATGTGATCAGGATGGGCATGAGTGCAAATCACCAGTTTAATTTGGAGAGGGTCCAGCTTGTCTTCCAGCATTCTTGCAAACAGATCATCCAGTCTGTGGGTCAAGCCGGGATCTATCAAAGTGGGAACTTTTCCGTTAATGAAAACGGTATTGCAGTTATTCTCTCGGGGATCATTCCAAAGGTATATATACAGATGCTCGGAAACTCTCATTGCCTTACTTACTCTCACATTCTCGGCATATTTGTTTTCCCTGGCTTTCAAAAACTTTAGTCGTCATAGTAGGTTCACCGCACATGTCGCAATTGGCGGTGTCCACAATTCTAGCCCTTTCCGGCTCTTCGATCTTGATATGCTCGACTTTAAAGAATTTTTTGGGTTCACTGATGATCTCCAGTGACGCGTTGGCGCCCAAATCATCGAATTTTTTCTTTACTTCTTCCGAAGCGGTTCCCGCATCAATTTGCTTCTTGAGGTCATGTCTTTCCGTTCGATAAGGTATGCCGCCGGTAAATGCGACCCTTACGGCGTCCTTGGAGTCCCTATTATAAAAGGTGAAAACTTGTTTGCCCCAATCGCGGAAGAAAAAATTACCCTTACCAAACGTGCAGCCCGTCATGACCTGAACAGCGTCTACCGAGCATGAATCATTTTCTACAATTGCCACAACTTCTTCATCAACTGAAGGGCTTAAGCCAAGTTCTTCTTTAGCAATTTTGGACGCTGCAAATCCAATCGCAAGCCCTGGGCACATGTGGCCGTGAAACTTTATGCACTTTTCCAACTCCGGCGGTACATTCATTTGTTTACCAGGCATTTGTTTTTCTCCAGTGTCGCATCGTTCGTGTCGAGAATCTCTAATCGACGATACTCGACGATTAAGTCAATTAAATGTTTCAGAATTCGAGCAGTGGCTCCCCATATGGTATTTCCTTCCCACAAATAGGAAAATATTTGGATGTCCTGACCCTCAAAATTGCATGTGAACTCGGATCTATTAGTAGGGTCAAAGAAGACGCTCAGCGGAATCATCAGCAACTCCGCAATCTCCCGGCTGCTGGTCCTAAAATCGTATGGATAAGGGATCACTCCGACAAACGGCACTACAAGGTATTTAGTTTTTACTGTGTAAAAGTCGTCCAATTCACCAAGTAACCTCACATCATTGGGATGGACGCCGATTTCCTCTGAGGTTTCTCTTAATGCGCACGACGTGAAGTCTTTATCGCATTCATCAAGTTTGCCCCCAGGAAATGATATTTCCCCCTTGTGGTGTAAGACGTGCTGTGATCTCCTGGTAAGGAGCACATGGCATTCACCTTTATATGAAAAAAGTGGCGCCAAAACGGCAGCAATGGTTAAACCATCGTCAGGCAAGGACTGCTTAGGGTTCAAACTGATGGCCGCTCTCAATTCTTCTTCAAAACACGGTCCAGTTAGACGTGGGCTCGTAGCGCAGGATAATGGGGAATCTTCTTTAGCTTTCATGAGTCCGTTTTATCTTTCTAGGAAAATCCCAATTCCAATCGAGTTCCCAGATCATAACATTTGCATCTGAGGAAGCGCTGATTATGTATCTTCCGTTAGGTGAAAACCGAACATCCGTAAGTTCCTTTGTATGTCCGAGAAACTCTCTTTCACAATTAGTCGTATGGATGTTCCAAATTCGTAAACCGGAATCGACGCATCCTGCCGCTAAAAATAATCCATCAGGCGAGAAGTCCACTGCTCGTACACCTACTGAAAGTTCGATGGTTTTGAGGCACGCGCCCGTTTTTATATCCCAAATCTTAATAACACCGTCACCCGAACCGCCGGCTAGGACCTCGCCGTCTCGTGAAACACTTAGGCAAAGAACCTTATCCTTGTATCCCTTTAATTCCCTCAGCGCACGACCGGATTTGGAATCCCACATCTTAATAATACCATCGAAACCCGCAGATAAAATATGCCGATCCTGATTTATAAACGCAACCGACGAAATTTTATCTTCATGACCTTTCAACGTCTTTACGAGGTTGCCTTCGGGCAGCCGCCACAACCGAACAGTTTTGTCCCATGATCCGGATAAAAGCAGTGAGCCGTCGCCACTGAATGCCACTGAACCGACGCTTTCCGTATGCCCTTTCAAAATAGACAGGCGCCTGGATGTTTGAGCATCCCAGATACGAATGGTTCTATCATCTCCTGCCGACGCAAGTTCACGTCCACTTGCCGAAAATGCTACTGCGGCCACAAGATTCGTATGGCCATTCAATACCCGAACGCAATCCAGAGTTTTGGCTCTCCACATACGTACAGTGTAGTCAGCTTGGGCGGTAAGAAAATTAATGCCCGAGGAAGAATAGTTTACGGCCATGACTGCAGATCCGGTATCAACGAACATTTTTTGCCAACCCGCGCGCAGCCCCGTGCGTTTACCAATATCCTGCATTTTAGAAATTATGTTTAGAGCCTCATCAGCCCGTTCATAACCCCGAAGTTTTTGAGTATCTCTCAAAAACTGATACGCTATCCCTATTCTGCCGTGTTTGACGGCCTTTTTGGCGGTATCAATCATAATTTTAAATTTGTGATCTGACTGCATTTGCTTTGTCACAGGCATAACCTTCGCCAGGGCCATTTCAGGGACTAATGATCGCCCCCTAACATCCCATGCGCGCAGTTGCATGTCTTTACCTGCAGCAAACAATTTATCTCCATTATTCGAGAATTTTAAGGCAAGCATCTCGGTTTCGGGTAAAGGGTAATTCCTTATCGACATTCCTGTTTGCATATCCCACAATTTGATTCCACTTTTTGAATCGTAACTTGCGGCGGTATTTCCGGTAGGATGCAGATCCAGTAGACTAACAACTTCGGAATGTCCCTGAAATCCATTAATGGCAGCGCCAGTTCCAGTGTTCCAGACAATAACCTGTTTGTCTTTACCCGCAGTCACTGCTTTGCTCCCGTCAGGAGATAACCGCAAAATGGTGACGGCTTCTTTATGGAGTCTGTCGAAGCTTTCCGGATTTGATTTCGGAATTTTTACCTTTTTGATGACTCTATCCATGCCGACAAAGATTATCTCAGGGGCGTCGGATTCATTAAAACAAATTGCGGAAACGGAATGGGGAGCAATTTTGAAACTCTGAGAAGATTTGCCTTCTGATATATCCCACAATCTCACGGCGCCTTTTTGTTCAACGGTTATGATCCGATTTCCATCTGGAAAAAACGCAAGCGAGGTCACAGTCCCATCAGGAATACTAAGATTGCCGGCAAATTTCCCAGTCTCGAGGTTTAAGAGCCTTATTGGGCCGTTTGATTGAGCTGTGCCCACGGCCACATACTTTTCGTTTGGCGCAATCCAGAGGGCCGCAGGCGGTTCCCCCACTACGTTAATTGTTCGTAGCTCCTTTCCATGCGCGGGTTCCCAAAGCTTTATTCGACGATCTCGTCCGCCGGTTAAACAATAGTTGCTTATTGGGGCATGGGCAATACACGTAATCCAGCCGACGTGTCCAGATGCAACGAAATCTTCTTTCAAACTGGAAAAAACGAAAACAGCCGCTATAGAATCCAGAGACATACTTTTCAATTCTGAACCGGCCGGCGTCTTGTCGAGAAGCTGCTGAGCTTCGGACTTTCTATTGAGCCTGAACAACGCTCCGATAATCCACCCCAGAGCTTCTTCATCCGCTTCAAATCTATCCAGATATATATCTAACTGTTTGACGGCTTCCTCTTCTTTGCCCACCCCGATGAGAGCTATACCGTATTGTTTCAAACGAGAATAATCTTTATCGCCGGAAGCAAAAGCGATTTCGCAAGCATTAAGAGCTTTTTCAGGCGCGCCTTGAGCTAAAAGACAGCGGGCGAGCAAAGTGCCGCCTCTACCAACATACTCGGGAGTTTTTGTG
>JBBSBY010000068.1:0-18589 GCA_038250835.1 Desulfomonilales bacterium | reverse complement strand
TCAAAACGTGATCAAACGCCCCTCTGAAGTTAGTTGGATCGTAATCACCGGGTAATCTATAAATTTTCTTCTTCAAATTAGCCCAGGTCTTGAATGTTTTATCAAAGGTCACACAAGTCGTGTAAATATGATAGAGAGAAAATCCGTTATATCTGATTCCTTCTTCGAGAGCCTGGCTTATGCCGTCGGGATCGCCGGCAAACAGCCTGGCCACAAAACCTGCGCCATACGTGAGAGCCATCAATGTGGCGTTTAGAGGCTTATCAATTGTTCCGAACGGGCTCGCCTTTGAAACCATCCCTAAAGGAGAAGAAGGCGATGGTTGACCTTTGGTTAGTCCATAGATGGAATTATCAAACAAAAGGTAATTGATATTCACATCGCGCCTTATAGCGTGAGGAAAATGAGCGCCGCCTATAGCCAAACCGTCTCCGTCACCGCCTACGACCAACACGGTGAGTTCAGGGTTCGCGAACTTCACGCCGGTGGCTACGGGCAAAGCCCTCCCATGCACGGCATGAAGACCGTAGGTCGCTGTAAAAAACGGGTACCGTCCGGCGCACCCGATGCCGGAAACGATGACGCATTCATGCAAAGGCAAATTCATCCTACTCAAGGTTTCGTTAACCGCATGTAAAATGCCGAAGTAGCCGCATCCAGGACACCACGTCGGAAGATTGGTTGATCTTGTATGGAATCCCTTTTCCTGTCGGATATCTTGTATATTTTGGGCCAGCGCTCTTGCTGAAGTTTTCATTCATCACCGCCTAACGCAAAGCAATTGTTTCAACTTAATCACTGAATTGGATGTTGAGAGCCGTAGTTCGACTAATTCTGATAATCATGCACGCGGCTTGAAGCCAATTGCGCAATTATCTCTTCGATTTTAAACAGGATTGTCGCCGGACTTATAGGCACTCCGGTTACTTCATTTATTCGGATAATTTCCCCGTGGTGGAGTGGTCCTATCAAATTGGCTAACTGTCCCGAGAAGTTTAATTCCGGTAAGAGAATTTCTCTGCATTTTGCCATGAAGCTCTTAATTTCTTTCCGGTGGTACGGAAAAATGGATATGATTTTAAGCGCTCCCACTCTATGGCCTTTTTGTTTAGCGAGATTGACGGCCTCAAGCACGGATCCAAAGGTAGATCCCCAGCCGATGACTCCCAGATCCATTTCCTCACTAGCGCCGAATTCTTTTGGCTTCGGAAGATCATCTTGAAGAGCGGTTTCAAGTTTCCTAAACCGCTTCTCAGTCATCGACATATGCACTTCAGGAGAATAGTTGGGCGAGCCGGTTTTTGTGTGTTCCAAACCTGTGGCTACGTAATTGAAGCCCTGCGCTCCTGGGATCGACCTCGGGGATATACCGGACGCAGTGTCCTCGAACCGCACGTAGGAGCCGGCTACATCCTTATGAGGCCCAATGGTCATATCTTCTATTTCACCTGCTGTGGAAGAGGGCGGCGGCACATTTTCCACACGATTATCGAGATAGAAGTCAGTCAGCACGATCACCGGAGATTGATATTTCTCAGCGAACTGAAAACTTTTGACGGTGTATTTATAACATTCGCTCACATTCGTCGGAGCAATCACTATCCTGCCGGAATCGCCCGGTCCGCCAAACACGGCCGCGTGCAGATCCGATTGTTCGGTTTTAGTAGGCAATCCCGTTGAGGGGCCCCCGCGTTGAGCGTCCAGGATAACCGCCGGGATTTCAGCCATGACTCCAAGACCTATTAGTTCCGTCATAAGCGCAAATCCGGGGCCGCTAGTCGCAGTCATAGCTCGTGCGCCTGCATAATAGCTGCCCAACACCGCTCCAATGGATGAGATTTCATCTTCCATCTGCACCACTCGACCACCTTGCTCGGGCAGGTGTTTGGCCAAATATTCCATAATAGGAGTGGCCGGAGTAATTGGATAGCCGAAGTACAGCTTCAATCTAGCATCCAGAGCGGCTTTACCGATAGCCTCATTTCCGGAGAGCATCACCTTTTCCGTGTCCGTTTGAGTTGCGTCCACAAAAACGGGCTGTAATCGGTCGGCAAACTGCTCGACGGCATAATTATAGCCCGCGTCAAAACTCATGATGTTGGAGGCTAAGACTTTCTCGCCTTTTCTCTTGAATTTTTTTGTAATCACTTGCCGAAAAAAATCCGGGGAAGCTCCAAAAATGGCGGCAAATCCACCCAGAGCAGTCAAATTTCGGCCGCGGGCCGTGCCTGAGGCGGCCACTGCTAAATCGTGCAACGGCATTCCTAATAGATGGGTGTCAGGCTCAAGCTTCGCCACAAGAGATTGAGCTTCTTCAATATAACCCGGAGGTTTATTATCAAAAATTACGGTTGCAGGACGAGACAGAAATGGGACTCTTGATATGGACTGCTCGTCGTCAAGTGAAACTAAAACATGGGTGACATCGGCAAGCGCCAATATGTCCGAACTGCCTATCCGTGACCGTGTCACGCACCGGCCGAAACCCCGGATTTCGGCGGGGTATGAATCAAAACCAAGCACCGAGAATCCAGCCAAAGACATGGCCTCATTAATCAAGCCTCCTGCGGCGATCGTTCCATCACCGGCCATGCCGCAAACTTCAACAGTTATATCAATTATGGACATATCAGAACTCCGTCCACCAGGAAGTATTAAATTTGATCCCATCCATCTGGAAAATCTTGGTCGGCGCCATTTCCGCCTCGAAGGTTCCTCCGAGCAGGTTTAGCGCTGCAATTCGTCCCAGGTTTTTTGCGTTGGAGTAACCAATGGAAACCCAGTAATCTTTCAGTTCGGGATGAAAAACCTGGGCGCAGTCACCTGCCGCGTAAACATTATCGAAGTCGGTTTTCAGATGTTCATCGACAATTATACCTGCTTCTATGGTCAACCCGCTTCGAGCCAAAAAACTCACATCAGGCCTTAACCCAAAGAAAGCCCCGACGGCGCCTACCGTTAAAGAGACGGAATCGGTTTCCACATGCACGGAGTTTTCAGACTGTACTGCCAATCGCTTCAATCTTTGGCAAGGGACCACCTGGACGCCGGCGGCTGAAAGGGCGCCGGTCGCCTGGTTGAATATTTCGGGAGTGCAACGGATTGGCCAAAAAGATTCATCATTTAGCACAAAGTGGACCGTCTTGCCCATTTTGATCAAAGCGTCGGCAAACACAAAGGAAGTGAGATCGCCGCCGACAAGCAGCACGGAATCTATTTGCTTGAGTTTTTTTATCCAGGCATTGGCGTCAGCCACAGTTTTAAGGGTCAAGAAAATATCCGAAAACACCAGGAATGGTTCGGGTATTCGCGGTTTGCCTCCCGTGGCGATAATCAGGCCGTGATATTTCACTATCTCTTTGTGGTCCAAAACAATTTCATGTTTGGAAAAATCTACGCTTTTGACTGGTTGCCCAAGTCGTAACTTTATGTTCTTGTCCGCGTAAAAGTCAGTAGGATGGACGTAAAGATCTTCTTCTCGAGTCTTGCCGATTATGTAATTAGGCAAAAGGTGAGTCCGATAGCAACCGACGCGTTCTTTGCCGATCATTGTGATCCGCAGATCCGTGTCTTTTTCTCTGAGGGTAAGGGCCGCCTCGTTCGCTGCCGGTCCATTACCGATTATCACACAATGTCGTTCAGCCATTTTGCTCTCCAACGGAAACCGTCTTTTCAATTAACTGAACTTTTGAAACCGAAATGCAATCCATGGGACAAACCCTCAGGCAAGCTCCACACCGGATGCACTGCGTGTTGTCGATCACCACCGCGTTGACTTTATTCCAACTGCTGCTTTCGGTCAAACCGATGACTGCGCCGTCTTCGTTGAGAGTGACGTTCTCCACAAGCTTGATGCAGTCTCGCGGGGCCTCGTCAATACACCATCTGCAATAAATGCAGCGATTCATGTCAATTTCGTAATGCAGATAGCAAAGATAGCATCGTTTGGACTCTTCTAGGCTTTCAGAATTTGAGAAGCCCAATTCGACTTCGGTATCAGGGGGATTTAATCTTTCTTCAATGGATTCGACTTTCGGCATTTCCACACGTGGAATATAGTCCCAGGATCTTTCACGATCCGTGATTTTAGTTTCCTGGATCGAGACTACCCACTCCCTGAACTTGCGCCCAAGAAGGTCCCTCGCAATCTGCTCAGCGGCTTTTCGACCCGCCGCTATGCAATCTATTACCGTGGATGGGCCTGTGATGTAATCGCCGGCCGCGTATAATCCCTTGGCGGTGCTCCTAAAAGTTTCGGGATCAGTTTTTAACACTCCGCTCTCATCTGTTTCAGCGGCGGCTGGGATCGGAATTGCAGATTGTCCGATCGCAATGATTATTGCGTCGGCCGCCAAAGTAAAATTTGTATCAGGAATAGGGGTTACTTTACGCTTTCTATTGGGAATCTTTTCACCGGGTTTCGACCGCAAAAACTCCATACCTTCAACCTTTGATTCTCCGACAACGCGATGCGGAATCATCAAACTTCTGATTTTAATGCCTTCAAGCTTTGCCTCGTGAATTTCATCCGCCGTGACTGTGAGTTCTTCCTCTAAACCTCGGATGCAAATGGACACGTCCTCCGCTCCAAGTCTTAGAGCATATCGGGCGCAGTCAAACGCTGTAAAACCTGCGCCTAATACGAGCACTCGATTGCCTAAATCGATTTTTGCCCCGGCGCTAACTTCCATAACGAATTCCAGTCCCGAATAGACACCCGGAAGGTCTTCGCCCGGTTCATTGAGAGCTCTCGATGCATAGCACCCGGTTGACACAAGTACTGCGTCGTATTCTGTCAGAAGCTGCTCCATCGATACGTCTTTTCCAACCACAACTTTGGTCTTTAAATCAACTCCCATGCGGAGCACGGCGTCAATCTCAGAGGTCAAGATGTCCCTGGGAAGTCTGAAATCGGGGATCCCATAGCGGAGCATGCCGCCGGGTTCATCGTAAGCTTCGAGAATGGTGACATGGAAACCGGTCATTGACAAATCGTGAGCCGCAGCTAATCCTGTGGGTCCTGAACCTATAACACAGACCCGCTTGCCGTTTGGGGCGAAAAGCTGATGCTCGTAAATATGCCCCACGGACTTGTGGTCGCCGGCGGCGCGTTTTAGATGACAAATATTCACGGATCTTCCGAGTTCTTTTTCACCGTGGCGACATCTATCCTCACAGGGCCGAGAACAAATCCGGCCTAAAACACCCGGCAAAATATTCACCATGCGATTTATTTCGTACGAACTGCTGAATTTACTTTCGTAAATCGCCCGGATATATGCCGGAACATTGGTTTTGGCCGGGCAATAGTCCTGGCACGGCACATTTACGCTCATATAGAAAAAATCAGCGGGATCGGTGGAATAGAATACCTTTTGCTCCGGTTGAGACGGAGTGTCTGAATAGGCTTTAGAGCTTTTATCATGGCTCATGGTGGTTTCCTCCGCCAATGTATGTTGTCGGCGAGAGCAGTCTTGCCGGGCTTGTCCGGAAGTTATTCAATAGGTTGAGGTAACATCTATTCGTTGCGAATACTGCGAATTTTATCATTGCGTTTCGATTAACAAGTTTAGCAATTAATATCACCGTAAAGTCAGGCGCGGAGGCGCATCACAATATACCAATCACTTTACGTACAAGAATTCACAAACTCAAAACCATACTATAGGTCATAGTCAATTAGTCGAATGTTCAGCTTGTGAATCCAATATACCTGACTCGCCCCACATTGGCAATTCGAGCGGGCTTTTCTCGGGGTATTTGCCCGCAACTCACATGTCGGGTTGACGTAATGACGGTTTTGTAACATTGTTCGTAAACCGGCGCCGGCGTCAGGCAAGATGACTCGGAATCTCCGCTGCAATTAATATCACAGAATGGAAGAATAATGGATATAACTGAACACAATGTAATAACACTACGCAAGAACTCCGATAGGCGGGTGCGAAAAGGCCATATGTGGGTCTTTTCCAATGAAATCCAAGACCCCTCTGTGTCAAGTCTTGAACCCGGGCATGTCTATGAACTCGTCGATCACGCAAAAGAGTTCATCGGGATGGTTTACGCGAATCCCGCAAGCCTAATAACGGCTAGGATCTTTTCCCGAAGAAAATGTGAACTCGATGCCGATTTGTTAAAGACTAGAATTGAGGACGCATGGTTGCGGCGTAAGAGTTTCATGGGAAGTAGGGATCACTATCGAATGGTTTTCGGCGAATCCGATTTGCTGCCCGGCCTGATCGTGGACAAATATGGGTCGGTTCTGGTCATGCAGACTCTTACCGCCGGCATGGATCGTGTGCAGGAGACAATCGTGAATGAGTTGGTGAATCTAGTGAATCCGGAATGTGTTTTCCTGAAAAATGATTCGCAGATGCGAAGTCTTGAAGGTTTATCCCTTGAAAAAAGGCCGGCGTACGGGTCGGTTCCCAGTGATTTAAGCATAAATTCCTTTGGACTCAACTTATTTGTGGATTTCATGGACGGCCAAAAAACCGGGTACTTTCTGGATCAGGAGTCCAACAGAGATCTGATGCAAAAGTATGTCTCCGAAGGAAGCCGAGTGCTGGATCTTTTCTGCTATTCAGGAGCGTGGGGATTGCACGCGGCTAAGGCGGGAGCGGGCGAGGTGTCCTTAGTGGATTCGTCCCAACCGGCACTGGATATCGCTGCCCGAAACATCGACGTGAATGGATTGAACCCCAGTACTTACATTTACAAGAGTAACGTCTTGGATTTTCTTAAACGTGAGCACTCAAAGTGGGATTTGATTGTGCTGGATCCCCCGGGGTTCATCAAGAATCGTCTACAGTTTAAGGACGGCTTAAAGGGCTACATCGATATTAATCGAAGGGCGCTTTCGAAGCTTAATCCTAACGGTATTCTGGTCACGTGTTCGTGTTCACATCATATGGATCAACAGAATTTTGAGGAAATGGCGCAGACGGCAGCTAGACAGACAGGTCACGATCTGCGAATCCTCGAAATTCGCGGCCAAGGCCCTGACCATGCCTTTTTGCCGTCTGTGCCGGAGACTCGGTATTTGAAAGTTATAGTCGCTCAAATTATTTCATGAAAGGCGGTAGGATCTTGTTAGGTCGATTTTGAAATGCGTCGTTTTCATGATTCCTGCGGCTCCCTCTCAACACTAGGTCAGGTTGGGGAGAAACGCCGCTGTGAGGTGTAGCGGAAAAATAGCGAAACGCTTCAGGTCGCCCACGAACAAAAATATGTTTCCATAGTCACACTTAAACAAGGCATTTTGATTAGCCGATACATATTTGTTCTGGACGACCTACAGGATTTTCTCGAAATTATATCGAAAAAAGCCTCTGACCCCTCGTCCCAGCGGAAGCCGGCGCCAGGATCTTCCTGGATTCCAGCGTACGCTGAAATGACGATGATTTGCCCCTGAACGCTAACGAAGCTTTGTAGCTTTACGTAACTCGGATGGCCGACTGATTAAAGAATTTACTATTGCATCCGTGATTACCTTCGAGCATAAGTCTAGCTGCTCTGTCACTGGTTTTTGAAGTTTCAGTTGTATTCTACCATCAACAACCGCCTGCATTGATTAGGATGTAGCCGGCCACTTTAATAATTGTGGGTCCAACATGCCGATATTTGGAGTAGGAACTGATATTGTTGAAGTGGAAAGAATGGCGCGAGCCATTAAGAGTCGATGGGCCGATCGCCTACTGTGGCGGATCTTCACAAGTGGAGAAATAGCGGCTTGTATGGGGCCTTATACGGCTCAACGCTACGCCGCTCGATTTGCGGCAAAAGAAGCGGTTGTAAAAGCTTTGGGCATAGGATTCACGATCGGAATTTCCGCCGGCATGGTGGAAATTGTTGGGGGAGAACGCACTAGACCAAGAATAAGGTTGCACGATAAGGCGCTTGAGTTTGTCCAAAGCGCGAATATAACCGAGGTCCACGTTTCTATGACGCATACGCCGTTGTATGCCGGCGCATTCGCAATAGCCGAGTGTCGGTAGAACCAACAGGCGCTTTTTCTAGGGTGTATACAGTACACCGTATACACAAAAAATTGCGGTACTAAATCAAATCCATCTGATAAGAGGCTTTTAGCAGCCGACTAATTTCGGGTAGCCAACAGGCCAATTCAATTCTGAGTGAAGTCCTCCTGATAAGGGAGATTTAAGAGGTTGGATTTACGAAAATAATTATAGTTGCTGCGAATGGGGTATTAGCCATTCCTTCCACATTATTATCTTATAATAATTAATCCACACTTTCCCGGCGCACTGCGTCCAACACTCTGCATACCTGAATAGTTCGGGCAACTTCATGCGTGCGCACAATCGAAGCCCCATTCATAACGCATGCAGCCACTGCGCCTAAAGTGCCGGTGTCCCTATCCGCTGCGTTCGGTAAATCCAATATCCTGCCGATAAAGGCTTTACGTGAAGGTCCCATCAGCACTGCTTTACCCAAAGGCAGGAATTCCGAAAGTCGATTAATTAGAATCAAGTTGTGAACAAAGGTCTTACCAAAGCCGATACCCGGATCGATGACGATCTTATCGGGATGAATGCCGGTGGATTCTAAAGTTTTTAACCTCTCCTTAAAGAAGTCGATGATATCTCCGGGAATCATCCGATATTCGATGGTTTTTTGCATTGTTTTGGGCTCACCGAGCATGTGCATTACAACAAGACAAGCGCCTGTTTCAACGGCAAAATCAATCATTGAGGGGTCGTGTCTAAAGCCTGAAATGTCATTGATTATGGATGCGCCCGACTTAATGGCGGCTTCAGCGATTTCTCGCCTGCGGGTGTCTATAGAGACAATGGCGTTCGGCGCTGTGGCAATTATGTCTGCTATGACCGGTATGGCGCGATCTTTTTCTTCCCGGATCTCCAGGTACGATGAACCCGGACGGGTAGACTCCGCTCCAACATCGATAATGTCCACGCCGTCTTTAAGCATCTGCAGAGCTGAACTGACGGCAACTTCTCGTTGGTAATGAACTCCACCGTCTGAAAATGAATCGGGAGTTGTGTTTATCACACCCATCACAAGAGTTTTCGGCAAATGTTGAGTATAGGTAAGCTGAATAGCCATACTTGTGATTTCCTCCGAACCTAAAAAACCCGATTCGATTAAAAATCGGGTTTAATAAAACTGAAACAAATTTCGGAACTAAATAAGCCACATCTTGTAAGAATTCAGCATCAAATGCTCTTCACTCGCGTCAAGTACCTTCAATATGAAAGAATTTACACCTTTTCAGGATCCGGTGGTCGGGCAACCACAACTTTGCCGTCATCTAGCGGTCCAATTTCAAGGGGCGGCGTCGCGTCCGTATCTTCCTTATCTAGCGGCTTGTTGTCCAATGGAGGCAGGGTTTCTCCCCGAAGTAGAGCGTCTATTTCCTTTGCGTTCAGTGTTTCACGTTCCAGGAGGGCCTCAGCAACTATTGTCATCATTTCGGAATTATCTTCAATGAGCTTTTTAGCGTTGTCATAGGCTTGCTGGACAATAGAAAATATTTCCACGTCAATCTGAATGGCTGTTTGTTCCGAATAGTCCTTGTGCCGCGACATTTCCTTGCCGAGAAAAATTTGCTCTTCCTTTTGGCCATAAGTCAGTGGGCCGAGTTTTTCACTCATACCCCACTCGCAAATCATTTTTCTTGCAAGTTCCGTTGCCCGTTCAATGTCGTTGCCGGCGCCCGTGGTCATGTGGTTAAGGAATACCTCTTCAGCCGCTCTACCACCCATGAGTACGGCGATTTGGGCAAGCAGATAATCCTTCGAGTAAGTATGCCGATCGTCCACAGGTAATTGCTGCGTGACGCCCAGAGCGCGACCGCGAGGGATGATCGTCACCTTATGGATTGGATCCGTCCAGGGGGTGTGCTTTGCGACAAACGCGTGGCCTGCTTCGTGATAAGCCGTGTTCCTGCGTTCCTCATAGCTAATGACCATGCTTCGTCGCTCGCCGCCCATTAAAACTTTGTCTTTCGCGAATTCGAAGTCCAACATTTCTATATGATTTTTATTGTGGCGAGCCGCGTTCAATGCAGCTTCGTTCACCAAATTGGCGAGATCCGCTCCCGAGAAACCGGGGGTGCCTCGGCTTATTGTTTCGAGGTCAACATCTTTGGAAAGTGGGCTCTTACGAGTGTGCACGCCTAATATAGATGTGCGACCTCTCAAATCCGGAGGCGGAACAACCACTTGTCTATCAAAACGACCTGGTCTCAAGAGGGCCGGGTCAAGCACGTCGGGTCTATTCGTTGCGCTGATAAGAATGACGCCGTCGTTTGTCTCAAAACCATCCATTTCCACCAATAGCTGGTTTAAAGTCTGTTCCCGTTCATCGTGTCCGCCGCCTAAGCCTGCGCCTCTGTGGCGTCCGACCGCGTCTATTTCATCAATGAAGATTATACATGGCGCATTTTTTTTGCCCTGGATGAATAAATCACGGACCCGGGAAGCTCCAACTCCCACAAACATTTCAACGAAATCTGACCCTGAAATGGAGAAGAACGGGACGCCCGCTTCTCCGGCGACGGCCCTCGCAAGCAAAGTTTTGCCTGTTCCGGGCCCTCCCATTAAGAGAACGCCCTTGGGAATCTTGCCTCCCAAACGGGTAAACTTCTTAGGATCTTTGAGAAAATCAATGATTTCCTTTAATTCTTCTTTTGCCTCTTCAACGCCTGCGACATCCTGGAAGGTGCATTTATTCTGGGTTTCCGTGATGAGCCGAGCGCGGCTCTTGCCGAAGCTCATGGCCTTGCCGCCCCCAGCCTGCATCTGCCGCATAAAGAAGACAAATATAGCTATTAAAAAAATCATGGGCAGCCACGATATGAGTGCGGTCAAGTACCAGGGATTGTCATCCTCAGGTTGCACCTGAATTTCAACTTTGCGCTTCATAAGCGTGGGGATCAGCTCGGTATCCTGAGGCGCAAGCGTCCGAAAAGCCCCGGAACCGTCGGCGTACATTCCTTTAATTCTATTGCCTTGAATTGCGACGGATTTTACAGCCCCTTGGTCCAGCTCAGCGCGGAACTGAGAATATGGAATTTCTTTTGCAGGAGACTTGGTTTGATTAAACAAATGAAAAAGAAAAATCATTACAAGGCAAATGACCAACCACAGGCCCAAATTCTTGTATATGCCGTTCAAGAAAGACTCCGTTAATTTTGTGTCGGATACTTAAACTGTAACATCGTTCAGGTTAACGCAGGACCAGAATACGAGAAAAAAAGAAAATCAATTGATATTTACAATAAATTGTTCAACCCATTCTCAATTTAGGTTTCAGCATTACACCTAATAAACCAGCATCTATGATTTTAAGATGGTGTATCCGGCCCAAGTTGTCAAGTTTTCAGCGCTTCGAGTCAGGTCGCAATGAATTAATTCCATCGAGACATTTAAGCGGCGACTGATGGAGACCGCCTCACAATACTAGCATAAAAGATCCGGTGATGGTATGTGATTGCGCGGGGGATGGCTCAATTATTTTTTAGTCACAATTTTTTTGCGCTTTTTCCATACTGTAATCACAAAAAAAAGGCTGTTCGGAGGTTTCCCAATGAAAGCCGTAATGGTGAGCGCCGGCTCAACAAAAGAAGCCTGGGGCGGGTTGATCGGCAAATTTGTAGGCAAGCGAGAACAAACGGAGGAGTTTAGCTTTGGCTTAGCGGAAATTCCCGAACCCAATATTCCGGGGCCGGATTGGGTAAGAATAAGATCCATCATGAGCGGTATTTCCGATTTCGATGAGGCTTTGTTTATTGATAACGACTCCAGTCCATTTGGATCGTACGTGGATTTTCCTTTCGTCCCAGGCGCCGAAAATCTTGGAATAGTGACTGAAATCGGCTCCAACGTAACCGGATATGAATTAGGCGAAAGGATAGTGGTGAATCCTTTGCTTTCGTGCGAACCCAGAGGCATGACGGTTTTATGCGATTCTTGCAGGCGAGGCGTCCCGCAGTATTGTTCAAATTTTTCTAAAGGAACTGTCGCTCCGGGAGTTTTTATAGGCGGCTGTCGAACAACCTCCGGTGGTTGGGCGGATGGATTTGTGGCGCACAAATCCATGCTGCGACCTTTGCCTCCCGACATGGACAGCGAGACGGCTATATTGGCGCCGGAATTCTCTCGCGCTCTCCGTGCCGCTTTAATGAGTAAACCCGGCGCTGAGGACAAGCTAGTAGTTATTGGGTGCGGATCCTTGGGAATAATGACGATATACGCCCTCACTAAAATCTATGACAACACCAGACGCATAATCGCCGTCGCAGATCATGCTTTTGAAGCCGACATTGTGCGAAATCTATTCCAAATCCCGGTAATTCTTACGTCTGATCGGCAATATCTTTATGAAGAATTGGCTGATATACTGAATAGCGGCTTCTATCTGGGTCCTCGAGGATCAACCATGAACGGAGGGGCGGATATTGTTTACGAAACATCCGGACTAAAGCAAAACATAGCCTGCGCTTTCGATACTACCAGGGAGCGAGGCACAACATTCTTAATGTCTCCCAGGCAAAGCTCACGAATCAACCTTACGCCGGTTTGGCTCAAAGGGATTCACATTGAAGCCCCACTTTTCTCAGCGCTGGAATCCGATCCCTTTGCAGGTCTTCAGACGATTGATGTGTCAATGCGGATGTTGGTTCAGGACAGGCAATCACTTAGCGGGCATGTTACTCATAAGTATTCTTTGAATGATTATGGCGCAGCCTTCCGGGATATTGCAAATAAATCATCAACCAAAGTTGTTAAGGCTATTTTCCAGCACGTAATGTAAGGATTGTGTCTTGAAGAAAATTCAACTGATCGTTCGTGACGCCGGTGTTGCGTCAAGGAGAAAAGCGGAGGAGCTGATGCTCGAGGGCCGGGTCACCGTTAACGGCCATCTCATTACGGACCCAAAAGAGCAGGCGGACCCCGAGAGAGATCACATTAAAGTAGACGGTAAGCTAATACGGTTCCGGCCTGAAGAAAAGGTTTACTTACTGTTCAACAAGCCCCGATTCATGGTTTCCACCTTGGATGATCCACAAGGTCGTTCGTGCATAGGCGATCTGCTGAAGTCGGTCAAGAGAGCCCTCTTTCCAGTTGGGAGACTGGACTTTGACGCCGAAGGTCTGATGATTCTGACCAATGACGGCAATTTGGCCCAGAAGCTCAGCCATCCATCTAACCGTATCCAACGCACGTATTTGGTCAAAATCAGAGGCAATCCAGACGATGAGGCGCTTTCTCAGATCAAGAAAGGCATGCCTCTAGGCGAAGGTGATAGGCTTGGCGATGTGCAATATTATGTAACCAAGCGTCAGAAATCGACTACGTGGATGAAGATTGACCTCTTTGAGGGTAAGAAAAACGAGATTAAGCGTATTTTTTTTAGAGTTAAACATCCGGTGCGTAAGATTCGGCGTGTCAGCTTTGGGCCATTCCAATTGGCCGGCCTGCCTACAGGTCAGATGCGACCGTTCACCCGTGAAGAAAGTCGAAAATTAAAAGCCCTTCTGGAGACGGATGACTAACTACTCCAAATTACGTCGAGTCCTTGGCGCCTATTCAAGAAATTGCCGTCGGACATGCAGGCATTCCCGGAATTCAATTGACATTGCAGCCTATGTTCCTTACTCTTTGGGAACGTGAGGCGACATAGAGAGAGGGTATCGTCATGGAAGGACGTGTAGCCCGGATTACACAGGTCATTGCCGGTTCCCCTAACAGTTTCGATGACGCTGTTAGAATCGCTTTCGAGCGTGCAAACAAAACTCTGAGAAACATAACTGGAATGAAAATCACTGAATATCGTATCATGGTTGAAGCAGGAGAAATTCAGGAATATCGTGTAACTGCGGAAGTTATCTTTGTTCTGGAATGATAGAATAACCGACTCATAAACGATGACGCCTCACGATCACAGAGTCTCAATCAGTCTTATAGAATTTTTCGGAAGTTCTGTAGAATAACGTCTCTTAGCGTCGTCCCAGCGAACGCCGGGACCTAGTTTTTTTGGATGCCGGCTTGCGCTTGGAATGACGATCATAAGCTTTAGCGCCTTGAGTAACTCCGACATTCCTGATTGAAGATATTAACTTTTTTATCGTGATTACTTTCCAGAATTACTTTAGAAATGGTTTTAGACCGTTCTTCCCCCACCTATTAAAGTTTATTAAAAAATTCTATATTTGTCTCTCGTGCTATCACGTTTTCCGGTAAGTTTCTCCTGTTTACTAAAAACGCCTAGTCAGAGTGAATCGCAAATAAAAGACCGTAGAGGCTCGGACGATAACCTGCTACTATCGTGGGACCATTTTCAAAAACTTAAATCATAAAATAAAAGTTCAATATGCTATCGAATAAATTTGCCGGAGGTGGGTCGATGGAAGATGTGAAAAAGAAATATAAAACAATAATGGATGATCATTTTCCGGAAAATATGACCGTCAGTTTCGGGGATCAGAAACTGGAGTATCGTAAACGGTCCTGGAAGATACCCGATTCATCCGGCGAAATAGTGGAAAAAGGTCTTCGGTATGGCGAAAATCCCGGCCAAGAAGCCGCTTTGTATGAGCTCGTAGGCGGTAACTTGAAGCTTGGGGATTGCAAATTTATTACTCCGGGAAATGGCCTTGTAAGCTCAATAGACGAAGAACAAATGATTCAGGCCGGGAAGCATCCGGGCAAGACAAACTTGACGGATGTGGACAATGCCGTAAATATTCTCAAGTTTCTCATGGATACTCCTGCGTGCGCCATAATGAAGCACAACAACCCCAGCGGGGTGGCAATCGACCCGGATTTACCCCAGGCTTACAACAAAGCCAATTTAGCGGACAGAATCGCCGCATTCGGCGGAGCCGCGGTGTTCAATCGAGCTGTTGACAAGGCTACGGCGGAACTTATTGCCGAAAATTATTTGGAAGTGGTCGCTGCGCCTGAATTTGAAAAGGGCGTTATAGATATTCTGGCTAAGAGAAAAAATTTAAGAATAATTGCCGTTCCCGCCATATACAGGTCGCCAAGCTTTATAGATATGAGATTTGTGGAGTTCAAATCACTTATCGATGGCGGCATAATTGTTCAGCAATCGCCAATCAATCTGATCCGGTCTCCTCGAGACCTTTTACCCGCCAGAACCACTCACAAAGGTGTCGAATACGCTGTGGAACGCGAACCCACAACGCGGGAGTACGCCGACATGATTTTTGGGTGGGCTGTGGAACAAGGCGTGACATCCAATTCCGTGCTGTATGTTAAAGACGGTTGTACCGTGGGCATCGGCACGGGTGAACAGGACAGAGTAGGAGTGGCTGAAATAGCCGTGCTGAAAGCCTATACAAAATATCGCGATAGACTCTGTTTTGAACATTACAAAAAGCCCTTTGCCGAGCTGACGGACCCGGAAATCAGAAAAGAACTTGATGAGGAAACAAAGCGGGTCCATGGGGGATTGATCGGATCAGTGATGGTGTCGGACGCTTTCTTCCCGTTTCGGGACGGCGTGGACGTAGGAATGAACGAAGGAGTGTCCGCTATAGTTCATCCCGGAGGATCAGATCGAGATTACGAGTCCATTCAGGCATGCAATGAAGCAAACCCGCAGGTGGCGATGAAGTTCACGAATCAGCGCGCCTTCAGACATTAAATGGGCTCCGCCGTCCTCCTTATTTTTTCTTGGGCTCTATTTTCTTGATGTTATTCATGTATGGGCGCAAGACCTCCGGTATCGTCACACTCCCGTCGGCATTTTGAAAATTCTCGAGAATCGGTATTAATATTCGAGGTGAAGCAATGGCCGTATTATTGAGAGTATGACAATATTGAGTTTTACCCTCTTTGCTCCTCCAGCGAATCATGGCTCTTCTCGCCTGGAATTCATGCAGACTTGAACATGAATGGGTTTCTGAATACTTGTTTCGACTCGGCATCCAGGTTTCAATCTCATGTTTCAACACCTGGCCTTGCCCGATTTCGGCGCCGCAAGCCAATGCTACTCTATAAGGCAATCCCAGGGCTTGCATTAACTCTTCGGCATTGCTCAACAAAAGCTGGTGCTCCTTCATGGAGACTTCAGGATCATTCACGCAGATTGTGACTTGCTCCACCTTGTTGAACTGATGCAGTCTGTAAAAACCTTTGGTGTCTCTGCCGTACGAACCCGCTTCTCGTCGGAAACAGGTCGAATAGCCGCAGTATCGTTTGGGCAGCTCCTTTTCATTTAGAATTTCATTCATGTGATAAGAAACCAGCGAGACCTCGGAGGTGCCTATTAAGAAAAGATCATCCTTCTCAAGGGCAAAGGTGTCTTCCTCACCCAGGGGAAAAAATCCCGTGGCAATCAGAGCTTCTCTTCGCACCAATTGCGGCACGATCATCGGTTGTAGGCCCTTGGCGACTAGATGATTTAGGGCAAATCTGAACAATGCGAACTCCAGGAGAGCGCCTTCACTTTTGAGGACGTACATTCTAGCGCCGGCAAATTTGACCGCCCGCGGCATGTCAACGATGTCAAGCATTTCAGCGAGTTCGAGATGATCGCGAGCGGGAAAATCGAACTTGGGGGGCTCCCCGAATGATCTCACCTCGACATTATCATCATCGTTTTCGCCTTCGGGAACTTGCGACAAAGGCGGATTCGGGACCATCAGCATTAATTTATCGAACTTGGCCTCGAGTTCACGTAGTTGAGGCTCAGTTTCGGACAACTTGTCTTTTATGGATTTAACTTCGGATACGGCGCGGGCTTTTTCGTCATCCTTCAATTTCTGAATGTCTTTGGAGATGCGATTTCGATCAGCTCGAAAGTTTTCAACTTCTCCTCGCAATTTTCGTAACTCATCGTCTACTGCAAGCAATTCGTCTATATCCATGGTCATCCGTTTCTTACGGATTCCGTCCTTCACATCCTCGGGATTGCTCCTGATAAAATTCATATCGAGCATATCGTTACCTCTAATCGAAAATCGATGTGTAATACTGCCGGATTCAGCGATTTAAGCTTAAAAATGGGCCATACCACAAGGAGTGATCTTGATCAATGTTCAAGCTGCCGGTCCGTTCAAAACAACAACTTTTGCATGTTCTTTGGTGAGAGCGGACAAACAATGGAAATAGCTCAAAGCTATAATCGCCGCAGTCCACTTCGCTCCGGCGACGTCTCGGTCCTTTTCAATCGGGTGGGTTTCCAATGGAAAATACGCCTAAAGATGCGTAGCGAGCTCAATCCCTTTTCCTGGGATTCATAGACGAAAACGCGTTTCTAAATGAATCTGAAGGGGCCGACCACTCTTTCTTCTCCATGAGGACCGTGGGGTCGCCCTGCATGGACATTTCCGACATTTTATCGGACTGTTGATCCGGGTCGTCTTTCTTGCCGTACTTTAGCTGGATATACTGCTGCAGTTCCTGTTGTTCAGCCGGCAACATATCCGCGTAAAGCTTTTCCAATCTCTCTCGTTCTGATTTTGTCATTGCCCCCGGACCTATCTTTCGGGACTCTTCCAACCATTTTCGTTGTTTCTCAGTGAGATCAGATTCTTGCAATTACCGTCTCCATGATTTGAAAATATTATCTACTGCGATTAGCAATCGTAGGCATTAGTTTAACATTCACCGCTGAACGTATGGGCTTTCTTCTAACGTTCCGGCATTTCCATGTCCCGTTCGCTTAAACAAAGGCGGAGCCGGCAAGAAACAGCCAGCGCTTCTCTGACTCCTCGCAAGGATGAGAAGCGATCATTACAAAAACTACTTTACCCTATTCGGCGTCAAATGTAGAGATGCTTGCCGTAATTGTTACGAGGTTCATTGTTTGGCCGCAATGGAAAGTTTCACCGATCCGCAATCAGCGTCAATAATTTTCGATCATTATAAACATTGGGATAGTCTGTCGGCGTCTCCCTGGCGGCTCTATTGAATTAAAAGTTCGGCCGTTATAGTATTTCAGTTTGCAAAGCTATTGTGAAGCAGTAAAGCCGTCCATCAGAAAGGAAAATGCAATTGTTCAGGCGATCCAGTTGGTTACCGGCATTTATTTTACTAGGAATTTGCTTTCTACTAATTTCTTGCTCAAACGATAACAGTGACCCCGGCGCCGAATCAAGAGCCAAGACTACACAACCGCCAAAGGATTTGTCTCCGGCTTACGGCGATATGATTATACGTGGCAGCATTGGTGACGCTTCGGTGCTATTACCGGTCTTGGCGTCGGATTCGGGAAGTTTCGATATAACCGGTCTTATTTTCAACGGCTTGGTGAAATACGATAAGGACATTCAACTTGTCCCTGAATTAGCCGAACGCTGGGAAATCTCGGACGATAATTTAAAAATAAAATTTTTCTTGAGAAAAGATGTCAAATGGCAAGACGGCAAACCTTTTACGTCCAGGGACGTTGAATTCACGTACAAAATGTACATCGATCCCAAAACACCCACCGCTTACGCAAGCGATTTTCTTAAAGTTAAGGAACTGAAGGTAATCGACGATTACACTGTTGAAGTAATCTACGACAAACCTTACGCCCCGGCTTTGGGCTCCTGGGGAACGGCAATCCACCCTGCGCACCTGCTTGAAGG
>JBBSBY010000067.1:0-18681 GCA_038250835.1 Desulfomonilales bacterium | reverse complement strand
GCCGCCGAAAGCCAAGGTTAAGCCCAAAAGCATACCTTACAAGACAAAACCGCAGCTCGCTTTGGATCTTGTGAATCTGACCTATTCGTGGCTCGAACGGGAAGAACGCCTCAGAGTCGTCACAGACCTTGGCTACTGTTGACCGTTTAGTTGTACGAACCGTGACTATTGTAGATGCCGGTTTAATTTCATCATGCCGTCGTCCTCGGAAGATGCTTGATGTTATGCCTGAAGACAGAAAAGAGGGAATCGAGACCTCATTGGAATATACAATAACTTACTCTGATGACTCTGAAGCTGCTTGGGTAAGAAAGGGAAATCGTCCGCATTACGGATATAAGATGCATATGGCGACTGATCTAAAAGGATTCGTTCTTGGCGGGCACATCACTCCCGCCAACGTGTCGGATACTTCAGAGCTTTCAACTGTTTTGAAAGATGTGAAATTGCATCCTCATGCGACTATCCTTACGGATAAAGGCTATGCAAGCGCTAAAAACCGGGACTCCTTGAAGGATTACGGTTAACGGGATGGAATAATGAGTCGAGCTGCAAGAGGCCGTCCATTAAACAGAGGCCGAGAAAAACCGCAATAAGGATATTAGCAAGTATCGCTACGTCGTGGAGCAGACTTTTGGAACACTTAAAAGAGGATATGGCATGTGCAAGGCGAGATACATCGGAAATCTGAGAATCAAAGCGGAGTTCCTGCTCTGTGCAATTGCACACAATGTTAAAAAGGCGGTTAACATGGCATATTAGAGGGAGAGCCGCACCCGATTGGCCTAAAAAAGCCAATTCTGGGGTGAAATAGCTCTGATGAAATAGCCAATTCTTAACTCAAAATCATTTATTCGACCTCAAAAAAATGAAAATCCCATTTTCCCGTTTTTTGCAGAGGTCTCACTTAGGGAGCGCAACACTAGGTAAGAAAACAATAAGGATTCATGCACATGCCTACGCGTACAATCAATCTAAAGATGATCTTAGGTACTAAGGAAAGGACGGAGGAACTCCGGCGAGCTCTCTGGACTACCCACGAACAGATAAACCAAGCGGTCGCGATCATTGAGAGAACCCTGCTGCTTTGCCGGGGAGAAGCATATTGGACGCTCAACCGAGGCGGTGAAGAAATAGAGATTCCCAAGAAGCAAGTGAAAGCTGAGACGCTGGACATGGCCCGGTACGCCCAGCGAAGGAACGGGAAACCGGGCATGGGGAGCGACGACGAGGTGCTCGGAGCTTTACGGGGCCTATACGAGCAAATAATCCCTTCATGCCGATTGGATGAAAAAGGGAAACCGCGCGAAGGCGACGCGCAGGCGTCCAATGGTTGGGTTAGTCCTCTTATGGACCCCGAGAGTCAGGGAGGGCTTTCCGTTTACGATAAAGTTCTCGATCCCCCGCCCGCCTGGATTAAAGATAAGGAGTCCAATTCCGGCGATTGGTTGAAGAAGTCAATCCAATGGCTCGAGTGTGCGGATGCTTTGCGGCTTCAAAGGGCGGCGGGTAGTCCTCCGGGGTGGGTGAGAAAACTGCGTAATGAGAATCCCTGGCAGGATGACTTCATTAAGGATCAAGAGAAGAAGCGTAAGGAAACAATAGAAGGGAATGCGCCCGTTATTACGCTACTAAAGGGGCTGAGTTTAATCCCACTGATTATGCCGAAGTTGAAAAAAGCGCTTGAACCTGAGGGCTCCGGCGTTTCCAGATGGGATCGCCTCGCCGTGCGTCTTGCGGTAGCGCACTTGCTCTCCTGGGAGAGTTGGAATCATACCACGAAAGCCGCACACGATGAAGCTGAATCCCTCATGAACAAACTTCTCGAACAATATAAAGAGTATGCAACTAATTTCGACGCTCTTCGCGACTACGAAAAAGAACGTCATGAGGAACTCAAAAGGGTAGCCTTCGCGGACGATGATAATCCCTTCAAAATTGGAAGTCGTATGATCCGCAGCTGGGATCGCGTACGTGAACGTTGGTTACGCAATGGTAACACTCCGGAAGATCGTCAGAGTATTTGTAAGCGTCTCCAGAAGACTTTACGTGGAAAGTTCGGCGATCCGGATTTACTTCTTTGGTTGGCTGAAGAAGGCCATGAAGACCTATGGAGGGATACCGACTGCGTAACTCCGCTGGTTAAATTGAACAAGGCCGAGCGTCTTTTCCGCAAACGTAAGGAGTATTCTTTAATGACCTTTGCCGATGCTCGGTTGCATCCTCGTTGGGCCATGTACGAAAGCTCCGGCGGAACGAATTTGCGCAGCTACAAGTTGATTAAGAGTCAAAATGGCTTACAGGCGAGCCTGAATCTGATCACTCACGACATGAACGGTGGTTTCCGAGAACAAAGCTTTACCATCCCCCTTGCTCCGAGTGGACAGTTCTCGAATCTTACGGTTGAAGGTGCCGGGAAGGAGGAACGATTCACCTACCATTCCGCAAATCAGCGATTTACAGGCGCTCCGGGAGGAGCGGAAATCCTTTTCCATCGTCCTTACCTAGAGCTTGCCGAACGCACCAACGAACAGCTTGCTCGTACGCCCGGTCCCGTGTGGTTGAAACTTACTTTAGATGTGGAAACCAAAACGCCTCCCGAATGGCTCGACGGCAAAGGCAACCCCGCTACACCTCCTGAAGTCCATCACTTTAATACGGCGCTCGCCAATAAGAGTAAACATGTTGAAAAGCTTAAACCGGTACTCCGTGTGCTTTCCGTGGATTTGGGAATAAGAACCTTCGCTTCCTGCTCCGTTTTCGAGCTTGTTCAAGGCAAGCCTTCAAAGGGACTTTCCTTTCCTGCTGCAGATGGTCGTGACGAAAAGGATCCCGAAAAACTGTGGGCGCACCATGAACGTAGCTTTAAGCTCAGTTTGCCTGGAGAAAACCCCACAAAGAAGGAAAAGATAAATCGTAAAGCCGCTACGGAAGAAATTCGGTCGCTTAAGCGGGATATGGGGCGTCTGAAAGATATCCTACGGATGAGCGTAACGGAAGATGCGCAGAAGCTGGACGACCGAATAAGACTGTTTCTGGGGAATCTCGATGATATCTCGATGAGCTCCGAATTGGACAAGGAGACGTTCGCGGGATTCGGTGACCCGGCTGCGAAGTTGTTGCCAGAGTCGTGGCGAGAACATTGTCAATCTTTCTATGATCGTGCCGAAGCGCTTGTCGCAAAGCGATTCAGTGAATGGCGTAAACGCACACGCAGGAAACCAAATTCATGGGACGACCATCGCGCACTGAGAGGGTATGCCGGTGGTAAATCCATATGGGCCGTTGAATACCTGGATGCTGCGCGCAAAGTGATCATTAGTTGGAATTTACGAGGTAGAACCTACGGCGAGGTTAACCGACAGGACAAGAAACTGTTCGGGACCGTAGCTTCGCACTTACTTCATCATATTAATCAACTCAAAGAAGATCGGACTAAATCAGGCGCCGATCTCCTTATCCAAGCAGCTCGTGGGTTTGTGCCGGTAAGAGACGGTGTGGGTTGGGCCGAGAAGTACAAACCGTGTAGGGTTATACTGTTTGAAGATCTCGCTCGTTACCTTTTTCGTATAGACCGCCCCCGGAGAGAGAATTCCCAGCTCATGAAATGGACTCACAGAGAAATCATCCACGAAACGGATATGCAGGCGAAACTCTACGGGATAGTCACAATTACGACTTCGGCGGGTTTTAGTAGCCGTTATCTGGCTTCCACAGGGGCTCCAGGGATACGTTGTCGCTATCTGGAAATGGACGATTTTGAGGACGGGCTCCCCAAGCAGTATGTGGTAAATGAGCTGGAATGGATGCTGGGCAAGGTGAAGGATGAAGAACTCGATGCTGCGCAAAAAAGATTAAGCGGGAAGATCAAGCCGGGCATGTTGGTCCCCTGGTCCGGCGGTGAATTATTCGTTACAGTGACTCGGGATAGGAAAAAGGCCCACCTTATTCATGCAGACCTGAAAGCTGCACAAAACCTTCAGAGACGTTTCTGGAGCCGCTGCGGTGAGGCTTTGCGTATAAAGTGCAGGAGGACCAACGGCGGCGCTTCAGACATTTATGAACTTGCTCAAGCTCCGGGCGCACGCCTCCTGGGCGCTTTACAGCAGTTGGAACACGGAGATGCCGTATTCTCTCTCGTTCCAGACACTGCTGGGCGAGCCGATGCGGAATACTACGTAATGGAACAAGCAGGCGCCAAAAAGACCAAGCTAAAAGCGACAAAGGAAGACCCCTCTTTGGGGGGCGCATACGCTGTGGACGAAGGCTTGGAAAATGACGCTGAAGCGGGCGGCGCCCTGGAAATCTTTTTCCGCGACCCTTCGGGTATTCTATTCGACAAAAAGTACTGGATTCCTTCTAAGAAATATTGGTCCATAGTCAAAAGCAGGGTGTGGAAGAGCATGCAATCCGCGAAACAAGGCGACCATTCAGGAGAGACGGGCAAATGACGAGAGGGGATTGCGAAAGGGAAGATCGCTATATGACCCCTCTGCGTGGACTGAATGAGTTCGTGTATTGTCCTCGCCTATTTCATCTGATGTATGTGCAGGAGCA
Organism: Desulfomonilales bacterium; assembly: GCA_038250835.1. Taxonomy (GTDB): domain Bacteria; phylum Desulfobacterota; class Desulfomonilia; order Desulfomonilales; family Desulfomonilaceae; genus JBBSBY01. Next base: position 14,124 of record JBBSBY010000067.1, on the reverse strand, counting down.
GTTTGAAGAAAGCATTGATACTCTCCAAGGGAGCATTGCTCATAACAAACGGCTGAGCAAAACCAAAGCGGGCTCTTCTCCAAAGCAGGACCAGGAAGTTTCTTCACCGTGGAGGGCGGACTCAGTTCGAGAATTAACACTGTCGTCTGAAACTCTTGGTATTACCGGTAAATTTGACGTGATAGTGGAAGATGCGAGCGGCCTTATACCTGTGGAGGTAAAACGCGGACCTGCGCCGACAGGTACATCCCTATTTCGTGTAGGGCCTTACGAACTGGTGGGGCTCGCCTGGGGCAACGATCAAGTCCAGTTGGCCGGACAAATAGCTCTATTACGAGAAGCCGGTTACTCTTGTTCTCGAGGACGCGTCTATTATCGGCAAACCGGCACACTGGTTGATGTTTATTGGGATCCGCCGCTCATGGATGCTTTACGATGGGTGGTGGAGCAAACCCAGGCTACGGCGTCCGGACCTATGCCTGAACCACTTCACGATTCCAACAAATGTATCCGGTGTTCTCTGAATCATGTTTGTCTGCCGGATGAAACCCTTCACATCAAAGGGCGACTGGACGAGCCAAGGCAACTCTATCCCGGACGAGATGATTGCGGTTTACTACACATAGTAACCCCTGGAACCCGCGTGGGGAAAAGCGGAGACTCGATAACGATCAGTGTTCCCGATGAGAAGGACCATCTTGTGCCGTTGAAGGACATTGCTCATGTTTGTTGCTGGGGGAATGCTCAGATTACCACCCAAGCGCTGTTGGAACTTACCGATAGGGGTGTCGGCGTCTCTTGGATGACGAGCGGTGGATGGCTTAGGGCGACAACAACGGCTCCCTTGGAGAAGAACGTACTTTTGAGGCGATCGCAGTACGAGGCATGTGATGACGAAAACACCTGTCTACGTCTTGCTCGATGGATTGTCTTCGCAAAAATCGAGAACCAACGGGTACTCCTTCGTCGGAACATCAAAGAGGGTGGGGAAGATCGCTTCCTGAAGGCGCTCCGGGAATGCCGTAATAAGGCCGGCGAAGCGGATTCCTTTGAATCTCTCAGGGGATACGAGGGCTATGCAGGGAAGATTTACTGGGAATGCTTCCCATCTCTCATCCGTGAGATCGAAGGTATGGCGCCTATGAAGGGGCGCAACCGCAGACCTCCTAAGGATCCCATTAACGTGCTTCTCTCTTTCGGTTACACGATGCTCATGAGGGATTTTATGACGGCCCTGCACTCCGCAGGTATGGATCCCCTCTACGGCTTTTATCATGGTATTGTACCTGGGCGTCCTGCCCTGGCGCTTGATCTTATGGAAGCGTTCAGACCGTTGGTGGTGGATTCCACGGTTCTTCGAGCAATGAATGAAGGAAGTTTCTCGGCGGCTGATTTTGTTCAGACCGCCGGTTTCTGCGCTTTTAAGCCGACCGCCAAAAGGCGCTGGATAATGGCTTACGAAAGGCGGGTAGATGAAATGGTCACTCACCCACTTTTTGGATATCGGTTGAGCTACCGCCGTATATTCAACTTGGAAGCCCGATTGATGGGAAGATTCTTCAGCGGGGAATTGGAAGAATATCATCCACTGACAACGAGGTAATGGGATGAGGCGATTCGTACTCGTGACCTATGATGTGTCCGATGATAAGCGTCTCAGAAGAGTGTTCAGATTACTGAGAGGCTTCGGTGAGCATGTCCAGTATTCGGTATTTCTCTGTCGTTTAACGGACAAAGACCTAGTGGTGCTTTCGGAAAAGATTCGAGATATTATTCATCATAAAGAAGACCAAGCCATCCTTATCACACTGGGGCCGGTGGACGGGAAACGCGATCGTATGCCTGAACATTGGACGGTAATCGGTGCGCCCCTTGTTGTGGCCGACAATTCCGTAATGATTTATTGACTTTTCGTTTGCGGCAATGTAATTTGAAACTCTACAGGAAAAATGTGATCCGACGGCAGTGCCACGGCTGCCACAGACAGTCACCCGTCGGTGGTTATTTATTGTTGATCGGTCTTTGACAACCCAGCGGAGGTGAGCGGCGTGTTCGGACACCGAAGCCCGAGGCCGCTCGTTGGACTGTTTATCCCGTTTTTTCAAGCTCATAGAACACGATCTACGGTCGAAATAGTCATGTGCGTTGATCCGAACCATAGCCGCTCGGAAATCACCGGGCATGTATTCGATTTAACAAAGCTTAATAGCTGGGCGGTCAGTCCGCTCCGATCAATAGTGAATAGCCGGCACTAGCAAATTCTTTAAACTGCCTGGACATTACCGCAACCTGTCAGTCCGCTCCGATCAATAGTGAATAGCCGGCACACTTTATATATTCTCTGCCCTGACGTCTGATAAACCGTCAGTCCGCTCCGATCAATAGTGAATAGCCGGCACGGTGAGGTTAATATGGCTCAAAGTAAAAGAGAGGCGGTCATACATAGCGGCAATTTTCCTATCCTTAATCTTGTAGAAGCACATTGCCGTGCGATTCACAACTTTTTTGGATTTGCGATCAAGGTAAGTCCTGTCATAACGTACTGCCACAGTATCACCTTCCGCTATCATGTCGTCTTCGGGTTTAAAATTGACTTTGAACCACTCGGCCTTTTTTGCCCAGATCGAGTGGAATGCCTGATAATGTTGCTTCAATTTGTCTTTTCCAACGACTTGATTTGTACCAGTTACAGGCGAAATCCAGTCTGACTGCAGTTGCAGCAGTGCATCCGGCTGGACTAAATTATCAAGGGCGTCAATTCTCCCATTGCTGATCACTTGTTCATAAAATTTGTACACAAGTGCTTTGTTGGCGGCAAGCTTACCCTGTTCCACATCTGTTTCCGCCAAAAGCTCCGTAACGATTGTAAACGAGAGGACCAGAAGCACTATGATCGCAAGCGGCAGTCTGATCGGCTGCCTTTGCTGACGGGACCTCCTGCGGATTGGGGCTGTCTCGATGAGTATGTCTGCCGTAAGAGGGACGTACCGGGCTCGATGAAACCAGCACCCGTTAGCGACCAAGAGGCGCCGCCAGGACATACACGCAGGTTGGTGGCAATTTGCCACATCTCAGTCCAAGCTCCTTCTTCAGCCGTTTTTAGCTCCCAAAGTGGGATTCCGTCCAACAATCTGGTGGTTAACAGATACAGAGTGCCATAGAAACACTAATCATATCAAACAATTCTCTCGTGCTGCTCGTTGCTATGCACCACGACAAATCAGGACGATAGAGCATCGATTGGTGCAAATTTGGTGCAGAAGCATTTTCTCAGAAAAGCCTCGTACCTTCCTTGAACTTTCTGCTACAACCTTCTATCGCTGTCCGGAGCAACCCAAGCAAGTAGCCGATGACTGTGAAACCCCTGATGAGGGCCTCTGCGATGTGAAGCAGTCATTCTACCAGGTTGAAAAAAGAATTACACGGGCACTTCGCACCAGTCGCATATTTAAAGATGGACCTTCCCTGGAGTCACGTACACGATCACGCTTTAATGATCGCCCATCTATTGTCTGCAAATCGATCGAGCCAATTTGCCGCGTCTTTGAGTTTCGGAGAAACGCGCTGCGCTCCCCTTTGCTGTTTCAAGCGCCTACTCTGGGGACTCACTGAGAGGTTTCTTTGAATGACTTCAAGTAGCGGCGTGTCAGCTCCTGGTAAATACCGAGACCTTCAGTAATACTCTTACGATGCTCCGGTTCCACGGCTTTGATAATTTTCGCCGGAGAACCCACCACTACGCTGCCAGCCGGTATTTTGGTTCCGAATTCAATGAAGCTACCCGCGCCGACAAGGCAATAAGAGTTGATTTTCACGCCATCGGCAACTATTGACCTCATCCCTACGAGAACATTTGAGCAAATCTCGCATCCGTGCAAAATACACCCATGACCGATGTGCGCGTTGGGATGAATGATGGTCCCAGTATCTGGAAAAGTATGAACGACACAGTTCTCTTGCACATTGGATCCCCGCCCCACTTGGATGAAACCGATATCTCCACGTAGCACCGCACAAGCGCCAATATAGCATTCTGCATCGATTAGGATATTCCCGATCAACACGGCTTGAGGGTGTACAAAGGCATCGGGATGGACACGGGGGATTTTGCTTTCAAATTCATAGCATGCCATGAGCAGTTCTCCAAAATATGTGATCATCAATGTAATTTTATAACGGCACTATGCTGTGCCGTCAAAGGAAGCTCGATTAGCAACAAGTGACAGATGGAAGGCTGCTCGTGGCAGTGCCTCTGAGGGACGCGCGGACCTTCCCCCACGTTTGCCCGGTAAGAGACTCCGTAGGATAGTGCTTAGCTCCACTTCGGCCAGTCTCCTCAAATTCCATGTTAAAAACGGCATCGAAGCAAAAGACGGATACCTAGCTGGCATCATTATCTTCATGATTACTGATCGGAGTTAAAGGTTGTTTTCCATTCGTTGCGCTTACCGATATACTCCACCGGAAATTACCAAAATACGGCTGCCTTCAAAGTTTTTTGCTTATATTCGGGCGTCGGCCAAATGTTGCGTCAGCCTAAGTTTTTCTGTTGAGTTTGTTTCGTTGGATTATCCAATTTAGAGCGAGATACAATCTATTAATCGTGAATCTCGACGAATATCAGAACTTGTTCCAATAAGACAAGACTTTAGGCTAACATTATAATGTCCATTTCATTTCTCTTTCATCCCTAGTCTCGTCTACAAAATGTATACAAAAATGAGGTTTGTATTTCCCGCCAAAATGAAGCAATGCTAATCCTATCACTCTACTAGGGGTCTCAAGGGCACAGGCTCCGGCTCTGGATCATATGCGTTAAGGGTTTCGCCTGTCGTGTTCGAGAGCAAGAAATCCAAGAACGGAAGCAGGATGCTGGCCGCCCACAGAAACAATGAAAGATCCCTTTCGTCCTATGGATCTTTGTGACCGTGAAACAGGTTTGTCCTAATATCATAAATCGGTATCATCGTCATCTTGGCATTTAATGAGACAAACGACATTGGCTGCTTCCTACTTATAGAAAATTCCTGATTGTCTTCATCTTGTCGATCCGAAAAGAGATGACTTTTTTGAACACGTCCTGATTTTCTCTTTTGAAAACTCGGAAGCAGTCCTTGAAGTTTTTCTGATCGCACAAGAACATTATTTGTCTGGAATCGCTCAGGTAACTTCTTTTTCGTTTATTCGCACACTTACAAAGAGCCTCCTGCAAAAGTCGCTCACGTGATTTGTGTGATCTTTGTTCAGAAGTGCGGTGCAGCAGTAGCCCCGAGAACGGCGGCGGGACAGAGCGATTTTGACCTGAACAAATTCAATCATCCACCCCAAATACCTAATGAGTTCGGCCCCTGTCGATCTTTCTCAGTCCATTCCGATCCTTGAGAGTATCTTTTGGTGAGAGCAAAATGTGAGCATTCGAACGACCTGCCATCCAGTTTTTTAAGCATAATTTGATGTTGTCGTGCTACTTGGGCCGCATGGCCCAAGTACAAGAGTTCCGTCGGAATGGCGCAAGGTTTAGCATTTTTTATGTCGCCGATCAATTGGCCAATCCAGAGCGATTAAGCGGTTAATCGGTTGATCTTTTGTGTTTGTCGAAAAAAGGGCCGACCTAATAACTCGCTGCAGGCTAAACGATGGCTCATGGAGAATGTAATCATGACTGTGGAGTTCAGTTAACCTGATATACGAAGGCCGGGACTAATGAGATTATTGTCCCCTACGGGGAATGGGAGAAAAACCCTCGCCTTCAGGCGAAGACTTAAGTAGGCCCGCAGGGCCTGAAGCGGGACAGTTCCGATCTCATCGAAGACCCGACTGTTATTCCATTGACCTTGTCAGGGACAAGGGGTTTTCTTGGGCGGCGGCGAATGTCGAATTTATTCGACTGAGAGAAGAGCCGCCGAAGCCACCGCCTTCAGGCGGTTGGAGCCTTCACTTAGCCTTTGTAGATTCTTTGTATAGTTATGCTGTGACACCGCGTAGTAAGGTCAACGGGGTGAGGTAACATATTTCGTCAACGCTGTAAAAGTTGCCGGTTAGTCCGATAAAGCTATTATGAGCGGATGCAGGAACTCACAAATCTTGTGACAAAACATGTCCCTTCGCTCTATTTTCCGGCATTCTGACGGAAGGTAATCAATTAAATTCATTTAAAGTTCACTGGCATAGATCTCGCTAGGCATGGGTGGTATTCACACATTCTTTAAACAAGAAATACAGAGTTCAAGTTTGGGATTTCAGTTATCAATGCCCACGATGGCAATGATCGACTATATGGAGGCGCGGGCACCGATACTCTTCAGATCGTCAAGAAGTGCAACCGGCGGGCAAGCGCCTTCTGGAATACGACCTGATCGTCCAGTTCAAGTCATATTCCCGGACAGCTTTCTTCTCTCTTCTTCTCTGACTTCTTTTCGCAGGAGTTTACCAACCTTGGATTTGGGCAGCATGTCACGGAACTCTATATATTGCGGTACCTTGTATGCCGCCAGACAATCCCGGCACCACCTCGTCAGCTCTGTTCCGCTCACGCCTCGGGTATCCTCTTTAAGGACGACTATAGCCTTGATTCGCTCTCCTGCTTTTTTGTCGGGAACTCCGACCACGCAGGCACCAATAACAGCGGGATGGTTCTGCAGGGCCGCCTCGATTTCAGAACAGGAAACCCGGAAGCCTTTGTGCTTGATGACGTCCGCCTGTCGGTCAACGTAAGACAACTCTCCGTTTTCGTCCACCCGAACGAAATCGGTCATCCGGTACCAAATCTGTCCCTCGATCTCTACATAGGCCCGTGCACTTTCTTCGGGCTTATTCCAGTATTCCTTGAAAATGAATTCCGACGTCACCAGTAGCTCTCCTGTCTCTCCCACGGGCACAGGCTCCAGGGTCTCAGGGTCCACCACCATCGTCTTTCTGGAGGGTAAAGGTCTCCCAACTCTGGTTGGAGAAGGCTCCCTGTCAAGTGGACTCATGGCCGCAAATCCTACCTCAGTAGAACCGTAGATCTGGTAAATCGATAGCCCAAATTCGGTTTTCCATCTATTAAAGATCTCTACGGGCAACACATCTCCACCGCTCCAGCAATATCGCAGGGAACTTAGGTCGAACAAGTCAAGTCGGTCGTTTTCCAGGATCATGCGATATAGCGTCGGCGCTCCGAGGAACAAAGTCACCTTGTGTTGTTGTATGGTATCCAGGATCGCATCAACCTGGGGAATCGGCATCAACACTACCGAATTGCCCTTGTTTAGGACCATACCCAGGATCACGCCCAAGGCCAGCTGGTGAAACAGCGGATTCACCATGATCAGAGTATCCGTGGCCTCCCCGACGTGTCCCTCTGTCATCTCCGTTACTTCATTAACGAAGGACACCATTCCGGAATGGGTCGCGATGCAACCTTTGGGGAATCCGGTAGTGCCTCCGGTGTACAGGATATAGCACAGGCGCCGGTTAGGGTCGATGTTCACATGTGGCGGTTCAGGAGGGTAATCACGTAGGAGTTTGCCGAAGCGGAAGACGTTCTCGCCTCGTTCAATTGCGCCCTTGGGTACCGTGTCGAATAAGAAGCCGAAAACGCGTTTGTACAACGGGAGCATCTCAACGTAGGTCGTGATAATGACCCGTTCGAGGCTTGTTTCATGAAAGACCTCTTTGACGTACCTGAAATTCGTGTCCAGGCAAAGGATGGTCTTTGCACCCGAGTCGTTAATCAAGTATTTTATCTCACTGGGGGTGTAAATCGGCGACACGGCCACCGGGATGCCCCCAATCACCTGAGTGCCCAAATAGCAGATCAGGAACTGGGGACAGTTCGGGATATAAAGCATTACTTTGTCATCCGGACGGACGCCTAGATCATGCAGGGCGGTAGCAAATCTTTTTACATGTTCCCTGAGCCTCCGATAGGTGATTTGCTCGCCCAGATAAATCAAGGCGGTCCTGTCAGGGTATTTTTCACAGGCTCGGTAAAAACCCTCGATTAATGGTTCACTCGCCCTTGACATTTCCTATCCTCTATTGGCATTGGTTCAACCGGCTTGAGGCGGATCGGCGCCGGAGATGTTGCGGGAGGCCTGTCTCCCGTTCGGAACCTGCACCTATCCCGATCCCAACGGATCTAACCATCCCGGTAAACGGTCGCTCTCATGCTTCCTGGATGCCGAAATAGGCCGACTGCACATCCTGATTCTCCATCAGTTCCTGCGAGGTGCCTTCCACAACCACTCCGCCGTTTTCTAATACGTACCCGTAGTCGATTATCGGGAAAATGGGCCTCGCGTATTGCTCGGAAATCATGGTCGTGAGACCGACTTCACGTTTGATGTCAACGATGGCGTTGACTAGGGTTTCTTCCATTACCGGACTGAGACCCAACAATGGTTCGTCCAATAGAAGCAACTTGGGTTGTGCCATAAGCGCACGCCCTATGGCTAACATTTGCTGTTCACCGCCGCTGAGAAATCCCGCTTCCCGCTTTCGTAGTCTTACCAGAGCGGGGAATATCGTCAGGACGTACTCCAGGGTTTTTCTTGCCTGAGCTTTGGTCGCGATGATTCCGCCAATTTTGAGATTTTCCATCACTGTGCTTTCCTTGAATATACGTCTCCTCTCCGGGCACAGAACGATACCCAAGTGAGCCCTTCGGCTGGGCTCCACCTCCATGATGCTTCTCCCCCCAAAAAGGATGTCGCCTAGAACCGTGATCCTGATACCGCCCTTCCTCTTTTCCTTGCGAGCGGTATCAAGAATCATGCCCGAAACCGTGAACATCAAGGTTGTTTTACCTGCGCTGTTAGCTCCGAAGACACCGGTTGTCAAGCCTTGCTCACATTTTAAGTTGACGTTATTAATGGCGACGGCATTTTCATAAAAAACCATTAGGCTGTTTACTTCGAGGAGATTCATTTACTTCCCCCCCCCGCCCATATATGCAGCCTTGACTTCATCTCTTGTCATGGTTTCTTGCGGAGCGCCTTCCGCAATCTTGCAGCCGAAATTCATCACAAGTATCCTATTTGCGACCCTGAACAGCTCACGCAGTCGATGCTCGACCATGATTAGGGACACGCCCTGCATTACCATCCTTTCCAACAAGGGAATCAAGCTGGTGATCTCTGCCATACTCAATCCGGAGAAGACCTCGTCGCAGAGGATGATTTCAGGCTTCAGAGCAATGCACCGTGCCAGCTCCAGCCGCTTCTGGTATCCCAAGGGCAGAGAGCCGGCGAGCTTGTACGGCACCCGAGCGTCCCGTTCAAAACCGATTTCCTCAAGGATATCAATTGCAACGGAGTCTCGGTCGCCCAGCTTCCCATGCGCGGCCTTTTTGATACGAGGTGAATTGAGCGGCAAGACCAGGTTCTTGTAAGCCGGTAAGCTGTGGTAGGGCCTCATAACCTGAAAGGTCCGGGCCAAACCAAGATTGGCGATCCTGTTCGGTGGCATGCCGGTGATGTCATGCTCCTTGTAGAAGACTCTTCCATGATCCGGTTTGACGAATCCGGTGAGGAGGTTGATCAGCGTCGTCTTACCGGCCCCGTTAGGCCCGATAACTCCCAAGACATCTCCTCGGTTGAGTGTAAAACCTACGTTCACAACTGCCTGGACACCGCCGAATGACTTGCTAAGATCTTTGACGTCGAGCAGAATATCACTGGCCATGATCAAACCTTTTCCCAGCGTTCAAACTGGTGATACTTCCGTTCGAGGTAGTTTATCAAGCCTTCCGGCTTGTAGAGGATAAACATCAGGAGAATGAAACAGTAAAGAACCACCCTGAGTTGTCCAAAACCCCTCAGCGCCTCAGAGAGAGGTGTAAGAATCAATGCTCCGATCACCGGGCCTGTGAGGGTCCCCATACCTCCCATGACCGTGGCGGCGATGGGCAGAATGGAGAAATCCATAGCAAATAGAGACAAGCCGAGCCATCCATAGAGATGTGCCTGATAAGCCCCCGCGAAGCAACCGATCAACGCTGCGATGAATACTGCCAGGACCCGATATTTGAATATGCTGATTCCAGAGGCCAGCACTGCCTGGTCATTATCCTTAATCCCCATCATGATAAGCCCCACATCCTCGGTGACGATCCGCCTCAGGCCGAACAGGATAGCGAAAACACCTATTACGATTACGTACTGTTCCCACCAATTGCTGGGCAGAATGTCCAAACCGGTGATGCCCTCGGTGCTTCCGAATAGGCTTAGCGCAATGATAATGTGAGTCGTGAAAAGTGGCAGCATAAAGGTGACAATGGCAAAGTATACACCTCGCAGTCTGAGACACGGCATTAGAACCAACGTGCTCACGCAGGCGCCGATCACTGCCGCAAGGGGAATCGTCAAAACGGGAGGAAGGGCAAGGCTTGAGTTCAGAAGTCCGGCAGCATATCCTCCGAACCCGATAAACATAGATCCACCCAGGCACACAAGCCCGACATAAGCGGCCAGGAAATCAAACCCAAGGGCTAGGACGGCTATGATTCCCGCTGCGCAGAGAACCTTCTGCCAATAGAGGTCTAGTACGAGGGGAGCCACGAGGAGACCCCCTATAAGGAGCAGCCTCGGCGCAATCAGGTAGGCCATTTCTCGCCACGAGGAGAGACTGTACAGCCCTTCACTGCGAACCTTAATACTCCGATCAATCCTCTTTTTTCGACGGTCCTGAGCAGACATTAGACCCTCTCCTCAAGTTCCTTTTGCTTGCCCAACAGCCCCGAAGGCTTCAGCAGCAACACCAGGATGATAGTACCCACCAACACCACGGATTCCCACAAGGCGCCGAAAAAGAACGTGCTTATCTTCATGGCATAGCCTACCAGAAAGGATGCCAGGACGGTTCCAGTCCAGCTGCCCAGCCCACCGATGATGCACACGGCTAAGGCGTAAACGAGTACATGGTAGCCAACCTCAGCCGTTACATTGCCCAAGGGAAGAATGATCACTGCAGCTAGTCCGGCAAGAGCCGACCCAATGGCCATGGAGAGCATCGCCGCTCGATCAGAGTTTATTCCCAGCATCAGAGCGGCCTGTTCGTCCTGAGCGATAGCTCGCAGTGAGAGACCAATTTTGGTATAGTGGGTGAAGAGCAACAGCGCCACCACCAGAATCACCCCTGCGCCTACTACGATCAAGCGCTGATAATCCACGAACACGCCTAAAATTTGTATCTTCCCTTCAAAGAATGGACTAAGGAAATAATTGGGACCGATAAAACCCTTGAATCCGCCTATACCCTGCAAGCGCAAGCCCTCGATGATCATGAGTCCACAGGCGAATGACGCAATGATTTCGGAGGTCGGCATTCCTCTCAAGCGTATCAACACGAGCCGGTACAAGGCCATTCCGACCACGGAGGCTATGGCAAGGGAAATAAGGATTGCCAACCCATAGTTTAAGTTGAAATCATTTACGAAAGACCAAGTAAGAAAACCAACCAGAACGTAGATGGAGCCGTGGGCGAAATTGGGCACGCGGCTGACTCCATAGACTAGACTGAAGCCGATGGACATGAGTACAAAAGTGACGCTATTAATTAAGCCGTAAATGAGTACCGTTTCCATAGGAACTCCTTCTCCGCCTTCCGGGAGCTTGCCGCCTCAGGGGCTCTGCCTGTCATAAGAAATTGTGCATGGCGCTACAGGCGTAATCTATTGAGTAGGTATGTAAATCCTCCGCGGCCGAGCCTTGCCGACGTCGATTCTTTAAGACTATGTCCCTCTCCCTGGTCGCAAGAACAGGGCAAAACGGGTCGACAACCTTCCTACTCCCCGATCACCGCTTCGGGAGTGGGTCTTACCTCGTTTTTCGAAAGCGCTCGGCATTCATAGACAGGAGGAGGTAAGACTGAAACCAGGCCTCGATACTATTTCTTTATCCAGGGAGGCAGCTTGATCTCACCCATAGCGGCAGCGGCGGGAAAGACTTGAACTCGTTCGCCGTCCTGCCACTGTACCCAGCAACCAAGCACACTATTTTTCGGGTCATAACCGTAAATGATTTGATGGTTCTCATTGAAACGAATCGTGCCGCGAACGGCCTCCAGGTTGGTTTTCTCCAACGCGGCGATAAGGGCGTCTTCATCCAATTTACCGGCACGTTCGATGGCATCTTTTAGCACGTACATGGACTCGTACCCGCTCACGCAGCCAGTGCTCCGGGGAGGGACTTCCCAGCGCTTCAGGAAAGCGTTGTAGAACTCCATAGCTTTCGGAGTAGCTTTGGTAGGCACATTGCCTGTCTCGGAGAGGGTTACGATGCTATAGGCACATTTGCCGTCGGTGGCTTTCCAGAAGCCCGGGTCTTCAGCCGCGCCAATAAATCCTACGGGCAGAGCCGGCACTTCCATTGCGGCCCACTGCTTGATCAGAATGGATGTCTCAGGCGCATACGCCCAGACGAAAAGGATTTGAGCGCCTGAGTCCTTGCACTCCGTCATAGCCTGCGAGTAGTCAGTCGCGCCGATGGGATGCCTATCGTGGCCTACGATCTGCCAGCCGTCCTTAACGGCCAGCTTCTCTACGATTTCTGAGGCCTTGCGGCACATGAGGCTGTCGTCTATGGATATAAACAGCTTGTCAAATCCGTGCTTCTCTTTCATCAGTCTCAGAACATCCAGCGCCTCTTTAATGTACCATTTTACGCTGCCGCTTTCTCGGAAAGAGTACCGATATTTCTTAGGATTCTTAGCGAACTTTTCTTCCCAGCTCGGAGTGTAGCAACCGATAGCGGCTATATCGAGTTTCTTGTAGCGCGAGTAAAGGTCCATTGCTGCCATTCCGCACTCAGACATGCACGGGCCTCCTGCAATCATATCCACCTTTGACTGTAGAATGAGCTTCTCGATCGCCAGCAAGACTGCACTGGTGGGGACCCCCGGTTCTTCATCGCGACTGTCGATGATTTCCAGTTTGAAGGGCCTCTTAATACCTCCCACGTTCACACCGCTGGCAGCGTTGATCTCCTCTGTGGCAAGGATCATGCCCCGCTCACCGTTCTGACCGTAATTGCTGGCCCGCGGAATGGGCGCTCCTACAACTATGGGCGGACCTTCCTTGGCTGCAGGTTGCTGAGTTACTCCAAGGCCAATGCCCAGGAGCGTTACGGCCACGAACACTGTGAATCCAACAAACAAGCTTTTCTTCATAGGGGGTCTCCTTTCCCGTTGTGTATCTTGCGTTTTATAGGATTCTTGGCCGACAGTTAGGACTTTCCGAACCTAATCTCATTTCCGTCGACTTCCGTTCAAGACTTCTGAATACGATGACCATCTACTTGAAGAAGCTTTAAAAGATCCTACCTCGCTCTCTCCACTTTCCAGCGGCATAGGGGCGTTGTTTCTTGTCGCAGCCACAACCATCATTCCGGCTATCCGATCAAGTGCTCTAGAGTAGGTCTGGCGCTAAACCTTGAGGGCAATCCCGGTCCTACTCGTTTGTTTGGGAGATATCATCGGGCGCCTCGTCAATTACCTCGACTAGGACGCCATTCATGAAGCTGGGGTTCAGAAAGGCGTACCGGGATTTGCCCCACAATCTAGGCGTCTGGTCGATCATTTTGAAGCCGTTGTGTCTGAGTGTTTCCATGGCCGTTACCGTGTCGGGGACCTTGAATGAAATGAGCATTACTCCTTCACCACGCTTACGGATGAAGCGGTCCACCTCGCTACCATCGCTCGTCGAAGCCATGATCTCATATCCTACTTCTCCCACGTAGTACCGGGCCACCTCTATAGCTTCCGGCTCATGTCGATAGAAAAAATCCGGTTCGCTCTTTCCAAAGAGTCGGCCCCAAGTTTCCATAGCCGTATGTAGATCCCGGACTGCAATGCAAATGTGATCTATTTTCTCAATGTTGATCAAGTTGCACCCCTTTCGCAGATATAGGTCGCACACTCATAGCCGCGTACCCAGTTTGAACCTCATGAACGGCCTCGGTTAGAGTCTCTGCTTCCACAATAGGGCCCTCATTTTTTGGAGCTAGTAACCGTGCAACTCCTGAAATGGCATAGTGTCGAAGTCAGAATCCCAGAAGTCTCCCATCATTGATCTCCTTTCAAGCAACCGAATCTTAAAATCCAAGTCTCATGAGTTTTAAATCAACTTTGTCACCATAAAACGGT
>JBBSBY010000066.1:0-19521 GCA_038250835.1 Desulfomonilales bacterium | reverse complement strand
GAAAACTTCGGGCGGGATAATATCACTTTTAGCGCTTTGATTCAACCGGCGACGGCGCAATGAAATCAGAATTGACGCATGGAGGTTACGGTTAAATGATTGCGTTTCAATCGAGCCCATCAAACATCCGAGACTCGCCCAGGCTGAAAATTTGTAAGTCTTGAGTGGAATAACTAAATCAACTACTCATAGGCACAGAATGGCGCCAACCATGGACCGCCGCCTGTGAAAGATTAAGAAAATGGTATGAATATAGCCTCTTTCCTAAATTTTAAACTTGACACAAAGCTGCTTTGTGCGCTGTATTCGTTATTTACCACTTTTTTTGGAATTGAATCGTATTGACGCAAACTATGCGTCTGCGTTCCATTACGGGTTCAACCCTACAGAGGGCCCATAATTGCAAACGAGAATCGAGGAGTTGCTCATGGCTAAGAAAATCTCTCCTGAAACATTCTCCAGCATTCGTAATTGCCTCAATGATCTACGAGAAGCAGGTAAGGAATACCCCTGTAACATAGCGAGTCTAACAAAATGCGTCACGGCCCAAACCGATATTAAAGAGGCGGAGGCCATAGCGGCAATTAAGAAGGATTCCTCCCTTGTTATATGCGACAACATGGTTGCGTTCGCGGGAGACGAGGAAGCTTTGTACGCTCATTCCGACCTCCCAATTTTGAGCCTACTGAAAGAGAAAGGCCCCCTGGGTTCAAAACAGATTCAAGACGCTCTTTCAGATCACAAGCAAAAGATGAAGGAAAAGTTGAATCGGCTTATTGAACAGAAAAGCATCGTTTTTTTCGGAAAGAAATATCGTATTCCCGAAGAAACCAAACCTATTTCTGCGGATAAGTTGATCTCGTACATAGAAAGCAAGGGTTCAGCTACTTTTACGGCTCTGCAAAAGGAGTTTAAAGCCGACAAGGCTGTTTTAACTCAAAAACTTGATGAATTAACCAGTCAAGGAAAGCTGTCCAAAGTAGGCGCCAAATCACCAACCTATAAAATCCCTCCATCGCCTTTTGATCTCATTAATCTCGTGAGTGCGTCTAAAACTAAGGGTAAATACCCGGTAAAGCTTTCGGATTTAAAAAAAGAATCCACAAAACTCAAGGTAAGCGCCAAAGAGCTTAGCGATCTTCTTGCCGATTTGTGCCGATCCGGATCTCTTCAAGAGGTTAAGGTTTCAACCGCCAAAGCATACATGCTGGCGGGAGATGACATCAGGTACGCGGCCAAATTAACGGAAGCGTTGCGATTTGAGATGCTCAGCGAGATAGAAAGTCTAAAAATGCAGTTGCAGGAAGCTGCGCTGACTTCCGGGGTCGCGAAAATCGGAGTCGAATCGGAGCGGGATGTCGAGAAGATCGATCAACGAGTATTGAACGTCATAGACTCAATACTCAACGAAAAGAAGAGAAGCAGGGTAATTGAACTCTCACAGCTTAGACGGGAATTGGCTGATGTGTCTCAAGAAACTTTGGACAACATTCTGCTGCAATTGGGTAAGGAGCGAGTTTTGGAGCTGATCCCCGTGCAGGATTCAGTCAGTTTATCGCAGGATCAAAAAGCCGGACTTCTCAAGGCGCCCGGCGGTGAATTGGTTATGTCCGTGGCCAAAATGTCTGGAGGTAGGTAAAAAATGCCTCCGTCAATCTCTCCGGAATTTGTTCCGATATTACGAGCGGCAGCCAATCCGTTTGACGATGATAAGGTTTTAACCGCCAGATCAGAAATCATCGATGTGAATGTAAATAAAACGGCGTACAATAAACTGATTAAGGAACTCAAGACTGTTTTGGTGACCCAAAGGAGCCGCGGCGTTTTGATAAAGGGAATCGCCGGAAGCGGGAAAAGCCACCTGATTTCAAAGTTGTACCAAAATCGTAAAAGAATTATCTCCGACGATGTATTATTTTTCCAGGTGACGGCGCTGCCGGGTGAGGCTACCGGCTGGTTGAGGCACATTCTGCAAAGCATTGTAAGCGACCTCGAAAAGGATATCGGAACTGATGGTCATGAGACCCAACTAAGCGCATTGATCAGGCGCTTTATTCTGAAACATAAAAAAGCCGTGGCAGGAAAAGGAACAAGTTTCAAGGAAATGGATTCCGCGTTGGAAGAACGATATGAGGAGATTACCAGGGAAATTGCCAATCCAATAGTGGAAGACGTTTTTAAAATGCTGGGCAATCTATACAAATGGAGCGCTCCGTTCGGCAAAAAGAAAGAGGAGCATCACCTTAAATTTAAAACCGCCACTAAATGGTTAAAAGGGTGGGAAATAGATGAGGAGGAGCTGAAGCTAATTGGGGCTAAATACAACCTGAGAAAAGATTCTGAATCGGGCGATGAGGTCTATTTAGCGATTTTACGAACTCTGGGGATGATTACAAGGTCCATATCGCCGATCATTTTGGTCTTCGATCAGCTTGACTCCATGTCCGACAATACAATGAATCAATTCGGCAAACAGCTTCAGGCGCTCATCGGGAGCGACGCCGCAGCGCCCAATTACCTTATTCTGACTGCCGGAGTCCATGAACAGATGGATCGATTCGAAAAAGAACAGATAATATCCACCGGCGCCCAGGACGTCATTTTCAAAACGGTTGTTGAGCTTCAACCACTAACTGATTCGGATTGTGAGCTGATTATCCGAAAACGTCTTGACGAAATGTGGCGCCAAAACGTGTCGGCGCACGAGCCGCCCAACGAATGGTTCCCGTTTACGTGGGAATTTCTAGGAAGTAAACTGGCCGCCAATCCCATAGCTCCATCCCCGAGATCTCTATTGAAACTCGCTTCATCTGAATTCGAAGCAATTCAGGATGTAATCGATGAGGCATGGTTAAGCAAATGGCCCAATTCTTTAGAAAGAAACCAAGCCCTGGTTGATCCGGACAAAAACGAAATTGAAGCTTTTCTCAAAAAACAATATGAATCGCTGATTGAACTCAATGAAAACGGCCCGATAAGCTCCGATATCTTGGCCAATATTATAGTGGCGGTCGTCAATTTAACCAATAAATTCGGGGGGCCCTATTACATTGACGATAATCCCACATCCAAAATTAAGTTTGCGCCGGAATGTTTTTATACAATCGCAAGGACCGGCGCCTCAATATCAACCGCATTGCTCTTTGAAAATGGGGAGCACTGGAAAAAAGTCCATGGGTCCCTAACTAAGCTTTTACAGTTGCTCCGAACATTCGACAAACCCCATTTTGCGTTCTTCGTAAGAGACGCCGCCTGTAAGGCGCCCGAGAGTTGGATTCAACCAAAGGCTACTCTGAAAGCTTTGGAGGCCACGCAAAGATTCATTAGAAAAGATTTGTCGGCAGAAGAAGTCGCCGAGATTTCCGCAATGAATAAGTTACGGATTACTCGACCCGATCTGTGCATGCCGGCTGCGGCGCCCCATACATTTCATCAGATCACCGAAGAAGATTTAGCTCAATTCTTTGTTGAGCGGCTTATCACAAATTGCGGATTGTTCCAACAGATCGAATCCGTTTTATCCCGTAAGTCGTTAAAGTCTATCGTTAAAAGTACGGAAACTTTGCCGCCTCAGTCGATACCTGCCGGCAAACAGCAAGAGCTTGCCAAAGCATTCCTTTATTCAAAAATGTTCGTCAAAAAAATCTATTCATACGAAGATTGCCTTGTCGAATATGTCGCAAATCAAAATAGAACAATTCCAACGGAGTCTGATAGAGCAACCTTTGCGAAAGCCGTCGAAATGTTATCTAAGGAGAAGAAAATTGTAGCCTTGGGCTCGAATCCCAAGATTCTAAAGATGATTGAAGGTAAGTCGTAATGGAGAAAATAAAGCTTACCGTAACGCAGATTACATCTTATTTGTGGAGCAAAGAGGGTCCATTTAACGACGTTCCCTATATTACCGTGGGATCTTTATTCCACCAGATTTGCAACGATCTTATTAAAAAGTTGGAAGATGACGAATCTTTTTGGCGGACGCAAAGCAAGCTTATCCCCAGCCAAGTTGGACCCGAAGCTAAGTTGGATATCATTAATGGGCCGATGCGAGACTATGTTTATCACGAGATAATCCAAAAGGAAAGAAAAACAAAGTTCAATAAATTAAAACCTGAGTCTCAACTGGCCTTGTGGAATGCCGTTAAGCATTTTCTGGAGGAATTGATTTACATTTTTTCGGCTGCTAAAACTCAGAAGAGGAGCATACATGAGATAATGCTCGGCGCCGAACAAAGCCTTAGCTGGCGCGTGCAGATCGACAATCGCATCATCGAAGTGACCGGTAGGTATGATTTGCTTTTTTATGATCCACGTTACGATCAGCCCCATTTAATTGATTTTAAACTCTGTGGTATTCAAAAGGATCTTGCCGGCTTGACCCAGGTAATGCTTTATTCCTTGATGCTCAATGAAAAGCACAAAATTCAACCCGGCGCCACGTTGCTGAATTTGTATCCAGAGCCTAGACGCATTATCATTGCCTGGAACGAGATAGCGGCATTTCGGAATCCACTTATTACGTTGATTCAGGAAGTTGCGGCAAAGGAATACCCCACCAGGATAGAGCCCCCGGATATCTCTGCAGAGGAGCAATTCACAAAAATAATTTCTGAAGTGATTAAGCCGGAAATCGGTTCTGCGGATTCAGCCTCAGCCACAGATCACAAGAATAATTTTGCTACAGCGGAAGAGTTGGAATCAGCGTTTGACAATTTGCAGATGATCCAAAAAAAGCTGGGAGAGTTTAACTGCCCTGTGGAAGCTTATACGGCCGGCGATGGACCGATCATCATCGGCCCTCGATACAGAATAATCCGAGTGGTTCCGGGCAGAGGCGTAAAAGTGGCGTCCCTGGTGACGCGTGCCCAGGACCTGGAAGTCGCTATGTCGCTGGAAGATACTCCGAGAATTGTAGAGGGTCCGGGATTTGTGTCCGTCGAAATACCGAGAGCTACGCCGGCAATCGTAAACTTAGAAGATCTTGATTTGAGTTCCAAGCCCACGACCTCTTCGTTTATACTCGGGGTTGATATAGCCGGCGTTCCCAAATGGGGGGATCTTGCCAAATCCGACGCCTGTCACATATTGGCCGGAGGGCAAACCGGGTCAGGAAAAAGTGAGTTTATCAGGCAGCTTGTATGCTCACTGGTCTCCGGCGCCGATCCAACTGAACTACAACTATTGATCATCGACCCCAAAATGACGGACTATCAGGATCTGAACGGTAGCCCTTTTCTCTCAAAACCGGTAATTTACCAAATGGAGGAAGCTGTAGACATACTGGATGAGATGGTCAATGAAATGCAGAAACGATATGGTTCTTTCAAGAACCGACGCGTTAATAGTCTTTGCGCCTTCAATGATTTAGATAATATCGAGCGAATCCCCCGCGTTTTGGTGGTATTCGACGAATTTGCCGACGCCATGGCGGATTCAAGTCTCAAGAAGCTGCTTGAATCCTCAATTAAGCGTCTCGGCGGAAAGTCTCGCGCTGCGGGAATTCATTTGCTGATAGCGACCCAGAGTCCAAGAAAAGAAGCTGTGACCGGTCTGATAAAAGCTAACTTACCGTGCGCAGTGGCCTTACGAACGGCAAACGGCGTCGAAAGTAAAATCATAATCGATTGCGTGGGCGCCGAAAAACTTCTTGGGAATGGTGACTTGTTGGCCAAGAAAGGGGGCCGTTTGGAGCGGTTGCAAAGTCCCTATGCGTCATCGGATGTAATGCGGAGATTCATGAAATTGTGATGGTGGAGATTTCGGATATTCCAGTGAACTGCCGGCGCCGCAACCCTTCACGTTGATGAAAAGCTACCCACGAGCAATTGAAGTTCAAATAGCCCATCTACGGGTTTGTCATAACCGGTTATGTCCAGGAAACCGGACATGCTTTAAAAGCGTTACTTTACCTTGACTTTGTCGGTTAACAACTATAGTGCTTCTTTTCAAGTAATTTGTGGGGATGCCGGATGATGATTGATCAGCTTGTGACCCAATTTGACAACGAATTTCACAGATTGGATCGGTCGGTTTTTCAAAAAACCGAAAATAGCGGCTCCAAAGCGATCCAGTTTACCGCGTCCACTATTTCGGAAGGCGTCACATCCATTGTGCTTGCCTTCAGCGCTTTTTTGGCCCGTCTTCACGGTCCGGAAGACATAATCGTTGTTGAAGCCAATCTCCGAAATCCAACTTTTGCCAAAACCTTCAACATAAATTCTGAGGAGGGTCTCACGGATCTATTAGGAGGCGGCTCCGACCTGGATCAAGTCATCCATCAAGCCGGTGAATTCGAGTTTTCAATCATACCGGCGGGTAATAAGAATGCGGCAGGATGCGAGGCCGTAGAATCCTGCCTGGAACATCTGGGTCGAGTGCTGGTTGAACTCAGAAAAAGGTATCGCTACATTCTCATCGATAGTCCGGCAATTCTCGCCCATATCGATTCAACTATAATATCCGGTTTTACGGACGGAGTTGTCGTAGTAGTGGAAGCGAACGCTACCCGTTCCGAAGTGCTTGATGAAGCATTGGGCAGATTGGAAACGTCAGGCGCTGAAATACTGGGGTCCATTCTAAACAAGCGCGAATTCAATATCCCCAGGTGGCTCTATCGTATAGTGTGATAAATACTCAACCGCAGAATCCGGGCGAATATAAGCCTCTCCGCTTCGCAATGCCGGTAAACAGTATTTACGCTAGAGACGCTCGCGTCCGGCGATACGCCGAAGGACTGGCCAAGGACGGTCATTTTATTGATATTATCTGCCTTGCGGATGAGACCGGCGCGGAGCAATCAGCTAATCCTCACATTAGAGTTTTTCCCCTCCCAATGACGCGCAACAGACGGGAACACGCGGGACTGGTGTTCGAATGGGCATTGGCGGCCTTGTTGATGTTTTATAAGCTGACTATTCTTCAGCTAAAAAACCGCTATGATGTCGTTCATGTTCACAATTCGCCTGATTTCCTGGTTTTTGCGGCGTTGCTACCGCGTATCATGGGAGCCGTCGTTATCTTTGACGTTCATGATCCAACCCCTGAGCTGACGCGCTCCAAACTTGGAAAAGGGCCGCAATCCGCAATTGTTTGGATGCAGGTATTCATTGAACGTCTTTGTTTCCATTTTAGTAGTTTTGTAATTACTGCTGCGCCGACCTTCAAGGACCTTCTTGCTTCAAGGGGTTTGTCGGGAGCTAAAATGGCCGTAGTGATGAACGCCGCGGATGGGAATCTCTTTAAGGCGGAAAATTCTTTCAGGATTGCAAAAACCAACAACAATAGAGATTTCACTCTGCTGTATGTCGGCACGGTCGCCAAACGCTATGGACTGGAAACGGTAATTCGAGCGCTTCCATTGATAAAAAAGGAAATTCCAAATGTGAAACTCCGCATCTATACTAGATTAAAAAACGAAGGAATAGCTCTCAGGAATTCCACCCAACTTGCTTCGAATCTGCACATTAGTGACTCAGTTGAGCTCAATGAACCAGCGCCTCTCGAACAAATGCCTGATATAATGAAAAGTTCGGATTTAGGCGTTTATCCGGCATACAAAGATTGCCACATGGATATTGCCCTCTCTTTGAAGATACCTGAAATGGCGAACGTGGGACTACCGATAATCGCTTCACGACTTACGGTGCTGGATGAGCTTTACGGTCCCCAGGCCATTGCGTTTGTCCCACCTGGGGATGTGGCGGCATTTGCGGCTAAAACCATCGAACTCTACAAGAATCCGAAACTGCGCCATAACCTTGCGACAAACGCTATGGAGCGATCAAAGACGTTTAGCTGGGGAAGTCAGTATGAAATTTACATACAAGTCTTGGAAAGACTTGTCAGCAGAAGTCTCAGAGAGCCTCAAAAAGAGGGGCAGAGTAGTCTTAGGGCCTAACTTCAGCTATTGAAGCGCCTTAGAACGGCTTCTAGAACTGATCCCGCAATTGCGAAACCTTTGTCTGAAATCGTACCGCAGTACTCCACATGACCACGGGGATCCACATCCGCTATTTTTAGTCCTTTAATGACTTCGCTTTGGTCTCGTATCAATCCACGCACCACACCTGAAAGCTCAGTCTTGGCATGTACACCTGATACCACTCCCAGGGAATCGCCTTCCACAACAAGGTCACAAATCGATTTGTGAGCCTTAAAGACGCCGTCCGACGGCGCGCGAATCACCCTTGTGGCGCCATGACCGGCTATTTCACCAGGAATGCCGGTATCCGCCCCCGCGGCGCCGTGATCGAGTATTTTGCCCAGGTTATGACCGCGCTGCGTCTCTATAACATAATGGCAATCACTGGGCGCGGTGAATCCGGGTCCCAGGGCGATTACCAGCGAGGCGTCGTTTGCCGAAGTCCCGAGATTTTTTTTGGCCAGAATGGCGTCTACGATAATATCCGGTTGAAGAAAGCTTTTGCTTGTATTGGACGGATCTATGATAACAGGAACAATGAAGTCGTCCCAAGCGTATAACACTTCATGAATATTATGCGCGTGTTTGGCCGAAATACCTTCCACGGTCCAATTGCCTTCATAAATAGCTTCACAAAAACTAACTAATCGACGAATGGCCATTGGATGTGGAATTTCAAGCATCAGTATGCGTTTGAAACCGGCTCTGTAAAGTCGGCAAGCGCAAGCAGTTGCAAGATCTCCGGCGCCGCGAATTATTACCGTCAGATCGCTAAGTCTCTTCAGTTGACTCATTCAGTTAGTGCCTTAACAATAGTTTCTTTGGGAACCACGCCGTAGAAGGCGCTTTTGATTTCCCCGTTCTTGATGATAAAAACTGCGGGAATTTTGCTGATGCCGAATTTTCTGCCGATCATGTTCTTATCAGTGTTCACTTTGCCGATAACGGCTTTACCTTTCATTTCGTTCGCGACTTCTTCAAGAATAGGTTCAAGCATTCGGCAAGGAAAACACCATTCCGCGTAGAAATCCACCAGCACGGGCATGGTTTTAGAAGTCTCAACAACATCTTTTTCAAACGTCTCGTCGCTAAAGTGCTGTATATTTGCAGCCGCCGGTTTCTCAACCTGTGACTTCTTATAAGCCGACCAGCCGAGAAACAGTCCGCCAATCAGCAAAAAGACCACAGCGGAAATTATGATAACACCGGTTCTCTTCATGGCGCCTCCGGAGATTGTTCTCATATTATATGCTCAATCTGATATTAGTCCATGGTAAAAAGCCCAAAAGCAACAAGGATGGTTAAAGGTTGTAATTGCGCAATTGCTACGGTTATACAAAAGATGATTCGTTTTTCTCTTTGATAGTTCAAATTAAATGTATAATCTACAAACTTTTTAATGATTTGTAGAGCAAGCCATTGTTTGAACGTGAAATATTAACTGTAATTCGAATAAACACCTCGGCTGAAACAGTCTGGAACTTGATTAGCGATTTCAACTCGTATCCCAAATGGAACCCGCTGATGTTGAAGGTTAAAGGCGCTCCAATTGAAGGCGATCGACTCGAGATTCTAGTTCATCTGTTTTTATCCACGGACATGAAAGTCAAACCTGAAATCCTTAGTGGTGGATGAAAACAGGGAATTACGCTGGAAAGGCGGTCTTTTTATTCCCGGTATAATAGACGGCGAACATATTATGGAAATAGATGGGATCGATGATTCGACCGTGCAACTCATTCAAAGGGAAACCTACTTTCAATTCCCATGAATCCAGGGGCTTCCGTGATTGCAAGGTTGGATAAAATTGCTCTACTCAGAGTCTCCGAGGTAAAAGAGTCGGAGACGATCCAAAACAATCCCAGGATATTTACAATAATTACAATTCTAGTTTTGATCATAACTAACTAATTATCAAGTTGGTCCTCTAAATTCAGCGGCGCCTTCGCCGCTACCTTCGGCCAAATTCATCAAGCTCAGGGCACGGCGCCGACACGGC
Source organism: Desulfomonilales bacterium (assembly GCA_038250835.1). Taxonomy (GTDB): domain Bacteria; phylum Desulfobacterota; class Desulfomonilia; order Desulfomonilales; family Desulfomonilaceae; genus JBBSBY01. The sequence continues at coordinate 9,601 of JBBSBY010000066.1, read as the reverse complement.
GGACACATCAAACCCTCTGCTGTGCATGTAGCCGATCTGACCTCTTAAAAATTAAATTAAGAGTCATGGGAACGGTGGTTATATGCGTCAATTTGAAACATTGGTAAGCGCTGTCCACGATTTGGGCGAACGTAGGACAATTGTCACACATAAATCTCTCACGAGAGTTTTGTCTAAGCCGGCGCAAAGGCTCATAATGCCGTCACGCACAAAGAGCTTAATCAATCAGCGCAGGGAATGGTAATGTACAGCACTCCGACTAGCGACACTCAGCTCATTCAATGTGATGAGTTGTTGCGTCCTTCGCCCTTAAACACATGCTTGGGAGGATCTATCAACACGGTTGTGTCTGGTGGAACTGAGGACGTGAGCCACACGTTTCCTCCTATCACACAGCGGGCGCCGATTACCGTTTCGCCTCCCAAAATCGTGGCTTGAGCATAAATCGTAACGTCATCTTCAATGGTTGGATGTCTTTTTCTACCGCGCAGGTAATCACCGCCTTCGGAACCTCTAGGGACCGACAAGGCCCCTAAGGTGACGCCCTGGTAAATCCTGACTCTAGAGCCGATATTCGTCGTTTCTCCAATCACGACGCCGGTGCCGTGGTCTATAAAGAAGTCCGGTCCGATATCGGCGCCTGGATGAATATCGATTCCCGTAAGAGAATGCGCGTGTTCACCCATGATGCGCGGCATCAATGGAATATTTTGAACAAACAATTCATGAGCCACTCGATAAACAAATATCGCATATAGGCCGGGATAACAGAAAACAATTTCATCCAAACTCTTTGACGCCGGATCCCCGTCGAAATGTGCCATTACGTCTCTAGCTAACGTGTAGCGAAGCTGAGGAAGCTTTTCTATAAAGACTATGGCTTCTTCTCGTCCCTTCTGAACGCATTGCACACACAGGTTATCCATTCTTCGGCATTCATGCTGTATGCTTCTGGAAATCTGAGCGGAAGCCAAATCAAACAAGGTCATTATTTCACTGCCGACATGGTATTCCAATGTGTGCTCACTCAGCTCTTGTCGCCCAAAAAATCCCGGAAACAGAATATCCTGAAGCACATTCAGAATGCGAATTACCTCGGCCTTGGAAGGAATCAGAGCCGCTCCAATATGATCGACGGTCCTTTCGTCAAGACAAGATTGGACAACTTGTTTGATTGCTGATCTGATCCGATCGTCTTGAACCGGTTGAATTTCATCTTCACGAAACTCGCATGTGTAGCCGCTTCTGAGTTTATCATCTCGACTCATGTCCGCTCCTAACTGTGAAAGTGATGTCAGTCCCCATATCACTTTACTTTTGGCTTCGTAACATTCTATTCGAGCAACCAACTGATCACGAATCGTATATCACACCGCTTACTGCAATAGGTAATCAACAAAAAACTGCTTGGCTGTAACGCTTGCGGGTGTATAGTATTCTATAAGCATCTCATCCGTACCGCCGTCATAATGTATCGAGTCAAAGTTTAACTTGTTTTCACCGGTAATTCAAAGTGATTGCAATACCGGCGAAAGTAAAATCCGTACTACCGGGAGGTTCAAATGGAATTCACAGATGTAGTTTTAGCGAGACGCAGCGTCAGAGCCTTCTTACCGGATCCTGTGCCGAGAGAAAAGATAGTTAAAATGGTTGAAACTGCTCGATGGGCGCCTTCCTGGGGCAATACCCAACCATGGGAAATTGTCGTTGCGGATGGCGAAAAAGCCAAAGAGCTGGCTGAAATATTCGTTGAAGAGGCTCGGAAAGGCACAGCTCCAAGGCCGAATATAAAAATGCCCGTGGAATTCACAGGCGACCATAAACAAAGGTATATGGATCTGGGCAGAGATCTTCTAAACGCTATCGGAATCGACAGAGAGGATAAACAAGGTCGAATTCAACATTATTTAAATATGTACAAATTTTTCGGAGCTCCCGCTGTGGTGTATTTATGCATAGACGGAGAGCTGAATGAACCCTATTCTTCTTTAGACATCGGCTCCATCGGCACGACGATATGCTACGCTGCGGTTCAGGAAGGTTTAGGGACTATTTACCTGGCGGCGTCGATGCATTTTCCGGATATCGTGCGTCGGGTCCTCGACATACCTGACAGCAAGAAAGTCGTTATCGGCATAGCCTTGGGATATCCGCATCCCGACGCCCCTGCAAGTGTTTTCAGAAGCTCACGAGAAGATGTAAACTCGATTATGCGATTTGCGTAAGGCCGCGCCGGCTTCTAAATTGTCGGCGCAATAGCGAAGCGAAATGAACAACTTTATTCAAGCTTTGTGAGTTCATGGCTGTGAAAACTGGGAAAGCGGCGCAAGTAAGCCGCTTCCATCTCATAAGCTCCAAATCCCACCGACTGATTTCCAGGATCAGCATAGTTGACTAATTGTTTTGGCGGCAGTATTATAATTAGGCCTATCGAGCCAAATTTATGCGCATTTTATATCCTACATAAAGTTGTGAAGGCGGCATTCCGCTGCCGTGGAGATCCAACCCGATGGACAGGCGGGAATTTATAAAAACGATCGGTGTGGCCGGTGTTTTTTCTTTTTTGGGGAGCGCTACTGTTGGAGCTTCATTCAATCGTTCCGTTTCCACGATTCCTAAAGAAGGGTTGAGAGGTCCTTTTCACCTGTCATTTAGTCCTGAAGGCGATCTTTACGTCACGGATCCCTCGAACTATGCTTTCTCGCGCCTGGATATTTCGACGCTCAAGCTCCTTGACTCCTTTGGGAGCCCGGGTTCACAACCAGGTCACCTAAATTTTCCTAAAGGTATTCATGCAGGCAGTGAAGGCGTATACGTTGTGGATACAATCAACTGCCGAGTCCAACTTTTCAACAAAGAAGGCAAATCAATAAAAGTAATCGGAACCGTGGGGTCAATCGGCGGAACGTTTGCTCATCCACAGGGAATATTTCAGGATGCCTACGGCAGGCTGTTGGTTGCGGACACTCGAAACCATAGAGTTCAGATCTTCAGCTACTCTCAGGTCATCGGAGTAATTGGTGAACTTGGCGACGCCAATGATCAATTCCGGTTGCCCACAGCGTGCGCCGTGAGAAAAAACGGCGATATTCTGGTTTTGGACAGCAAACACGGATCAATCAAGATATTTGATAAAGATTACCATTTCAAAGATCTATTTGGGGCTCAGGGTCGAGAACCGGGAATGTTCAATCTTCCGCAGGGTATGTATTTGGATCAAGAAGAGAATATCTGGGTGGCGGATACCGGCAATCATAGAATTCAGAAGTTGAGCCCTGACGGCAAAACTGCGACGGTTTTCGGCAAGGAAGGATCGGGACCCGGAGAATTTAACAATCCCACTGGATTGGCGATCTCCAACAACATTATATTCGTAGCGGACAACGGAAATCGTCGAATACAGAAGTTGCGACAGGATCAATAATTCAAAAGCCGCAAATCCGATCTTCAAAGGGAAGATTCAACCACCGATGTCGACAAGCATGTATAAAGAGAGACGACTACTTAGCCTCGTCTGCGTAGCGTTTGCACGAAAAATCAATGACCAATTCGATTCGGCTTCTCGATTGCCGTCACATTTAAACTAATGAATATAGAAACAATGACGACGATATTTGTGATTTTTGTATTCGTCTGTGCGGAGATCTATAGAATCAGGTGGGGCAAATCGGGTGTCATAATTTCAATCGAGAATGACGGCTCCATGGCTTCACTCCTCAATTCCACGATGAAAGTTCGATTACACACCGGAAAGGAAGTGCCGGCCACCGCAAACGGTTGTGTAGCCTGTATGGGCAAATTAAGAGTAGGTTCAGAAGTGAGAGTCAGCCAAACCCGAGATGGATGGATTGTTCATTTACCCTGGCTGAAAGTCGGCGCCGGATCCGCCGGCAAGTCACGCGTCGGGAGAGGGGTGAACTAGAGTGATTGGAGAATTTCCTTGGAAATTTTAGGCTATGTAACGCTCCTCATCTTCTTGACCCTCATGCTGGGAACCTTATTCGGCTACATTAGAACTCCCGTGCAAACAGTGCTGGTGGTTTCCACAATCCTATGTCTACTAGCCGGCGGGGTGTTTCGTTTCATTTTCGATGGATGGGACGCGGTAATGCTGCTCCCGAACGAATTCATAGGCGGCATTATTCTGCATCCGATAACGGCTCTTTTAACGGGCTTGTTTCTCGCCGGCGGCCTAAAGGCTTCCGGGGGTTTTGAAGCCCTAAAAATAATTCTCAAACATTTGAGAAACAGTCCCATTGGTCTCGTGGGAACCCTGGTCATTCTCATTAATCTGCCCGTAATTTCATCATTGCCGTGCGGGAGAATTCTTGCAGCGGCTCTATTGCCGTTGCTGTTCACTTTCGGCTTTGAAGGCGGCATGGGCATTCTCACCAAGTCGCAATTAATTGTCCTCATTGGGGCTTTTACTCGAAATGCAATGGGCTCCTGCGGCCCTTCTCCCATCGGCGGAGTTGGTCAAATCGGCGAAGGCTTTTTAGGCAGCCATTTTGCCACGGCCTCCGAAGGAATTCTTCGAGCGCCCCAGGCGTTTGCTCTTATGATCGGCACGGCGATTGTCGCACTATTCTTGAAGCTCATCAGCCAAAAAATGTACCCGGATGATGTGGCTTTAAGAGAAGCCCCGGCAGGAGACTCTCAATACAAAGAGCCGACCATACATGCTCCCATCACTGGATATCTTGCTCTCATAATATTTATAGCGTCACTTTTGACGGCAATTTTTCAGCCTTTCGGGAAAATGCCCGTGCAAACCGTACTGGTAGCCGGCGCAATTCTGATGATTATTGTTTGCCGCATCAGACTGAATGATTTAATGGAAGGCATTATCCTGCTGCCCGTCACAGCCATGGCTGCGGGCTTTTTGGCCGCGGGGGCATTAGCCGCAACAGGCGGCTTCAACGCTCTGGGTGTTATTCTCAACAGCATCGTGAAAATACCGTTTCTGGGTGTCGCCGGGATGCTGGCGATCTTTGTCCAGTTTCAAACGATATTGCCCCTATCCTGCGCCAGAATACTGACGGCCGCTTTGGTTCCAGTGCTCTATTTATTCGGGCCCGCAAAATTCGGATTTGTCGATTGGTCACAACTAGCAATCGTAATGGCCGCTTATATCATCAACGCAACCACATCTTGCGGACCATCACCTTTAGGCGGCGGCGGCATGATGGGTGAAGGAACTATGCGAGCCGAAACGGGATTTATTAAAGGGGCTTACACGTTTGGAAGCATGGCCATTATGGCGCCTGTGGCTGCCATTTACATGAAATTTCTGAATTTGTCGATATTTGAGCCTTCAAACCCAAACTTTCCCGGCAATATAACTATGATTGTTGAATTCACACTTGTCATAATCGCGGTGAACATAGTTTTTATTTTTATGGGAAATCGTGTTTTTGGCGGCGATCCGAACAAAAACTATTTTCTGCAACTCTTTGGATTTATGCTTGCCGGCGCAATCGGGGGCTCAGTATTTTCATTCGCCGTGTTTGAATGGAACATTACGGCGATACTACAAGGCGCCGCTGGAGGCGTAATAGCCGCTGCGCTCATTGCGCTAATGGTTCCTCGCACTCTTTCAAAACGGATGACGGAGCTTCTTGACGGCAGGCGGATTGAAGAGGCCGCTTAAAGACGATTGTTCCAAGCGCTCATTATGAGCAAAGTTCAGACAACACGAGGACAACGGCATTGTTGACCTGGATTATTTTTCTATTCGTGGGCGCTATTTCAGGGGTTATCATAGCCTTCTCACTGGATATGAAAACGCCCAGAGAGCTCATCCAGGGCGCCGTAGGTGGATTAATAGCGGGATTTCTTATGTCGGCCATGCTGCCGCATTAACTGGAATAAATTTAATGGCTAACGAAAACGATCCGAAACACAAACGACAAGATTTGGATCAACCGATGGTTCTACCGGGTATCCACAGATACCAGTTCTTCACGAATTTGAAGGACAGAGGCTGGACTCGGAATGTCGACAGGATTGCCTTATTTGGAATTGTCGCAGCGTTAATTGCGGACGTTACCAAACCTTTGTCGCACGGCAACCCCGCCACCATATACTGTTATGAGTGCCGAGCCTGCTATGCCACACAAGACCGCTGCCCGGTAGGTATCATGTTTCAGGCGGAGTTGGCGGTGGCCGGCCGCGTCAACGATTACGATCGCTTTATTCGCAACGGCGGCCTCAAGTGTATTCGATGCGGCAACTGCCAAAGCTACTGTGTCCAATATTTGCCTTTGCCTCAGATGTTTGCCGTGATGCAACAAGATACGCTCACGGCTATGCAAAAAGGAATTGTGCCAAAATCGTCCCTGACGAAAGCGCTGGATCACGGATTAGTGGGAAAGGAGTTTATTGACCATGTCGTCAAAGCTCTTGCGTGATCCCTTGGGATATCTTTGGGAGTTAGTAAACATCAGAGGCCTGAGACTCACTATCTACGCTCTGGTAGTCGCAATATTATTTCCTTCAAGCCGTATTATCATCACCTTAGTCCTATGGACCGTATTGGCGATTGTATGGTACAGAGAATACAGGGCAAAACAAAGCAAAAATATCTATTACTTAATTGGAATTACGGCGTTTATTATTATTGGCTATGGATATACCTGGTACAACGTACAAACAGTCGACCAGGAGCGATTCGCCAGGAGTCCCTGGGGCGCAGGTATCAATCAGGTTACCGACGGCTCTTACATCGGTGTTGGTCAAGGATTTCGCGGACCAATAAAGACCAGAGTGGAAGTCGAGAATCACCGCATCAAGAATCTGGATATTCTGGAATATTACGATCTCATATCAGTTCTGGATAAAGAAATAGCGGAATTCAATGAGGATCTTCTGGCAAAAGGTCGTTTGGAGAAACCGGCTCAGCCTCAGATGTTGAGAGGCGCCGTGGCGACCATCACGGGGTATGTGAATTCTATTGAAGACGCTTTAGTCAAAGGAATTCCAAATTATCCCACTTATTCCCCCTTCTCCAAAGTTTTCCTTGAGACTTTCATCGGAAAAGCGCCGACCGGCGTGACCTTAAACGGGCTAGCCATCTTGTTCGCTGCGTTCTTGGTTTTCGAGTATACCTTGCAGTCAATGCTCACGCCGGGAACAGGCCGATCGATCAATTGCTATAACTGCGCCACCTGTGTGGGCGCCTGTCCCGTCAAAGAGGCAGAAGGCGTTCCGATGCCCATGGGTTTGATTTTGCTCACTCGTGTTGGAAATTACGACCGCGTGATGGAACTATCCAAATATTGCGTGGGTTGCGGCCGATGCGCCGCTAAATGCCCCATCGGCAATTCCGGCCCCATGATAATTTCCGCGGCTTATCAGGCGAGCAAAGAAAAGAAACGCAAGGAAGCTCAGAAAAAAGAAGTTCAGAACGCGGGGCCTGCATAATTATGCGTCGAGTTCTCATATATCTACTCGGAGCTTTAATCCTGTTTGCCGTGGTACTTGGCGCAGGAGAAGTCTCCCTAAAAAGCGGCTCCTGTATGGCTTGTCACCAGCAACAAGGGCAGTATGCCCATTGGATGGGAAACAAACTTGTAGCTGATAAGCGCGGGTTTTCTCACGAACTCATTGCATGCGCCAATTGCCACATAAAGGGCAGTCCACAAGGCTCTTTGATGTCACGATTTCGAGGGCTGGGCCACGTGATCGAAAACCTTGCCCCCCAAATCGATCCAAGACAGCCGCAGGTTTCCAATTTATTCACTAGGACCAGAATTCCGAGTGAAAACTGCCAATTCTGTCATTTGGGGGCGATTAAGCGCAAAGCCGTGATGCTGAAGGATCTGCCTGAGAACCTGAAAAAAATTGGGTTGGTAATGGATCACAGCAAACACGTGTTTGCTCGTAATGATCAATGCGCAAAATGTCACGAACGTTACAAGGAGCACGATCCATTTACGGCAGATAAGAATGTGACGTACACGGAAGTTAATCACATGGCTTGTGATTCCTGTCACACAATGGCCTCGCACGCCTACAAACGCAATGAACGGACTCCCATGAGCCACGCTCAATTCATCGAGGCAAAAGATCAGTCCTGGAAATGGCTCTCAACTAATCCAAGGTGGATGGTCGCCATGCCTTCGGAAGCCTCGTGTAGAAGATGCCACAATGGACAAATCCATTTCAAAACGCGCATCTTCCTTGCCGATTGCCAAAACGGCACGGACTATAACAACTGCGTAAAATGCCATCCCCTGATGACAAAAGAATTCTTCGACAATTACAGAAAGCAAAGACAACAAACAGCGCTGAATTCCGGAAACTCGGCCGGTGGTTTCAACATTGCGGCCCATCCTCGGAACTCACGAGCGACCTTGATAACTTTATGGCAACAATAGGATTTAGAGCACAGCGCCAAAAACGTTCGGCGCTCAATTTTGGGTAATTCCCCAATCGGCATTTATAGGAGCGGCAATGCCCGGAATTAAAGATCATTCCGATGAAAAGATAAATAAAGAGATGGCCGACAACATCCTGAAAACGAAGGAACCCCCGGTTGCCCGTTTCAGACTTCTTTCCAAGGGCATGGAGCCCTGTCACAGGCTTTACATAGAAGATGACAATTGCGATATCACCGGAGACAAAGGCTGCTTGGCCTGCGGTAATTGCGTCGACTCCTGCCCCGTATTGCGTCGCGACCCTTCCAGATTTGACAAGACCGAACAACGCACCTCATTTGCTCTTGAAAGTTGCGTAGGTGAAGACTGCGAGCAGTGCTATTCGTGCGTATTGGCCTGTCCGCAAGTAGATACCGCTTACAAAGACTATATAGTTGATGACGTAATACCGGAAACCATCGACCCGGCGCCACGAATAACCGCCCTGGACAACTATTTTATGGCCTTGATAGCCTTGATTTTGGGCATAGTTATAGGCGTCTTTGTGGCTCGTTAAATTATTTTTAAACCACGGATATCAAAAATATAGATAAAGGATCATTAAAATGCCGCCCGCAGAACAAACCGCCGTTCAAGAAAAACCTCTGAATACCGCAGAAAGAACGGATCTTGTTCCCATATTCATAATGGGTAAACGTTATGACGTGCCGAGCACTCTGACAATACAAAAGGCCTTTGAATACGCCGGTTATCAGCTCATTCGAGGTTGTGGTTGTCGCGGGGGCATCTGCGGCGCTTGCGCTACGGTTTACAGACTGCCGGGGAGTCCGAAAATTCACGTGGGTCTCGCCTGCCAGACGGTTGTGCAACCTAATATGTATCTTGCGATGGTTCCGTTCTTTCCCGCCAACCGAGCAATCTTCGACATTGACGAGGTGAAGCCGGATTCGAAGACACTCCTGAAGTATTACCCGGAATTAACCAAGTGCATGGGGTGCAATACCTGCACGAAATCTTGTCCAATGGAAATTCCTGTAATGGAATACATCTCAGCGGCTCTTCGAGGTGATATTGAAAAGGCCGCCGAAATGTCCATGCCTTGTGTAATGTGCGGCATTTGTACATCGCGTTGTCCGGCCGAGCTTCCCCAATACCATATTGCAGAGTTTTGTCGAAGGATTACCGGCAGGCATATCAAACCTCTAGCCGAGCACGTCCAGGAG
>JBBSBY010000065.1:0-19821 GCA_038250835.1 Desulfomonilales bacterium | reverse complement strand
GTTGTCGGCGCCGCATATCGAAGAAAGTGTTGGCGTCCCCCCCAATGAGACTTCGTAATCCCCTCTTCTGCGGCAACCGTCCTCAACGCGTCAAATTGCCTTTTGACCATTTCGGCAGAACAATAACTATGATAGCTGGGATGAAGACCGACTTCGTGACCTCTCTCGTGAATAGTTCCAAGAAGGTTCCTTATCCACGGTTCATCTATGGAGTACGAACATCCATCCAAGGGGCCGGCGGTGTGTTCCACCATGAAATAAAATGAGCTTTGCCGACCAAATTTTTCACTAAGTCTCATGATGAAATCGAAAGTGTTATTTGGATCATGCTGATAACGATCCTCGGAATAATTAAAGAACGAGCGGAGACGTTTCGCTGCCGGATAGGCGTCTCGACGTATGAGAAAGTCAGCCGCTAGACTTTTGGTAAGCGAAAACATGCCCTGTTCGTATTTACAATAAGGCTGATCTACATCGTGACTCAGGAAAATACGCGATTGTCTTTCTCTCGTTTTCATCTGCGGCCACAGTAATTTAAGTGATTGCCGGATAATTTCCACGTATTCGTTTACAATAGGTCGCTCGAGAAACCCTTCCTGAAAAGCCAACGAATTCTCGGCAGTAAAGCGATTGTGACGGTCTCTTGCCGGATTCAAATATTGTTCATAATTTGTCAGCATAAAGAATGCGCTGCCAAAAACGTCGATGGGCAATTGAATTTCAAACCCATTCACTAATTGACTCTGCCTCGTGTGAGCCCCATACAATATCGGGAGCCTTGGGGAAACGAGCTTTGCGTCTTGCAGCGGCACAGGAGTGTTCCACCACTCGAGGGGAAGATTCGGAAAAGAGTTTCCGGTGAGCCATTTTTCAGATGGAGTTTGAAAAAATACATCCGGCAAAATGATTTTCCGCTGATTCTCTCCGTCCAGGACAGACAATGACGTCACTTGACAATCTCCAACTCGAGAAGTGTAGTCAATGCCGAGAATTTCTCGAAAGATTACATTGTAAACGTAATCTCTTTCCGGCTCGTAACCTGGAGGGTGTTCAATCGCCAACATCTTAAACGCTCTTCTTTGAATTAAAATATTTCAGTGGGTTTTTGGATGACGAAATAGGCGTCGTGGATACTTAAATCCTCAACCGCATAGTTCCTAAACTGATCATTGAGTGTGAGGCTACGAATTGCTTCGAGATCGGAATCATTACCCGGTGTTATATGGTTCTCGATTATTCTGAACCCGACGGCCTCAAAGAGCTTGACATAATCCGTATGCCTGAGACGGTTTTGATAATGATTTGAGGGATTGTATTCGACCCATTCGGAATCCGAATACTTTAAGAAATTGTACACGGATATTCCTGAATCAAAAAAAGCATAATGATCATCGTAGTCCACCGTGACGCTCATGAAAGCCCCTGGTTTAAGTATTCGATAACACTCAACCATAATTCGCTTTAAATCTTCCACTGGTATCAATTGCAGAGTCTCGGTCGAAGTAATGAAGTCAATCGAGTTGGCGGATAGACCGGTTGCTCTCGCGTCACACGGCGCTATGTACTCTATACCGTAGAAATTTCTAAGATCGTGTTCAAGATTGCCATTGATTAGCTTTTCGGGCAGCCGCTTCGCAAAAAGAGGTTTTCTTTGGAGAATTCTTGTAATAGCGTCATTAATAAGTTCTTTTCTGGCGAGATTATTGAGATCTATAATGACTTGACGATTCACTCCGGCCGCATAAAAGAGCAACTGTATCGGCAGATCCCAACCGGCTCCAAATTCAAAGAATACCGTGTCGCTTAAGCCGATCTTAGAATATCGTTTGCACGCTCCCAGGTGCTTCTCTGCGTGTTCCACAGCTCTATCGAATCGCGGCACGCTTCTCGGTATTCTTTTCGTGATATTTTTTTGCATCCAGTAATGAAGGTTGTCGCCGTATGGAAGATGAGGCAACACTGAATGCATTAACACCTTTACTTTCCAGTTCACGGTTTCCTCCCATGTAAATCCGGGCTTGTCTCACCGGTTGTTTCGACGCCCAAACGCAGCATCTCAGTTCTACTCTTGACGTTGAGCAAAGCATCTTTCAGAGTAGGGTTATAAGCGGCTGCCGTTTTTTGATCATATGGATCATATGGCGCTGCGCCTGCACAATATATCCAGACATAGTCGTAGGAAGTCAGAAGTAGCTCCAGCGACGGTCTAAAGTCTTCAATCTTCTTGAACTCCGACTCGACACAACGTGGATAGGTATTCATCCACGTTAGGCGAGACGCAGCGTCCGCCCAAGGCGCTATTGTTCCGCCGAGTTGAAGGTTTGGGTATTTGGTTTGAAGATCTGCGAAGAGTTTCTTTCTCTTACTAATTCTATCCTTTAAATCATCGACGTTTTTAAAGCAGTATCCCCACATTTCGCCGCCGGATACTAAGCGAAATCTATAATTTTTCTCTTTCGCCCGGTCCAGCATGCCCATCACAATGTAAGCCGGCATTCTGAAGTCCCAACTAATCACGGGAGTGATGGATTTGCGCTGAGTCCAAATATCAGTGAAAAGGAACCAGAGTACCGCATCCGGGTATGTCTCGTTCACTATATCGCTTAGTTTGCCTCCCAACTGTTTGAGTTTTTGGCGAACCTGTTCATTATCAGTGCCCAATTGATCAGCGACGTACGGAACATAATAGGTGGCGTAATTGTTGTATGGTTCCGGGTCTACGACTATCCCTGGGGATCCTAGTTCCTTGGCGACATTCAAAGATATTCGCCAGATCCCTAGAAAATCTTCCAGAGCCCCTGCGTCGTTGTTGAGATCTAAACCGTGAATTTTCCGGAAATACGGTTTGTCGGCTTCTTTGGAACCGGCCCTTTGGTCATCTTTGTACCCTATGAACCGGTTGAAGAACACCCAGGGCCATACTTGTTTTGTCGATTCTTTCTTTATTTTCGAGATGGACAGATCGAAATCCTTTTGAGCGTATTTAAGTTCGTCATATTGGTTAATGAACCGAACAGCCACTCCATGATAAGGAGACTTGTTGATCTCCGCTATTTGGGCGGAGCTGAAGAAATGCATTCCCGGAGTATAGAACCCGATAAGCATAAGGTACGGCAGCATCAGTGCAACCATTTTCATCGCTTTACTCTCCATTTCTTTCTTGATCAATGAGGAGGGATCGGAATTGATAAGCGCAATGCGAGCGGAATCGGCCCTATCTGGAATTCACGCCGCCGGCGATGCGTCCTGTAATAGAATTTTGGCTAAGTGCCGTTGACCAATTTAAAGCGGTATTTTGACGAAAGGCGTGATTTGCAATAATCATGGCGCTCAAGGAGAAAATCATTCTATTATCGTTCATATCCCAGGAGAACATTGCGCACGTGAACTGCGACATCCAGAGACACCCTAAAGCTATTGTAACGTGGTCCTGACCTCTTCGGCAGCCAATGAGCCAGGTGGCAATAGGAAGTCCAAAAAGGAGTGAAGCTAAGAGAAATCCTACAAGCCCCAGTTCGCAAAGAATTTCGAGAATCAGATTATGTGGCCATCTACCCATGCCGTCCGTATCCATTTTCACGAATATTGCGTAATAACCGAGGCCGGCGCCGAACACCGGATACTCCTCAAATAATTTCCATGCGGCATACATAATCTTTGGGCGGTTCTCTTCCTGAGGATTCCAGCGACCATCTTGTCCTATGGAAACCATATTGGTAATTCTGTCTTCCGCTCCGGAACTTCCCGAGTCCGACAAGTAAACTTTTTGGAATCCAATGACAATCACTCCCGCACACAGCATCGCCACGGCAAATCTCCTAATTTGGATGGAACTCCTGGGGTTCAAACTAAATGCTATGGGTAACGCTAACAAAGCCACGGCCAAACCTACAGCAGCTTGCCTCAGTCCCGAAAGAAACATCGCCGGTATAAGGATTGCTAAAGCGGCTGCATAAAGCAATCTTGAGCGGAATCTCGTGTCGAATATAAAAAAAGAGAGGAGGACTATGATTCCCATTGAACACGTGCGTCCAAGTGGATGATAATTTTCATTTCCGAACGTGCCCAACTGGCCGGTTTTCGTCACCGATCCAACCATCAGCCCTGATCCTGCAGCGATTAGCCCCATGAATACTATTAGTTTAAGGAATCTCTCTACCCTCTCATTTGTATTGATTATGATTAACGGCCCGAATACCGACCACGTAGTCATAATTGTCAACTTCTCCACTTTTCGGGCGGCGTACTCACCAGTTCCGGAAACACCGTATGTAATTAACGCCCAACAAAGAAAAACCAGATACAATCCCAGATAGTTCATTGCTTGCGAATAGAGCGTAATTTTCCGATCAATAAGCATACCGATTATAAGAATAATTCCGAATCCCGCTCCCACTATCGTCAAATCGATGTTTCTGTTGAATGAGTCAAAGAAGGGAAGCGTCTTCAGCACTCCGGCATATAGGAACAGCACAAAGGCGGCTTCAAAGCTGTAGAAGTCTTTGATTTTGGGGAAGGTGGGCGACACCTAAGATTCTCCCGGGATTACGGCCCCTCGGCAGTGATGTTGTGCTCAGCTTGTGAAGCGTCTTTAAGTGTATGTTTTACTTGTCGCAAGTGGCGCCTTATAGCGTGCATCGATAAGAAAATTATGGACGAGTAACCGATTGTTGACGCAAGCGCATAGAGCTTGGTTGTCCCCAAAGCCGACCATTTAAGTTGATGGGCCACGATGATGGAACCAACGACTAGGACCAGCCGAAAAATATCCCAATAGAGCTGCCAATCTTGTTTTTCCAATATATTTAATGTTTCGCTGACCGGCGCCACCACAACCCTGAATAGAAAGGGTACAGCTAGATATTGAGCGAATTCACCCGCAGGTCTCCAAACCTCTCCGAACACCACAGCGAAAAGCGGGGGCGCAACCAGACCTAAAACCACCATAGGTAGTAGGAAGATCAAGAAAAGTTTCGTTACGACTGTTTTGAAAAGGAGTCCCAACGTAAGCGGATTCCGTCTAATTCTGCCGGCCGCTTCCCCCCAGTAGACTTGCCCCACGGCTTGGCCGACCAAAAGACTAGGCCCGCCGATTATCCGCACGGCTAAAGCAAACCAACCTGCAACTTCGCTGCCGTAGTACACGGCAAATAGAATCGGGGGGAGGCTGAGGGCCGCGTCTCCCAACAGAGTGGCGCCCAAAGAAAGCGCCGGAAATCGCCAATAACGACTCGCCGCTTCGTATATCCTTGAGATTGATAGATTATCGCTCTTCCAAGGGGCTCTCCGCCAAAGCATATAGACAAATAAAGTGGACCCCGTCATACGCCCCAGGATATCGCCGAAAAGAAGCCCTAATGGCCCATTCCAAATCAAAGCTCCCAATAACTGACCACACACAATTGCCGCGCTTTGTCCCACGCGAACAGAAGCCATAACCGAAAAGGCTTTTTCTCGGATGCCCCAGCAACCAAAAACTTGATATAGACCGGCTCCCGCCACCCCAAGCGGTAAAAGCCATAGGTACGGAAGCGCCCCGGTGTTTCCCAGAAGACCCGTCAAACTCGCCATAGGCGTTGAAAATACCCATATGAGGAATACGCTCAAACAAGTTATAGCGAGTGATAGAGCCAACAAAGCTACCGCCGTATCTTCCTCGGCGGCCAGGGGTATTGCTTGTTCATATCTCCACGCAATCGCCTTAATAAAGATTGAAACAATTGAAATAAATACAGCCAGAACGCCAAAATCCGCGGGAGTGAACAGGCGTGTAAGTAACGGGGTGGAAAGAACAATTATAGCTTGCCCCAATGCCGTGCCGCCGCCGAGGATAGCAACGCTTCTCACCAGTGAACCGGCGGGAATCATGGCGCCTAGGCTCGCCATCAGAGATTGGCGCCGCCCTCCACCCACAAAAACTCCAATAAAAGACTTTTGAAAGGAAACATACCGCCTATTTTTGGTATTTAGATTCATTATTTGGCGTGTTTCTCGGAGATTTCGAGACTGGGCTGTGCGCTCTGAAGAATCTGTTCATATAGATCTAATAATTTTAGCCCTTCTTGTTCCCAGTTGAATCGCTCAACCACTGCTCTTCGGCCGTTTTGTCCATAATTCTCCAATGTATTCCGGTCGGATAAGAGTTTTTCCAAGCCGCGTGCAATTCCTTCTATGTCTCCATAAGGAACAGTCAAGCCGCCGTTGACTTCACGAACCAAATCGCCATAAAATGTGCCATTACTCACCAAAGCCGGCACCCCATTTACCCAGTACTCAAAAATTCTATTCGGCGCCGCAGATCTTTGACTAGAAACGGCAGGGTTGCTGATGAGCACTCCTATAGAAGCGGTCGGAATGAGTTCAGTAACAAGCTTTTCCCACGTGAACGGCCCTGCGCATTCCACTGAGTCCTCCAATCCGGCTTCCGCTGCTCTCCTTAAAAGGTCGATTCTCAATTCGCCGGCCATCACGCCCCAGAAAGCCAGCTTACAAGCTCTGTTCTTACGGACCAAGATAAATGCTTCAAGTAAATCCATAGGGGAAAAGACGGTCTGTATTGATCCGGACATAATAATTAAAGGAGGCGTGGTTCGCTTGAGAGCTGGTGGAAAAGGAACTTTCCGTTTATCTACATAGTTTGCACAGGCGATAGCAGCTATTCCATGGTTTCGATATCTTTCCGCCATGGTTTCCGAGACTGTTACGACTGTTGCCTTGGCAAGTTTACAAAATGTTAACTCAATGAAACCGAATGCCTTTCCTGCAATTAGACTCAGATAATGTGACCCCAGTTTATTATTGTGCGAAATCACGCTTTCATAATGCTCGTGAGCGTCCCAGACCACCGGCTTTCCACGAAGTATTGAAGCAAAGAGCATGATGGTTAACAGATCAGGGTCGTGAAAATGGAACACATCTTCATTTCTGGTTAGAACTACTTTGAGGATTGGGAATAGTAGAAAGAGTCTACTGTACCAACGAACACCAAGTCTTGGCAGGGAAAACACAACAATCCCATCTTGGACAAACGTCTCTTCCGCTTGAGCCAGCAGAGTGACATTGTACCCCGCATTCCTGAGTGTGGCGCATTCTCTTTTAAAAATTCTCGTATCTTGGTAATCATGCCCACTTGTGATGTGACAAACATTCAACATAATACTGCCTTTGTGAAAGAGGGCGTGTAGATTGAGAGAAAAGGGTGGGGTACGTCGGGCCGGTAAAGCCTACATCAATTTCGATAGGCTTGCACTTTATGGCCTCTTAGGGATCGCCATAAGCCCACAAGAAAACCGGCATTGGCTAATAAGAAGCTGTAGACCGTCGAAAGGATGGGGAGGCGAATCCCGCGAGCTTCCGACCACCAACCTATTAATCCTGCAAAATAGAATACAAGTAGGGACAACCCGACCAAAACGAATTCTTCCGAACCTTGTGAAGCAAGCGCCACAGCGGATATGGTCATCGAGATGAGAAATATAGGCGACAGCCAGCGCAGAACCTTGTGAGACCACAATGTGAGCGAAATCTTTCCGAACCTAAATGGGTTGAGAAGGCATGATCTGCTCCAGGTTCCTTGCCAGTTACGAAGGGTCATACGTACCCGCGACTTGAATTCAGCGCCCGTTTCAGAAGCCCATGTGTCGTACGCCACAGCGTCCTGAGCATGAACAAATCGATATCCCTGAAGCACTACGTCTAATGGTATTATGCAGTCTTCCCCATATGTCGCTTCCATTTCCTTGAAGAGATTCCGTCGAATCGCCATACATGCGCCTGAGCTTACGGCCAACATACCGAGCTCACTTTCAAGACTTCTCAGTTTGAGTTCATATCTCCAATAGAAGTTCTGACTTTCTGTAATCCCGGTAGCAGACTCCTTGCGCATCAAACAATTTCCACCGACGCCGCCGACTGTAGGATCTGCAAAAGGCTTTACAATCTGAATTAGAAATTCCGGTTCAAAAGTAGTCTCCGCATCAGTAAAAATAAGAATTTCTCCCGATGCGGTAAGGATTGCTTGATTCTGAGTATCTGTTTTTCCTTTCCGCTCTCTGGGCCGGAATAGCCTAACTCCATGTTTTGCGAATCTCTTAACCAAAACATCAGTGGAATCTGTCGAACCGTCGGAAGCAACCAATATTTCCAGTCTTTCCGGAGGATACCGGCAGGATAAAATGTTCTCCAGCCTGCCGATAATTGCTTTTTCTTCGTTGAATACCGTCAAGAGGATGGTTATTGTGGGCAAGTGGGCTTCATTCAAAATTTCGTCGGGATGCAATGTCTTACTGCGTTTTGCTAAAATTAAGAGAAGTCGTAAATAGCCGTCATAAATGTAATAGAGAAGCAATAGAGACAAAAAGAAAGAAATTTTCATTTAGATCCCCCCATGATTAATTAATATTGCGTTGATCTGATTGTGAGAATTGACTAGGTAAATCAGCTATCTGAATCGTAGATTTTAATGTTTGTTGAAACAGTGAGGATCTACAGGAAAGACTTGGATATAACTCACCACAATTATGATCTTAATGCAGGCTGCTCCTCATACCATCGCAGTATGCCGGCGAGCTTCCCAACACTTTCTTTGGTTGATACTTTATTTAAGGTTCTTTGCAGTACGCTGGATGCGCCGCTTTTCAATAGTAGGCGGAATAGGGAATTGAATTCTATTCGTTGCCCTATTGGAACTTTCTCGAAGCCCATTCTTGATTTGAATCGTTCCAACTCTGAAGTATCGGATTGAGGCGATTCCAGACCGGTGGAAACTTCGTGAATATCAGTCCGTCTAAGCGAATCCTGTGTGAAAACATAAAACAGCGCATTGTTGGGATTAGCTTTCAGGTAGTTTGTGTGAGACCTGAGGATAAGTATATTCATGCAATCTTCGATTTGACACGCGATTAGGTATGCGGCCAATTCATTTTCAACAAATGAGCCCCATGCTTGCATTGCGCTCGTCCGTGAAGCTTCATCATAGTATCGTCTCCAATAAATGTCATGATTTGCCGGGACTTTCCTACCTTGCCTCATTAGAGTCTCTACATTCAACCGCAGGGCGCCGGTAGATTCCAATTCTTCAAATGCAAGTCTTCGTACGGAGCATGTCTCCAGACCTCTTCTGGTTCGGTTTCGTCCTTTTTGCGGCAATGAATCAAGACTATAATTCTTGTCCAAGCAGACTAACTTATAGCTGGGTCGACCGACTTCAGGGGCGCATGTGTAACGAACAGCAATACCTCCGAAACCAAGCACTTTACTGATTTCAGAATATTCCGGCTCAGCGGGTCTATGAAATGGAAAATTCATGTAGACTCCCGCCGAAACATTGAACCAGGTCGTGGATCTGCTCCGTAACACTCGGTGTCCCATTCTCTCTAGGAATCCCGCGTAATCGTCGCTGCTCATTTGAACCCTCCCGAGTGGATTAGCGCTTGATGTAATTAACAGGCATTCGTGTGCCGTCCCACCTAATGTCCGGCATGAGAGCCTCTCGTCGAGCTTCTATCCGATGTGACCATTTTTTGAGATCCTTGAGCATTATGCGAAGTTCGTCTTCAATACCGTGAGTGGGGCGATATCCGAGATCAAAGAGGTGCTGATGATCAGGGTTGTAATAATGTTCTTCTTGTTCAATACGTGGGTTCTCGAGATTCCGAATTTCAACCTCCAAACCAAGCTCATTGCCCACTACTCTTACCTTGTCGGCCAATTCCGTTATGTTGTATACTTCATCGAACTGGTTGAATGCTCTGTAGCAGCCCTCCTCCGGCGCGTTCTCCACAGCCAGGGTGAGGCATTGAACAGAATCCCTAAGCGGCAAGAAGCCTCTACGTTGTCCGCCCCTACCATAAGGAGTCAACGGCCTTCCTACTACGGCTTGAGCGCAATATCTGTTTATTACGGTTCCAAAGCATTGATCGAAATCGTAACGGGTAACAAGTCTTTCATCATCTCCCATTGCGTCAATTCGTGTTCCGTAGACGACACCTTGCATGATATCCGTAGATCGTAAATTCCATAAACGACACGCCATCATAACATTGTTGGAATCATGAACTTTGGTTTGGTGGTACCAAGAATTAGCCTGTCTTGGAAACGGCAATGTATCAGTACGGCCCCGATACTCAATGGTGAAAAATCCTTCAGGTATGTCAATATTGGGGGTCCCATATTCACCCATTGTTCCTAATTTTACGAGATTACAAGTGGGACAGACTTCTTTCATTGCAAAGAGTATATTTAATGTCCCAAACAAATTATTCTTATGTGTGAAGACGGCGTGTTGAACATCGATCATGCTGTAAGGCGCAGAGGGCATTTCTCCCAAATGCACGACCGCATCCGGTCGGAAATGTTTGAATACATTTAAAACAAAATCGGAATCACTCAGGTCACCTCGAAAAAATAGTAGATTTTGGTTAAAGTTTTCTCTAAAGGCTTCTAATCGTTCCGTCATTCTGAGAATGGGTGTGGCGGACTGTGAGCCGACTTCTGCAACCCAATCTCGTCGCATATAATTATCTATGCCGGCAATTTCATGCCCTCGGCAAACCAGGTGCTGGGCCAAAGCCCAACCCAAATAGCCGTCCACTCCGGGAATAAGAATCCTCATAACCCCTCCTAATGCGCTGATTGTAAGTCGTATTGATTTTTATATTGGTAGAGATCTGAACTGATGATTAGAAAGCTGAACCCCCACGAGCTCAAAGCACGAAAAGGATTACGGCTTTATTGTAGGGCTGCCGGCCCTTTGGACAATATTGAACGGCTACTTATAAGACAGTTCCGACACAGTGGGTTCGACTCATCCGAGAATGCTATGATAGACCATCTTAGCCAACTCAATAAATCTTTATTATTAACCGGAGTAAAATCGTTTAACTGCCTGACAAATCAAGGTAACGTCCTCATCAGTCATACTTGGATACAGAGGAAGAGTGACCTCACCTGCCGCAACCAACTCGGTAACGGCAAGTTGGTTGCCGTTAAATTGGAAATCCGCATACGAAGTAAACTTGTGTATTGGGGGATAGTGAATACTGGTCTGAATACCCAATTTTTTCATATGCTCCATGAATGCTTGTCTTTTTTGGAAGTTGTCCAAGAGAATCGGAAAAATATGACAGCTGGATTCACTAATCATCACATCTGAAAAAGGAAATATAATTGGTAAGCCACTGAGCTCACTGCGCATCTTTCTGGTCAATTCTCTGCGTCGCTGGTTATTATTATCAAGTTTTGCCAATTGCGCTTTCCCGAGAGAAGCCCGCAATTCATCAATTCTGTAGTTGAAGCCTGTTCGCAAAACATCGTAGCTGAAACAATGACCAAGGTGTCGGTCCCATGTTAGCGCAGTCATGCCGTGAGACCGCAACAGGGAAACCTGATTGGCGGTTTCTTCATCGTTTGTGACTATCATCCCACCTTCTGCGGATGTCATGTTCTTATTTGAATAAAAACTGAAGCATCCGGCGTCTCCCCATGCGCCCAAGGCTTTCCCTTGAAAAAAAGCTCCGGGAGCGTGCGCTGCATCTTCAATGAGCTTGAGGCCTCGAGCTTTAACAAGTGTTTGAATTTTATCCATTTGACATGGAAAGCCCGCGTAGTGAACGACAATAACACCTGCCGTGGCCGGGCTAATTTTGGATTCAATGCTCTCTACCGAAATATTCCAGTCATCTACTCCTGCAATTTCAGCAAACACAGGAACGGCGCCTACATACCGGACGGCGTTGGCTGTTGCTACAAAAGTAAGCGATGGGAGTATGACTTCATCACCAGGTCCGATACCCAACGCTAAAAGAGATAGATGCAAAGCGGCCGTTCCGGATGAGACGGCAAGGGCATGTTCAGATCCTACGTAATTAGCGAATTCCTTTTCAAAAGCGTATGTTTCTGGGCCCATGGTGACCCATCCTGAATCCAGTACTCTCTTGACCGCTTCGTATTCCGCATCTGAAAAAGACGTCTTTGCCAAAGGCACTTTCCAGTCCATTTTACACCGTCTATTCTATGTATTCATTCCCACTCAGGGGTATTGAATATATGTGTGATCAAATCTATTCATACTCATTTTTCATAACTACCGGAAGACTTACATGCCCAAATAGTTCTGAACTTGGATCATGCGGCGCTTGTACTAAAGTTGGCCGCGGCCGGCGTAGAAACAGACGCATACTTATCCTCGAGCAATGATGCAAACTCTTGTGCAAGCATTTTGTCAAGAGCGGTAAGGTATAATTGGTTATCACGGGTCAATGACCTTAAACCGTCTATGTCTGGAACTTCATGATTCTCCAGCGCTAATAGATCGCCGCTGAATTGTTGAGAACCAACATCAACTGTATTTTGTTGATTTGGGGGATTCAGATAGTTCTTCAGAGAGTTAATCTTTGCCGTGAGTGAAGGATTGGCGCCTTTTAAAAGCAATTCCGTATAGATTTCCGACAGTGACTTCTGATCAAATGACTGACTAATTGTCTCGATAAACGTTTCACCATAGTTATGCATTGGCAAACTATTCAACACCAGTCTTGCAGCGTATCTAACAGATGTGAACCTTACATGCGTTGCTGAGTGGGTTGTATTTATCTTCGTCATATGGTCGCTACGGGGGCAGTCAATTTCCAGAAGATTAGGCAATCTAAAGATTCCCATTCGGGGACACGACGGAGAAATAACTCCTCCAGAGGCAACGTAATGTTCGCTGAGGAGGCACATTGCTCTTTCTTCCATCGAAAGAGAAGACTTGGAAAAGGGAGAAAGAAGGGATACCCCCATACATTGAATTCGTTTTGCGCTCTCCACCCTACGAACCGTCTCCACAAAAATGTTGAGAAAGAGACCTGAACGATTGGATATAGAATTGGAGACCGATTTTCCGAACAAGTTTATTATGAAAAAGTCAATCTTGTGGCGTTTCAACGCGCTTTCCAACAAATCCGGACTTCCTCCGGGCACCAGATAGCTAAACACCTGAGTGTTATGATGACGGTAGGACATTACCATTCGGTTTATTGAATCCAGTTTTTCAGAACAACTTTCCAACAATATTAGTTCACGAGGGTTCATGTTGAGAAGCTCTCTGCAAAGGTGTTCGCCCATTAGGTTACCTGCGCGATCTAAAACGAAAACGGCGCCTTCCACGATAGGCTGGACCTTTTCCAAATCCAAGACAACTTCTCTCATCCCTAACAAATCACTTGTTCGTGTCTTTCTGAAAGAATGGCTTACGAGGAATGGAGCCGCCGTGCTGCTTGGGACGGAGCTTCGAATAACAATTTCGGATAACCCCGCCTGTACACAACAGTTGCGCACACGGTATAAGTCATCTGATTTCGGAGCCTTGAATGCCACAAAGATCTTGTCAATTCCATACAGCAATTTCAGGGCGGCGAGGTCGTCGCCGGTCCCCAGAACCTTGAATCCCAAAATTGTCTGATTCCTGAGACAAGGGTTGTCATCAATAAACCCTCTGACCTTTATTCCCGGTTCAAATTTTAGACGTTCTGCGGTTTCGACTCCTAACCTTCCTGCGCCGTAAATAAGCGCATTGATGGTGTAGGTTTCCTTACCGGACAGCAGTTCTCGACGTTCATGAATCATCCTTCTCACAGCTCGTATACCTGCCATGAGGCATAGGAGTATAATCGGATACAGGATAAATATGGTTCGAGAATGTTTCGTGTCTGAGAGGACCAATTTATTGCCTATCACCAGGAGCGCTCCGCAGAGAACTGCAGCTTTGGTGATTGGAATTAAGTCTGAGAGGGAAAAGAAACGTGCCGGAATTCGGTAGATACCCGTGCCGATAAACACTAAAGGACTGAGCACTGAAAGAATGGCCAGGTTCTGGAGAGCAATGTGATGGAGGATGAGGGTTTCAAAGCGAAAAGAATAAGCTAAGCAGTAACCGATTATGGACAGGGCGACGTCTTTTAAAATGAGAACAAGCAGTTCACGATTTTTGAAAAAACCACTCACTCTATCCGATCCAAAAATGGTCACGTAAACACCTCGGACTAAAAGAGCAAAGTCGCGCCGGATGTCGATATTTTGCGCATATTCGAGATCTACTTTTAGTTTTTTGGGAAGCAACTCCTCAACATAGTATTTTTCAGGATCTGCTGAACACTCCAAAAGATCTTCTTCATTTCTATGAAAGATCTGATTGGGACCTACGATACCGGGCTTACAGGTTAGTACCACGGCCCATTTATCGGCGTGATACTTTACGAATTTTGGATCCTCCGGCCGAGGACCCACCAAACTCATCTCACCTCTCAGAACGTTTATGAGTTGCGGGAATTCATTCAATTTAGAGCGTCTCAGCAGTCGCCCAAAAGGAGTTACCCTGACATCTCGTTCGCCGCAGAGCTTGCAATCCACGTTATCCGCGTTGTCGAGCATCGTTCTAAATTTTAACATATTGAACAATTGCCCCGATTTTCCGACTCGTTTGCAGCCGTAGAGTATTGGCCCTCTGGACTCCAATTTGATTGCGGCGGCTATTATGAGCATCAGTGGGGAAAGAGCCAACAGGCCCAGGGCTGACACAGTTACATCGATAAGGCGTTTTAAAAGCATCGGAACTCTCCCCTGGTTGAGGACGGCCGAACATCCCATGGACAAAGGCGCCTTCGAACGACATGGTATTTGTCATCCTTTACGCGGGTGGGCGGCCCAGTCTCGGCAAATTATCGCAAATAGCTTTTAAGGGTAATTAATAGGTGGCCGGAACAATGGAGCTTAACAGAATGTTCTCGACGACATTTTCATAATTATCTGTTGCGGCTAATTCAAGAAGGGAATGCTTTCTTTGAATTTTGTGATGTGATCTTGGACAAAACGAAAGTCCTCCGCTCTACCGAGGTCATACCAGATTCCGGAGAATGGGTAACAAACGACTTTTTCTTGATTTCCTATGAGACGTTGAATAAGATCAGGAAAATCCAACCGTGAAAAAGGTATTATGTAACGCAAAACGGAACTATCCATTACGTAAATTCCCGTACTGACTTCATAATCTATTGTTGGTTTCTCTTTGTAATTGAGTAAACAGAATCCGGCTCTCTGCAGCACGCCGTAGTCAATCTTGACCACTCGTTTGTGAACTGCGATGGTGGCGATTGCCTCCTGTTCTTTATGGAATTTTAGTATTTCCTGAAAGTTGATGTCGCTTAGAATATCCCCGTTCATGACCAGAAAAGTCCCATTGAGATTCTTGATTAATCCTAGTGGACCGCTGGTTCCAAGAGGGATTTCTTCGATTGAATAGTCCACATTGACTTTATATTTTTCGCCGTTTCCCAGCACGGCTTGTACTAAGTGCGCCAAATGCCCCAGGGCTAGAGTGACGTGATTGAATCCATGGTGTCGCAATTGGTCGACCACAATTTCCACGATTGCCTTATTCCCGACCGGCATCAAAGGTTTAGGCAGGATAGTAGTGTATGGTAATAGTCGAGTTCCTTGTCCGCCTGCGAGAATTACTGCTCTCATATGGTACCCCCATTTGTTTGACGTTTTGTTTCCATTGGAAGGCTTTTATTATGCGACACAAACCGCGGATTTTTGTCCTGTTCTTGTTAGCAATTTGTTAACCCGCATGTTTCAATCTGCGCTTCATTCAACAGCGCCATTGTGGGTTAAATATTCACTAATAATCACTCAGGCAAAAGCTCCGCTTTCGTGGAATACTGCTAACCACGCTTAATTATTAAGTTTGTGAGATATCGATGATTGTCGCATCGCATTTTCGCGGCTTTCCGCAAAACGAATAGATGCAGGCAAGCATCTTAGCTTTGGGCGTAAGTGCGCCTTAGAGTTCCCCGAGTACTCGCGGGAAGATGTTCATATCCCCCACGAGTCCCCTCTAGATTGTTCAGTTGTTTTGTGAAAAAAAAGAAAGAATTTGCAAATCAAGATTTGCAGCCAGTACCTCTCCATTTTATGAAGGGTTCCCCCCCCTCCGTAAATTCCCCAGTGGATACATAGTTAGTTAAAAACGGATTAGTTTTTCCCAAAAACGGATTAAATTTCTATACTGTCATGTTGCTTGATTGGGATTGAGAGGTCAACTTACAATTAGTCCGTAAAAAATGGGTAGGAACAATACCCAATGCGTCGCTGTTTATTCACTATGTTGAACAAACCATGAATCAAAAGAGGACTGGGACCGGTTTTGAAATGTTTTTCCATCAAAGGAGTTCCAATAGCCTAATTTGTAATTTAATATGAGGTGATTACAGTCTATTCATTATAATTTCAAGTGCAGTGATACTGGATCAGTTCTACAGCCTTCCACTGTAGAACTAGGCTGGTGCGCGTATACGCGCTCTTAATCACATTTCCAATTCCCTAACGGTGTCAAGATGTGATTTCAGCCAGTTATAAAGACTCTGATCGTGAGGAACACTTAGCTTTTTGCGTATCCTACTACGATGACTGGCAATAGTCTCAAGGCTCACCCCGAGGGATTCGGCGATAGCTTTGGTTCCATAGCCGGCTAATATAAGATCACAAATTTCGCTCTCTCTCTGACTAAGCGCACAGTAGATTCTTGAGATGCGCCCCTTAGACATTGACAGCAAATCCTCGAGAAAGTATTCAAGGGCATTTATGAGCGACAATCTCTGTTCCGGAAGCTTTTCCGCTTTAAGTCTCTCGATAATTGGTTTGAAATGGAAACGGATGCTGAGAGACAATTTCTCCTTTTCTTCGTTAATCCGTTCCTCCAGCGTGCCTATTAAGTATTTCATTATGCCTCGGCTCTCCATGAGCATGGCCTGGCAATCCGCTAATCGTTTCAAAACCTCCTTGTAAGCCGTCTCGAGTTGTTCGATTTCCATTCGGCCCAGATTTATCATACGCATTTCTCGGGTGAGGTCCTGCAAAGCAATGACGAACAATCTTTGCTCTCCTGATCTTATCGACCGGATACTCAGCTTACTCAAAATATCTCTTTGAAAGATTCTCATAGTTGCTATAAAACTGACCATGGTTCTTTTTTGAAAAACATCATCCATCAATGATTGCACCTGTTGATTTACTTCGGGAAAAAACTGCATGAACGGCGTCCCAACGAAATCCTTACGGCCAATTCCCAGCGTAAGGCAATGTTCATTTGCAGTAATTATGGTGAAGGTCTCATCCAATAGTAGGCATGGGATTGGGAGCCCATTGAGTAAGAGACCGAAGCGTTCCGGCTGCATGGAGATTCGGAAGCTTCCGGAAGCGCTTACATCGTTCTGCATAAATCCATAGGCTTCAAGAGTCTCAACAAATAGATCATTATCGTCGGAATCAGTTGGATGCTCTTCAACTTGCCACAAGTCCGCAATGCGTTTTTCCTTATCCTTTAATGATACGGATGTCAGGAGATTTTTCAGCTCACATCTAGCCTTTTCGGTGATTTCCACTATTTCGAATCCCGATACTAACACAGATGTTTTTGGATCGAGGCGCGCCCATCGGCACTCTGCCCGCAACACAAATGGACAAAAAGCGGAAATGCCTTCGAATGTAATTAGAAAATTGCGGACCTGGTTTTCTTTTGCTAAAATGCCCGCAATCTGAAGTCCATTTTGGCTAATGTTTTGAACCCTTCCTTCGACAGTCGGGTCATCTATATCGAATGCCAGAATGCGATCAAGAACGAAATTGCGGGGCTCAGTTCTCTCCTCATGAAATATGATCTTTTGGTTCCGTAGAGGAAATCTTTGCCAAACCTCATTGTAATGGGCTGCTTTTAGTTCAACAAGCTTATCCAGCGCGTTGAGGAATCCCGAAAAGGAAAGCTGATATTTTTCCATTAATTCAAAACTATTCAGGCCCGCCCGCACGTCCTGGACAAATTCCTTTATATCTATTTCTCTTGATTCAGTCAGAATAGTCCCCCGATCTAGGACCGATAATTACTTACATATTGATTCGAATTCTATAGCTCCGAAACATTTATTGAGATCTCTCCGCAATTTCACTTATCCGTCCGGAAAGGACAACCCAAAGAGTTGAATACAAGATTTCTCCGAAAAATTATTTAGATCGGAAATGCAAAACGCGCTTTCGATCTAGATTCAACATCCTGAACATGACGGATTGAATACATTCTCCCACAAATCAAAACACATGGGCAATCCACAGTGATTCCCCCTACCGAGCGGTCAAGAAGGAGATGTCGCCAACATAGAAACCATTGCAATGAACAGGATCAGTTTGAAATATCAGTTATTAGCTCAGCGCTGGTGAAACTTTGTTCAGGATAACTTGCAGGTGATCTCCTATGTTTCACCAATATTATTATATCAATACTCGTTAATGAAAGAAAGGACTTTATTTTCCATACCTTATTTTATTTATATTAAGAAATCCCGCTCCATTTACGTGGGAACAGGAGGTCTGATGGGTGCCCCTAGTTGAATGCAAGCAAAATAATTCCGGTTTTTTTTTGGAGCCCCGCAACACAGATATCACCTTCGCTTGCCTTATGGAAATAGGAGGGCAAGAAATTGAGCCTCCTCCTCCTCCTTATTGAAGTAGCACCTACGTCGGCTCTCTTTAACGCGTTCAAACCATTTTATAGGATTTCGTATTTACGCCTTCTCGTACTTAGCTCGAATAATGTTCATGAAGATTTTTATATCTAATCAACAAATATATTATTTTTTGTAATTAAATATGGTATAGTTGTAATCGTAACTTAATGTTTAAGTTCAAATAAAATGTTGTAATTTCATGAAACCGCGATCTTCAGTTAATCCGAAGCTAATAGTAATAGTGATCTTGGCAGTAATGTGTCAAAGCTGCATCGGCTTCGTTCCTTCTCCCTTTCGCCCTTCTCCCGGACCCAAAGCTTTCCCTCTTCCGCAGGATCTGGCGCAAGCATTCGACATTGTCTGCAGGAACTATCGAGTTGGACCGCAGGACAGTCTTCGCATAATCTACCAGACCGAATGGAATATCCCGTCAGGGTCTTATAGACTTGACACCCTCGACGAAATCGACATCGAATTTATAATTGATCCTGCGCTGAACCGAAAGGTGACAATTCGTCCTGACGGGATGATAACTCTTCCGGGAGTGGGAGATATCCTGGCCGCGGGAATGACGCCGGACGAATTGGCGACAAAGATTGAGCACGAGTATTTGGATAGAGAGATCCTTACTAAGAAAGAAGGGGCGAAACCAACGAAATACAAGCCGGTGACGGTAAATGTAAGCAATTTTTTCCAGAAAATTGAAAGGCTCGTAAAAGCTCTCACTACCTTGACTACAGGTCAGCAGACACAGATCAACGTCAATCCTGACGGGACAATTGACCTTCCGCTTCTTCACGATCGTGTTCTTGCTGCAGGCCACACGGTATCAGAAGTAGAGAGAACCGTTAATAAGCTGTATCGGATCGGCCCCCTGAAAAATGTAGTGGCCTCACTATCACTTTTCGAAGCGAAGTCTCGTAAGGTGTACGTCATGGGTGAGGTTGTCAGGCCGGGTGGTTACGATATAAATCAACCGATTACGGCTCTCCATGCCATCGCTTTGGCCGGCGGGCAGTTGAGTGAGACCGCAGATCTCACAAGCGTAATACTTGTGTCGAAAGACATAAGCGGTAAACCGATTGGACGTAGGCTGGATCTTAAAAGGAGTTTGGATGTGGGTGATATGGGCTCAGCAATTTTGGTCAAACCCTACGACGTTATCTACGTTCCCAAGACATATATTCGAGACCTAAGGGTTTTCATGGATCAATACTTCAGAACGGTCTCTGAGATAGCTCAATTTGTAAATCTTGTTTCGCCGTAGTTTAGCAATCGAGATTTC
>JBBSBY010000064.1:0-20115 GCA_038250835.1 Desulfomonilales bacterium | reverse complement strand
GTTTCCGTGTCATCCAACTGCCTGTGAACGGCGGCTACTTGGGGGCTAACCAACTGTTCTTTGGCATTTTCATCCCACGGTGACACCACAAACGGGCCATATAGCTTTTCGTTTTCCGAATCACCATCACACTTCTGCCAATTAGGTATGAGAGAAGCCGCCTCAAAAAAGGCGCTAAGCTCATATTCATCGAGAATAATAACTTCGGATCCGAATCCGCCGAATCTGTTCCACAGTAGCGCTCCGCCTTGACTCCACCATTGCTCAATTTCGCAATTCCATTTGGGATCGGAATCCGACAGGGCTTTAATCTTGAATTTCATTGTGCATCCTGTACCGTGTAGTATAAAGAAACAGTTAGTAATGCTTCATTATTTACATATTTCACAATTGCCTTGCCATAACAAAGATTCTCATAAACTCGCGCCACTATCCAGGGTTATAGCCGTAGCGGCATACAAGATACGGTGATAAATGGTCTCTAAGCGCAAAATGCATTATTAGGTTGTTTGTTTAGTCGCTTTCTAAAGTTTGGATTAATCTCAAATTAGTGAGAAGCATTCTATGGATGGTTAGAGTCCCTTATCGGTGAAGCGTCATATCTTACGCTTACTCAAAATCCGGCGCTTACCTGCCGTCGTGCAGGTTAATGATCAAGGAAGTTTTTTTGTCTGATTATATCATTTTTCCAAATAGTCGAGCGTTTGAACTCGCGCAAAATGTTCTGTCAGTGGCAGGAATTAAACCGGTCGTAGTGGAAGCGCCTGAATTCTGCGACGGACTAATTGCTCCCCGCATCGAAATAGCTGGAGGAGTGGAGACCATATTGAATTTGTTGTCCGACAACGCCGTCCCTGTTGCGGGGACAATTCCATTACAGAGAATTAATAAAGAGGTTCCCACCGCTCCACCTCCTGAGGAGTGCTATAAGGAAATTTTGGGAGACATTAGTATTGATAAGGTATCATTCAGTCTGACAAACCCGGTGCGATTCGATCTGGAAATCGGTTTTTTTAAGAACATTGGGGATTTAATTCCGCTGCTCCCCAACTTTATCAAGAGCGGTTCCCACGTGATCGGTTCTCGCGTTTTTTGCTTTAATGAAGGAGACCGCCTCATATGTATCTCTGAAGATAAGTTTATTCTCAGCAGAATCGAAGATTTACTGGATATTTGGATTATTTTGCGTTCATGCGTGGATTTGCTCATATCAGCATGGAAACGAAAAGAGACGCTTCAACCTGTGACGGAATCAAATTATGGAGTGGGCGCAATAGAGATTTACAGAAGACTTCCCGGCACGGATTGTGGTATCTGCGGATGTCCAAATTGCATGGAATTCGCTATAAAGCTTTTTATGAAAAAGACCGAGATTTTCTATTGTACGCCATTAGCGAAACCTGAACAAATGGAATATTTGAAGTCGCTGTGTTGGTTATTGGACGTGATGGGAATTGTAAAAACTACCGCAAATGAGATTATTAAATCACAGGACCGGAACAGGTCTCTTTAGGATCAACTTTCTTGAGCACTATTTCATCTATGTCTTTAATCATTTTCATTCGATGTGTGGCCACGGAGGAATCATTAGACATGACCATATCTAATTGCCTAGTATGCATTGTAAGATAGCCCAATATCTTAAGTCGTTCTTTCATATACGCTTCTTGACAACCTTCCAACCTGGCAAAGACACTATCTTTTTTTATTTCGACATGGAAGCCGTATTCTTCCAATAATCCGCCGACGAAAAGAGCCCGCCGCACACGCCTGGGATAATCAGCAGCGCCTCCTTTGAAAGAAAAACTTATATAATTCTGAGAAGCTCTTTCTCCAACAAGGGCTTCAACGGTCGAAAAATGGAACCCAAATCTGGATGCGAGACTCAAAAAATGTTTTGAAATCATAAAATAGTTACGAGCGGCATAAGCGGATTTCATGGAGGGATCCAGCGCAGGATTCGATGTCGCCTGCATAAGTATTGACATGAACCCGCCGGCATCAACAGGCGGGGGGCCCTCCCAGGGCACGGAAACTACTCCATCCCACATGGCCAACATAGGTATGGACACTATGTCTTCGAGATGAATAAACTTGCCGTCATTGTCCTGCATGTATCCATCATCGAGATTAATGATCCACCATTGCATAGGCACTCCGCAAACGAGCTGCTTGCTCGAGCGCTCTGAAAAATGGTGATTCTTGCCGAAGCTAAACATTTCGGCAACCGACTTCTCATGAGAAAATCTTGTGAGGTCGTGTAGTGTTTCGCATTTTGACGGGCGAAAATCCAGTGAATCCGGATCCAAAAGATTGAGCGGAATTATGCGACTCGATACTCGTTGGAGAATTTCGAGAACAGGGCTCCCCTCCATAAGGTTCTTCTTATGGGTTTGTCGTTTCAGAAGCTCTTCGACTCGACCTTCGTAAATTGTAAGTCCGTCAGCGTCAACAGTGACGATCTCCCCGTCGTTAAGCTTTTCGGTTGCGTCCGACATTCCGAAAATCGCCGGTATACCAAATTCTCTTGCAACATTGGCAAGATGCCCGGCGACGCCTCCGTGCTCTGTTATCACGGCCGAGCACGACCCTAAAAGCGGCGCCCAGCGAGGTAGGGATTGCGCCGCGACCAGTATTGCTCCGGCAGGAAACCTCAATTTATCGGCGTCATTCCGGACAATGAATGTTGGGCCTACGGCAATCCCTGGTGAAGCGGCAATTCCGCCGCTCACGACAATCGGCCCATACCTGGACTCGTGATCAGTCTTTTGTAGACAAATGTGTTCCGTCTGTTTAAGCGGCCGACACTGCAAAATGTAAATCGACCCATCGGGGGCTGTGGCCCACTCAATGTCTTGAGGTCCGCCATAATGGCTTTCGAGGCTAACCGCCATTTCAGCAAGGTTAAGAGCCTGCTCGTCCGTTAGGGAAGGGACCCTGCGCCGTTCCTCGTTCAGGTCCGTTCTGCATACTCCTTCGTCCGGGTAACAAATGAACTCGACTTCTTTATCCTTTATATTCCGATCTATAATCTGCAGCGGAGTTCTGGATATCTTGTAAACATCCGGATCAATCCCTCCATCGACAACAGCTTTCGGCAGACCCCAGACGGAATTTATGAAGACGTGATCATCACGGATATTGAGAGGATTGCTTGAATACATGACGCCGCCCGCCACAGCTTTCACCATAGCCATGCAACCCACGCACATGGCGACATAATCATCCGGAATACCTCTACTCAAGCGATAAGTGATCCCCGGGAGGCCGTATTTGCTTGCCACAACTTCTTTGTAAGCTTCCAAAATGTGATCGGGGCCGACATTGAGAACGGACCTGAACTGACCGGCAAAAGAGGCGCCGGCGGCGTCTTCGCCCAGAGCGCTACTGCGCAAAGATACACGTATTCCGGGTTGTGTTTCGGATTCGACCTGTTTGTAAGCGGCAAGGATCTCATCAGCCAGGTCGTTGGGCACATCAGCCTTGATGATTAGTTGCTGGATACCGGCGCTGAGATTATAAAGTGAATCCAAATCATCGGTATTGGTTGCCTGCATCCTTCGGTCTACCTCAGCCTCCAGATCCTTGTGACCCATAAAGCATTCATAAGCCAATGCCGTGATAACGAATCCGCTCGGAACGGGGAGACCAATCGCATTCTTGATTTCAGCGACATTTCCCATTTTGGAGCCCACTTGATCGGACATGGTGATTTCCACATCTCGTAATGGGAGTACCAATCTGTCGCCGGTCGAAATCCGCTTTTGCAGCAACTCCTTGTTTATGGATTCTTGTATACTTTTGAAGCGGTCGAATAACAATGAGTATTTGCCCGGCGCCAATTCTTCCAAATGCTTAATGATACGAAATACATTCACCAATACCGCCGTGCAGCTCGATTTAACGAAGGTCATCCCGAATGTTTGCCCACCGTCCAGCGCTTTTTCAATATCGCTCATTATCTCAAGAGCTTTATTGTTTGCAGTCAGAAGTAATTTAAAATTGTGGTACCTGTGGGTAAATGCCGCTCGCAACTCCTGCACTGAAGCGGTATCCAGTTCATCTCGCTCCTTAGAAAAGACTCGTTTAAAAAAATTGCGAACCTTTGACATCTAGTTAACTAATCTCGTTTAATATCCTGATGAATTTTTGCTGTTCAGCTTGACGGTAAATAGACGCTGATATTTGTAATAGACGAGAGCCGCCGGTTCTCGATCTAAAATATGCCGAAAAACAATTCGGCCGGGGTTGACCGGCCGAATCAATACAAGAGTGTATCAGACTTCTTTCTTGTGGCCGGCCTTCATTTCAAGACCGATTCCTTCAAAAATATACAGAATCGCAATTCCCCACCACAAGGTGTAGATTACGTAAAAAATCAAGGAAGCCGTAAGGATGAAAGCATTGTCCCTCGCAGATTTAGGTTTAATTCCAAAATAGTTAAACGAGACTTCAACGCCTCTCTTGATAACTTCGCTTACGAACGAGGCTGCCTTGAACTTTCCTTGCTTCTTGAGGTCCTTATCAAATTCTTTAAGTATGTTCCACCAAACATAGAGAACTTCTTTTCCTTCAAAGCCGTACCTGCTCTGCAGCTCAGAGTCGTTGTTAAAGTACATAGCATAGGAATCATTGAGGGCTGAAGTTAGAACCTTTCCGAGGTCTCCATTTACTTTGACTTTTTCTCCCTCCGCTGTGGCGGTCGCGCCTGCGGAGCCGAGGATTCGAGCGGCTCGTTGGGCCATGTCGCCCGATTTAAGTTTAAGATTAACATTTACATCCACCCCCATGAAGGCATTTACTTTTTCCTGCAGAGTAGGGATGAATTGACTCGAATACTTTGAAATTGAGTTGAACAGACGGTCCGCCGCCTTTAAAGCGTTTTCTCCCTCAAACAGGGGCAGGAACATTAGAACCAACACAATTAAAAATGTAACTGCGAGAAGTATGCCTTTTGTTAATGCGCCTGAGTTGTGAACTAACATGGTTTATACCTCCCCTCGCAGAACTTTCAAATTGCCCAGGAATTTTCCGATCACCCATAGGGCGAAAATGCTTATGATTACAAAGAAAATCACAAGGCCAATGTTGTTGAGTAGTTTAACCACAGGATCTGAAAGCGAAACAAAAAATGGGACTTCCATTTGCTTAAGTTTTTCCGGGAGGGCAAAAAAGCGATTGATAAAACCCGCCATGATGGACAGAGCGTAGAAGCCGCGGATATAAATGCCTTTGACCACCTTGGTTGTTAGGGCGCCTACCTGAATGCCGAAAAGCGATCCCAGCAGCATACCCATGGCCAACGTGTAAAAGATGAACCCGTAAATGGCGTACTGGGCTATGGCTGCCAGGCCGGCGGTGAAGATGATCTGCAGAATATCGGTTCCAACCGTAGTAAAGGATGAAACACCCAGAATATATACAAACATGGGGAATGTAAGGAAGCCGCCGCCCACACCCATAATTGCGGCGGCAAAACCGACTACTGCGCCGCAGATAGCCACAAATAGCGCCGGAATTTTCTTACCGCCGGGAACGAGATCTTCGTCAAATGTGATTTGAGGTGGAATATTAGAGGCTTGTAATCTTGCCGGTAGCCCTTTTTTTCCTGTCGCGGCTTCTCGTCCTTGGGGGCTTTCACCGCCGTGAGCTCCGACATCATCTCCCGCTTTTCTGAGCCTAAGGAAATCAAACATCGAGTAAAACCCAAGAAAGCCAAGCAACACCACATACACTATGCTGATGAACGCGTCGCTAAGCACCGGATCTTTATCATACAACCATCTGTTGATCATGCCGCCGCCGAACACGCCACCACCCGAACCAACCAGGAAAGCTATTGCCAACGGCACGGAAACATTGCCCAACTTTTTATGGATTACTGTTCCCATTATGGCTTTTGCGAAGATGTGGAAGAGGTCGGTGCCGACCGCCAGTATACCTTTGACGTTTACGCTCATCAGAGCGGGGGTGATAATGAATCCACCGCCGGCGCCGATGCAGCCCGTGATCAGTCCTGCGCACAAACCGATCAATATTGTGAGCACGAAAATAGTCGGATCATAAAAAGCCGGTTGATAAGCCTTGTAACCGCCAAGGGTTGCCGGCAAATCAGCAGCCAAAGCTATTCCCGTAATCACTGCAGGGATCGTGAGCAGCCCTAGAATCCGCAGTTTTCGTTTATCCCGAAGTATATTCATAGAGGTCTCATAATCCCATTTCGCATGGGCAACTGAGGCCGCCATAAACATTCGGTACAGTTTTCTGAAACAGGTCATCTCCATTTTCCTCCAAAATATTGAGATAATCACGGTTTTCAGAACCGTAATGGCCGAGTGTCTAGGAAGCGCTACGCTTCACATCAAAAGTATGGCTAATGGCGTTTGACTTTGCCTACAGAAAGTAGGTTTTGACGCAATAATACACCATAGTTTAGAAGAAAACGAAACATTAATTGCAGAGACAGATCTTTTTTGTCACAAGGGAAGCGTATAACAATTACAGCAAGTTAAGAAACAGCTAATGGGCATGATCGATAGATTAAAATAACTGAATTGTAA
Source organism: Desulfomonilales bacterium (assembly GCA_038250835.1). Lineage (GTDB taxonomy): Bacteria > Desulfobacterota > Desulfomonilia > Desulfomonilales > Desulfomonilaceae > JBBSBY01. Next base: position 13,555 of record JBBSBY010000064.1, on the reverse strand, counting down.
ATCCGAGCGAAGTGAGCATGGTCTATCGTAATCACTGCGGATAAGCGTAACAACATTGGCATTATTACGCAGCTAAAGAATTGATGTATCGCCATTTTAGGTGAATGAGAATTGCGCATGAAGGTGAGGCTGGTCTAAGCTCTTGGGTTTGGGCTGATCCTCAGCGCTATCTATGCCCCATATAACTACGTCAAATTTGGGGCCGGATCAATATCATTAAAATTTATAATTCTGAATTACTGTCTACCCATACCCCACTAAACGCCGCAAGCCCGTAAACCAATATGATTAAAAGGACTACGGCAAAATTGCCGATGCCGGGCTTCTGTAAATGGTTGTTTAAAGCAGGCCTGGAAAAGACTGCCGGCGCCGAGATCTTTCGCTTAACTCACTTTCAACGATGTCGGTATGCGGCATTCTTCGTCTTCTTCTCTGCACCATTTCTTCTTAAAAGCGTCTTGAAGCTTGTAAAGCAACTCATCTATATCCATGGGTTTCATAAGATAATCAAAGGCGCCCAGTTCCATTCCTTGAATAGCCACTTCTATGCTCGCATGGCCGGTCAACATAATCACTTCAATCTCATTTTTTAAACTTTTGATTTCTTTCAATGTCTCAATACCGTCCATATCCGGCATCTTTACATCCAAAACGACTACATCCACTTCATTGTATTTCAAGGTTTCCAGGGCTTCGCGGCCGCTTGATGCGGAAATCACATCGAGATTTCTTTTTTTCAGACGCTTTATTAAGGTTTCCAGGAACTCCGTTTCGTCGTCTACCAATAATACTTTAAAATCTGCCATTTGTTTCTCCTAGTCCAGCAGTTCGTAACTAAATAAAAAACGGGCCACCAGAAACATATAGGCTCCAATTTAGCTGGTCATATCCCATTTTCCTTCTGAGGTTCCGCTTATTCCTCTGACGAACAGAGCGAAATCATCAGGATTGGTGGCCGCGGCCAAAGCGGTTTCGTAGGTGATGGTTTTATTCTTGAACAAATTCATCAGAGACTGATCGAATGTCTGCATTCCATAGCTGATATGACCGTCCGATATAGCGTCCTTAATCTCCCGTGAACGCTTTTCATCGGCAACACATTCTCGCACTCTAGCTGTTGAAGTTAGTATTTCTACAGCGGGAACACGCCCTTTGCCGTCACTTCTCGGCAATAGCCTCTGGGATATAATTCCCTTCAATATGCCGGCCAATTGGAGCCTGATAGATGCTTGATGATCAATCGGAAAAGCCGAAATGATGCGGTTAATCGTTTCCGTCGCGTCCAAAGTGTGAAGCGTGCTGAAAACTAAGTGACCGGTTTCTGCCGCCAACATTGCTATTTCTATGGTTTCCAAATCACGCATTTCACCCACTAGAATAACATCGGGATCCTCCCGGAGAGCCGCCCGCAACGCGTTCTGAAAGGATAGTGTATCCGAACCGACTTCTCGCTGATTTATGATGCTTTTCCTATCCCTATGCAAGAATTCGATGGGATCTTCAATTGTAATCAAGTGACAATTTCTATAAGAATTAATGTGGTTTATCATTGCAGCGAGAGTGGTGGTCTTACCCGAACCTGTGGTACCGGTCACCAAGACTAAACCGCGTTGCTCCATCGCCACTTTTTCTATCACCAAAGGAAGCGTCAGATCCTTGATCATAGGTGGTTCGGAAGGGATTGTCCTGAACACCATCGCTATGGAATCACGTTGAGAAAATACATTTACACGGAATCGAGCCAGCTTCGACACGCCATACGCCATGTCCAATTCTTTGGTCTTGGTGAAAATCTCCCGTTGTCGCTCGTTCATAACCGACAGAGCCACTCGACGCACTTCATCCGGTGTGAGACGCTCTTCACCTCTCATTGGCGCAAGAAGCCCGTTGATACGCGTTACAGGCGGAAGCGGCACTTTTAGATGGATATCCGACGCCCCCATTTCTATGGCTCTTCTAAGAATTCCATCAAGATCCATCGTAATCTCCGGCGCCGGATTGCTCTGTCGGTTCTTCCTCACCGGAGCCGGAGGTCATGATAATACCTTTAAGCTCCATAAGCCTTTGCCTAACGGCATCCATAATTTCGGGATGTTCTCTGAGAAAAGTTTTAGCGTTTTCTCGACCTTGCCCAATCCGTTCTTCTCCATAAGAGTACCAGGAGCCTGATTTGTCTATAAGATTTTGTTCCACGCCCAGATCCAACACTTCTCCTGCGGTCGATATCCCTTCATTGTACATGATATCGAACTCAACCTGCTGGAAAGGCGGCGCCAACTTGTTCTTGACGACTTTAACTCGTGTACGAGACCCCAAAACATTTTCACCCTCTTTAATGGCGCCGATTCGTCTAATGTCGAGCCGTAAAGAAGAATAAAATTTCAAAGCGTTACCGCCGGTTGTTGTTTCCGGATTCCCAAACATGATGCCGATTTTATGACGTATTTGATTCGTAAATATGACCGCCGCGCTGGATCGAGAAATGGCGGCGGTGAGTTTCCGTAAAGCCTGAGACATCAATCTCGCCTGCAGCCCCATATGAGAGTCACCCATCTCGCCCTCAATTTCAGCGCGAGGAACTAACGCCGCAACAGAATCAATTACTACAACCTCCATTGCCCCCGAGCGAACCAGAATTTCGGTGATTTCCAAAGCCTGTTCTCCCGTGTCGGGCTGGGACAGCAACAACTCATCCGTGTTGACGCCGAGCTTTTTGGCGTAATGTATATCAAGAGCGTGTTCAGCATCCACAAAAGCCGCGAATCCCCCGCGTTTTTGAGCTTCCGCTATCACATGGAGGCACAGGGTAGTCTTTCCGGAAGATTCAGGACCGAATATTTCCGTGACCCGCCCTTGAGGCACGCCGCCGACACCAATGGCCAAGTCCAGGCTTAGCGAGCCGCTCGGTATGACGTTGATGTTGGGTATTATTCCTCCGGCGCCCAACTTCATTATTGCGCCCCGCCCGAACTGTCGTTCTATTTGGCTGACGGCCATGTCAACCGCTCGACCTTTATCGGAGGTAGGTATGGAGGCCTCATTGGAATCTTTACCTCTTTTAGGTTTTGCCATTGCAATCCTTTCCCATTTCGTTGATTTACGATCTCTAAGTATCTCCAACCGAGTAATAGCAGAAATTGGAAGTAAAATGTACTCTTTACTGAAAACATAAACGACAAATGAGATCTGAATGATTATCATTGTTTACGAGGAGCTCTATCGAGTCGTTTTATCGTTTCTCGGTCGTTTCAGATCCCGCGCCTCGGATAATGTTCAGTCATGTTGATATTTTTCTTAACGCACGGTGTAATCGATGACTTTATCGCCAATAATATACTGAGCCGAGTTGATATTCAACATGAATTCGGACTGGGTTTTCGCCGGTGGTCAAAGCTTAATGGGGTGGGCCGGCTTAGCTAAATATCAGAAGGGGTTGGATATCACGTTGCCGCTTACCAGAATAATTGTGAAGGATGCAACTTGCATATAATCTCAGCGAGCAGGAGGACCGATGTTCCTGCATTTTATTCCCGGTGGTTTATCAACCGAATAAGAGCCGGAAAGGTCGGAGTGAAGGCTCCGTTTGGCGGCAAAAACTACGAAGTCAGTCTCCGTTTAGATGATGTGATCGCTATCGTATTATGGACTAAAAACCTTCGGCCACTTTTGAAATATTTCGATGAATTGGTAGACGCTGGATACCGCTTCGTTGTTCACCATACTTTAAACGGATACCCGTCCCATATAGAGCCTCATGTCCCCCCTCTTGCTTACGGAGTTAAAACGCTTAAGATGATCAAGAAGCGTTTTAGAATTCCAATAGTCTGGCGATACGATACTATAGTTTTGACTTCCGAGATATCTCCTGATTGGCATATTGAGAATTTCAGACGTATCTCGGAATCGTTGTCCGGCCTAGTGGATGAATGTGTGTTCAGCTTTTGCGACTATTATAGAAAGACCGCAAATAATATGAAATCGAGAAATTTGGATTACATTATTCCGGATATTGGCCACAGTAGAGAGTTGTCCGAAACATTGGCCTCCATCGCCGACAAAAGCAGCATAGCCATGAACTCATGTTCGCATGATACTTTGCTTTCGGAGAAAATCGGAAAAGCGCGCTGCGTGGATCCGGTTCGGATTAGCGCAGTTGTAAATGATCCATTAAAAATGCTCCAAATTGCGAAATTGAGAGTTCAACCGACCAGAAAAGGTTGCGGCTGTATCGCTTCCCGGGATATAGGCGCTTACGATACTTGTTTGCATGGATGCGTATATTGCTATGCCAATTCTAATTATCAAAATGCGGTAAATAAGTCCGGTATGATTAGCAATGACGGCTATTCACTCGATCCACCCATAAAGGTATTAAACATTTAGGCTGAATGGAACGACTCTTGGTTAAAATCGCAAACTTAGAAGCGTTTGTAAACGACGGATTGGTTTTTATGACAAAATGTTCTACAATACCATTGGTGTAGTTCCAATAATTTAAGAGTTTGTCAAACCTCATATTCCCAGGCGCCGCTTTGAGGCTCAGGTTCATTAAGGTTTATAATAGGTGAAGAGTTTTCTAAAATTCGATAGGACTGAAGACCCTGATATCATTGATCCCTTGGAGGAGGATTATGACTATATCGAGGAGGTTGTAAGCCTGGGCGCCGTGGCTCGCCTTGACTCCTCGAAAAAAGAGAATATCGTCAAGATCTGCATTATTTTGTCCATGGTGTTCCATTTGGGACTGATGGTGGGTATTCCGAGTTTAATGGGCTTAGTTCCTGATAAGAGGCTCTTGAAGCCCGGTGAAAAGGTCACAAATGTCAGATTAATCGAACAACAGCCTGAAACCAAACCTGAAGTAGCGCCACCGGATACAAATGCAATTTCCGATCGCAATCATGTTACAAAAAAGGAAGTAATACCCAAAACTATTCCTGCGCCTCAACCACCTCTCGGAACGGTTGAACCTGTGGAAAAAAAAATGGCGTCTCTAATGCCGCCGCCAACCCCTGAAGATTTATCCGCTTCCAGGGAAGAAGAATTAAAAGAAGAAAAACCTCTGAAAGAAGAGGGTCCTAAACCGACTCACAAACCCAAGGCTAAGAAAGAAAAATCAAAGCGTCACGATACTGCTGCGAAATCAGAACTGAAGTCGTCGAGGAAGGATATCAAGAATCGCAAGGTCGATCTCAGACCGAACGCTCAGGAGATTGCGAAAGGGATATCAAGACCCGGCGGAAATCCTGATTTCTATCCGGAAGGCGATATCGAAGAAGCGGTAGTGGATATAAATACTCGAGAAGATCGGTTTTTTTCATATCTGCTTCATTTGAAAAGAAAGATTCAGGGAGTTTGGATATATCCAAGCGTAGCCGCCAAAGCCGGTATAGGCGGAACACTGACCGTTGAATTTTCTATAGCAAAGACCGGAGAATTACTGCAAGTGAGCCTTCTCGATTCATCGGGACACAGTATTCTTGATGAATCGGCAATGAAAGCGATAAGGAGCGCCGCCCCCTATTTTCCATTTCCTCCAAGAATGAAGGCTAAGAAGCTAAGAGTTCGAGCCAATTTTATATATATCACTCAGAATTACTTCAGAAATATCATGTGACGAATGCTATATCAAGCAACAGAGGCCGATTAGAGAAAACCAACTTCCTGACTTTCGCCGGCGCGGTCAAATCAGCACCAGTTTCCTGTAATCGGATGCGGTATGCAACTCTGAAAGAATGGGACCATAAACATCAGTTAATTTAATGAGCCACCCACCGCCATACACATCCTCGAGAGCCTCTTCGGGGTCATCCAGAACTTGACGATTCACGCTCCGAACCACTCCGGATAGCGGGGCAATAAGTTCTACAACGGCTTTGCTTGTTTCGACCACACCGAATGGACGCCCTTGCTCAACCGCAGTATTTTCTTCATTCAATTCGATGTAGTTTATTCCACTTAATTCCGCTTTGGCAAAAGCGGACAAACCCAATATGGCTTCCGTGTCGTTAATAATTACCCAAATATGGTCTTCCGAATAATATCTGTCATCAGGAAACAGCATTGTAGCTCCTCGAATAGATACTTAATTCCTGGTTTTAGCAATTCAGGTCAGGCGCCCGACAACTCTGCGAATGATAGAATCATAATCCAAATTAAGTCATGTATCCACATAATCTGCATTCAGCTCTTCTCTAAGCGCGATAACGTCTTTGTCAAGGCCACTTCTAATCTTACCAGCATATCTCCGCAATATGTTGTCATTATTTTTATAATAGTGTATTATAATTACAGCAATATATTTACTGCCGCCGTGACGGGATTGGCTGTGACGCCAAGACGCGTTTCGACGATTCGTTGTAATTTAGGATGAACGCTTCGCATGGTTTAGGAGGATATTATGAAGGTTGGACTAATCGGAACATTCATACTTTTGGTCGCGCTTGCGGCCCCAGTGTGCGCAACCGAGCAGTTTAACGGTAAGCTCGAATCTATTGGTCTTGATACCATTACTCTCATGAGACCTGATAAACAGCGCATTACATTGCGAGTCGATCAAGGCGCCAGGCGTTTGGCGGCCCCTTTTCTTGGTCAGTGGGTTACGGTGGAGGCTGAGGTAGACACCAAAAAGCCGCAGCCTCTGGGCATGAAATAACTCTTCATTGTCTTTGAACCAAGTCATTAGTTTAATTTAAGACTGTTGCGCCCGGATCTACTACAGTCCCGTCATAGTATCGTGAACATGGCGCTCTTCTACATATGAGTCCCGTTCACGATACAACCGCACAAGTTATACAAAATCATTATCGATATTTTTCCAATAAGCTCTTGAGTGAATCATTGAGTTTCTGCGTCCAGGCGCCGTTCGTAACCATTATTGAATTCTGTTCGAGCGCCGGCTTAGCTATTACGTATGTTTCTTCGGGCGCTTTGAATTCTTTGTCGTTCTCCGTCGAGTCGCCGACTTTAGGCTCAGTTTTAGGCCAACCCGCTTTAATTATGATAGGTTCCGGCTGAGATTTCAGGCGCAGTTGAATAACCACTCTAGGTGAATCCAGCCCATACGCTGCAAGATCCTCCGGAATCGGCGAAATGAGGCTTTTCCAATCCACGTCTTTCAGTTCCCACAAAAAGGAGCTCACAGGCCACGATTCAGCCAATTCGTTTTTTTCAGGCTGATCAATGGTCCACGTCCTGTCGGGGTTCTGTGACAAATTCCAGACGACGCCCTCGATTTCAGCTCGAACTTTTACTACATTTTGGGGATTGAACTGAACCATGGTTTTATCGCGCAATTCATCCGGTCTGAATTTCAGATGACTCAAAGAAACGCCGGGCACGACGAACACCTCGTCGTGTCCTTTGATTCTTGCGAAAAAATTCTTCTGCGCCCCTACGCTTTCTATTCCTCTTCCAATGTCAAGCGTCTGCTTGATTTTTGGGCCGGAGAGCGTAAACACCTGGGTCGGCTTGTCCAAACCATAGGCATTATCCGATTGGTCCGGCTGATCAATAATCTGTTTTGCGGTAAGCCCTGTGAGAGTTTTAAGATTATTTTCCACTATCATGCCTCTTACGGGCATAGTGTCAGGCTTGACCATGAGCCATTTGTCACCGTCCTGACGTTTGAGCTCCACGGGGGGCGATTTGCCTTGATATTCAATGGTGTCGATATCTTGGGGCGCTACTCCCACTATGGTTTTGTCTCGAAGGTCAAAAAGAGATTTATCTAAAGCGTTCTTGAGGGTATCGGCCACTAGGAACACCTCAGGGCGCCCGGCCACCATTGCATAATACGAGCTCTTGGATGGGTTTTGGGCGCCGAAGGCTATTTGACTGCTCTCGTTTTCTCCTGATGCTCTCAATGTGAATTCGGGTTTGTCGAGCCCATATTCAATAGGATTTGTAGCATTTTCTTTGATGACTTTTTCGTATTTTGATCCGCCCAGGGCGGCTAGTAAACCCTCAACCGCAAATGTATCCGCTTTAGTCTTAATAGGAGAAGTTATGACCCAAATGTCGGCGGGTTTCTTGAGTTCGATTTCCTCTCCCGTGCTTTTTTTCAGGATCAATTCTTTGAGATTGCTGCTCTGCGCACCTAAAAGCTTTGTTTTTTGCTCTTCCTTTTTCTTGGTTTCTTCCTTTTGCTTGATCTCGAAAATATATATGTAACCACCGACAATTGCCAATATAAGGGCGTATATCAACACTCTACCAGGTTTCATCGCAAATCCTGCCTAACCGGCTTTATGCCGACTGAATCATCCCGACTCTTTTTCTGTAAACATACACTGCGATTCCAATTACAATCCACAGAAAGGGCATGAAGACCATAGGTATAATGAATACCGTTAATGGTTCATTCCCGGTTAAGATAAGAGGCTGCGCCTTCAGGGACTTTGGTCTGATCGAGATCAGATTCGCATCTGCGGCGAGCCAGGAAATGCTGTTCAGAAGCATCTCCTTATTGGCTTGAATAGCTTGGACGAATTTATTGGAGGCAAACAAGGCGCTGCCGGTGACTACAATTCGAGCATTATTCGAAATCTGTTCCGGCGTAGTTTCATCTTTGGGCTGCCCAGTCTCTTTTGCTTCAGGAGTAACTGCCATTTGCGAAACAGCCATTACCGAAATAGGACCCTGGCGGTCGATTTTTTCGTCAAAATTCACGTTTCCGGAATTGAGTTGCTCCTCTGTAATCGTCCAAGATACCGGACTCGTCAACGCCAATTCTTGCGCCGTTATCCCCTGTGGTTGCTTTTTGCTTACGAATATTGATCGAGCTTGGGGGAAAAATGAAGCAAGATTAAAGTCTTTTGTTATAGGAAAGTTTATGTAAGTTGTAATGACCGGAATGAGGTAATCGCCGCCAAAGACTCTACTCATTTTATCGATAATTATGTCATTAGCCGTTTCTATGCCGTAGTCTTTAAGCAAACCGGCCAGTTTGGGAGTCTTAAAAGGATTCAGCATCACAAATAGTGAGCCGCCTTTCGTGAGATAACTTTTTATAGATTCCAATTCCGGGTCCATGGGATCAGTTTTTGGGCCGGCCACTACGAGAACCGTAGCGTCACTCGGAATTTCAGGAGTTTGCAACAACACCAATTCCTCGGTCTTATAATTTTGTCTTTCAATGTGAGCTTTACTTTCGGCAAATCCATCAGGTTCAGTTGACGTGAGGGATAGTTCACCGTGACCTTTAAGAAAGTAGATTTTTTTAACATCGGTTCTTAACAGCTTAACAAGACTATTGGTGACATTTTCTTCATTTATCGCGCTGATTCTTTCAACTTTACCACCTGCATCAATTAAAATCGTGGGATACGTATCTACACTATTTTTGAGAGCAAGCGTTCTATTTTGATCCGGGTCCGTAAAGGAATATGTAAGCTGAGGGTACACATCCCCATATTGCGCCAGCAAGTCCTCGGCTTTTTCTTTCTGAGCCGTATCTTTGGTCTCATAAAACGCCAAAACAGAAATTGGTATGTTCTTATCTCTAAAAGTATCCAGCACTTTCTTGCTCTGAGGAGCAAGCGTGTGGATTCCGGATTGAGTAAGGTCCCATCTTTTCGGATTTTTAACCGCGATGTATTGCAAAGCGATTACTAATGCCAACGCTATGACAATGCCTACAGCGGTTCCGCCGCCAAGCATCAAATTTCGATACGATGTCCGCTCCACTATCCCCTCCATCGGTGCGCTTCAAGTGATCGCAAAGACATGAACAGGAAAAAGATTGTAAATAACGCAAAGTATGTCATGTCGGGCAGGGAAATGACGCCTTTGCTGAATGCTTCCATTCGTTCCAATATTGAGAGTTGCTTTAAAAAAGAGCCTATTCGTTCTTCAGTTGTCGCTGATGTCCAACTCAAAATCCAAAATAAGAGCACCGCGCCAAAGGAAACGACTGCCGCGATTATTTGATTCTCCGTCAACGATGAAATGAATAGTCCTAAAGCGACTAATGCCGCTCCCATAAAAAGCAGGCCCAGATACCCTGAGAGCACAACGCCCAGGTCGGGTTGGCTAAGCCCAAAAAGCAGCAACACTGAAGGCACGGTGGATAATAGCATTGCAATCAGCACCAAAAGAGCGCCTGCGAACTTCCCCAAAAGCACGGCGACATACGAAACCGGATACGTCAATAATAGCTCAATAGTCCCGGATTTCTTTTCTTCCGAGAACGAGCGCATGGTCAGCATCGGCGTCATGAATAGAAGAATAAAGCCTATATTTTGTATCAGCGGTTTTATTATAAAATCCGTGACGTTAATTCTTTCGGCTATCATTGGATTAGAGGTGGCTTGAAGACTTATCAGGCTCATGTACGAAACATTTGCCCAAAAAATGAAACCGGTTATCAGCAGGAAAATTACGATTACCGCATATGCTATAGGCGATACAAAAAAGCTCGCTGCTTCCTTTCCAAATATGGCAAAAAAACCTCTCATGAAGTTTCCTCCTTTGAAACGTCTTCAGCAGCGTATTTTTCAGAATCGTTTTCTTCGGTGACAAGATCGATGAATACGTCTTCAAGAGTCGCTTGCACCGCACGCAGCTCAATCAAGTCCCAGCCCTTCTGCAAAACCGCTCTGGCAATGTCCGATCTGATGTCCATATCTTCTGAAGACTCGACGACGGCGGTGGCTTCGCCGTTATTTTCATTCGCAATGTGCACTGCGTGAGAGTGTGGGAGTCCTGATAACAAGGTATAGAGTTCCGTTGGATCAGCTCGTGCGGTAATTTGAGCCCTAATACTTGCACCGTGACTCAGCGCCAGATTTCTTGGGGTGTCTTCGGCAATTACGGACCCTTTATTTATAATGATAACCCTGTCGCATATCTGACTCACCTCGGGTAATATATGCGTGGAAAGAATCACAGTCCTATTTCTTGCAAAACCTTTTATCAATTGACGAATTTCTCGAATCTGTCGCGGATCCAATCCAATGGTAGGTTCGTCCAGAATAAGAATGGGTGGATCGCCGATCATGGCTTGCGCCAATCCCACTCTCTGCCTGTATCCTTTGGAAAGGGTTTTAATGACGCGGTGTCGTACACTGTAAATATCTACGGCTTCGGTAATCCGTTTTATGTCTTCGACCTGTTTTGAAGATACCACTCCTTTGGCTTTTGCGACAAATCGTAGATAACTCTCCACCCTCATCCATGGATATAGCGGCACATTCTCCGGCAAGTACCCGATCTTCTTGCGAATATCGTAGGAATCCGCAAGTACGTCCATTCCCATTATGCGCGCCGTTCCTTTTGATGGAGGCGTAAAACATGTAAGCATTCTCATGGTGGTTGTTTTTCCTGCGCCGTTGGGGCCGAGGAATCCCACAATTTCTCCGGACTCTATTCGAAAATTCAGATCCTTGACGGCAGCTAACCGTCCATAATATTTTGTCAGGTCTGTAACTTCGATCATTGTAGACTCCCGTCTTTCTTCTCGAAAGATTTCTTTTACTGAACAAGAATTGTTTGTCAATACCCATGGCGCAATACTGACTTGAATCACGTTTACGATCTGAAATAATGACATGTAAAAACGTTATATTTGCACCATATACGTCTAAGTGGTTTAACTATTGATTATAAATAGCCGACGTGATATGTATTGTCCGCGCAGACCTCACGGAAGGGACTAGGAGTATCATGCTTTGTAAAAAAATGATAATGATTCTATTTCTTGTACTTGCTTTAAACGTAACTGCATTGGCGGAGAGCACTGCGGATTCCGTGCAGGCGGAAAACTCATTTTTTCGCGGCAGCCATTTGATTGCTCGGGGAGCTCTTACAGAGGCTATTCCGGCTCTTGAATCAGCCGTAAAGTTAGATCCGCATAATCCAAAGTACAAAAAATCCCTAGTAATAGCCTACAATAATTATGGGCTAAAAGAAATTAAGGATGGATCGCGACAAACCGGCTTGACCATGCTTCGAAAAGCCATTGATCTATCAGGATCCGATAAAGAAATCCTACAGAATTATATTCAGACCGTCTTTGATCTTACGGCTCGTCCTGATGCGCAAGTCCCGGCGGATGAAAAAATTCAAATGCTGAAACAAGTGTTGGATTTGGATTCTGAAAATGCGACGGCAAAAAAGATAATGGCTGCACTGCTTAACAACTCAGCCGTGGGTAAGGGAAAATCGGGAGGGTATGAAGATGAAATTATTCGCCTAGAACAAGCGGCTGCTCTCGAACCCACCAATCAGAAAATTAAAAAGAATCTTGCGACGGCATATTTCAACTTGTCCACCATAAAAAGTCGGGAAGCCGCCTATGAAGAAGAAATTGAACTGCTGAAGTCCGCGATCGCCATTATCCCAAAGGATGATATCATTACCGAGCATCTTGCCAGAGCGTATTCAAATCTTGGGGTCAAAAAAGGAAAAGAAGGCGACGGAGCGGCTCAAATAGAGTTACTTAAACAATCGATATCGCTTTTTCCAGGAGATCCTGTTACCAAAAGCAATTTGGCGGCAGCTTACAATAATGCCGCTATCTCGAGCAATAATATTTCGATCGATGAGAGAATTACTCATCTTGAGAACTCCTTAAAGATTGATCCTAAAAATCAGACTACAATCTCGAATCTCGGTAATTTACTCGTGAAGGAAGCGGTTCGGTTGGGGAAAACGGGTAAGTTTGACCCCGCCATTGACGCTCTTGAAAGAGCAATCAAAGTAGATCCGAATAATAAGGCGGCTCAGCGAAACCTGGCGGCCATATATCACAATGAAGCTCTGAAAAGGGGCGAAGAAGGTAAGCACGAGCAGGAAATAAAGTTGCTCCAAAAGGCGTTGAATTATGCCCCTTCCAGCTCCGAAGTCAAAACCGATTTAGCAATAGCTTATAACGATCACGCTTTAGCTTTGGGGAAAAAAGGCGACCACAAGCATGAACTTTTGTATCTGACCAAAGCGATAAAGCTTGTGCCGGACAACAAGATAATTCAAGAGAATCTAGCGAAAGCGAAACAGAAAAGCGCAAAAGAAGACAAGAAAGAAACCGGTCACAGGAAAAAAACCAAAGATAGTTAGCCAAACTCATCTTCTACACCGACGTTGCGAAAGCTGTTTGATGTCGGTTAGTTAGAATGGAGCGATTATTCTGTGGCACTAGGTTGTCCGATCCTTATGGAGAGGTCGCTTAGGTTAGGATATTATGTGCGACTTGGCGTATTGTCGGTGGCATGGCTACTCCAACAGCTCGGAAAACTGCATTGCAGGTGGCCGTTGGTTGAGATCGGAGGATGAAGCGCTTACCCGAGTGCTCCAGTTCCACTTCCGTGAGCCCATCCAGAGCGCTTCTGATCTCGTTCCATTCAAATGAGAGTTCTTTAGCATCCAAGCGGTCTTGGAGAGATCTCCTGAGCATTAGAGCAAGGAACGAACAGAACACGTGACCCCGTATGGTCCGATCGTATTTGTGGTAGACCGGTCGAGTACTGAGCAGTGACTTCGCTGATCTGAACAGGCGCTCGACCATCCAAAGCTGCTTATACTTCAAAGCCACTTCGGATGTCGGAAGGTCCGTATT
>JBBSBY010000063.1:0-20451 GCA_038250835.1 Desulfomonilales bacterium | reverse complement strand
TCGGCGGTCGCGCCCTGGATATTGCATGCGGTTTGGGCGCCGCTTCCCTCTGGTTGGCTCGCAGTGGTTACAAAGTAGACGCCGTGGATATTAGTTCCACAGCAATATCAGAATTGCGGAAAAACGCTGAAACCGAGGGCCGCAGCATTAACGCCTACACAGCGGATCTCGATACGTATAGTCTGCCGGAAAATCAATACGATCTTGTCACCGTATTCTATTTTTACCTAAATCGAATAGTTCCGCAGATTGAAGCGACGCTCAAGAAAGATGGACTGCTGGTCTACGCGACATATAACGAAAATCAAGCAAGTGTAGCTCCGGGTTTTAATCCTGATTACCTGGTAAGTTCGACGGATTTTGCAGGCTCATTTGGGACACTGAAGATTGTTGTCTCCGAGCCTTTGGCCGGGCCCCGCCAAAACATAAGTAGAGTTATTGCCTGTAAGGCCTCATAAGGTTCTAAAAAGCCCAAGGAGTAATCGCGTTGCGCTGAAATAGCCCATGCTTGTTGCATTGGAAAGTTCTGAATCTACGTAAGCATGTCTGTTGAAGTAGTTTCGTTCCTCTGAGATGGATATTTGAATCCACAATACGTGATTAGTTAATGGCCGGCGGCCATTAGTTCTATGCTACTCGAACTCATTTAATTAAGGCTGCGACAATCTCATTAAAAGGAAGATGATGCCGGAGAATGGCTTGATATTTGCAACTGAAGATGCAGGGTGACAATTCTGCGCAAATTTGTCGCAAATACCGTAATGGAGTGCAGCAATGGCAGATCCGGTGGATGTTAATCGAGCCTCTCGCGAGGAGTTGATGGCTGTTCACGGCATAGGAGAGAAGCTGGCGGACAGAATCCTCAGATTCAGGGATGAGCATGGTCCTCTCAAAAATATAGATGATTTAATGGAGATGCCCGGAGTGAAAGAAGGCTCTATGAAAAGCCTTCGAGAGCTTCTTAGGGTCGGGAGAGCCGGCAAAACCAAAATCAAAGAGCGGCCACAGGACGCCGGCGTTGAAGACAAGGCGGCTTCTAAAAATTTAAAAAATACCGCGTCAACGTCAGGGGGCAAACCTGAAGGCAGAGCGGCAATTCAGAAATCCAGGCAACATCGTACAACCGCAGAAAAAAGGCCTCCAACGAGCCCCGGCGTTAAAAAATCCCCTGATGCCGCTACGAAGCGTACCGCCAAATCACGGAAGGCGCCTACTTCAAAGCCAACCAATAACGGAAGAGTTGACCTAAATAGAATCACCCAAAGTGAGCTAGGCCGAATGCCCGGAATAGGAAAGGGAATGGCTGAGAAAATCGTGCAGTTTCGGCATGAACACGCTGGATTCTATTCATTTGATGATTTAGCCGATGTCCCGACAATTGATATTCAGACCATAGAATTGCTAAAGGAACTCTGTGTGGAACTCGCTAAGCCAGAGACCAGGAGTAGCAGCGCCAAGAAAAAATAAAGTGTCATTCACGGCGACGATTCCCTATCTGAAATCGACAGGTTTTTTTCGTCCAATACAAGCCGTAGAACTATCTTGATTGTCTAATTTGTAGAATATTGTCGAATATCTGAGATCATCAAATTCGCGGGGGCAAAGAGAGATTGCGTGGATACGATCATGCGCTGAATTGATTGAAAACAACTTCCAGGATATTTACATTCTCTTTGCGGGAGTAAGATATCTTCTCAACGGACTGCTTGACCAAATAGATGCCCAGACCACCTTCTTTACAATCCATTAATGAATCTCCAAGCTCAGGTGGTTCGGTCAGCAAGCAATTGAACGCCATTCCATCATCCTCTATTCTCATATGAAGTTTATCTGATGTACTGAACAGTTCCACGCGAATTGTATGATGATCGGAATCATTGTAGGAGTATTTGACTATATTAGTAAGGAGTTCTTCCAACACCAAATTGACATTATAAATCAATCGTGTGGGACGGTTGCCGTTACGCAACCAGGTATCGACGCGTCTTATGAGATTTACAATTTCTTTGTTTGTATTGCCTGCGCAGGCTCGAAAAATGGTATCGGTGTTTATCATAGAAAATGCCGGATGAAGATCTCCGCGGCTGTGCCTAGTTACGCCTCGATGAAAATAATAGGATTGGTTCCGGTCGACGATGTAATATGGAGATTAAGGCTAAAGAAGTGACTGAGCCTCTTCTTTGGTCTTGGCAATCGGAATTAGCTTAACTGTGCCTGAATTGAGCAGAGTCTCTTCCACCATTGGCTGAGGATTTACCACTATCAATTTCTTGCCGACTGAGGCTAAATTCTTTGCGCCGACGAAGAGTAATCGTATTCCCAGTGACGCCAAGTAGGTGACATTCCCCATGTCTACTATAAAATTCTTATCGTTTTCGGCCGTAACTTGCCTGAATTTGTCGCCGATTATACTTTCGCCTTCAACATCGAGCTTTCCCGAAAGCGCCATAGTGTAAATATTTTCATCTTCGTCGAGTTTACGCATTTCCATAATGTATCCTCAAGAATTTTAACTAATTAATGGATCAGCGGATGCATTACCCTATATTCAAAGACTTGAGCATGGAAATCAAAAAAGCAAAGAAGTCTCGACAAAAAAGCCGGTGCGATTTACGTCCAAGGTATCTTTTTCCCTTTTAGATTTCAAGTGCACAAGTCTATACCCTCCATTTACATTCCAGGTCCATAATCTATTAATCGGGATATCTACCGCAGCGGCGATCTCCCAGTCCCAGGCTTCGAGGCTTTCGTAATTCCACCAGTTTACCCGACTTGAAAAATTCGGCCTAAGCGCGACGTCATCAAGGATCGGATAATACGTTCCATGTAAACCGATCATTGGGATTGTTCGAGTTTGGCTTTCAAAATAATCATATGTAGTTCCCCCGACCTGAATGTCCCTTATGCGAGTATCATAATTGAAAACCGTTAAATCAACGTTTGCGCCGAACAGCATTTGAGGCGACATATATAAGTCTAAGTCGTAACCTGCGCGAAAATGTCGTGTTTGCAAAAAAGATCCATTACCGGACTCGTAAGTTACAAGTGGTTCAAAACGCAATCTTGCAACGTGAATATTGGCAAACCGCATGCTCCCAAAAAATTCCCACGAGAGTTTATCTTTGCTTACGCCGAGATTATCAATTAAATCTAATTTCAGGTGGTTAGGTCGGATCAAGTCGCCCTGTAGCGATGTGAACCACATTCTGGAACCTGAATTGATCCTGATGTAATTTGGAACTTCCCAGGCGTGCACGTCTCCCAGGAGCAAGAAGCACAACGTAGTCAACCATATTTGGATCAGAAATCTTTTCATTTTACTTTGCCTACGGGCGCTTGGCCTAAATTACTTTAAGAAATCGATGCAAGCTATATAACTTAAAGAATAAAATGTCAAGCCATACTTGCCTGTGCGCGTATTGAAAGCTGCCTCAAAAGGAACGCTTTCGTAAAGAGAATCCGGACAAAAAGGTAATTGCGGCACGGTAGGACCCCCGACTCGGCAATCGACTATCGCCTCCTTTTGACGGCATGGGGTGTTCTTTGTTCTGGGAAAGCTCTCACGAACTTTAAACACCACGTGGTTGACTAAAAGCTAAAGTGCTGCACTATTGATTATAAGCAAACGAGAATCGCCTGAATTGATAAAATTACGCTAATTGCTAATTAAAAATTTATTCTTGAGAATTGATTATGACCGATTTTGAAGAAAAGAGTCGTATACAACTGGCGAGAGACCGCACCGGGTGGGCCTCGGAACGCACCCTTTTAGCTAACGAACGCAACTTCAGCGCCTGGTTACGCACAGGCCTGGCTGCTCTGGGCGCCGGTTTGGGCATAGGCAAACTGCTTGGGTCCCTGGGTATGCCGATGATTACCCGAACCATAGGCGTTGTTTGCATCATTATGTCTGGAACCGTATTCATTATTGCCTGGTGGAGATACAAGCAAATCTACGAAGACCTGGCAGATCAAGGCATGCGAGTCACGCCGATGTGGATGATACATTTAATCATTATCGGCATGCTTCTCAGCGATGTGTTGGCAATAATTCTAATGTTTACCACCAGCAGATAATGCGCGACAAAATAATTTTGGGCTTCACAGGCCGGCAAATTGCGGCTTGCGAAGCCCGACTCGGAAATCGTCCCCTCGTGTTTTGGATGCGCCGAAATTGCTAAGTAGCAATGGCTGACCTTAATAGATGTCATAAGCGACGGATACAACGAGGAAAGTAGTTAATCCGAAGAAAGGGATTTCGGCCATGCCATTACGATTGATCGAATTAGTAGTGCCGACACGTCTATCAATGAATTTTGAACAACAATTGAGCGGACATGAACCGCTCTCCGTAATGTCCCAGGACATGAATGACGGCAAGTCTATCGTCAGAGTCGTAGTCGCCACACATACGGTCGAAGCCGTGTTGGATAAATTAACAAGGGAGTTTGGCAGTTATTCTGATTTTTCAGTTATTGTGCTGCCGGTGCTCGCGCGAGTTCCTCGAAACGCGCAAATAGAATCAATAGAAAATGAAAAAAAGAATGGTAATCATAATCGATTGAGTCGAGACGAGCTTCACCAGCATCTTACCGACGCGTCCTCGTTTAACCGAGTGCATATTTCCATGCTTGTGCTAGCCACCATTATAGCCGCCATTGGTATTCTCTCGAACAGTTCCACGGTTATTATCGGCGCCATGGTAATCGCGCCCATGTTTGCTCCGTCGGTGGCGTTGTCTCTGGCGAATCTCCTGGCCGATAGAGTATTGGCCTTTCACGTGATTAAGCTGGTGATTATAGATATTTTCGTGGTAGTTGCGATTTCTTGGTTGATAGGATGGGTTTTCGGCATAGATAAAGTGACCAATGAATTGACATTGCGTACGTCGGTAAGCTTGTCGGATGTTATTACCGCCCTGGCTTCAGGGGCGGCGGGGGTATTGGGACTAGCCACAGGCCTGGCTTCCGCTCTCGTAGGAGTTATGGTGGCCGTCGCGTTGCTGCCCCCTCTTGTTACCGCGGGTTTGTTATTGGGAGACGGAATGACGGATCTTGCCTGGAAGGCAATACTGCTTTTCCTCTCAAACTTCATTTGTATAAACTTGACTGGAATAGTTACATTGTGGTTGCTTGGGATACGACCCGCCGTTGATAAAGATATGGTTTTGGCCAGGAAATTTGGGCTGCTTGCTTTCGTCGTCTGGATGGCGTTCCTAATTGCTGTAGTTATTGCGATTCTATTCTTTAAAACTTAAATGGAAGCGCTACAGATATAGCCTCGATATCAATCGGTTTACGCACTAGAGAACTCCACGGACACCGTCCGTGAAACCCCAGGTTCCTCCATCGTAACTCCATAAAGACAATCCGCTTCCTCCATGCTCCTTTTGTTGTGGGTCACTACCAAAAACTGAGTTTGAGGAGATAAGTCTCTTAACATGCTGTTAAAACGGTCGATATTTGCGTCGTCAAGCGGCGCGTCCACCTCATCGAGTAGGCAAAACGGCGCGGGTTTAATCAAGAATATGGAAAAAATCAGAGCTACCGCAGTTAACGCTTTTTCTCCGCCGGATAATAAATCCATATTCCGCACGCGTTTGCCTGGAGGTCTAACCAGTATTTCGATACCGGTTTCAAGAATGTTATTCTCATCAGTCAACTCCAATTTTGCCTCGCCGCCTCGAAATAAATATGGAAAAATCTCCTGAAATTTCTCATTTATACTGTCGAACGCGGCTTTGAAACGCTCCCGAGTTGTTTTGTTAATAGCGTTGATTGTTGAATACAAGGATTCTACGGCGTTTTTGAGATCGGACTCCTGTTCTTTAAGAAACGTGAGACGTTCTTCGATTTGCCTACTCTCATTGATTGCAGCGGGATTTACCTCCCCGAGAATATCTATTTTGGCGCGTGTCTCAATAATTTCTTCTGAGCTGGGAACAGTGTCAGGCGCCGTAACGCGGCTCGGATCGATGTGATATCGCTCCATCATGGTTTCAACACTTGAGTTAATCTGTTGACGCAGTTCAAATCTTTTCAGTTCAGATTGGTGCAGGAACTCTCGGTCGCTCCGGATCGAGGTATTAAGCTTTTCTAACTGTTTCTCGTAACCTTCAGTAATCCTGACTAAGTCTTGAGATTCTGTTGTGATCGTTTCGATGCTATTTTCCCAACCCGCTAGTATTCTGAGAATTTCGCCTTCCTGATGGACGCAGGTCTCCTTTTCAGCCGTCAAAGTTATGGACAATGCCTCTGCGTCTGCCGATTCTGCCGCAAGTCGCTTCAGTTGTGTACGGCTATTTTCGAGATTTTTCCTTATAGCCTCCGATTCTTTGGACATAAATCTGTTTCGTTCCACAAGTTTTACGTGCGAGACTCTTGCTTCCTCAATCTGTTTGGCCCTTTGTTTTTGTTCCTCGTCAATACGGCGCCCGGCGGATATAAGCTCTTGAAGGGTTTCAGACTTTCTTTTGTGGATTTGTTCCACTTTCGGAATTCTGTCGGCAGTGAACTTGATCTTGGCTTCTACTTTGACTTTTTCTCGAAAGGCGCCTTCTCTTTCTTTTTCAAGCACATCCAGTTTACGCTCGGCATCCAGGGCGCTTGCTGCGAGCCGTTCACGTTCTTGAGTTAGTTTTGCTTTATTCAAGTGAGCTTCATTCAAGATTGCTTGCAAATCATCGAAAGCAGTCTCAGCTTCGATAAGATCCTCATTCAAAGTTTTTAAAGAAATACGCAAATCGTCGGCGCCTCTCTCTGCCAAACTTATTTCATGTGATAGGGTCGCTATTTCGTTTCTGTGTTCGAAAATTAAAGATCCCCCTGCGCCTTTGCCGCTTAAAACGACTTCTCCCGAGCTTAGTAATAGCGATCCGTCGTGAGTCACGAAGTCAGCGTGCAAAAAGGAATTCCAAAATTGGAAGGCTAGGTCGATGTTTTCAACTAAATACATGTTGGAGAATAAATGCTGAGCCAGATCCTTGAACTCAGGTTTATACGTTACGACGTCTAACATGGAGACTGTGCCCGGAATTGACGAAAGGCTCTGAGTCTCGGTCCGGCGCGGCGTCATAGGCAGGAATAGCCCACCATCAAATGAGTCTGAGTGAAGCGGCGATTCCAGCAAATCAGCCGTGGATGAGCACACGAGCGTCTGCATTCTATTCCTGAGCACTCCGGCCAAGGCTCTTTGACGCTCCGGCGCCGTGTCAAAGATCTCGGCTAAAGGTTCAATTATGAAACCTGGTCCAATATCATGCCGATGTCCCATAATTCTCCGAACACTGTTTTCATACTGTCGGTAATCGGACTTGATTTCTTTTAGAGATTCAAGGCGAGCATTCTTTGCGGCAATCTTCTTTTCAAATTCCGCCAATTTGTTACGATGTCCACTTATAGTAGATTTGAGCTTCCTAATACGCTCTACGCCCTCGATCTTGCCGTCATCTAAATCAGACAACGCTTTCGAGACCTGCTCTATACTAGCGATTAAAAGCTCCCGATTCCTGTCACTGTCTTCGAGTAAGGCGTTTGTTGAACCCCATTCCGCGTCTATTCTCGCAATCGAGGCGGTAATTTGAAGCAAGTCTCTATGAAACGTCTCTCCCGCATTCTTTAGCTCACTAATTTGTCCTAGTAATTCAAAGACTTCTTCACGGCAAGCATCGACACTTTCCCGGTCTTTTCTCAAATTTGCGTCCGCGGATTCAGAATTAGACGTCAGATTTGCGAGAGCTGTCGAAGTATTCCGAAGATCATTATCCAATGCCGACCGAGAGTCATTTAAATTGTTCAAGTGTTTGGATAATTCTTTTTGTTGGTCCAGAGCGCGTTGTCTCTCCAACTCGTTATGATTATATTTTTCACGCAAGTCCAGCAACTTAGTTTCAATTCTGTCGATGTTCGCACGAATCTTAGAAAGATCTATATCTGATTGGCGCCTTTTCTCCAGCAAATTCTTGACGGCGGCTTCCTTTTTTAGATGCAAAAGCCGATTTTTTTCCACTTCCGCGGATAAGCCGGCCGCCTTGACTTCGTTGTCACGGAGCAGTTCCGATTGTCGATGAAAAACGCTCTCCGCTCCAGTCAATTGGTTGCCGATTTGTTTACATTTGTAGGCATGAAGCCCCAATTCCAGATCACGCAAGCTTTCTCGCAACTTCATGTATTTTTCGGCTTTTCCAGCTTGCCGCTTAATTGATATACTCTGACTTTTCACTTCTAATATAATGTCATTGATACGGGTGAGGTTATGTTCCGTTTGTTCAAGTTTCTTTAATGTGGATTCACGCCGCACTTTGTATCGGCTGATCCCGGCGGCTTCCTCTATTAATACTCTACGATCTTCAGGCTTGGAAGCGACTATCATGTCCACTCGACCTTGTTCAATTATCGAATAGGAATTTTTGCCTACTCCGGTATCAAGAAAAAAATCAATTATATCGGATAATCTGCATGACACGTTATTCAGTTCGTAATTGGATTCGCCGTCCCTGAAGAGCCGTCGCGTGACCATGATCTCATTGTAATCCGCCATTGAAGCAGGTCCACGGCCTTCGTTATTGGACAAAATGAGTCGCACCTCCGCCATTCCCACAGGCTTGCGATTCTCTGAACCGTTAAAGATTACATCCTCCATTTTTTTACTTCTAAAGCTCTTGACCCGTTGCTCACCCATGACCCATCTGATAGCTTCAAGGATATTGCTTTTACCGCAACCGTTCGGCCCGACTATGGCGGTGACTCCGGGGCGCAGTTCTATAACGGTGCTATCCGGAAAACTCTTGAAACCTTTGATCTTGACTTGTTTAATTTTCATAACGGTGTCATCCGGTAAAATGAAACGCTACTATAATCAGGCGCATATTTAAGTAAAGAAAAAACCATTTGGGATTGAAAAGATTTACATAGTGAACGGAATACCCGGCTTACACCTATTTTAAATGTTTGTTGGTATAATAAATGAGGGAATGTGATTTCAGAAACGGCCGTCACATGTTTGCGACGTTTCAAATTACAAATTCGTTCCCGCACGTATTTATGAGATGATTAGAGGTCGGGGATATTATGGAAATGCGGCGTTTGGAAGCATTCTGCAAGGTAGTTGAACTTAGGAGCTTTACTAAGGCCGCTGATGCTCTCTCTCTTTCCCAGCCCACCATTAGCGAACATATTCGGATGTTGGAAGAATCATTAGACGAGAAGCTGATAGATAGACTGGGCAGAGAAACTCAAGCTACCCCTGCGGGGCGTGTGTTTTACCAGTATGCCGCAAATATTCTTGAGTTACGCAATGAAGGCGTGCGAGCCCTGGCACAGTTCAAGGAACATCTGTCCGGACAACTTCTGGTGGGCGCCGGCACCACTCCAGGCGCTTACTTCTTACCTCAAGTCGTAGGTGAATTCAAAGCCCGGTACCCGGAAATAATGATCACCTTAAAAATATCGGACACAATGTCGGTTTCACAACAGGTTATTGTGGGAGATCTTGAAGCCGGCCTAGTGGGATCTAAATTGCAGGATCGTAGACTTTTAGTGGAAGAACTCTATTTGGATGAATTGGTTGTGGCGGTGTATCCCGAACATCCATGGGCCGAGAGAGGGCAAATTGAATTGAACGACTTAACCGGAGCTCCATTCATATTGCGTGAGCCCGGGTCGGGCACCAGAATGGTAATGACAAGGATACTCGAGGAAAATGGTTTCGACACGACTTCGCTATCGCCCGTGGCGGAAATGAGCGGCGCGGAAGCGGTGAAAGAGTCAATTAAAGCCAAAATAGGAGTTTCAATACTTTCAAAAAAAGCGATTATTGAAGCAGTGAATCATGGCGCCATGAAGTTTGTGACAATTCGCAATGTAGCCATGTTGAGACCTATTTATCTTATTGAACGGAAAAACAAGAGGAATTCACCTTTATGTGACGCTTTTTTGGAATATCTAAAATCCACAATAGTTCGATCTTAAAACAACCATTTTTTCAAGGTATGGAATGGAACCCGTTACATTAAAAGAAAAATTTAGATTAGCCGTCTCCGGCGTAAGCCTCGCTTTGATCATTGGGGCCTTTGTTTATTTATGGTGGTCGGGGGAACTCGCCGACATTATACGTGAGGTTACGATCTTATTCGGTGATAAAGAACACCTGAGACGCTACATAGCCGGCTGGGGGCGAGCCGCTCCAATTGGTTTTATTCTCATCCAAGCTTTTCAAGTTGTTTTAGCGCCTATACCGGGAGAGGCGACGGGTTTTGTAGGCGGATTCATTTTCGGGGCTTTTTGGAACACAATCTACTCTACCATCGGTCTGACGCTGGGCTCTTGTCTGGCGTTTCTAGCGGCGCGGTTGATAGGGGCGCCTTTTGTGAAACTGACCGTCAGCGAAACAACATTCAAAAAGTTTGAATATGTAACTCAACGTCGGGGAACGGTAGCGACTCTCATCTTGTTTATGATTCCCGGTTTTCCAAAGGATATTCTTTGTTACCTTTTGGGACTTAGTCCTATGTCTTTTTTGACCTTCTTACTGGTGGTCGCTGTTGGCCGTATTCCGGGAACCATACTGTTGTCCGGCGCAGGCTCCGCTTTGTACAAAGCAAATTGGTGGTTCTTAATAGGCATAGGGGTATGTTCCGCTCTTCTGTTGTTGGTCGCCTATTTAAAACGAGACGCAATAACATCGTGGATTGAACGAAGGAGCGAAACCAAAGCGGAAATTGAAGATCAACCGCCTGAATAGTGATGAGCAGAGTTCAAGTCGGCGAATTCAGTTTGACGGTGATGAGCCGTACGAGCGCAAATGCTCAAGACAAAACAGTAATTGAACGCCACATTTTTCATAGTTAATTATGTTGGTCGAGATTAAAAAGCATTTACTTATACAATTCAGGATGAATTTAAAAGCAACAATAAGAACACTCCCGTAAACTCCGGAAAGATTACAGCTCACGTAAACTATAACATACATTGTGAATTTCTGAATATGAGCTTGACTCGCAGTCGGTTTTGCTGTTATCAATAAGCGATATGGGAATACACAATTCATTATAATGGATTTATGCTTCTCGTATCCAAGAGCAAATCATTTTCATTTTTCAGAATACGATTAATCATCCATTCTATAACAAGTGATTTTCTGAGCCGCCGAATTGCGAGAGCTTGGTAGCTTGACCGGGCGCGTCTCATGGTCATGCTCTCCGTCCGCGATATTGAATGTGAATCATGAACATTCCGATCGGGTCCGTCAAGAGCTTTGGACCTAATTCATAGATAGAGAATATTTAAGATTCACTAACAGACGTCGAATAAACCACTAACCTGACGACATATTATTGAAGCCCCTTTTTGAGGTTTTTTCATGGACATGAAGCGCGATTATTATGAGGACATCGAACTATGTAAATCTGATACGGTCCTTGTCGCGACAATCGCAGCATTGTTGGCGCTGATAGCCATTCCGTTTTTTGTAGGTGATTATTCATTATATATCATTAATCTTATTGCAATAAACTCCATCGTGGCCATCGGGCTAAATATTTTAGTCGGATATACCGGTCAAATTTCCCTGGGTCATGCCGGATTTTTTGCCATTGGCGCATATACAAGCGTTTTGCTCATGGTAAAGCTCGGGCTACCATTTGTTGTCGCATTTCCTGCGGCAGGTTTCGTGGCGGCCGGATTCGGGTTCATTTTAGGACTTCCATCTTTGAGGCTCGAAGGCCCATACCTGGCGATAGCAACCCTTGGTTTTGGAATGGCCGTCACTCAGATAATCAGTCATACGGAATTTACCGGTGGGCATATGGGGATACACGCCCCTCCAATGTCAATTTTGGGATTCGTGGCGGACACCGGCCCCAAACAATACGCCATTATAATAACTACAACAGTTTTGTTGACCATTGCCGCTTTAAAACTGTTCAAGACGAGGGTGGGCAGGGCCTTTGTCGCCATCCGCGACAGCGAAATCGCCGCGGAGGCCATGGGTATAAACATTACCTGGTTTAAAACCTTATCATTTGCCGTCAGCGCTTTTTACACGGGCCTAGCCGGCGCTTTGATGGCCTTTTCTCTTGAGCACCTCAGCACGGGAAGTTTCAATCTAATTCTATCCATTACGTTTCTTGCCATGATTATAGTGGGAGGTCTAGGTTCCATAATGGGCTCAATTCTGGGCGCAGCGCTGTTAACTTACTTACAAATCAAGCTGCAGATTATCCAAGAAGCCCCTGTAATCGGGCCGTTGTTGATGGATATTTCCTCTCGATATTTCACAAGAGAGGGACTACCGAATATCCAGAGTATAATCATAGGCGGCATAATGATTGCCATAGTGATATTCGAGCCCCTCGGAATAAATGGAATTTACTTGCGCATCAAGAGATACTGGAGAATGTGGCCTTTTTAAGCGGAGCTAACGTATGAGCATTTTTCTTGACCTTGTAATCGGCGGAGTTTCCGTTGGAGCCTGTTACGCACTGATAGCCCTTGCTATGGTGATCATATATAAGACTACCGAAGTTCCTAATTTTGCTCAGGGTGAAATGGCAATGGTCGCCGCGTTCGTGGCATTTACCATGATGGACGATTACCATCTTGGATTCTGGATGTCCGCGACCATAACCCTTGTCTTCTCTTTTCTATTGGGCTGCGCGCTTGAGATATCATTTTTGCGGCCTGCTAAGGATTTAAATATTCTTGGCGCAATCGTCATAACTTTGGGCGCTGAAATGATCCTATATGGACTGGCGGGCTGGAAATGGGGGGCAAACCAAAATCCTTTTCCAGTGCCGTTTTCCGAATACGATGGGTTCAGGATAGGTTCAGCGCTTGTAACGGAAATCAATTTTTGGACTTTCGTGACAAGCGTAGTCATTATGCTCCTACTTTTTTTGTTTTTCAGGTTCACAAAAGTTGGTGTGGCCATGAAAGCCGTCCAACAGAATATGTTTGCGGCAAAGGCAATGGGCATTCCCACCAGACGGATACTTACGTTTACCTGGGGACTCAGTTCTATGACCGGGGCTGTGGCGGGCATGCTGATTGCGCCTCTTGCCACTCTCGATCCAAACATGATGCTCGATCCGATGTTGAAGGGATTTGCAGGCGCAGTCCTCGGGGGAATGACAAGTCTGCCCGGCGCGGCCATAGGCGGTTATATGATTGGACTGATCGAGAATTTCTTTGGCGGGTACATATCCCTTGAATTTAAGTCCGTAGTCGCTTTCGCCGTAATAGTTTTAATTCTATGCTTTAAACCGTCGGGTCTTTTCGTAAAGCACTTCGAACGAAAAGTCTAGTGGATTACCGCAGTTTCCCCTGTGGAGGAAACTGCCTCACCGGCGCCCCAGCCGAATCTCTACCTCTGGAGGTAACATGAAGAGACTACTGCTGTGTGTTTTTGCGATTCTCCTTTGCATAATCGTCGTTATACCCGTTTACAGCGAGGATAAAGTCAGGGGGGTCACGGATACGGAAATAAAAATCGGCCAATGGGGTCCACAGACAGGTCCTGCGGCTCTTTGGGGAGCGGTTGCTCGGGGCACAGGAGTTTATTTTGATCTAGTTAACTCTGAAGGTGGAATCGCCGGCAGAAAGATTAAATACTATCTGCGGGACGATGGATATCAGCCTGCAAAAACCAAAGCTATTGGAAAAGAGTTTATTGACGACATTGGAGTCTTCACTGTTGTGGGCGGGGTCGGCACATCGACCGGCATGGCTGTTCGGGATTCTTTAATGGAAAACGAAATCGTCTGGGTAGGTCCTCTGACGGGTTCAGACAACTGGACTGAACCATTACAGAAATATCTATTTGCCATATATCCAAAGTACACTGATGAAGCATATTTGCTTACCGAATATACGGCGGAAAAACTTGGCAAAAAGAAAATTGCCTTTTTTTATCAAAATGATGACTATGGCAAAGAGGGCTTAAAAGGCGCCCAAAAATGGGCGAAAAAAGCAGGCGTTAAACTTGTAGCCGAAGTGCCTGTGGAAGTTACCGATACGGATCTCAAATCCCATGCTCTAAAAATGAAACAAAGCGGCGCAGATGCCGTGATCATGTGGGTTTTGCCCAAGCATGCCGCTATTATTTTAGGAACATCCAAAGCCGCCGGCTTTCAGCCTCAGTGGGTGGCATGTTCGACTTTATCTGATTCCGCTATGATGTACAATATTACCAAAGGATTGTGGGAAGGCGTCATTTTCGGAAATTTCCTGGATATGGATAACCCACTGATCAAAAAGTATAAAGCGGCTCAAGAGAAATTTGCTCCGAACGAGAAATATACCGGAGTGTTTTTTTTAGCGGGTTTCATGTTTGCTGAGCCAATGGTGGAAGGACTAAAAAGGGCCGGTAAGGACCTCAACACTCAAACATTCGTAAAGGCTTTAGAGACTATAAGAAACTGGAATGATTGGCTTGGCCACGACTGTACCTTTACGCCAACGGACCACCAAGGAATGAAGTCTATATTTGTCTCGAAATGTGGACCTAAGGGCGAGCCCGTTCGACTATCTGATTGGATCACTTTTACCGACGATAAGAAGTAGTAAAAAAATAGGGAGAACGCTCCCGGTTCTCCCACTATTCCAAAACACGGAACCATGTATGGCGCTTCTTTCTATAGATGGACTTTGGATTTCATTTGGCGGGATTGCTGCCTTGAGCGGCATCTCCATGGATGTGGATCAAGGCAAAATATTTTCGATCATCGGACCCAATGGCGCCGGCAAAACCACAATTTTCAATTGCATCACCGGAATCTACAGGCCCGGCAAAGGCAGCATAAAATTTGACGGCGCCGAGATCAAAGGTAAGAAGCCGCATCAGACCGCTAAACTTGGTATCGCCAGAACTTTTCAAAACATCGAACTTTTCGCGAATTTAACTACAATGGATAATCTGCTTCTTGGCAGGCACATCCACATGAAAACAGGGGTGTTTTCCGGATCAACTTATCTGGGTAGGTCTTTTCCTGCGGCAAAGGAAGAATGCCGCAACCGTGAAAAAGTTGAAAGAATAATTGAATTTTTGGAGATCGAATCGGCCCGGAACGTCCCGGTATCGGCATTGCCTTACGGCACAAGAAAAATTGTGGAGCTGGGTCGAGCCCTTGCGACTGAACCCAAGCTTTTGCTTCTCGATGAGCCGACCGCTGGAATGAACCAGGAAGAAAAGCGCGATATGATGTTTTGGATTCGTGATATACGAGATGATTTCGACATCACCATAATGATGGTGGAGCACGATATGAACCTGGTGATGGACGTCTCAGACGAAATCTTGGCCCTAAATTTCGGCATCCAATTGACCCAGGGGACACCGGCCGAAGTTCAGAACCATCCCGGTGTTTTGGAGGCTTATCTTGGAACCGACTAAGGCCGAATCACATGTTGTTCCCAATATACTTGAGACTAAGAACATTGAAATTTACTACGGTAAAATTATGGTTGTTCGCGGCCTATCTATAAATATTCAGCAAGGTGAAATTCGGGCAATTCTCGGCGCCAACGGCGCCGGTAAAAGCACTACACTCAAAACGATTATGGGGTATTTGGACGATCAACCGGAAAAAGGAACCATATGGTTTAAAGATAAAAGAATTGATGGATTAAAAACTGAGAAAATAGTTCCTAAGGGAATAGCTTATGTGCCGGAGGGCCGAGAGGTTTTTCCGGAATTGACACTAAGTGAAAACCTGCAAATGGGGGCCTATACCAGACGGGACGGAACCATAGCGGATGATTTGGACCGAGTCTTCAAGTATTTTCCGATTCTTAAAGATCGTTTGAAGCAACAGGCCGGCACCCTGTCCGGTGGTGAGCAGCAGATGTTGGCGATTGGAAGAGCTCTGATGACCAAACCCGATTTAATGATTCTCGATGAGCCGTCTCTCGGATTGTCGCCCCTATTGGTCACCGAAATATTCAACATCATCCGTAGTATAAATTCAGAAGGCACAACGATCCTACTTGTGGAACAAAATGCCAAGAAGGCTCTAAGTGTGGCAAACCACGCATACATAATGGAAACAGGGCGAATTGTCCGAGAAGGCCCCCCTGAAAAATTACTTGAAGATGAGGACGTGCAGGAATTTTATCTCGGAGTTCGCAAAGACGTGTCGGTAAAAGGTTATCAGCGTTATAAACGTAAAAATAGATGGAGATAGTTTCTCCCAATTTAGAAAAAGGATCTGCATTGCGATATACGGCATCGGACAAGACTACATCTTCAACTATTCCAAAGAAATTTCTCGAAAGAGTCAAAGCTACTCCCAACAAAACCGCCATGCGACGTAAATACCTGGGAATATGGCGGGACATTTCTTGGAGCGACTATTTGGAAAAGGTCCGATATACAAGTTTGGGGCTCACAGCGCTCGGTGTCGCTCCCGGTGATCGTGTAGCGGTAATTGGTGAGAATCGACCTGAATGGCTGTACGCGGATATCGGAACCATGTGCATCGGGGCGGTAACAGTCGGCATTTATACCACCAGTTCCGCTCACCAATGTGAATACGTTGTGAGTCACTCGGGCTCCAAGATTTTCATAGTAGAAGATGAAGAGCAGCTTGATAAAGCTTTATCGTTCAGGAGCGACACGCCGAATCTAGAGAAAATAGTCGTCATGGACACAAAGGGCCTACACACCTTTTCTGACCCTATGGTAATCAACTTCGATGAACTTCTCGAATTGGGAAAAGCCCTTTATGAAAAAGATCCAACCTCGTTCGAATCTCGCATCTCAACTGTTCACCCTGAGGATATGGCTCTGATCATTTACACTTCCGGGACCACGGGCCCACCTAAGGGGGCCATGCTGTCTCATGAAAATGTGACCTGGACAACTGAGTCCATTGGCGGCGCCATTCAAATTCAATCGGATGATGAGTTGTTATCTTTTTTGCCCCTCAGTCACATTGCTGAACGTATGTTCAGCGTGTTTTTACCCATAGAATATGGGTACACCATAAGTTTTTCCGAAAGCACCGACACGATAATGGAAAACTTTAGGGAAATATCGCCCACAGTAATTTTCGCGGTGCCGAGAATCTGGGAAAAATATCATTCAACTATTCGCATCAAGATGGCTAACGCCACTTGGCTTAAACGAGTATCGTACAAAGTGGCGAGCGATATTACCTCACGCTACACAGCTCTCAAAACGACGAACAACTCCATTCCCGCTTGGCTGACTTTCATGCGAGAGATCGCCAATATTGCGGTGTTTCGTAAGTTAAGGGAAAGACTGGGCTTCGAGCGGGTCCGCCTGGCGGTATCCGGCGCAGCGCCGATTTCACCGGAAGTGCTTAAGTATTATCACGGTATCGGAGTGCCTTTACGTCAGGTATATGGGCAAACCGAAGGTTCGGGACCAACCTGTGTTCACCAGGATAATATCGAACTCGGGAATGTTGGACCGGCCATCCCCGGAGCGGAAGTTAAAATAGCGGAGGACGGAGAAATTCTCGTAAAGGGCGGGAATGTTTTCATGGGATATTATAGGAATGAGGAAGACACCGCTGAAACCCTGGTGGATGGGTGGTTGCGTTCCGGTGATGTCGGTGAGCTGGACGCGAGAGGATTTTTGAAAATAACGGACCGGAAAAAGGACCTCATCATAACTGCGGGCGGCAAAAACATTGCGCCGCAGAATATCGAGAATCAGCTAAAATTCAGTCCCTATATCAATGACGCTATTGTAATTGGGGACCGATTGAAATTCATCTCGGCTCTTATTGTCCTTGATGAGGAAAATGTAATACAGTTTGCTCAAGACAATAAGATATCGTTCACCACATATGAAAGTTTGACTCAAGCTCCTGAATTAATCGAATTAATAGATCAGGAGGTTGTAGCGGTAAATAAAACTCTCTCCCATGTGGAGACAATTAAGAAATTTACCATTGTGCCTAAGAAATTGTACGAAGAAGACGGTGAAGTGACCCCGACCATGAAAGTGAAACGTAAGTACATCAATGAGAAATTTGGGGATTTAATAAAGGCGATGTATAGATAGGCGCCGACGCTCCTTCCCTTCGCATGTCGAGAATTGACTTTGTAAATCAGCCAAATCCTCTCCAAATGATGTCAATGCTGTTTAGCAAATGAACCATCGCGGGTAAAATACACCCATTGCCTGGTAAATGGGTGTATTTTAATCTAAACTTCCCTGTTGAGTTGCGAATTTAAACCAATTATTCGTTGGAACCTTTGTATGGGATTTCTCGACGATTCTGTGGAATAAAGCCGCTGACCCGCCGTCCCAGCGAAAGCCGGCCCCCGGATCTTCCTGGATTCCAGCTTGTGCCGGCATGACGATGATAACCTCTGAATTGCATAACGAAGCTTTATAGCTTTAAGTTACATGGATAGCCGATTACTTAAATAAATCACCATCATATCCGTGATTACTTTCATCAGCGCAACTACACTTTCCACGGTCCCAAAATTGCATGCTTTTTCTAAAGAATTGTGCGCAAATTTGTTTATAGGAGAATTAGTATGCTATTTAAAGCTTCCAAATTTAAAGGCTACGGTATCGAAGCCACGGACGGAGATATAGGTGAAGTTCGGGGCTTCTATTTTGACGAAAACAATTGGGATGTTTACTACATGATTATCGACGCCGGTAGCTGGTATTCAAGCAATACCGTGATTCTTTCAACTCAGGCCATAGATCGAGTCGATTCCGACAATGAAAAAGTCTTTGTAAATGTAACGAGGGATCGAATTAAGAATAGTCCACAAGCGGATGAGGATGAGCCGCTGAGTCCGGGGTACGAAAATCGTATGACGGAATATTATGGTTGGTCGGATCGGTTTGCCCACCAGAGCACGGAGGCGCCGCAGCGTGGCCGACACTACTTGAACACACATGATGTCATGGGCCATTACGTGGAGGCAAGTGACGGCAGCATCGGGCATATCGAGGATTTCATAATAGACGATGCTGATTGGAGCATCAGGTACATGGTTGTCGACACCAAGAATTGGTGGCCGGGCAAAAAGGTCTTGATATCTCCTCAATGGGTCTCATCTTTTGATTGGAACAATGAAAAGGTATTCGTGGATATGACCAAGGACAAGATCAAAAGCTCTCCGGAATATGACCCCGATAATTTTGACAGGAATTATGAAGATAGACTTTACACCCACTACGGCAGACAGGGCTATTGGCATAAAGACCGCTTTGAGAAATACGAGTCCGGCGTAGCGCGAGGAACCATTGTTTAATAGTTCGATTTTTTCTCCTTCGACATCCTGACTTGATCCGCATTGGATGGGCAGGGTCCCATTCAATGCGCAACTAATCAATACATCACTTTGGTCCGATATAATTAGATAAGTAAATCAATCGAATCTTACTTATTAAATGGTTAAATACTATTGCATTAAAGTGTTACATTGTATATTATTGTCAAATGCAATTTGATACGGCTAAATCTTTGTTCATTACCTATTTAAAAGTCGAAAAAGCGCGTTCCCCTTTGACCATTCGGGCTTATAGTTCCGACCTAACATATTTCGCGGAATACTTGGCCTCTATTGATCTGCCGGCGTTAGGAGACATCAGGCGCATAGATAAGTTCCACATTCGGGGATTTGTTTCGAGCATCTTTGATTCCTTGAAGAAAGTTTCAGTAAGCCGCAAACTAGCGTCAACTAAATCCTTTTTTCGTTTTTTGAAAACCGAGGGATTTATAGCCGAGAATCCCGCCCGCGCTATTCCCTCTCCCAAACTCGACAAACCTTTACCCAAAGCCGTGTCCGTTGACGAAATGAAACGATTTTTTGCGTTGGATATCGGCCTGAGGGATGCGGCCATTTTTGAATTACTTTATTCTTCAGGTCTGCGTGTGGCTGAATTAGTCGCCTTAAATATGGAGGATGTGGACTTGGACAACTGCTGGGTACGTGTGATGGGTAAAGGGTCAAAGGAAAGATATGTTCCTGTTGGCAAATCCGCAATTCACGCAATTCACGGGTACCTGCCCATAAGGGCTGCGCTGCAATCTAAATCGCGCTCAATACATTCGCTGCGACGACTATTCCTAAACACGAGGGGAGGGCCTCTTTCTGATAGAAGCGTGCGCCGAATACTCAAAGGATTATGGAGAGCCGCAGGGTTGGCTAAAGAAGTGAGTCCCCATACTTTCAGGCATTCATTTGCAACCCATCTGCTGCACGGCGGCGCAGATCTTCGATCTATACAGGAAATGCTCGGCCACAGCGCATTATCCACAACCCAGCGCTACACAAAAATGGATTTAGGGAAAATGATGGAAGTATATGATAGGGCTCACCCGAGGAGCGGCGCGAAATAGTGACCGGGTTTCCATATCCGCAATGTGATTCCGACCAACCGACTTCTCTAAAACTAATTTAAAAACGTCTCCAAATTTCTTCCTATTTCACTTTAAATGCGATGTGGTAATCTATC
>JBBSBY010000062.1:0-20835 GCA_038250835.1 Desulfomonilales bacterium | reverse complement strand
TCAAATCCCGAGATCTTTGTGAACATTCCGTGGGGCTCTTCGAACGTATTTCATATAACTTTTGCAAAATTGGCCAATTTGAATTTGCCCGTACATGTACTTAAAATTTTGAAGGATATTGACTCACCGAATGATCTGCAATGTCTATCTTTTCCGATAAATCAGTGAGCGCCTGCTCTTTAGCACGAATTTCAGTTATCGTTCCTACATTGAACGAAGCTGAAACAATTGCTCAATGTTTGTCACGAGTGCAATCGGCCTATGAAATCATAGTGGTGGATGGCGGCAGCGCAGACTCAACCAGCGCGATTGCCGAGGCTTCAGGGGCGATAATCGTGAATTCGGAACGGTCACGCGGCAAGCAAATGAATCTCGGCGCATCTGTAGCCGGTGGAGATATTCTATTTTTCATTCACGCCGACACCCTGGCGCCTGACGATTGGCAAGCGACGATCGTGGACTGTCTGGCAACCTCCGGGGTAGCGGCAGGAGCATTTCAATTTGCTTTGGGACCAGGTCCTTTTTACTTTCGGATCATTGAACGATTGACGAACTTCCGCTCTAAACGTCTCCAAATGCCCTACGGCGACCAAGGATTATTTCTCAGGAAATCGCTTTTCCATCGCTTGGGAGGATTCAGGAATATTCCTATAATGGAAGATTTTGATTTTGTGCGGTTGCTGCGCAAACGCGGTAAAGTAAAGACTGTTGAAAGCCCTGCCCTTACATCGGCAAGACGTTGGAGATCCGTGGGCGCACTGCGGACAACTGTAATTAATCAGTTGATGATTATCGGATATTTTCTTGGAATGCCTTTGGACAATTTGGAGAAGTTCTATAGAGGTTCACAGAAAAGAAATAGGACAGAAGATCGGTAATACAAAACGCCACTTTTGCTTTCGCCGGGGAATTCAGAAAGAAGGCGCCTAAGCGCCCAATAGGAAAAATTGTGGAACCAAAAAGAGAGGGCTCATCCCCCTCTTGAAAGATCAAGGTTCAAAAAGTTTTATGCTTATTCCATTAGGATCAGTTAAAGAGGCGTAATTAACGCCGTCTCGTTTGCCCTCAGTCTCTAAAAAAGCCAACCCTTTGGACCTAAGATCTCTTACGGACAACTCTAGATCACGAACTCTGAAACTCATGCCGGAAACTCCGCCGGCGTAAGGACCGACCTCGCAAAATCTGTTGTGGCATATTTCCAGTTTGTAAGGGGTTCCTTCTTTCTCCATGCAAACGATGTCCAAACCTCTTGACATGCCTTCCGTAACATGGAATCCAAGCAGCTTGTAAAAATGGATGGTGGTCTCCGGGTTCGGAGTAGGAATGCCTATTGTAAGGGGGTATTCGTCTACAGCCCGGCTCGCCAAGTTTGACGACTCGGCTTCGGTATTATGCGCAATTAATAGGGCAAAGACAATGAGAAAGGAAATGGAGCATGTAAACCCAAGAAAAAGCCGTTTGGCATGACCTGCCGGCAACCTCATTGACTCCAACCTCCTGAACTAAATGCAACAGCAGCGCCCACTTTTCCGTCGAAGGCGTAGCAAATATACACAAAACTCACAATAAAAGCAAGAAATAAGTTAAAGCTTTGAATCTAAATACATGGGATTAGCCGGCACGAACTTCCTTCTATTGCGCCGATAAAGCGAGAAAAGCAATTTACGATTTTCCAGCGAAAAGTGACCGGGCGTGCATGGCGCCATTTTGAGCGCCATGCATTAATGGTCATGCTCCGTCGAGAATCACCTTTTCATTTTCTATGAACCAGGATTCAGGATCAGTGAAGTACAATTTCATATCACTTAGAGCTGCATAATGATTGCGCTCTTCGGCTATCATAATCGTAATAAATTCTTTTTCTAAAGAATCCGTAGATTTATCTAATTGATCTTCATAAAAGTTGATTGCGCCCTGTTCCATTTGGAGGCCGATATTTAGTGCCTCAATGTCCGAACTATCTCCTTTGACTCGCGATCCGAGCTCCACGCATCGTTTTCTGGTAAGCTTGTGAAGATCTTCATTTTCGAAGGCCATGGCTTTCCATTTATCCGTCCATTTAGAAGCGCCTGTCAAAGATGAGTAAATATCTTTGATGCGTCTAATGTGCACACCTTCTTCAGCCATCAAAATACGAAAAAACTCTCTACCAAGTTGATTCACACATTTTTCCGCGGCGTCTTTATAAAAATCCCTACCCTTTTCTTCTTTTTCAAGGGCCGCTGCAAGCATTTGCCCGCTTCTCTCAGAGCCGTTCGTCATAATAAACCTCCTCGTACTTACCAGATTTTCACATCCGACAAGGTCGCCAAGATAATAGTTTAAATCAGAGCATTTTCAAAGTTAATTGCCTAATCAGCGCGAATATCCAACGGCAAAGTGAAGACGCGGGTCGCAAGCTCTCGATCAATCATAAATAAACCGCTACCCTGATCACCCGCAAGTTTCAGTTGCTGAACGACAGCGTCAACGGACGCTTCTTCCTCAACTTGTTCCTTAACGAACCATTGCAGGAACTGGTTTGCCGCGTGGTCTCTTTCAGAGAGGGAAATGTCCACAAGATGGTCAATCATGCTCGTTATCTTTTGCTCATGGTCGTAGGCGTCACGGAAAGCCGCAAGAGGCGAATCCCACTTGTTGGGTGGTCCATCAATAGCAGCCAGAGTTACTACGCCGGACCGATCATTTATGAACGTAAAGAACTTCATGGCGTGAGTTATTTCTTCCTGGGCCTGGCAGCGCATCCAATTCGCGGCCCCTTGAAGATTTATGGTTTCAAAATAACCCGCCATTGCCAGGTATAAGTATGACGAGTATAACTCGGCGGTTATTTGCTCATTAAAGGCTTTTTCAATTTTTTCATTCATGTTTGTAATTCCTTTCGCATAATTTATTGACTGAGAATCTAATTACGGAACACAGATTAGCTATGACGAAGCGCCAAATGGTTCTGTTTCGATGAGAAGCAACACTTAAAATCAATTAAAGGCTACGATCGTAGATGTGGAAGCGCTTCCTATGCAACCATGGTGGCTATGTTTGAGACAATAAACCAATTCATTCGCAGCGAGTTTAACATATTCTAATGCTGATCAAATCGAAAAGCTAATCGTCCGCATAAACAAGATTGTAAACCATTGGAACCACCAAAAGCGTAAATATGGTGGAAGCAAAAATTCCAAAGATGAACGACCACGCCAGCCCCGAAAAGACGGGATCTAAAGTTATAATCCATGAGCCGAATATGGCCGCGCCGGCGGTCAGCAATATCGGGGTAAACCTGACGGCCCCGGATTCAATTATAGCCTCCTTGAGACTCGTCCCTTTCTTTATACGCACGTGCATGAAGTCTATTAATATAATAGAATTCCTTACCACTATTCCGGCAAGAGCAATCATACCAATCATACTGGTGGCAGTGAAATAAATCGAGTCTCGATACGGCCCTATGTCGGGCGCCATAGTGGCGTTTAGTAATGCAAATCCAGGTAAAATTCCGATTAATGTCAGTGGTATGGCTAACATAATGATTAGGGGCACAACGAATGATTCCGTCTGTTGAACCAGCAAGATGTATATTAAAATTAACGCTCCGGCGAAAGCCAAACCGAGATCCCGAAACACCTCGAGAGTAATTTTCCATTCACCTTCGCCGGCCCATTTCACGTTGAAACCAGGGGCCACAGGATTCTTGCCGGTTTCCTCAGTTAAATCCAAAATCGCTTCAACAGGGCTTCGCCCTGCCGTTTCAGCGGTCACAAAGACAACTCTTTCCATATTTTTACGGTAGATCGTTTGATCCAGAGTAGTAACTTTCAATGAACCCAGTTCATTGAAGGGGACCATCGAGCCGTCTGCCGCTTTGACGCGCAAGCCGCCCATGTCTTCAGGTCTGGATCTCAAGGATCTCGGCAATCTGAGATTTATTTCCAGCGGGCTTCGTTCGGTGTCGGAATGGATAAATGTCGGAGAAACGCCTCCAAGAAACGTGCGGGCGGCCTGAGCTATTTCCTCGGTGGAGATGCCGTGCAGGCCGGCTTTTGTCTTATCGACTATGAATTCATATCGCGTTTGGGGCGCCTCAATCGAATCGTCAATGTCGACAATTTTGGCGGTGGTCTCCATCTTTTTCCTGATCTTTTTCGCCTCGAGCATGATGTCCGAATACGTGGCGGAGGGAGGACCATAAACTTCAGCCGTGATGGTGGAGAAAACCGGCGGACCGGGTGGAACTTCTATAATTTTTATATTCGCGTCGTGTTTATCTGCAATTAATTTAATATCCGGGCGTATTCTTAAAGCTAAGGCGTGACTTTGATACTCACGTAAATGTTTATCAACAAGGTTTACCCGTATGTCCGCAACATTCGGCCCCTTCCTAAAATAATACTGACGAATCATTCCATTAAAATCTATCGGGGAAGCAATGCCCACGTATGATTCTATATCTCGAATTTCATTGATTGTGGTGAGGTATCGTTCGACATCCTCGGCCACTTTGTCCGTCGTTTCCAGCGTGGAGCCTTCAGGCATATCAATCAAAATCAGGAATTCGCTTTTATTATCAAAAGGCAGCATCTTTACGGGGACAAGCTTCACAACAACCAACAAAACGCTTGCGGCGAGAGCGACCCCAACCCCCACCAGAAATATATAAGTCATGCTTTTAGAGTTAAGAAATGGTGCTATGATTTTCGTATATGCTTTATATATAAATCCGGATTTGAAATCGTACGATTCCTCCTCCTTATGAAAAGAGCTTCTTAAAGCATGGTAGGTGGTCCAGGGCGTGACGGTGAACGCTATCACCAGCGACATTATCATGGCGATAGGAACATTGAGGGCCATGGGCCTCATATATGGCCCCATCATTCCGGTAATAAAGAATAATGGGATAAACGATACAATTACGGCGAGTGTGGCCAATATCGTCGGCGGGCGAACTTCGTCAACCGCCAACAGTGTAGCGTCCAGTGGTGGATGAGTCTTTAACCTGAAATGCCGGTGAATATTTTCCACATCTACAATTGGGTCATCAACGAGCAGCCCCAGGGACAAAATCAGGGCAAATAACGTTACTCGATTGATGGTATATCCCGCCAGCAAATTAGCCAACAAAGTGACGGCCAGAGTCATCGGCACGGCCAACGCTACGATCAAAGCCTCTTTCCAACCGAGAACCACGGTAAGCAGAGCGACGATGCTGATAACTGCAATCCCGAGATGTTTAACCAGTTCGTTAACTTTCTCATTCGCCGTGTTCCCGTAATTTCGAGTCATTAAAGCGTGCACGTCGGAAGGTATTACGCTCTTCAGTTCCTCGAGCTTCTGAATGAGGCCGTTTGAAACCTCTACGGCATTCGATCCTTTCCGTTTTGCGATTGCGATTGTCACCTGATTGTAGGGGTCGCCAGGCTTCGCTTCAATTTCCTTGGTTTCCGGATCCGTAGCGGCGCCGGGGCCGAACGCCAGTCGTGTATAGCTCTCCACCTCTTCAGGACCATCAACAATATGAGCAACATCCCGTAAATATACGGGTTTTCCCTGGTAGACTCCGACGACAAGGTTGCTTAGCTCGTCGACAGAACTTATGAAGGCGCCTGCGTCTACAATTATTTCTTGGTTGAGGAAATCTATGGACCCGGCGCGAACATTCACGTTGGCGCCTTTGAGAGCGCGTTCAATGTCTTGTGGAGAAACCTGTCGAGAGGCCATAGCCTCAGGCTGCAGAAGCGCTTTGACCAGCCGTTTTCTCCCGCCTACGACGTAGGCTCTACCTGTGTCGGGAATACTCTGAATCCGATGCGTCAGTTCATCCGCTACACGCCTCAAATCGAAATCGGAGTATTTAGAGCTGTAGAGCGTGAACGTGACAAACGGTACATCATCAATTTCAATCGGCCTAACTACCCAGCCTGCGACACCCTGGGGCGCCTTGTCCACATAGGACAAAATCTTTGCGTGAGTCTTCAGAATGCTGACTTCTCTATTCTGCCCCACATAAAATCGTACGGTTACTACCGCCCCACCGGGCTTCGATGCGGAATAGATATACTCGACGCCGTCGATCTCCCAGAGTTTGCGTTCGAGATTTATTGTAATGAGATTTTCTACTTCCGCGGCCGAAGCTCCAGGGAAGTTGATCATGACGTCCACGACGGGTACTACTATCTGAGGTTCTTCTTCTCTTGGAGTTAAAAACAAAGCTGCGGCCCCGGCAAGCAGCGAAGCGATTATGAAGATAACCGGCAACTTGGACGTAAGAAAAGCTTCGACTATTTTTGCCGTAAAACCCAAATTATACTTTTCAGAAAGACTCATACGCCTCTATTATAAGTTGTTACCGGAAAGCGTTGTTCCCGCTGATTTGAGTGTTTTTTGCATTCGTGTATGGAATCGTACCAGCTTGAATAGCTTCCCCATTGCATTGTATTACTAGGTTTGCTTTATGTTTGCAAAAGAATTACCTAACGGCGTTCGGCGCCTAATGATTGTTAACCGGATCAGTAT
This sequence comes from Desulfomonilales bacterium, assembly GCA_038250835.1. Classification (GTDB taxonomy): domain Bacteria; phylum Desulfobacterota; class Desulfomonilia; order Desulfomonilales; family Desulfomonilaceae; genus JBBSBY01. Next base: position 14,325 of record JBBSBY010000062.1, on the reverse strand, counting down.
TCGCAAAATAATCTGCGGCATCTGAAATACTAATTTGCAAATTACTCGGATGCGAAAGGACTTTTCCCCTTTGTAGACTGCATCGGCACGATGTCGCCTTAGCAACCTTAGGTAAGATTATACCGCTCTATGCTTACGTTCATAGAGAGTTGCCCGGCTAAGTAATTGCGCAGCAGTAAATCCTCCTATGATCGTCAAAATATGAAAAAATGCCGACGAATCTCTTTTACCTTGATTTTTGTCATTAAGAGGGTTATTTTGCTGGGGTCACGGCTAAGCCTTGTCTTGGTCGGATCGTCAAGAAACAAATCCCCCAAAATAAATTTGATTTCAGAATTCGGTTATGACGGAGAAATGTTTTATTGACATTATCGCGTGTTTTCTGGTAACCACATCTATTCGTGAAGAGAATTAGCGATGCTTGGAAGCTTGTCGGGGACGGCCTTCAACTGGGCGCCTCGATTGTATTTGCCATCTTCATAGGGGCCGCTTTGGGCTACTGGTTGGACGGTAAATTAAAAACATTCCCCTATCTGTCTATAGTGTTCTTTTTACTTGGTCTCGGAGCGGCGGCCCGAAATATAATGGTCGAATTGCGTAAACAACTGCGTTCCGAAAAGGGCGATAAACGTTGATGAACATGGAGAAACTTCCGGGAATTTGCTTCATGGTATGTGGCGCCATATATACGCTGGGTTGCGTTCTGACCTTTTTGTTGGCTCCTCCGGCTTTCACGATTGGTTTTGGTGGCGGCGGAGCTCTGGTTCTGCTGAATCTTTTTGCCTCCGCGCATAAATTGCGTCGAGCCGATTTCCCCAACCGCAATCGCGTATTGACCTCCGTGGTAGGAGGATTTTACTTCAGATTAACCATTATAGGTACTTGTCTATACATACTAATCAGTTATGCCCAAGTAGATCCTGTGGGTCTAGTAGCCGGTCTGTCCATTATTCCCATGGGAATACCGATTTTGTTGCTACTGATCTACATAGCGAATAGAAGACCAGAGGAGGCCTGAGTTTCATGGCGGACATCCATCCACCCGTGTTAACGGACGTAATCGCCAATCCGGCTCTACACTCAATGGGAGCTTTTTGGGACAAGTGGAACATATCTCACGCTGATCTCAACAATGTGCTCAACACGTGGCTTGTCATGATAATCCTAATTGTGGCGGCGCTAATGGTGAAGAGCAAACTCCAAATTGTGCCGCGAGGCGCGCAAAACTTCTGGGAGGTCATTGTGTCGACCCTCCAAGATGTTGTAATCCAGATCATGGGAGAACAGGGCCGCCCGTATTTTCCTCTCATTGCTACATTGGCTCTATTCATCCTTTCTTGCAATCTCATAGGAATTTTACCGTGGATGCAATCCGCTACCAATAATCTTAATACGACTCTCGCTTTGGCACTGGTGGCGTTTACGGTTACACACTTAGTTGGAATCAAGCATCACGGAACTCACTACATCAAACACTTTCTTGGGCCGGTACCGTGGCTTATTCCCCTAATGCTGCCTATTGAACTAATAGGTCATTTCAGCCGTATCCTTTCCCTCAGCTTTCGTCTTTTTGGAAATATAATGGGCGAGGATTTGGCCATAATTATTCTGACGCTTCTGGTGCCTTACCTGGTGCCGCTGCCGATGATGGTGTTGCAGGTGTTCACCTCTTTTATCCAGACCTTGGTGTTTATTATGCTGACCATGATGTACATCACGGCATCTCTGGAAGAGGCTCACTGATAACAGAATCAATGGAGGTTGTGTATTTATGAAGAGAACATTAATCGTCGGAATCATGATGATGGTTATTTGCATGTTTTCCAGTGTCGCATTTGCCGCTGACGCGGCCGGCGCGGGCATTGCTTCGATGGCGGTTTTGGCCGCCGGTTTGGCGATCGGCCTAGGCGCAATCGGGAGTGGTATCGGTATGGGAACCGCCATCGGTGGAGCCTGCGAAGGAACCTCAAGAAATCCTGAAGCAGGCGGCCGTATTCTGACAACCATGATCATCGGTCTGGCCATGATCGAATCTCTTACCATTTACGCCCTGGTCGTTGCTCTGCTTCTGCTTTTCGCAAACCCCTTCAGAGCTTTGATGGGCTAATACTTGGTTTACGTAATGTATGCAAAAAACGTCCGGATTTCCGGGCGTTTTTTTTTGCGAAACTTTTTTCGTTTTCCGCTTACGCCTCTTATGTTTTAAGCCCGGACTTAGACTGGAAATGAGCGCCTGATCGTGAGATAATCCCGATGGGTAATCTTCATGTGATGATCCGCGCCCGAGTTGTATTGTAAAGACGTAATTTTAAAGCAATGACTTCGGACAAACGAGAGCTGTTTTGAAATTCAAAGACATCGGCAATTCAAAGGACAAACTGAGCGCCGGCGCAAACGAGATGGGCAATCCCCCCCCCGTGAATCCAAATTCGCGAACCCGCGCGCAGCGGAGCATGAGGATGGAAAATCCGTCCCTGACGGGCGGCGATAATCCTGACCGCCTACATACGACTTCTGACCGTGCGTATCTGGGTTTTCAGGACAGGATGCGGCAAGGAAAAATAAAGTTGTGCGACCAATGCGGCGGAATAATGATGAAGTCTTCACGCAGATTATTGTCCGGGATGTCGGGATTTAGCCTGCTTGTGCTTGGCGCCGTGTTGATGGCTGTTTATGGACTGGCCCTACACTATACTCTTGCGCCGTCATTCATCAAATTTTTGCTTCCAGCGGCGTACTACATGGGCGCCATATTTATAGCAATCGGTGTAGTTTTCATCATTATCAGGGAAAGAGTTTGGTTGTGCGACAATTGTAAGCGTTTGGATAAGCGTTAGAAACAAGGACGATTCAATATACCGATAGTTCGTAAAGGGCATATCAGCGTCATTCCGGCGTACACTGGAATCCAGGAAGATCTGGGTCCCAACTTTCGTTGGGACGACGGAGAAAAGGCGCCATTCCGACAGAACTTTAGAGAAATCCTATGACTCTGCGACCGAGGAATCTCAAGGGCCCCCTGATAAGGCAAATTAGAAGGTTTATGTCTTTAGATAATTTATCGTAATCCAGAAACTGAAAATTAGTCGACATTTATCTCTTAAGCAGTAGGTCAATCATTGTGGAAGCGTCTTTTACAACTTTTCCGGTCCGCGCGGCCGAAGTTTCTGAGAATTTATGCGCATCTTTGTCCGCTGCAAACTGAGCTGAATCCAATAAAATATATGGAACAGGTTCAGATGTGTGAGTTCTTAGCGATATAGGAGTACAATGGTCCGGCATCAGAAGGATTCGCCAACTTGAAAACTGCTTTAAGCCTTCAATCATAGGACCTACTACTTTTTCATCAAAGTCTTCGATTGCTTTGATCTTGAGTTCCCCCTGTCCCGAATGTCCCGCTTCATCAGGAGCTTCAACGTGGAGGAGCACAAAATCCTTTTCGCGTAGTTGATTAATTGCGGCGTCAACTTTCCCCGTGTAATTAGTATCCATGTACCCCGTTGCGCCGGGCACATCTACAACGTCTAGGCCGGCGTATTTACCGATACCTCTCACGAGATCCACTGCGGCTATTACGGCGCCTGAAATACCGAATCGCTCTTTCAGCTTTTTAATTCGAGGTGGACGACCCTGGCCCCATGGCCAAACGGAATTGGCAGGCCCCTGGCATCTTTGGATACGCAATAGATTTATAGGATGCTCCTCAAGCACTTTCCAGGATCCAATAATCAGACGTAACAGAGTATCCGCTCCGGCGCCCGTCGGAAATCTTTTGGCGATGGGTTCACCCAAAATATCGTGAGGAGCGCGCGTGAAACAGGTTTCGGGACCATTTTTCCATACTAGAAGATTCCGATATGACACGCCGGGATAAAGAGCCAGTCCTAGCCTCTCGGCAATCGGCTTGATAAGTTTTATTAATTCATGAGCCTCGTGAGTGGAAATGTGGTCTGCGCTATGATCGGCCATTTCCGTGTAATTACGATCCAAAGTCACAAAATTCATACGAAAAGCAACATCATTATCTTGGAGACTTACCCCCATGGATGCCGCCTCGAAAGGGGCCCGACCGGTATAAACTTCAGCCGGCGCATAGCCCATGATGGCAAGATTAGCGACATCGCTTCCGGGCTCCATACCTTTGGGAACTGTAAAAGTGAGCCCCACGTCGCCGCAGGAGGCCATTTTATCCATCCACGGGGTTTTCGCTGTTTGCAAAGGAGTGGGAATTTCAGTATCGGTCTTAGCGGTATCAGCCATACCATCCGGTACTAAAATTACAAACTTTGTATTAGATTCCGAGGACATTCAGCACCTTCCTCATATCGGGTTCACAGGTTACACTAGCTTTTGACTGGTTTATGGCGTTGTCGGGATCTTTGAGACCGTGGCCGGTAAGTGTGCACACGATCCTCGATCCTCTCTCAAAATACCCTTCATTATTCTTCTTAATCAGGCCGGCAATTGAGGCGGCGGACGCAGGCTCACAGAATACGCCTTCGCTTGAAGCTACCAGTTTATAGGCTTCAAGAATTTCTTCATCCGTGACCATATCTATCAAACCGTCGGATTCATCTCTAGCCGCTTCAGCAGATTTCCAGGAAGCTGGATTACCTATCCTTATTGCCGTGGCTACGGTTTCAGGCTTTTCAATTATTTGTTTTCGCACTATGGGAGCTGACCCTGCCGCTTGAAATCCGATCATTTTAGGTAAAGAATCTATTTTCCCGGAATCTTTATAGGCTCTATAGCCCGCCCAGTAAGCTGTGATATTTCCTGCGTTCCCTACCGGTAACGAGTGATATTCCGGGGCAGACCCCAGGAAGTCGCAAATTTCGAATGCCGCAGATTTCTGACCTTCTATTCTATGCGGATTCACGGAATTTACCAGCGTAACAGGATAGTTATCGGAAATATCCCGGACCAACGTGAGAGCCTGATCAAAGTTTCCCTGAATTTGGACCACCACAGCCCCGTGGATCATGGCTTGAGCCAATTTACCCAAAGCTATTTTGCCTTCAGGGATCAGCACGAACGCCCTCATTCCCGCGCGTGCGGCATACGCGGCCGCTGCGGCCGAGGTGTTTCCCGTTGAGGCGCAAATTACAGATTTAGATCCTGCTTCCAGGGCCTTCGAAACAGCCATCGTCATACCGCGATCTTTAAATGAACAGGTCGGATTGAGACCCTCATATTTCAAATAAATATCGCAATCCAGATTTATACGCTCAGCCAATCTGGGAGCGTAAATCAACGGAGTGTTACCTTCGCTGATTGATACGATATGATCTTCATTGTCGAAATGGTAGAATTCGGGATATTCTCTGATTATTCCTCTCCACATAATAATTCCTTAATATGTCAGCTTAAGCTTTCATCTTCGATTCTGAGAATTTTGATTTGACCCTCTATAGAATCTAATTTACTTATTTTCTCACAGGCAAGCCGCATATCGGCCTCACGCGCTCTATGGGTCAGGAACACTACCGGCACAGTCGCGGAAGCATGTCTACCTTTTTGCATAACCGAATGGATGCTTATGGAATGATCCGCCATTATGCCCGATACATTTGAAAGGACACCGGGCTGATCCTTGGCTTGAATTCTCAGGTAATAATTTGTCCTTATACCAGACATATCGAGCACATGGCCCGTCGGCTTCCATTGGTCCGAATATCCCAGCGGCGGAACACCCCCGGCCTCACCGTGAACCACATTACGCGCGATTTCGATAATGTCTCCCACCACCGCCGAAGCGGTTGGTTCCTTGCCGGCGCCTTTGCCGTAGAAAAGTTGGTCCCCGACCATGTCTCCCCGCAGGAAAATGCCGTTGAACACGCCGTCAACGCCTGCAAGGGGGTGGCTTTGCGGAATCATTGTAGGATGAATACGAGCTTCAACGTCTTGCCCATGGCTAATGATCAAAGCCAACAATTTTATCCTATAGGAGAACTCTTTCGCCATTAAAATATCAAAAGCGTCAATATCACGAATCCCTTGAACAAAAATCTGATTGGGTTTAATCTGAATTCCATGAGTCAACGCCAGTATTAACGTCAGCTTATGAGCCGTATCAAAACCGTCTATATCCAGACCGGGGTCAGCTTCGGCATAGCCAAAAGTTTGGGCCTCTTTTAGCACCTGATCAAAGGAAACTCCCGGATTATCATACATGGCTGTAAGTATATAGTTGCAGGTGCCGTTCAGAATCCCCAAAACCTTTTCATAACGATTGGCCAACAATCCTTCCCGAAGTGAACGCAGAATCGGAATACCACCGGCTACGGCGGCTTCAAAGCCTATATCGACCTTGGCTTGCTGCGCCGCTCGGAAAATTTCATGTCCATATTCAGCGAGCAAAGCCTTATTAGCCGTTATTACATGTTTACCGTTTTCGATGGCTTTGAGCGTGAATGTTTTCGCGGGTTCGTAGCCGCCAATTAATTCAATCACAATGCTGATGTCGGGATCGTTGAATATATCTTCTACGCTGGTGGTCAAAACGGATTTATCAACTTTGACTCCTCTGTCGGAATCAAGATCCAAATCCGCTATTTTCTTCAATCTGATGGGCAGCCCCACCCTTGCCTTGAGCACATCCGCATTATCATTAAGGATTTTTACAACTCCAGACCCGACAGTACCGAAGCCGATAATCCCTATACTGACTTCCCGCATATCAACTCCATAACATTTGACACAAGCCTCAACTCGTGAGGCCAAACTCTTTATTTTTCGAGTAATTACGTTTTAGAAAACGGCTCGCTATAAAGCTTCCAGTAAGCGTCGTCGAAGAAAGCGGTTCAAATGTTTGTTAAAGAAGCACACAATCACCACTTCCAACACTATCAATCGCCTGAAAATTGGCGCCGCCGGAATCAGGCTAAAACCTCGTAAGCGCAATCTAAACAAATGCCGATTTCGTCTCCGAAACTTGGTATTCTCCGCTACATTTGGAGAAGAACTGTCTAATCCCTCTAATTGCCTGATTAATTCTCATTCTATTCTCAACCAAAGCAAATCTCACGTGCTCGTCACCGTAAGGACCAAAGCCAATTCCGGGACTAACGGCAACCTTGGCCTGCTCGGTCATTATTTTCGAGAATTCCAATGAACCCATTGCCCTGAATTGATCCGGAATTTTGGCCCAGACGAACATAGTGCCTTTTGGTGGTGTAACAGGCCAACCAACTTCATTAAGGCCATGGCACAGAGCGTCTCTGCGGTCTTTATATTCATTTACGATGTTGGACACACATTCCTGATCCTCGTTCAAGGCTATAATTGCGGCAATTTGCAAAGGCTGGAAAATGCCGTAGTCTATGTAACTCTTTAGGCGACGTAATGCCTCAACCATTTTCGGATTCCCGGCTGCGCACCCGATCCGCCATCCCGCCATGGAGTAACTTTTCGAGAGAGAAAGTATTTCGACCCCGACTTCTTTAGCGCCCGGCACGGAAAGAAAACTTGGCGCCCGATAGCCGTCGAATGTCAGATCGGTATACGCAAAGTCATGGATTACCATGATTTTATACTCGTGAGCGAACTCCACAATTCTTTTAAAGAAGTCCTGATCCACAACCATTGTGGTGGGATTGTGCGGGAATGAGATAATCAGCATTTTCGGCAGAGGCCAAGTCAATCTTACAGCCGTTTTCAAATCCTCAAAAAAATCCTTTTCAGGATCGATCGGCACATGGCGCAAATCGCCTCCGGCGATAACCACGGAGTATGGATGAATCGGGTAAGTTGGAGATGGAGCAAACACGACATCGCCAGGTGTAATAGTAGCGAGGACGAGGTGAGCCAACGCGTCTTTTGCGCCCATGGTGGCTACAACTTCCGTATCCGGATTGAGTTCAACTCCGTAGCGACGTTTCCACCAACCCGCAAACGCTAGTCTAAGTTTCGGAATTCCCATGGACGCGCTGTATCGGTGATTGCGAGAATTATTAATCGACTCGATTGCTTTATTTACAATATGATCGGGCGTCGGGATATCTGGATTGCCCATTCCAAGGTCAATGACATCCTCACCCGCTCGGCGCAATTTCATCTTAAGTTCATTGACTACTTGAAAAACATAGGGAGGAAGCCTTTTGATTCTTCTAAACTCTTCCACGGTAACCTCCATCGGCATGAACCGATACTTTGGATCAGGTGTGATTTGTTATTTGGCCGGGAGCTTCAGGACCAATTAAAAGCAGTGTTCCTATCCGGATTTTCCCCCGAAAGGATCGCTTCCGCCATGGCGGTCCTTTTGCCCGGCGCATCATACAAAACGAGTTTACATTCCAGAGTTTTACCGGCCGCCCTTTGTGCCTCGACACATAACAACCCAGGTTCCACTCGTTCCTGTGAGTGAATCCATAGCATACGAGATGCTTCAAATCCAGACGCCGTCATAGCTTTTTTTATTCTTGAGACTCCGGAAGCAGGATAAATTAAAGCAATTCGGCCATCCCTCTTGAGGATAACGGAAGCCACACGGAATAAGTCTTCAACCGGCATCATCGTCTGGTGCCGACATAGAGCCTTTTCTTCTTCAAGGCTAATGCGTCCCCTACCAGGCTCATAGTAGGGCGGATTTGAGACAACGGCGTCAAAAGCAGACGGCCGAAACAAAAGATCGGCTTGCCTCACATCACCTCTGATTGTGAACACCTGTTTGTCGAGGCGGTTCAGACGAACTCCTCGAATTGCCCTGTCGGCGAGCGCCTCTTGCAGTTCCAATCCTATGACTACGGTTTGGGGACTCATCGCCGCAATTCCGAACGCTATTACTCCACAGCCGGTCCCCGCGTCCAGAATTGTTTCACCACGTCGGGCATAAGTGAACCATGTAAGTATTATGGCATCCTCTGAAACTCGATACCCTTTTCGAGCCTGAATTACTCGTATTTTGTTTCGCAGGAGACCATTGATGGTTTCACGAGGTGATTTCACATTAACCGACGCGGCGCGATGTCTTTAATGAGCATAATTAAAGCGGTCCAATGAACATATTTGGATCGTCAAATTACGAAACGGATTTTGATACGCAGAAAGCGCTATTATACCTTCCCGCGCTATCACCAATCCTGGTTTTTCCGTCGATATCGATGCGATCAAGTCGATACTCGCCTCTTCCCGTGAAATAACATTATTCCGCTTTTATCTGCATGTAAGATTTATCACCAATCCTGATGAAATCTTAGGATAAAAGTACGTCGATTTGTGTGGCAGCTTGTGCCCAAATTCTGCCGCCGTCCTCATCTGGTCAACACGAGTTGGGTTCAGGATAAAGCTTACCTGAACCGCCCCTTTGAGAGCTTTGTTCAGAGCTTCCGACACCACAGGGGTGTATTCTATATGGCCTTCGCAATTGTCCACATCCATGCCCAACCCGTAAGGCAGTATTATTTCTCGCAAGATGGTAACATCCAAAGACTTGAGCACATCCGGAATACTCTTGTCCATAAGATGTTCAATACCATTGAAATTCTTAATTTTTAATAGTTTGTAACTATTGTTCCCATTGACAACCATTCCGAATTTGCCGCCGATGTTCGAATATGACCTGATTCTTTCCAGCATGGTCTTTGAAGCGGATTCAAAATCGTGTGAAAATGGAAGCTCATTTATATCAAAATAGGGACTTAAAGCCTGTTCAATCTTATTAAGATCAACTTCCGGCAAGCCTTTAACCATTCTGTGCGCCGGCAAAATCTTTAATCCCGGATGAGACATGGACGTCATGTACATCATGACATAATCGTGATTGTCACCCGATTGAGCTAGGCCGGCTTCTTCCATTTTCTTCTTATACGCCATAGCCGTTTCATACCGATGGTGCCCATCGGCTATAAAAATACTTTTAGGCTCAAATAATTTCTTTATTCTGTCGATCACCTGCGGGTCTGTGATTTGCCATGTCCGATGAATTGTCCCGTCCTGATCCCTGGTGACCTGATCAGGCTCCCTTTTCATATATTCTTCATATTCCTGGCGAATCGAGTTCCGCTCGTCGTCGTAAAGCCCGTGGATTGGGGTCAAGTTGGCTCTGCAGGCCGTCATGAGACTGAGCTGATCGGCTTTTGGACCTTTGTAGGTTTTCTCGTGCGGTAGAACTTTACCTTTTCCGTATTCGTCCACTTTGATTAGGGCTACTAAGCCGTCAAGAGTCACTCTGCCGTCTTCAGGCTGATCGAATTCCATTTGATAAATGGTTAGGCTCGGCTCTTGAGCTCTCACCAGCACACCTGTTTCAATCCAGGCTTTCAGGTCCGCGGCCGCTCTTGTATAACGGTTGTCGTTGATCGTATCGGTCGGGTACTGCTTACCAAGCACCAGTCGAATTATGTTGTGAGGATTGGTTTTGTAAAAAGCTTCTTGTTCTTGCGATGAAATGACATCGTAAGGAGGAGTAATCAGTTGATCGAGTTTATCACGAAGATTTTCGCCATAACCCACAGCTTTGAAGGGTTTAATATCAGCCATTTAGAGATCCTTTATCCATAACTCTTAAAACGCCGGGGGATTATTTGGTTGGATTTTTAAAAAGCCAACAGTATATCCCGGCAAAAAGAACATCTTTTTAACCTACCACTACGGTTCTCGGCGGTCAAGAACGGCTCAGCAAATTTTTTAAAGAAGGGGCTCATCTGCCTGCGGTATAAAGAAATTAGGTATCTACCATAGAGTTCTCGGCCCCACCCTCTTGTGTTGATTGCCGACTTTTTCCAAAGCGCCGGCTTCCTTTAGCAGCTTCTCGGTCCATCGCTCGATCTTGGCTCTCCTATCCACGTCCGGCTCCAGTCTTAAAGCTCTTTCAAAATAGGTCATCGCCTCCATACGTCGAGTGGACAACATACAGGCTATTCCAATATTGGTGAGAGCTTCAATGTTGTTCGGATTGGATTGAAGAGCCCACTGGTAGTCTTTAATGGCCTCAGCATAGTTCTGCAGAGCGGCATATGCCAGGCCGCGTCCAATGTGAGCGCCTATGGAAGATGGATTGAGTTTAACAGCGGAGCTGTAATCCTGAAGCGCTGCTTTATGATCTAAACTAAAATTGTGAGCGTCGCCGCGAGCGATGTAACCTCTCGAATCTTTGGGTCTTAATGCCGTATATTTTGTGAAATCTTTAATCGCGGAGCGGTGATTACCGGCCAAATCATAGCTTTTGCCTCTATAAAAATACGCTTCGGCCAAATCGGGAGATTTGCGAATCGCAGCGGAGAATGCCAGAATCGCTTGCGAATACTTCTTGTTCTCCAAGCGAGATTTGCCTGCGCTCAAGTACTGAGACGCGCTCAGACCCGCTGAACGAGCAGACTCGCATCGAACGGGGCCGCAAAGGTTCGAGCATAGCAACAATGAAACTATAAGTAAGTAAGATTTTTTCATTAGAATGGTACAGGCTATTTGGTCTTTCCAGCCGTAAGTCGAATACCGGCAAGCAGGATTACACATTCATAAGCTAAATTGGTCGATTATTCAATCGGCGGGAGTCGAAGGAATAAGAAAGATTCATTTTCAACTTCACCGTCAGGAAGACTGAGCTTGCGTATTTTTGTAGGTCATGTTTTTTGACTTTATAGCTGATTACATGGTAACAATATACCTTTAGTGGAGCTTCAATGAGCCGATCCCTTGCCGTCACCATTGGATGTATAGTCTGTTGCGCCGCGTTGGTCGGCTGTACAGGAAAATTGGCCACTTCCGGTTGGGCCTCGGTAGCTCAACTGGCGCCGAACGGGGCTATGCTGCTTCAGTACAAGGACGGCGAAGCTAAATGGAAACTTTTGAAGCAGGATAATATTCACAGCGAATTCAAAACAGCGGCAAAAAATTTGGGAGCGCCGGCAAGATTCGTGGAGACAAAGGTCGGCAGTGTGCTTACATTCCCAAACGGCGACAGTGTGCATTACAGAGACATCCCCAAGGAATGAACGGCAGGAACAACGCATAAGGCCTTGCAACTTTTTCGGTCCATGCGCATCTCACATAAATGAATATGTCAAGGAGTCGGGTTACACATGCCTATTTTTGAATATAAATGTTCCCAATGCGATAAAGAATTCGAGAAACTTGTGTTTGGTAATGAAGACGTGGTGTGTCCCAAATGTGGAAGCCCCGTTGAGAAGCTAATGTCTTGTTGCAGTTTTAAAAGCGCTACAGGATCTCCATCCGGAGAATACAAGATTTCAGCTTCAAATAAGTCCGCATGCGGATCGTGCACTGCGTCATCCTGCGCTTCATGCCATTAAGGCTATTTCTTTATAGGGGGTAGAGCTATGCAGAACGTCGACAGCCCGCACATGAGATTGCAACAGCAGATTGACTGCCAAATGGAGGTAACACCCATCACCGCTCTGGAGGCCTGGGAAAAATCAGGATGGAAGGATGATCCTGGGGCCGATGTAGATGAAGCTCCTCTCAAATACATGGCGCTGGTGTTCCTGGACGCCATAGAAGATAGAGCCATACGATTCACCGTTGATAAGGATGAGGGCGTTACAGTTTACAGTGATCCTACTAAAACACTGCCTAAGGCGCCTTCTCACATTATTGCTAGAGGACTCGAACTTATAAGAGAAATGGTGGGGTTAAACGTCGGCTCCGGTCAGGCTACATTGTCTTTGGGAATACGAAATGACAGTTTGGAAGTAATTGTGCAAAAGGAACGTGGGTTGCATGTTTTTAACATGCCGAGTATCGGTTAGGCGCATCAGCATCAACACCTTTTTAGATGCGGCTCTTATTGAGGGGCCGCATTACACGTATAATCACGTAGAGTATGCCAGTTTTCTGATCTAGGTTTCAATGACAGGGAAACGCAATATTTATCCACCAAAACCTCCTTACCCAATCAAACATTAGATCCAAATCTCTTACTTCGAAACTGCGATCACCGGTCCAAAAATTTCCTCATGAGCAAGGGGCGCCGATCTATCGACATTTCCGAAAATGTGCGGCGCGATAAAATATCTCTCGTGTTGTACCTCTCCAGAGTAGACGCACACTGAACCCTTCCAACCTTCTTCTATATATGAACTGATTTTGTGTACGCCTCTTTATCGATCACAGGTCCTAGAATATTCGAGGGATCTGTGGGTGGACCGATCTTTACGCTCTCAAAAGCGTCTTACCTTAAAGTCCTCATCTTTCATTGCCCATTCGAGAACGCGGCCCATCCATTTCTTGACTTGAAAAACCGATGGAGCTTCCTTGACCACTAAGTCATAAATTTCCGTCCCTATTTGTTTGATTCGATCCTCTGATGTTAATTTCGGCAGGTTTTGGCCTCTAAGAATTATGCGTCCAGAATATAATTTGGAGCTTCTAAAAACAAAGCTTTTGTGAGATTAGTTGACCGTGATACGTTCAGGATGATTTTGCGTAACTATCGAGTCCCTCGGGACCACCCAGGATACGATTATGAGATATATTTTTGCGACTCATGATAGATCGGCGCAGATAAGCCGTATAAAAGAGGGTATAGCCGAATATCGTGAAAGAGGGGCTTCTGATCCAGGTTCCTTTCAGATGCACGAAGTCTATGACAATTTGCTGAACCAGCTATCCGACAATTTCCTGGGGTATTGGAAGGACAGAATAGCCGTCCTTGGTCTTGGCGGCTACGGCCGAAAAGAAATGAGCCCATACTCCGATATCGATCTGTTGTTCCTACGTCCGGAGGATGCCCCGGAGGGAGTATACCGAGGCATTCGCAGCATGTTGTACTTGATGTGGGATGCTCGGATCGAACTGGGACATTCGGTTCGAACCGTTGATGAATGCAGGACGGAAGCTGACAAGGACCTTGCGGTGCTAACCTCGCTTATGGATACCAGGTTAGTTTGGGGTAATCCCGATATTTTTCGTAAACTACTGATTGAACGCGGCCGACTCCTACATGAGACTGACCCGCTGGACTTGTATCTTAGGATTGAGGCGGAAATTCTTAAGTCATATGAAAAGTTTTCTCATACGATATATTTATTGGAACCTCATCTAAAAGAAGGCCCCGGTTCGCTCCGTTACATGCAGTTGATGGCATGGTTGACACGGATCATATTCGGCTGTGAGGACCTGCATGATCTACCCATCTTAGGAATACTAGGTCCAAAAGCGGTTGAAAACGCAAAACAAGGCATGCGTTTTCTAGCGGAAACAAGAACCAGGCTCCACTTTCTCACTGGTAGACGTGACGACCGCCTCAAATTTGACGCTCAAAAGATCATCGCGGAACAGATGGGGTTTAGGAACACTGATGGAAGACGGGCAGTGGAAAATTTTATGAGGGAATATTATCGCCACGCATCAACAATTGATTTCACG
>JBBSBY010000061.1:0-21222 GCA_038250835.1 Desulfomonilales bacterium | reverse complement strand
GGGATTTAATGTCCATGGGGGTCCCCTCCTTGAACTCCCCAACTATTTACCAAATCCCTGTAATTCTGTCGCGCTTATTCCATCACTCATCAAAAAAAAATATCACATCGGACTAATATTACCTGCGGAATGTGAGATGGATCATGGCGGCAGGGATCATTATCAAGAACGATAACCCCAACAAAAAACAACCAATCGCCAGTTTGACCGGAGCTGATGTTTCGCTATTGCTCTTTGATTGCCAAGACCAGAAGGAAACTATTAGGGGAGTGAGAATAAATATAAAAGCCGGATTCAGAGATTGGAACCAGGAGGCGGGAACCTTGAATCCAGCGATGACGCGATCCGTATTCGCATCCGCCCACAAAGCCAAGGTATTGCCCTGCTGCTCGTAAGCCGCCCAAAAAGCTATCGTTATGAGGCAAAACGCGGCAATCGCGATAATTCGGATTTTTCCATTTCCTTGATTATCATTCCCTGGATCATCGGACTTGATTCCATCAGAATTAGGCTCCTCTCTGGGTAGATATTTATTTCCCCAGAGATAAACGCAGAGGCCGATTGCCATACCAATCCCTGCCGCGCTGAATCCATAATGCCACCCGTATAACTCGCCTAAAGTTCCGCAAACCAGAGGTGAAAAGAACGCGCCTAGATTTATCCCGACGTAGAAAATGCTGAACGCTCGATCTCGTCGCGGGTCTCCGTCGGCATATAACGCCCCCACCTGTGTTGATATGTTGGGTTTGAAAGCTCCATTGCCAAGGATCAAAAATATCAACGCCGGTACAAACAGAGCCTCGAAGGCCATCAGAAAATGGCCTACGGTCATCAACACGGCGCCGAGAATTACCGAATACCTTTTACCCAATAGTCGATCAGCGAGGATTCCTCCAAAGATTGGAGTTAGGTACACTAAACCCGTGTACAATCCATATATATTAGAGGCCGTCTCCTGGGGCATTGCTAAGTGTTTGATCATGTAATAAATCAGCAGCGCCCGCATGCCGTAGTAAGAAAAACGCTCCCACATCTCCGTGAAGAACAACACGAACAAGCCTGTAGGGTGCCCGAATATTTCTCTTTTTATGGCCATTTAATCCAAATCGTTGCGTTTCACGTTTTCAGGGTTTATACCTACAGCCTAACCCGGTAAACTCTAGTATGGACTGAATTGAATATTATTTGGAGGCTAAATTGACGGATAGAAAATACAAATACATGCGTGGGGATTTTTCAGAATTACCAATCAAACTTGAACATCTGGAAATATATCTAAACTTCATTCAAGATCATGTATTAGCCTCAAACACCTTGACCATGACGGTCAAAGAACCGATATCCGAGCTTGAACTTGACGCCAAGGACCTTGAGATATTCTCCGTGGATAAAATTGAAGACTCTCAATCGCAGCCCCTCAAGTGGTCATATAAAAAAGACGAAGCAAAACTGGTCGTAAAGCTGGATGAGAATTATCAGCCCGGCCGAAAACTGGTCATAAAGACGGTAACAAAGTGCATTCCATCTGATTTTATCTTAGAGGGTATATACAAAGACTCAACCCCGCCCGGAGCGCCTCAGCAGTATATATCGCAATGCCAGCAATGGGGTTTCCAGCGCATAATGCCGATATTTGATGATTGCAGAGCAAAATGCCGGATGACCACGACCATTGAGGCCGACGCCGCATACGTTCGGCTAATCAGCAACGGCAACATATCCAGAAAAAAGAATCCGGATGGAAAGCCGACGCTCAAGCCGGACGATTCCACACGACAAATCATTATCTATGAAAACAACACGCCCATGGCGCCTTATCTTTTTTTGGTGGCTGTTGGGACCTGGGATACGCTTGTGGACCATGTAACTTACAATTCCGGCAAGACAGTCAGGCTGGAATATTTGGTTCCTCCCGGACGTAGCCAAAACGCCCTCATTCCAATGGAAATACTAAAAGAATCAGTGCTCTGGGTGGCAAAAACCCAAGATTACGAATATACGGCCGATACTTACAGAACAATCTGTATGAATAAATCCAATTTCGGTGGTATGGAAAACGTGGGCAACACCACAATAGTCACCGACGCGGCTCTCATTGACGAGCATACGTTGGACCAATCGCTTATATACGCTCATGCGGTAATCGTCCATGAATTTGAGCATAACCAATGCGGCAGTGAAACCACAATGGACACTCCTTTCGATGTGTGGCTCAATGAGGCGTATACGGTGGATGTGGAACGCGCCTTCATGGCGGATGTCTTTGATCCGGCTTTTATGCGATTGAATCAGGTTGATAGTATCCGAAGCCCACTGCTGGGTCCGCTTGCCATCGAAGATGGCGGCAGCGCCGGCAAAATCGTACGCGAAGGATTCAACGACCCCGATGATCTGATCGACGGAGTCACTTATGTAAAAGCCGCGGAAGTAATAAGAATGCTTCGCTTATTAATAGGAGTAGATAAATTCAAGGAAGGGAAGACGCTCTATTTCACTCGATACAAGAACTCAAATGCCGACACCAATCACTTTTTTCAATGTTTTGAAGAGGTATCGGGACGTGATCTTTCGCAATTCAAAAAGGGTTGGTTGTATCGAATCGGTTATCCAAAGGTCACAGCAAACACCGTCTATGATCCCGAAACTAAATCGCTCATATTAGATCTTAGCCAAGAAGCGCCCAAAGACGGCGCCCCCTTCCATTTTCCGCTGGATATTGCGCTAATAAGCGAACAGGGAGAAGAATTCCCTAATTCAAGGAAAACTTTAGAGATTAAGCAATTAAATCAGAAAATCACAATTGAAAACGTGCCCGAACGTCCGGCGTACGCTTCCTTGAACCGTGATTACTCCTTTTACGGCACTTTCACGCAAACCGATTTAACTCCGGCTATTCTTGAAAAGCAGGCTGCCGGCGACACCAATGCTTTCAATCGTGTAGAAGCCATGCGACGCCTCACGGACATCGAACGAATCGGCCTACTTAACGACCCGCAACACCAAGTTTCGGATTCTTGGCTGAGGCTATATGGCTCGTTTCTTACCAATACGCAATTAGGAGCCGGTCTGAAAACTTACTTCATTAGGATTGAGGAACAGCCTTTCAACAGGGCGTACTTTACATGGTTCCCGGAACTTGCCGATGTGAGAGAAAAACTCATGCTGTCGCTAAACAGTCATTTTTATGGTGAATTGCTGAGCCAATTCCAAAGCATCGACACTTATAGTCCACAAAAACCCCCCATTGAAGGGATAGAAGACAGAATTCTCAAACATATTTTGCTGGATTTGCTGAGTGTCGCGGACACTACCGAGACTCATAGTATTATTCTGGACCATTTCAACAAAGCTGTAACAATGCAAGAAAAAGTGTCCGCCCTCGCGATTCTCAATCGCACCAGTTATGCCGACACACAAGAAATGCTTGACCGAGCGTACCTGGACTGGCGAGATCATATAAGCGGATACGCCAATTATTTACGCATTATAGGATCAGGAACTCGGGATGATGTTTTTGAATCCCTTGAGAATGAGCGGCGGCGGCACACCTTCGACATCAATCATCCGACATGGTCCCGGGCATTGTTCTTGCCGATGGCGTCCAATAACAAGATGGTTTGGAAACCTGAAGGCATTGATTGGGTAGCCGACACGGTGATTGATTTAGCCAAAATCAACGGGTACGTCGCGGGAAAACTGTTGAATACATTTCAGCAATACAAGAATTTGAAACCCAAATTGCAGGAACTGGTGAGACCCGCGTTGGAAAAAATAATCGAACAAACTCCGGCCGACGTGAGCTCCACAATCAACGGGCAAGCCAAAGCTTATCTTGAATAGATGATTATGCAATCGAAATGCGGAAATATAAACGCTGCCGTCCTGGGCTCAGCGACCGTTGATCCCGGATCGCCGACCCTCAAGATGGCTTTTGAATTGGGGCGCGCCGTAGCTCAAAAAAAGGCGACCCTCCTGACGGGGGCTTGCCCCGGCTTACCCTACGAGGCCATGCGGGGAGCTAAATCCGCCGGTGGATTCACAATCGGGATTTCGCCGGCTCTGGACCGTGTTGAGCACTCAGAAATTTACAAATACCATTTGGAAAGCGACTCAACTCTTTTCACAGGCTTCGGCAAAAAAGGTAGAAACATATTTCTTGTCAGAAGCGCGGATATTGCCTTTTTTTTACGCGGGGGGTTTGGAACCTTGAATGAATTCACGATAGCCCATGACGAGCTGAGCGCAAAGTGTGTGATCGGGGTTCTGACTAATTCAGGAGGCTTTTCCGATCAATTCTTGGATTTGGCCGCATCTACGGGGAAAGCCTGCCGCGCCGGCTTAATTACTGATCCGGATCCTGACTCACTCGTCGAACTGTGTTTTCGAGAATTTAATTATAGGGCTTCCAAGGCTCTTTGATTTGTACCTCATCAGACTCTATGTTGACGAATTGACATATATCTGAAATGTATATTAAAGACAAAGCCGCTGCACACCAAAACCCCTGTTTTTACAAACATATGCGCTTAATTTCTATTGACGTTTCGCTCAAATTCTGTTAATCAGAATCAGAAGTATAAGGCTGTTGGATTTAAGTTCTTCCTCAAGATAACCATTTTTCATTGTTCACTAACACTCCCCCGACGGGGACTTAGACATTCTCAGTCTATTATAATATGAGTCCGCCTAACTTTCTTATTTAGTTTTCCTTTGAAATGGGGCCCGCAATGATTCTAAACTCGCCGCTCGGAAACTCTCACTCGCAATTCTTTTCACAATCAAAGGCATCTCCAAACTTCGCGGCCAAAATCAGCGGAAAGTTAAAGCCCTTAGCGCATAGGTACATATTTATTACAGTAATAGCGATCCTCTTACTCTGTCTCCTCCCCACTTTGGGCCCGGCCGCGCCTCAAACCGAACTGCCCCCGGCTTTGAAGGAGGCTTTGGCTTTACATACGGATGGACAAGTCAAAGAGGCAATTGATCTTTACAATCAGGTTATCGAAAAAAATCCTAAAATCGCTGAGGCTTACAATTGGCGCGGAATGGCGTACGAAGAAATCGGAGATACGGACAAAGCCCTTGCCGATTTTAACCAGGCTATTCAAATAGCCGGTAATTACGCGGACGCCTATAACAACAGAGGCGAAATACAAAGAAAACTCAGCAAATTACCTCTTGCCGTGGAAGATTTTAAGCGGGCAATCAGTTACGATAAGAACTTTGCAGAGGCCCATTATAATCTTGCTTTGGTATACGAACAGCAAAAAAAACCTCATGAAGCCATTGCTGAATATCGTGAATACTTGAGATTGGCGCCGTCGGCTGCGGATCAAAATGAAGTATCCGCAAAACTGGATGAGCTAACCAAAGTGGCGGCGACCGTGCCGGCGCCACGACCGCAACCTGATGCCACCAAATCCACAAAGAGGGCTGCCGGTGGGACGGCTCCCAATATGGGTCCGAATGCTCCGTTCAAAATGCCGGGTGCGATGGATTTTGCAAAGGGCGCCGCGACACCCAAATTCGATCTCGCAAACAGCATTTTCTCTATTTTGAGTTACGCTTTTGTAGGTATTACTCTATTTATGATAGCCAATAAGACGGCCACTCCCCTGCCCTGGCTTGGATTCATCCCGATCGCAAATATGTACTTAATGAACTCAATAGCGAGACAATCATTCAACAACTTTTTGCTTTATTTTGCCAGTATTCCCGGCGCAGTGTTGGCAGGATTGGCGCTTGCGTTGCTTGGATCCTGGGTCATAGCCGGAGTAATCCTGTTAATATCCGTTATTGCGGGCATGTACGCTTGGTTTAGGATCAGTTTCGGTATGGCCGCCGCCATGGATGCGGACACAATATGGGGGATACTGCTTTTCATCCCGTGCACAACTGTCATTGGGCTGGGATATCTGGCATTCTTCAAGAAATAAGTGATTGACCCGAATCTTCAACCGGAATACTTCTCATTAGACGAAGTTCTATATAAACGCATTCTATTTGGTCCTAGGGACTTTGCCGGATTGGAGGGCGGTTCCATGACCGATGCAGGCGCTATGTTTAAAGGCGCCGGAAACCTAACCGTAACTCTTGTTTTATCCGAGCCGCTACCTACGTGGGTCGATCAATTTTGCCTTAAAGTTCAAAACCGCTCATCCGCGACACTTTTATGCGGATTATCTATTTTTTTAGCCACCATGAACCCAAGTTTAGTCGGATCGAACGATCAACAACAAACCGATTTTGCCGCAAATAGAGTATCTCACTCTTCTGAAGATCCGGTATTCCCGGGAATTTTAGAGGAGCCCTACTGTGACCAATCCCACCTTAACAATCAAATGCTTCCTGACGATTTCCGGGATCATTACACAGGGCCAAATTTATTCTCCGGCAATAGAGAGCCCTTAATCCCAAACCGATCAACTAAGATCAATTTCCCTGCTGATTGTTTTGGATTTTACGGGTTTGAGCGAAGCCTCGCCCAGACTCAACGAATAGATCTGCATTTCCAATTCGAAAAGGCGCATACAGGACCAAATTATATTGAAGTATTGATTACCGATCTTCAAATCATCGGGCGAAGACGATCTGAAGGCCCGCGTATCGGTCTAACTTATTTAAGTGGAATTGCCGATATTGGGTCGGCTCTTGACGCACGGTTTCTTAATGGCGAACTGGAACCGACGTACTCAGATTTGCTCATTCCGACTCCTCATTATTATGGCGTATCCAGCGGGAGACAAATCCTTGAATTCAATATTATGGGTCATCAGTTTCTTAATCACGAAATAGATTGGAAGCGCAATCCCACAGGAAGTCTTGAATGGAATCATTTTCTCCATAGATTTCATTTTTTAAGGGAACTCATGGCGGATGAAGTTCGCAGTGATTCAATTCACACCCTGAATGAAACTAATGAGCAAGCACTCTGCGATCCTACATCCAAATCGGCAGTTAAATCGGTTAAAAACACGGAATGCCGTCGAACCAATAAATGGATCGAAAATGTCATCAGAAGCTGGATCATCGCTTATCCCACGCCGGTGGGGTCAAACGGCGGGGCCGGCCCGGCATGGGAGACGCTAAGCGCCGCCTGGAGGCTCCGAGAATGGCTTCTGGTAATCAAGTATCGCTGGAGCGAGTTTGGCGAAGGGTTCAAGTCGCTTATTCTGAGGTCAATATGGGAACACGCCCGTCATCTACGCGACCACACGGGACATCCCAACAATTGGCTGATGGTTGAAGCCTCTGCTTTGGCTCTCGCTGGACTATATTTTCCCGAATTCATAGAAGCCGAAGAGTGGATTGACATTGGGATAACAAGATTGAGAGAGCAGTCTCGGAGGCAGTTCTTCACCGACGGCGCTCATTTTGAATTATCCCCGTTGTACCATTCAATATGTCTGCATGCCCTTGTTGCGGTCATTGATGCGCTTCAGGAAAGGGAGAGGGAGGTTCCTTCCGACTTGGCCCGAATAGCCAAAAAAGCCGCCTTTTTTTTGGCATCTTTAAAGAGACCTGACGGACTTTGGCCGTCCATCAATGATTCCGGGTTCTCAGGTTCGGATTATTCAAAGGTTTTAATTTACGCCTCAGGGATTCTTGGAAATGTCGGCAAAAATGAAACATTAGAATTATCAAATCTAAATAAGCCCTCTTGCGGCGCGCCTCATACAAGTATTTTTTCGGATTCTGGATTTGTAGTTATGAGATCAGGGGCCAAAAATGAGCATCAATTATTTTTCAGAACCGGATCGGCGGGCGCCGCCCATTGTCACGACGACGCTCTATCGGTTGAGATCACCACGGACGAAATCCCAAGGATAATAGACCCCGGTATTTCCAGGTACCAGCCCGATGGTTTCGCCTCATACTATCGTTCCGCCTTGGCGCACAACAATATTTTAATTAACGGCGCCGGAGCGTCTCGTTCATCCGCTCCTTATTCTAAGCGAACTGCGCGGGCCGACAGAATAACTCATCTAAGTAATGGTTCTTTTACCTTCATCTCCGCGCAATTCAACGGAAAGTGGCAAGCCGCTTCAGATGTGGCTGTTACAAGAAGCATACTCTCTGTGAATTCCAAGTTTTGGATTATAGAAGACGTGATTTCAGGGAGCGACCTTTCGGAATGCGCGTTCTGCATGCAATTTGCCGACTCATCGGTTCAGTTGGCAAGTGATACATTATGGCTTACGATCGGCGGTCGGGACACTGAATTCCTCATAGCGCCGCTAATCCTAAGCCCACTAACGGCTGACATTGATATAGGATCAACGTCCCCGATGCGAGGCTGGATCGCGATAAATAACGGCGACTATCCCGCCCCTCATTGCATGTACAAAATCGTCGGACCAGGTCCTGTTCTTGTTCATTGGGTCATGGCGCCGACTAAGTTTCAGAAGATCGGAAAAATTGAATCTGTCGTTAATTCGAATACGATTGAATCTATAAATGTCGAATTTCAGACCAACGTCTTTTTCAAAGCGCTTGTTCCTCTTAGAAGAAATGTTGATAATACATCTTCAATGAGTAGCTTTAATGACGTGACCTAATAATGCTTGACAATACGCGATCAATCCATCATTGTTGTTCCAACAAACGATGGAATCGATATCTGGAATCATACGATGGTAACTCCCCTCGAGAAAGCACGAAAAGACCCCGACTCCATGAAGGCTAAGATACTTTCCAAGGCCAGAAGAATCTTTGGACAGTACGGCTTTCACGGCGCCACCACCAGAATGATTGCCGAAGAGGTCGGAATTGACATTTCCACATTATATTATCATTGGGGAGAAAAAAGCGACTTGTACGAAGCCGTCGTTTTAGATATCAATGAAGATTTACGGCAAAAATTGAAAGAAGTTGACGTCGAGATTCAAGGCCATCCCGCATACAAGCGTCTGGAAATGTCCTTAGATATGATGACCGACTACTTGTTTGAACATCCGGAAATTTCCAATTTAATACTCTTGAGGTACTTTGGAAAAACGCGAGACGAATCAGTCCTGGATTTTCCCGTTCCTGAGCTGGTATCGGACATTGCAAGATCAATGGGATTTTACAAAGAAAACCAAGTCATACCCGACAATATTCGGATGCGCGTCCTTGCGCTGATGAACTCCATCCATAATTTCGTGTCCGGCGAGGATTTTTTCAGCTCAATGCTGGGCCTTGATAGGCCAAGTTACATCGCCATGGTGAAAGAAACCCTCAAGTTTGTTCTCCTGCCGGCTTTCACCGGTAAAATGCCGAACGGCAAGCCCGTAAAAAAATAATCTCTCTTTTATCTATTCTCGTGAAACAATATTCCACATTTCGGCAACAAACATTGTAAGGGCGATCGCCGGCCTGAATTTCAGTTCCATGGCGAGCTAATTCTTTTCGCATTAATCACTAAATAATGATGGTTGAGGACGAACAATGCAGTTATACACTTATACTACTATTATTTTATTGAATGTCGCCATTCTCGTTTGGACCATGCAAAGGGGTTTAAAAATCATTTTCTTTAGCAGTGTGGAGAAACAGACCCTTTTCAATCTAAGCGGCGCCTTTGTAATAAGCGCCTGGCTCCTCGGGTATGGAGTCATGACCGAATCATTTTTCATTAAGGAAGTGGCGACGGCGGCCCTGGTATGTTCAGGACTTACTCTAGCGGTAAATTATTCGAGAATGCGAACCAACAGACTGGAAGCAGAGGCGGAATCTCGCTTAGAAGCCGGCTACTACCCTTGGCCCAATAAGGTCCTCGAAGTGGATTTTTATAGGGAGACTCGCTCCGCTGTGAAATCGCGTCGAAGATGATGGAGCGGCCGGAGCGGTCTATTTCGCATAAGTCATAAGATGCAGTGAAATCTATAAATTCGGGATACAGGTATCTACATCTGAAATGTCTATTTCTTAATCAAATCTAATTTCGAGTGAAGATCATACTTAATGCCGTCTTCATTGTGATTAGGCTTACGCGTTCGCTGAAATCAAGTCGAGGTTTACCTGCCGGCCTTTTGCTGCAGCAGCCGATATCAGCGCCAAAGAAGAGGTTCCGGATTCAAAGTTTCATTGGTATAACAGAAAAACACAGCTTCGAGACACACCGGCATTAACCGTCTAATTTCCATCATTCAGGGGATTCTCAATTCCTACTACGTGGCTCATTTTTCCGCGCCTTAACACTCGTTCATTCGCCCCGAATCCAATTACCTCGTATATACTCAACAAATACTGTGATATGCTGATATGCTTGTTTTGTATGGACAATCCATTCTGTTTATGGCAAGCTGTCTTTCTTCAGAACAACTCCACAAGGGTCATATTTTGATATTTAGCGATATATTGTTTGTAGCCTCGACGGCTATATTATTGTTTCAGATTGGTTTTTGGATATTCCGATTGCGCGATATCTTTCAAGCTCGCGCAACGGAAGCCGTAGTGCCCGCCGTGCGAGATGTTTCCTTCGGAGAGGCGGCGCCGTTGGTTTCCATCATTATACCCGCCTACAATGAAGAGGCTGGGATCGACCAATGCTTGCAATCCGTTGGCGCCCAGGATTACCCCAATTTAGAAATCATTTTTGTGGATGATAGGTCCAGCGATAACACCTGGGAAGTTGCTAATTCGGCATTGAAAAATTTCCCTGCGGCTCGGCTCCTTAGGATAAATAGTCGAAGGCAAGGCTGGACAGGTAAGTGCAATGCCCTGGATCATGCGGTCAGGTCCGCCAAAGGATCATGGCTGGCTTTTCTTGACGCCGACAGCGCCTTATCCACCTCTGCAATTAGTCAATGCGTATTCGAGGCGATAAACCGGAAAGTAGAAATGGTCACCCTGACTCCGCGCTTCGTGATGAGGACATTCTGGGAGCGAGCGCTCCAGCCTGCTTTAGCCTCCATGTCGGCCATTCTGTATCCAATAGGAAGAGTGAATGATCCCCAAGATCCAATTGCGTCGGCTAACGGGATGTTTTACTTGATCAAACGTGAATGTTATGACGCAATCGGCGGCCATGCGGCGGTTCACAATCTCGCCGTCGAGGATATAGGAATAGGCAAGCGGGTCAAAGCGTCCGGTCGTGGATTGCTTTTCGCCAATGGGGTTGAGTTGCTGCAAACCCGGATGTATTGCGGGTTCAAAGAGACACTCTGCGGCTGGACGAGGATTTTAAGCGCTTCGATGAACTACGACTTGAACCTGGTGTTTAAATATCTATTTTGTCACATCCTCATGAGCGCCGCGGCCATGATTTTTGCTTTATACTTTTTTGTGCCTTATGCTCAAATTCATTTCCCCACGGTATGGTTCGTATTGCCGGCATTGGCTGTTTTGCTGTCAATCGCTGTAGCGTCCTTGTATTGCTCCACGATTGGGGCGCCGCGTGAATGCGCCCCGCTGATGATCGTAGGCCAACTATTTTTGATTTGTGTTTTCTTTATCATACCTAAAAAGATTATGAGGCGAGAAGCGTTACAATGGCGGGGGACAACCTACCACGAGACAGTCTACGCGCCCACGGCATTAGAGGCGGATTATTCCAGGTCCGCCCCATTGTCCAGGTAAGGCTGATCAGCAGCGGAAAAATGTTGATGGCATTATCTTGTAATGCTCTTTCACGGCGGGAAATTATAGGCCTGAGGATTGTTTTTTAGTTAAAATTGAACAGAGATCATCTCGCTCAAACTATAACACAAAATCCCACCCTTTGATCTTATCGATTACCGGCGGTGGAAATTTCCAAAATTCTGCCGCTTGTTTTAAAATGTTTTTGTAACTCCTCGCCGGAAGCATGACTCCATTTGGACTGCGGTTTGCCGCTCCAATGTAAACCCAGGCAAAAATCGTCTTTCCATCCTCAAGTCGCTCCACCGGCAATCTTTGCTCTCCTCGTGAGTATATGGCCGGATTCCCTTCTCTTCTGTCGAAAACTTTTAAAAGCTTCTGCTCAATTTCAAGAATAAGACCATATACCTCAGAGCCTTCTTTGCGCTCAATATTGGCTTTGGCGCCTCCCAATGAGCGTGAATAATGGTTCCAGACGTAGTCGTAATCTTTCAGTTTTGCCGGCGACATATTGAATATTAGAGACGAGTCGTGTCCATTGGCTTCAAGCCACGCTCGCACTTCCGATCGATTCATATTTGCGTCATATGCGAAGATGTAATCCGTCTCCATGGGCGCAACTCCAGTATCCAGGTGTTATTAGTGATTCTCGGAAGTACTCATGGATTCAATGATCATGATTCTTGATTGGTCGTCCTAACGAGTCATCTAGAAGCTATAAAGGTTGATCATGCCTTCAGGCTTACCAACGACATTCCGGCGGAAGCCGGAATCCAGGAAGATGTGGGTCCCGACTTTCGCCGAATCAAGCCGGGGAAGGCTTAAGGACAATGGAAAAAATACCCTTCCGACAGCACTTTCGAGAAATCGTATATTGCATAACCTACTTTGGCGCAAGCGCCGACTGTTTGCAACTATTTACATGGAAATGAATGACAAAGTGGTGGGATTAATGAACGTGGTTTAGATTGGGATGCTCGGAACCGGAAACGACCCTCTTCTGAGGCTGATGATCTTTTCCCTTTAAGATCCGGGCATCCCTTTACTGAAGAATTCAATTGAAGCCGAAACTTCGGCGGTTAGTGCTTTATGGCCTCCGCCACGCCGATACCGGTGTTCTGGCGGACATAAAGCTCATCAAAGGCGTCTTCTTCACGTTTGCTCGGAAATAGTAAGGCGCCTAAGAATGCGGCCAGGAAGCCGATGGGAATACATACGATTCCAGGGTTTTTCAAAGGATACCAAGGTTTACTCAAGCCTATCATAGACGTGCCGTCTTTATTTTTGGCATAAGTCTGTTTGGCTTGTTGCAAGATAGTCTGTTCTTTGTCCGTGAGCGCAGTCCCACTTGCCTGTTTTGCCTCCAACGGCGCTATGATCTTCTGGGCCCCTGCCGCGACAACCGTCGGATAAGTCATATTCGGAGATACGAGCACTAACCCAATGGAAACGGCCGTGCCGATCACAAGACCCGAAACGATACCAGCGGTATTCATTTTGCGCCAAAAGAGAGACAACACAACCACAGGTAAATTACCTGCGGAAGCGACCGCAAACGCCAGCGCGACCAGGTGCGCCACATTCTGGCGTTGGGCCGCGATTGCGATTAACACTGCAAGAATGCCAACCACAATCGAAGTTATTCTTGCGGCGTTCATTTGCTCGGCTTGAGTGGCTTTGCCGCCCTTCACAATATTAGAGTAAATATCATGCGAAATGGCAGCGGAAGCCGCCAGGACGAGTCCCGAAACAACGGCGAGGATTGTCGCAAAAGCGACCGCGCAGAGGAAGGCAAGAAGCAAATCACCCATTAGTGGGGCAATTTGGTTTCCAAGCACCTGAGCCAGCAGTAGATTTGCCATATTACCGCCCGCGCCTTGCGCGGAAATGACCTGAGGGGTCACGTGTATGGCTGATCCAAAACCCAGCAGGGTGGTCAATATGTAGAAAGTGCCTATGATGAACATTGCTATGATTACGGATTTACGGGCCGCTTGAGCCGTAGGGACCGTAAAAAATCGCATCAGAATATGCGGCATTCCCGCTGTTCCGAAAACCAGGGCCATACCCAATGAGATTTGGTCCCAAACATCCTTCAGCAAAAGTCCAGGTTCAAGGAAACGTTGACCGTAATCAAAACCGGGTTGAGGCACTGCATCTTTTAATAAATGAATACGTGTCCAGTCTTGTATCTGCGGACTGTTGGCGACTTCAGCGAAAAATCTTACAGGATTAAAACCTGCTTTTGCCGCAACCAAAATACACAATATAATGGCGCCGAACATCAACAAGCCTGCTTTAATGATCTGGACCCAGGTCGTTGCTATCATACCGCCAAAAACGACATAAACGACCATCAACGCGCCGACGCCGGCTATGGCGTAAGTGAATGGAATTCCGAGGAGAAGTTCCATCAATTTGCCTGCGCCGACCATTTGCGCCGTAAGATAAAAGGTGGAAACGGCGACGGTTGAAATTGCCGCAGCCGCTCTAACCGGTTTCGGGTTAGACCGGAAGGAAAGAATGTCTCCCATGGTGTACTTGCCGGCGTTTCTACAAGGTTCCGCAACGATCAAAAGAACCGTCACGTACGCTACAAGCCATCCCACGGAATACATAAAGCCGTCATACCCATAGAGTGAGATAAGGCCCGCAATCCCAAGGAAGGAGGCCGCGGACATGTAGTCTCCGGCGATGGCCCACCCGTTCTGTGTGCCTGTCACGGACGACTTTGCGGCGTAAAAATCGGCAGTGGTTTTGGTGCGTTTCGCCGCCCAGCGGACAATGAAAAGAGTAATTCCTATGATCACGACAAACATACTTATTGTGATGAATCTGTTTGCTTGAAGCTTCTTTGGCGCTGGAGCGGCGGCTTGGGCAACGAGGGTGTCTGATATTATTCTTTCAGGCCCCGCGTACGCCGTGGAAATGGTTGTAAATTGAAATAGCGATATAAAAAGCGTGGCTATGAATACAGCCGCAATAAATCTCCTCATTGATTCTTCCCCCTACTGGAGCTTCAGCTCCTTCACAAGGTCTCTGGTCAATCTATCGGACACCCTGTTCGCCCACGACGCATAGTAAATGGCGATGGCCCATGATACGAAGAATTGCGATAACGCGAACAAATACCCGAAATTGATGTGCCCTATGACTTTGTAACCGAATAAAGTTTGGAAATGCCCTGCGCCAATAGGCAGGAGAAAGTAATAGAGTGTTGAAAAAATCCACCAGCCGAAAAGAAACCTGGTCTTTCTCGTGTGAATCTCCCGAAATTTAGGATTTTGGGCAATTGCAGCCCAATCCTCCTTCTTCCCTGCAGTTGGTTCTTGTCTTGGAACTTGCTGCGCCACTTCGTTCTCCTTTCCTGCCGGTATTAAAGCTCAACAAGACCTATGTCTTGAAAACTTTCATCCTGGCGGTCCCGCGCCTTCGGAGCAAACTACGTCCCTGGGACCCAATTTAAAGCGTTCACTAATTTAGAAACAATTTGGATAGATATCCGAGCTGTAACCTTAATGACCTGAATAGATGACTGCACGTGGAGAAAAATCAGCATGCAATCCAAAAACCGACCTATTTGGATAAGACGAAATCCGGTTAACCAGGAAACTATTGTTTTCGGAAGGCGAATACCTGTTACATAACTGCTTATTCAGGCTTTTGAAAGCTTGTGTTCGGATACGCAGGGAAGATGTGAGACAAAGGAAAAGAAAAACGAGCCGCTTGCCGACACAATGACGAAACCTGTTGACCGCGGAATTCAAGGCCTTTGCCTTGAGTATATGGCGGGGCAAGCTCAATATGTCACAAAGAAGAGTAATGTCGATGATTAGAAGGAAGGGGATGCAAAATAAACGACGGGTTGGAGCGGCAGAGGAGTTGCTCTTTAAGAAAAAGTTGAATTCCCATCGTTTGATAAGCACTTGCGGACTCTCCTATATGGTGAATTGCTATTTTGCTTTGGAGGGAAAAACGCGCTGTCTGCTGCTGGAGACATTTGCACGTTAGTTAGAAGCCATACCTACTCCACATTGTTGATAAATTCGGCGCAAGGACCTCTGTATGGGGTTAATATGCTTGAATGGAATCTATTTGTCAATGACAAATTATCGTCCATGTCGCGTTTTGAAACATATTATTTTTAGGGTAGTTTCATAA
Organism: Desulfomonilales bacterium; assembly: GCA_038250835.1. Taxonomy (GTDB): domain Bacteria; phylum Desulfobacterota; class Desulfomonilia; order Desulfomonilales; family Desulfomonilaceae; genus JBBSBY01. The sequence goes on along the minus strand of JBBSBY010000061.1, from coordinate 5,499 downwards.
TGTTCTAACATACCACTCAATCCCATGTTGCATTTCGACTCCAAACTATTATATGCTTCATTTCAACACTTGCCAATCACTTTCAAATGCGCCATTATAATCCGGAGTCATTTGGAACCACGGTACAGCAAGGCTATGACGACTTCTTTTCTTGTCAACCTTACAGTCCGGCACGTTTAACTACTATCCGATCTTAGCGGCGCCTTCAAATCAGCGTCGGCCTTAACCGGCCTCTTAGATATACTGGTTCCCCGGCCTTTCCTCATTTCAATAGCCCGACTGCTCCGGAGAGTTATGTTTTTACGCATTCCAGGTTGATTATTATGGTTGAATTTAAAGCCACTTTGTTACTCAGAGGTGGTCAGGAATTTTAGCTTCGGCGTATTGCGGAAACATTGGAGAAGTTACGCCAGACCCAATGACCCGATGCAGGGTCGATTTCAACATATCGGGGGTAAGAATGAAATACGAAGACGCATTCAGGGAATCCATCAACCAGCCTGAGGTTTTCTGGGGCCGAGCCGCCGAAGAAATCCACTGGGATAAAAAATGGGATCGGGTGCTCGACGACTCCAATCCGCCATTTTACAAATGGTTTTCCGGAGGCGTCCTAAATACCTGTTACAACGCTGTGGATCGCCACGTTGATGAAGGCCGCGGCGAACAGTCCGCCGTCATCTACGATAGTCCGGTTACAGGTCAAACTCAAAAGATCACCTATGCGGAGCTACAGAAAAGAGTTTCCAAGGTAGCGGGATTCTTTAAAGAATTAGGCGTGGCCAAAGGTGATACGGTCATAATCTATATGCCGATGATCCCAGAGGCGCTAATTTCGATGCTGGCTTGCGCCAGGCTGGGAGCGATTCACTCCGTGGTTTTCGGCGGCTTTGCTCCCAGAGAGTTGGCAATTCGTATTGATGACGCAAAACCCAAAGTTTTATTGTCCGCTTCCTGCGGAATTGAAGTCCAAAGAGTCATTCCGTACAAGCCGCTTCTGGATGAGGCAATGGAAATCGCCGTCCATAAACCCGAAAAATGTGTAATTTTCCAAAGACCACAGGCTGTGGCTGAACTCACAACGGGTAGGGATCTTGATTGGGCCGAGTTGGAAGCTAAAGCGGCGCCGGCGGATTGCGTTCCTTTGAACGCCACGGACCCGCTTTATATACTCTACACTTCCGGCACGACTGGTCGACCTAAGGGCGTGGTCAGAGACAACGGCGGACATGCCGTGGCCTTAAAATGGACAATGAAATACATTTACGGTATCGGTCCGGGGGAAGTATATTGGGCCGCCAGTGATGTAGGCTGGGTTGTCGGGCATTCGTACATTGTTTACGGGCCGTTGTTAATGGGAGCCACTACGATAATTTATGAAGGTAAACCCGTGGGCACTCCTGATCCGGGCGCTTTTTGGCGCGTCATTTCAGAACACAATGTAAAGGCGCTGTTTACTGCGCCTACGGCTATCAGGGCAATCAAACGAGAAGATTCAAAGGGAGAGTTCCTCGGCAAATATGACCTTCCCAAATTTGAAACATTGTTTTTAGCGGGAGAACGAACTGATCCCGATACATACTTCTGGGCGTCCGACCTGCTAAAAATACCGGTCATAGATCATTGGTGGCAAACCGAGACAGGATGGGCGATTGCGGGTAATTTTAGAGGTCTGGAACTATTCCCCATTAAACCCGGCTCAGCAACTAAACCGATGCCGGGATACGATATTCAGATTTTGGACCCCGCATCAATGGAGCAGTTACCTGCTAACGTCAACGGGATTATCACAGTTAAACTGCCGTTGCCTCCGGGCTGTCTGCCGACGTTGTGGAATGACGATCAAAGATTCCTTGAATCCTATATGGACCCGTTTCCCGGTTATTATTTGACGGGGGACGGCGGTTACATGGATGAGGAGAACTATGTCTTTGTCATGGGCCGCATAGATGATGTTATCAACGTAGCGGGCCACAGACTCTCGACAGGAGGCATGGAAGAAGTTTTGGCTCAGCACCCGTGCGTGGCGGAATGCGCGGTAGTCGGGGCGGCCGACGATCTCAAGGGACAGGTGCCTGTCGGCTTTCTGGTGCTTAAAGCGGGTATTACGCAATCTTCCGATCAAATAATTGCTGAAGTCATTCAAATGGTTCGCAACCAAATAGGTCCAATTGCAGCTTTCAAGAAGGCTGTAGTTGTGAACAGGCTGCCGAAGACGCGGTCGGGCAAGGTGCTGAGAGGCACAATGCGTAAGATTGCCGACGGTGAGGCGTACACGGCGCCTTCCACCATTGATGATCCTACAATTTTAGGCGAAATAGCCACGGCATTGACTTCGGTAGGGTACGGGCGCAAATAATTGCAATCTACATTTATCATCGCATAATGAACGGGGCCAATCCCCCCGTTCACTTCTGTTCTGATTCCGGAGCCAAAGTTATGCCGCGAAATGGAGCTCGCTCTAATCAAAATTCCTCAAAATTAACGCGTCAACTATACGCTGAGATGTATCGCCGCTCCGTGGATCACCCTGATGAATTCTGGTCTGAGCAGGCCGATTTATTTCTAGATTGGTTTCATACGTGGGACTCAGTTCTGAAGCACGATATTAAAGAAGCGCGTGTGGAGTGGTTCAGCGGAGGCTCGCTGAACGGCGCCTATAATTGTCTCACGCGGCGCCTGCCCGACCATGCCGGTACGATAGCTTTCCACAGTATCCCTGATGATAACTCACCCGACAAATCCTATACTTACGGCGCTTTGGCGGCTGCCGTTGACAATATTGCCCGGAAATTTTCGAACGCGGGGATATGCGCCGGGGATGTAGTTGTAGTTCATCTTCCCCATTCCATCGAATTGGTAGGCGCGGTGTTGGCCCTCAACCTGATCGGCGCCACTTATTGCGTTGTTTACTCAGGTTATGGCGCCGAATCTTTAGCTTACCGCATTCTTACAACGCGAGCAAAAGCTCTTGTCACTTGCGACGCTCGCCGGTTGTCGGATCGACTGCTTTCGTTTCATCCCAAAGTTGAATACGCGAAAACTCAGTGCGACACGCTGGAACACATTTTTTATTTCGACAAGTATGCGACCTTACCCTCCGATGTTCCCAGAGATCACGTCCTCGATATAGACGACACGGCGACGGGCGACGAAATCCAACCCGCGCAAACGGACGCCGGCGCGCCGTTGTTTATCATGCACGCTGCGCCTGCTATAGGAAAATCCAGAGCCCTGGTTCATTCGAACGGCGGCTATCTGCTGTGGGCAGCGATTACCGCCAAATATGTTTTTCAGTTAAGTGGAGAAGACGTTATTTGGGTGACCTCGGATTTATCCAGGAATTGCGGACACGCCCTGGGACTGTTCGGCACATTGTTAAACGGAGCTACGGGCGTTATCTGTGAGGCAAATCCACTGGAGCTTGATCAAAACAGATTGGAAGAGATTATAGAAGAGTATAGCGTCACTCAGTTTTGCGCCGGCGGAAGTATTATACGCCGTGTAAGAGATATCGGCGCAGGGGCCTACACCAGGCGTGATTTGAGCTCGTTAAGAATACTCGCTTCCGCGGGTGAGGCCCTAAAGGCTAATGATTGGATCTGGTTTTCACGTAACTTCGGCAACGACAAACTACCCGTGGTCACCACCTGGGGGCAAGCTGAAACCGGCGGCCCCATGATCAGCAATTTGGCGGGCATAGCGACTGATCGCCCCGGGTCGGTGGGCCTTCCCCTATTCGGGGTGAGCCCCGCGATTTACGATTTGGACACAGGGGAGGAAACGACGTACCCCAATCAAGAGGGAGCGTTATTCATAACTAAACCTTGGCCGGGCATGGCGGTGACGATTTATGGCGATCATGAATCGTATAAGGACGCGTATTTCGGTCCCTTTGCAGGAAAGTTTTTGACCGGTGAAGGCGCCAAAATAGATGAGAACGGCTGTTTTTGGGTGACTGGAAGAATAGACGATATCATCAACGTGGCGGGCCATAGAATTGGAGCGTGGGAGCTGGAAGCGGCCTTATCCTCCCACGACTCCGTTGTCGAAGCCGCCGCTGTGGGATTTCCACATAAAATAAAAGGTCAAGGAATATACGCGTTCGTAAAGCTGGACTCGGATGATTCCGAAAACGAGCGAGTTAAAAGAGAGATTCAAAACGTGGTGACGGACAAACTCGGGGATATGGCCGCGCCGGATGTTATTCAATGGACTGGAGCCATGCCGAAGACCAGGAGCGGTAAAATATTGCGGAGGGTACTTCAAAAAATAGCCGCCGGCCAAGTCGATGCCCTTGGAGAATTGGCTACTGTGGCGGACCCTAAAGTGGTTCAAGACCTTGTGCAAAACAGACCGGAGAGTGATTGACCGGCAGGTAAACCCATGTCTGTCTTATAAATGCAAAATCATCGTTCGTTCGCGCTCACCGGAATCACAGAAAATAAAGCCCATTTTCTTGTATAGTTTTATGGCTCTAAAATTAAGGGCCTCCACGGTCAACCAAATCGTCTTGAGCCCCATTGACTTCGCTCTGTCTAACGCCAATGTCGTGAGCAACGTCCCCACGCCTCGGTTGCGTACCGTGTGATCCACGAAAATCAAATATTCACCATTTTCCCGCAAATCATCAAGAATTACCGAAGCGTGCCCAATTATCCTCTCCTCTTGCCAGGCAACAAAATTTAAACCCAATGACAATAAGTTTTCAATCCATTTGAGTCTTGCCGATTCCCCGGCAGGCGGTAGCCCCTGGGTTACGGCTTTAGGTGAGAACGCGTCATACATGGAGACAAGAATTGGTTTCATCTGGTCGACGAATTCGGTCAACTCCACCGGTATTCCAATTTTATCCTCTACTATGGGAGGTGTGGGATTTGTCATTTGAATGCGAAGTGTGCGGCTTTCACGGCTGTTTCGGATTATACCTAACGAGAAATATGTGTTTGTCTGAATACTATTTCACTTTCAAATTTCGTAACATCCTGTTGAAGATCCTCACCCTACCACTCTCCAGGACTGGAGAGGGAACTAAGAGGATTTAGCGATGTTATATGTTTTACTGCGGACCGGTCTGAGCACTCAAACCCTGTATACAGTATACAAAAAGAAGATCAGCGCCTGGTTTGTCTGAAATGAGTCGTCTCACCATATCAAGCGCTGATCTTGAATGGAACTAAAAATTAGCCCTGAACGGATATTCTTTGGTTTACAAGGAGATCAACCACTGTTGGATCCGCAATTGTGGTGGTGTCTCCCAACTCTTCTGTCTTACCTGCCGCGATTTTTTGGAGCAGCCGCCGGAGAATCTTGCCGCTTCTTGTTTTGGGCAACGCGTCAGCCCATTGCAAAGCGTCCGGGGTCGCAATCGGGCCTATTTGAGTTCGGACAAGTTGAATCAGCTCTTTTTTCAAGTCGTCAGTGGGATCGGCCCCGGTGTTCAAAGTCACAAAGGCATAAATGCCCTGCCCCTTTATTGGGTGAGGGAATCCAACCACAGCG
>JBBSBY010000060.1:0-21272 GCA_038250835.1 Desulfomonilales bacterium | reverse complement strand
GCAATCTCATCGACATAAGCTTCGGCTTTTTTCCTACCTTCCTGCTCTCGATCCCCTTCCCCTGAACTGACGGCTTTTTGCACCCGTGGGTCTTGCAAAACCCTTTCTTTTATTTCCGTTCTGGATAAAGGAACAGGGCCGCGATTAACTCGAATTTTGTTATTTACCCTCTCCGTAAGCTCCTGTCTCACTTTAAAAGGCATTTCTTCCCAATCTACGTCGGCCCCAAATTCTTCAAATTCGCCAACCAGGTAAACAGGATCACCGATCAGTAATTCCGGCACGGTCCATTGCCGAACCGCAAAGAACAGACGACGCAATAATCCGGGATCGTCGGGATCTCCAAAAATCTGCTCCAACATGGATGGTTCAGACTTTCGTAATTTGCGCTCACTAATAATGAACATCGGCACAACGGCAATTGACGCGCTCATTGTGCTTTGAAGGTTGGATAGGATACGTATTGGGTCTTGTTCAGGATTAAGATATCGATCTCGAGAAGTTTTTTCATCTACAAGAAAAAAGACGGGCGCCCCTCCATTTTTCATGATCTCACAAATAATTTCCGAGTTCACAGGCTCCTGAAGTTTTTGAGATTTGAAAAATGATTTAAATTTATGGCCAAGGATTCGAAAATATTTTCCGGGAGATCCCGCCTCGTACGGAGAAAGGTTAAAAGCAAAAGCCGGGACGGACAATCCCAATTCCGCAAAGCGCATCCTTATAATCTGGAGATCATAAATATTACGATTCCTGATGGCGTATACTATAGGACCACTTTCAGCAAGTTTTCTTATAAATTCGGATCTAGCGTGATCTATTTCCAATTTCGGAGAAAGTCCTACTACAAGCTTTTGAAAACTACTGGGTTCAGTCAGAACACCATTTGTTTGCTTGAATTTATCAGCTCCCATAAATTCAGGAACAACATTTACTTTTTTCTTATCGAACATGACGCCCGGCGAGCCTCCTGAAGTACAACTATAATCTAGAAATGTACCCGATAACCAGAATTCACGAAGTAATGAAACCAAAGCTATAATACTTATACTCGCATCAATAGGATAAAAATTATTAAAATTTGGTTTAGGCGCAGATATGGCCGCAATGAGAAATATCTATACGGCGTCTTAAATGCTCTTACCTCCGAGTTTAACACCATTTTTTAATGCAGATTCAATGGCTCTTGAGCGCTAATGGAAGAAAGCATTTTAAATTGTGGCGCGAATCATAAACGAATACCATCACAAACAGGGCTAAATTAAAAAGCTTTTCGTTACATCGATTTTAGTTATAATACCACCGGGAAACAGGCTATCAATATCCTGATTGCAGGGCAAGTCCGACGGAGCTTGTCCGCTACGATTTTAATCGAAATATATGTATTTCTGATTTGGCGTATGTTAATATTTTCTTTTGGTAAGCACGGAACCCTGAAATGGGAATAAATAAATCAATCGCGACTCTAATTGTTGTTTTGGTCCTTGGTTCGTGCACAATTGCATGTGCTGAGGATTATCTTGATTTTTACGAGCAAGGGGAATTTGCTCTCGCCATTGAAAAGTGGGGCCGAGCGGTTGATCTATTTACTAAGTCTATCCAAGACAATGCGAATTTTTTCATGGCGTATCATAATCGCGCCATTGCATATTCACGTTTAGGTGAATATGACAAAAGCATTGAGGATTTGTCAAAAGCTGTTCAATTAAACCCGGACTATTCGGATGCTTATGGCCGCATGGGCTTGGTTTATGAGATCAAACGAAATTATCCGGAGGCGCTGAAAGCTTACAAGGAAGCCTTAGCGCGGGAAAAGCGCCCGGCGGTGCAAAAAATAATTCAAAAATACATTCACGATGTTGAAGCCAAGATGAAGAAAAAATGATATAAGTAGTTTCTTAATTTTCAAACCGTTTTGATGTAAGCTGTAACTCATCATAGAATGGGCAGTGGTTAAGTCTTTTTGACGGAAAAGTTGGTTGTAAATTCAACTAACTAATGATAACATCGGCTGGATTACAGGACTTGCCCGGAAGCCTACCCGGCAAACTTGACATAAAGGAGGACATTCTAAATGCCTACATTGGAAATCGAAGGTAAAACCTTTGAAGTTGATGAAGACGGTTTTTTACAAGATCCGGATCTGTGGAACGAAGAAGTTGCTCGGCTTTTCGCAAAGACCGAGGGTGTCCAGGAAATGACTGATGAGCACTGGAAAGTGGTGCATTATCTGAGAAATTATTACTTGGAGTTCAATATCGCCCCTATGATCCGCAAAGTCTGCAAAGATACCGGCTTCAAACTGAAAAAGATTTACGAGCTTTTCCCTTCCGGCCCCGCAAAAGGCGCCTGCAAAGTGGCAGGATTGCCCAAGCCGACCGGTTGTGTTTAATCCCGCTATTATTATGCAACTCCCAGGAGAGCGGTGAACCGGCGGCCTTTGGCCACGGTTTTCCTTCACTCCTGGGGGCGTACAATCTCACTATCCATTTTTTATTATCTTGCCAAGTTCATCTCTAACCATCCCTTGAAACAACGGGATCTTATATTCATTGTACTGAAGGGGTTCGGCATTTTTCATCACCGACTTTGCGGCCGCGTCAATTGTCGATTCATTAAGGGCTTCGCCCATGAGCGCATCCTCCATTTCTTTTGAGCGCCATGGGACAGGCGCCGCTCCGCTCAAAACAGCGCGACACTTGTCAATTTTGCCATTGACGATTGACATGTTGAGCGCAAGCCCCGCCAGCGCGAAATCCCATGATTTTCTTGCCCTAATCTTTCTATAGGAACTTACCGCTCTTTTATCGGACGGGGGAAGTATAACCTCAGTGACAATTTCATTTGGCTCAAGAATAGTCTCTTTTTCAACATTTACTGCCGGAGGAACGAAAAAATCGTCTATTGCGACGGTTTTTTTCCCTTTCGGTCCTATAATTGACACTTTGGCGCCTAATGCAACTAAATTCGGCGCCGTATCTGAAGGATGGACTATCCAGCACTTATTATCAGACCCAAGGACGGCATGAAACTGATTTTCGCCTCCGGCGGCAAAGCACATGCCACCGCCTTTCCTCAGGCAGTGGAACTCGCCACGGTAATACCAACATCTCGGTTTCTGGCATATATTTCCACCAATTGTGCCCTGATTGCGCAACTGCGGTGAAGCCGCTTCCGAAGCTCCCTGGGACAGACAACGATACTCTTCTTGTATTATGGAATTGTTTCCTATTTCGGTAAGCGTCGTTAACGCTCCGATTTTCACTCCTCCGTCATCCGTTCGCTGAACACCCGACATATCCTTGATGCTATTAAGACTCACTACCTTAGAGGCCGTGAAAACATCATCGCGCAGACAGCTCAGTAAATCCGTGCCGCCGGCATAGATTCTGATATTTTCACCGGAAAGTTGCGAAAGAGCTTCCTTTAACGTGGCCGGTCTCGAATATGCAAAATTAGGCAGCATTGCTCATCCTTTATTTTTTGTTTGATTTAGCGCTTGGCTGAGACGCATCGGCGAAATAGGTGTTTCATTGAAACGTATTCCAACAGCGTCATAAATGGCATTGGCAATCGCCGCCGCAGTCGGAATGGTTACGGGTTCACCTAAACCTTTCGCTCCTATGGAATTTGCCTCTGTGTCTCCAGGTTCAATAGCAATGGATTCTACGGCTCCAGGCGCGTCCAATGCCGTGGGCAATTTGTAATCATGCCAATTCTTGTTACACATCTTTCCGGTTTCATGTTTATCCAAAATGCGAACTTCAGTAAGGGCGTATCCTATACCCATGGTTATTCCACCGATAACTTGATTGTCATAAGTCAGACGGTTTATAACGCGTCCACTTTCCTGAGCCGCAAGAAACCTAATTATAGTTACTTCGCCGGTGTTGGTATTGACGGCCACCTCACAAAATTGGGCGCCAAAGGGATTGACAACCTTATCTTTCGGATTTGGGGCTCGGTAACCAACGCCAATAATTACTCCGCGCTTTTTCAGGCCTGATATTTGAGGAATTTTAATCTTTTTAGAGGAATCTTCGGTGGAGATTACCTCACCATTCGTGATGGCCAATTTGCTTGCGTCGGTCTTGAGGTCTTCCGCCGCCATTTTCACCAATTGTTGTTTTACGTGAACAGCGGCGGCTCTCGCAGCGGGACCCTCAGTCGGTAGAGTTTTGCTGCCTCCGCTGGGAGTCGCAAACTGAGTAGTCATGGTGTCCGCGTTTTCAATTTGAAGATTGTCGGGAAGCAGTCCCAATTCTTCGGCAACAATCATGGCGACAATGGTTTTGGTGCCGGTGCCTAAATCGGATGCGCCCATATTCAAATTTGCGCTGCCGTCAGCGAACAATTTCAGGACTATTGTTGAAGGAGGATTTCCGCCGCCGGCAAACCACACGCAAGCCGCCATTCCTACACCGTGACGAACAGGGTCCGACGTAATCTGTTTGGCTTTTGCTTTGGATTTTGCCCAACCAAAATTCTCAGCCCCACGTTCGATACATTCTTTTAAACCTGTTGATGTGTACGGCGGATTACCCGGACGAGCCTGGCTAAAGGTTGGAATGTTTTTCAATCGCACTTCTGTGGGGTCCAGTTTCACGGCCTCGGCCAATTCATCCAAAATTTGTTCGAGGCCCCAAGACGCCTGTGGATGACCAGGAGCTCGGAAAGGTCGGGCGGGTCCGGCATGAATGTAAACATCCGTGGTTTCCGTTTTCACGTTTGGGCACAAGTAGAGATCTTTAATTAACCAATCCAGCAATGAAGTTCCGCCGGCGGGAAAGGCGCCGCCCGTGCCCAGTCCGCTAAACTGAAGCGCAGTCAATGTGCCGTCTTTTTTTATGCCGGCCTTCAGCTTCATAGTCGCGGGGGGTCTGTTGCCGACGCACAGAAAGGTTTGCTCACGCGTGAGAAACAACTTCACCGGGCGAGCGGTCTTTTTCGCCAAAAGTGAGGCAATTATGGTGTATTTTCCGGCTTTAAGTTTCGAGCCGAATCCGCCTCCCATATAATGGCCGATTACCCTAACTTTGGATAAGGGTAAACCCAGGATTTCCGCCGCTCGAGATTGTACAGCATAAACACCCTGCGTTGACTCCCAAATATTGAGCAGATCTCCATCCCATCTAGCTACACATCCGTGAAGCTCCATAGGAGTATGCAGTTCACATTCCGTTCTGTATTCACGTTCAAGGACCACATCGGCTTCGGCAAAACCTTTTTCAACATCTCCGCGTTCATAAGTTTTAGGGTTTTCAACACGATTACCTTTGCTATGAACAATCGGCGCATCGGATTGGATTGCGGCTCGCTCGTCTACCACATGCGGCAGCGTTTTGTACTTCAATTTAATGGCCTTAATCGCATCCCATGCAGCGTAAGGAGTGTCAGCGGCGACGGCGGCAATCGCGTCTCCCTCGAATCGGCAATGATCGGGGAAGAGCTTGCCCTTCACTCCCATATCATAGGGCCAATTTAAATCGGCGCCTGGAGTTTCAGCGGTGATGACGGCCCGCACTCCAGGCGTCTTTTCCGCTTCAGAAATATCCACGGATTGGATTTGCGCGTTGGGCACAGGGCAACCAAGGATGGCGCCATAGAGCATTTCCGGAAATATTACATCCGAAGGATAAACGGCAGACCCGCTGACTCGCTCATAAGCGTCGATTCGGGGCATAGCCTTGCCGACAACTTGAGTGGATTTCCAGGGTTTTGGTTCTTTGCCCGATTCCGGAGTTTCAGGGACCGGCAGACCGCGAAGGTAATACATCTTTTCGTCTTTCATTTTGCGCCTCCTTTTTTCAGTTCAGAGGCTCGCTTTGCGGCTTTGAAAATATTTTCGTACGTTCCGCAGCGACATAAATTACCGCTTGACCCGCGTCTGACTTCTTCGAAACTAGGATCCGCGTTTTGCCTCAGCAGACCCTCCACAGCCATGATTTGACCTGGAGTGCAATATCCGCATTGTAAAGCGTCCTTCTCAAGAAACGCCTGCTGAACGACGCCCAATTCTTCCCCGTTCATCAGACCTTCCAGTGTGGTAATTTCGCTGTCTTCCGCTTCCACAGCTAACGTCAGACAGGCGTACCTTGGTAATCCATTGATAAGCACCGTGCATGCGCCACACTCCCCACGTTCACAACCTACCTTGACTCCAGTCAAGCCGAGCTTTTCTCGCAGGACAAATAGTAGTGTGTAACGCGGTTCCACCAACAATTTGTGATTACGGCCATTGATGTTCAGCATAATAGGCGTAAGCTCGTTGGCCGCCATTTCTTCAGGAGGTTTCATCTCCTCTGCGCTCACACCGGAAATACCTGCGACAACTGCGGTTCCCACTCCCATTGTCGCGAGAAACGCGCGCCGAGACACACCGGACTTACATTTGCAATCATGATTATCAGTACTCATTAATTATCCCTCTAGCATCAATTTACCGTTTAAAGTTGCGCCTCATTTCAGCTTATATGCCATAGGCTCGAAATATTTCTTTTCGAGCCGCCTCCTCATCCATGAAAGTAATTTCCGGTGAATATATTTAGTCCAGTTCGCGTATAGCTTTATTTGTTTCAATAAAAGCCTTAGTAATTTGAGTGTCGGACAATTGTATTCTTTCATACAATTGCATATCACTTATCATATCAGCTTCAAACAGTTTACGCAGCACCCGCTCCAATTGTCTAGGCGTCAATTGATATTTCATCATGAGGTCGTTATCATTTAATCCGCGTTGTATGTCCCGGGCAACCTTTTTGGCTTTAATTACGCGCTTTTCCATATACCGGCTCCGTAAATTATATTAGCCGTCCCGACTCGATGTGATATATACGCTCATGTGATCGGAGAACCTTGACAAACTCCAGATTCAGAACTTGCCGACGACGTGGAAAAAGAATTCTTTTCATGAGTGATTCTCGTCAATGGAGAAGAATAGTCGTGGCTTAGTATAGGTCAAAATGCAAACAAACAATTTGTTGGAAACACGTTGGGCAATAATTGGTCGGCTATCACATTTGTATTGTTGATTGCGATTGGCGCCAAAATGCGATCAGGACCTTGGTTTAACTTTTCCCTGATCATTCAAGTATTACATTTCATCCAGTGGCCTTTTGCGCCCTTACTTAGCACATTTCTATAATTTAATGAAAGTCATTGCAAGCATTCCCAAAATTCGCAAGCCTGGAGCCGCAAAATGAATCCTCCAATTTACCTGGATTATAACGGAACAACGCCCATGGATTCCGAAGTCATAGCGGAAATGTGGCCGTTCGTCGAAATTGAATTTGGCAATCCATCCAGCGGCCATTGGTTCGGGATTGCTCCTAAGCGAGCCGTCGCCTCGGCCCGCGCCCGGATAGCGGCAATGATCAACTGTAAACCTCAAGAAATCATCTTCACCAGCGGAGGCACTGAATCAAATAACCATGCGATTAGAGGAGTCGCACAGACCCACAGCGCAAAAGGCAATCACATCATCACGTCCGTTATAGAACATCCCGCGGTGCTGGAAGTGTGCCGACACATGGAAACAGTAGGGTTTAGGACGACTTACATTCCCGTGAATGAAAAAGGGATCGTCAATCCGTTGGATGTCAAGGAAGCCATCGAGCCTGATACAATTCTAATTACGATAATGAGCGCCAATAACGAAGTAGGCTCAATTCAGCCGATTGCCGAAATTGCCGAAATTGCCAAAGAGCGGAACATATTAGTTCACACGGACGCAGCCCAATCATGCGGCAAGTCATTCATCGACGTGGCGCAGTTAAACATAGACTTATTGTCGATTGCGGGGCATAAGCTTTATGCGCCAAAAGGCATCGGAGCGCTCTACATCCGCCAGGGAACAAATATCGGTAAGTTCATGTTCGGCGCCGGTCAGGAGTCGGATAGAAGAGCCGGAACGGAAAACGTTACTCAAATCATAGGGCTTGGAAAGGCGTGTGAAGTCGCAAAAATTAAATTTGACGCCAATGTAAATCATATGAAACATACTCGTGACCGATTAAAGGAGCTTCTTTTTGCCGGAGTCGATGATATCGCTATAAATGGAGATTCCGACAACGTGCTTCCCAACACGCTGAGCCTTTCGTTTAAAGGTCTCGAGGCCAACCGAATACTCGAAGAAATCGGATTGGAGGTAGCGGCAAGCGCCGGGGCGGCGTGTCACTCCGATTTGATACACATTTCGCATGTGCTCAAAGCCATGAATGTTCCCCTGGAGTGGGCAAAGGGAGCCGTTCGCTTCAGCACGGGTAAATACACCACTGAAGAAGAAATACTCAGAGCGGCGGAAGTGACGATTAACGCAGTCAAACGGTTGCGGTTTCAACCACGGCAATAGCATGTTCAAGATGAAGAACAGAATCGTAAAAGTTGGCGCAGTCTTGTCATTCGTGTTCTTGTCCGCCTGTTTAAGCGGATTCGCGTACATCTATGCGAAAGCGCCTAATTACAGTGACGCCGTTGAACAAGCAAAAGCCGAGTGGGGTAGCACGATAATAACGGACAGGCACGGTGAACCTCTAAGACTACTGCCGAACACAAACGCCGATTTTATTTTTTGGGTTGGAATAGACGCCATTCCGCACGTTGTCCGCAATGCCATAATCTGCTCCGAAGATAAGCGATTTTATCGACATTTCGGGTTTGATCCTATTGCCGTCGCTCGATCAGCTTATCTAAATCTAAAAAACGGAAGAATTAAATCCGGCGCTTCAACCATTTCTCAGCAGGTAGTCAGATTACTTCATCCACGTAAACGAACCTACAAATCTAAACTCATTGAGTTTATTTGGGCTGTTAAGCTCGAACAGACCCTGACCAAGGAAGAAATTCTTGAACTATGTTTAAATTTGTCGCCCATGGGCCGCAATATTCGTGGAGTGGGTTTGGCATCCCGCACTTATTTCGGTAAATCCATCAGTTATGTCAACGCGTCTGAAGCTGCCGCGTTAGCCGTGCTGCCAAGATCACCTTCCCGTTTCGACACACGGACCAATAAAGGACGAGTCGCCATTCGAAGAGAGCGAGATGATTTGATGCAAAGGATGTCGCAGGCAGGCGCAATATCGGCAGATTCGCTCTCCCACATGTTGAGACGAAAGCCTGCCTTCCAACAGACTCCGTTTCCATTGGAAGCTCCGCACTTTGTTGATTTAGCTCTCACTCAAAAAACTCACCAAACTCAGATGACCACTACCGTCGATCTCGATGTTCAGCAAAGAATCGAACAGATAATCCGCTCCCATAAAAATAAACTGGACAAAGCCGGTATTGGGCAAGTAAGTGTCGTCGCAGCGACTGCCGGGGATTCCGAAATCTTGGCGATGGTGGGGTCACATCACTATGGGCAAAAAAGCGACGGATTTGTAAATGGAGCGACAGCTCCCAGAGGAGCCGGATCTACACTTAAACCTTTTTTGTACGCTTTGGCTTTGGAGAAGGGATATAACTCGACGACGGAGATCTCAGACACCTTCAGGACCTACTATACGCCGAAAGGCGACTACCAGCCTTATAATGCGGATCGACGCTGGTATGGACCGGTTACTATACGATCCGCCCTGGGTAATTCCCTGAACGCCTCAGCCGTAAAAACCATTAAACAAATCGGCATTGATCCATTTCACGAACTGTTGGACAAACTGCAACTCACGGGTTCGGATGATCGTAAAGCGGAGCACTACGGATTGGGGCTCGCCATCGGCAATATCGAAGTGAGTCTGTTGAATCTTACGCAAGCATACACGGCCTTAGCTCGAGAAGGAATGTTCAGCAAACTCAAGTTTTTCCCCTCTAACACTGACCAGATCAGGGTGCTGGAACCTGAGGCCGCAGCAATCATAACCAATATCTTATCGGACCCAAGCGCACGCTTACTCACATTCGGTAATCCCGACTATTTTGATTTGGGATTTCAGGTTGCGCTCAAAACCGGCACCAGCAGTAATTATCGAGACTGCTGGATCGTGGCCTATACCACTCGACACATAGTCGGTATTTGGGCCGGTAATTTCGACGGCAAACCGATCAACGGACCGGCTTCGGCGCCGGTATTGGGTCCGTTATTAAAGGATATACTTACTTCGTTGTATGCCGCAGGTCCTCCCGAAAATTTCGTATTGCCCGCAGGTGTGAAGCGAGAGATGATTTGCTGGATGTCCGGCAAAAAGGCAGGGCTGCATTGCCCTTACAAAGGGTATGACCTTGTCATTGAGAATAAGGCCGAGTCGGAAACTTGTAATTTACAGCATAAAGACGACTTATTTCCTTTAACCGGCAGATATGCGCAGTGGCTGGATAGGAGAAAAACATCTCAAGGGTCAGGGCGCTTTTATCTGAACACGGGAAGCAAGTCACGGAACAGCGGCGAACCTTCCATAGAGATTGTAACTCCCCACCACAATGACAGATTTATTTTGAGTCCGACCTCATCAAAGTTACTCCTGAGGGCCGTTTCCGACCAGCTTGTCAGCCATGTGACTTGGATCATTGACGGCATGGAAGTTGGACGAACGCCGGCGCCATATGAGTTTGCCTGGGATATGACCCGTGGCGCTCATAAGATTCTTGCGGTAACCCCCAAGAATGAAGCCGCTAATGTGAATATTTTCGTTGAATGAGCGGCTTAGGCAATTCGGCATATTCTCTGGCCTGGTTACAGTATAATATTTATGATACTATCTGTATCTCATCGTCAAACAAAGTCAATTTCTTCAATCCTGTTTCCGTCACCAGGAACGAGTTTTCTATTCCCGCTAGACCTTTACCCGGCACAATAAATTTAGGCTCAAGGGCTATAACCATGCCTGTTTGCAATATATGGGGAGATTTGCGTCCTATAACGGGTAACTCATCCAACTCAAGACCGATACCATGACCAACAAACGGCACCGGCTGGGGATGCCCCATAAAACCATCGGACAATCCCGCCTCAGCGACAACTTCCAGAGCGGCGTCATACATTGATTCGCATTCCACACCTGGGCCGCCCATTTGAGCTAAACTGTCCTGGACTTTTAGAGCGCACTGATGGATTTTGAGAAACTCAGGCGCAGGGTCACCTAAATAAAACGTGCGCGCCTGATCGATAATATAACCATTTACCACCGCCACATAGTCGATTTGAACAGGTTCGTTCCTGCCGATTGTTCTTAACCCCGCCCCCTGGGGCATGGAGGCGTTAATGCCCATACCTCCGGTTGGACCCACCGAGCAACTCGGGACCGCCAGATTAGCCCCCGACATAACGTGCCCGTAGAAAACTTCGGAATTGAAACTACGAACCCTAACGATTCCTTGATGTCCATGCTTGCGATAGAATGATTCAATCCGGCCGGCAAGCTCAACTTCGGTTATGCCTTCTTCAAGATACTGCGATACGCCGGCAAACATTTGGTCGTTTAATCGAGCCGCCTGTAGCATAAACTCTAATTCGTAGGGCGATTTGATCATCCTTATTTCACGAACAAGCGGTGAAATATCAACAATCTCAGTTTCCTGGAACAGAGATTGGTAAGCGCGATAATTATTTACAGGGAGCAGATCCAGTTCCATGCCTATTTTTTTTATTTTCCGCGAACTAGAGTGAAGCACATGATTTTTCAAATTCGAGAAGCTTTTTACAGGCAGCACTTCTTTTAAGGGTGAATCATCTACGGCTCTCTCATAACTTTTCCGAATAAGCAATTGGGGCTCACCGGGAGCCGGAATAAACAAATGCCCATCTTGACCCGTCCCCGAGAAATAGAACAGATCCACGCGTTGAACAATTAAGGCTGCATCAATCTCAGAGTTGATCATCGCCTCCTGCAATTTGCGAATCCGTTCCTTTATCTCTTGAAGAGGCGTAGAAGGCATTACAACTCCTTTAGACTGAGGTCGGCGTGTGCTTTTCGCTTCATTAATCCTGGGGCAGAATAATCACTTTCATGGAGTCTTGGGCTTTTTGGACCAATTCGAACCCGTGTTCAATCTCAGATATTGGAAGTCTATGAGTAATCATATCTTTGACATTGATCCGTCCGGAAGAGATAAGCTCCATAGCCTTTCTTATATCTCGAGGACTGCCGGCATAAGTGGAAGTCATGGTAACTTCTCTACGCCAAAGATCATTGAACGGCATCGATAGTTCAGCACCGGGATCAGAGGGAGCAAAGAAAAGTATTATCCCTCCTTTATCTACTAAACTGAAGGCCTGCTTAAGGGCCGGTAATGCGCCGGTCGCTATTATAACAAGCTCAGCGGCCTTACCCTCATTCTTTTCTTTAAGCAATGCAGGCACATCAGGGCCGGCCTGAAAGACTTCGTCTGCGCCGAATCTTTTTGCCGCTTCAAGTCTGGATGGGTTCAAATCCACGGCAAAAATCTTTGAGGCGCCTGTGGCCTTAGCCAATTGGACGTGCATCAAGCCGGTTATACCGGCGCCTACGACTGCGACATGTCTGCCGGGCATCCATCCGGCATGCTCCTGACCTCGGTAAACACACGCCAATGGTTCTATGAAAACGGCCTCTTCATAGGTCATTTCATCCGGTAACGCAAAAACCCCGTTTCTTACGTTTATCGCAGGGACACGAACATATTCGCAGAAACCGCCGGGATCGAAATTAGTTGCGGCAAGCGTACCACAGACGGACTCGTGGCCTGCAAGGCAATAATCGCACATGTTGCATGGAACGTGATGGGAAACAAAAACTCGCAGACCCAACCGGCATCCTTGAACTGCGCTCCCTACTTCCACAATTTCGCCGGCGATCTCATGCCCAAGAACGAGGGGGGCTTTAGGCACACGATACCATTCAAGAACATCGCTCCCACAAATTCCTGAGGCCCAGATCTTCACGAGCAGTTCATCAGGATTTATTTTAGGCGTTTCTTGTTCCTGAATAGGAATGGATTGGTTGTTGTGATACATGGCAACGCGCATAAATGGCTCCGCTCTACCCAAAACCGGTCATAATCATAAACCGGTAGGTTGGATTAAATTATTTCCAGATTCGATTAAATAACCTGTTGTTGAATTCATTGGTAAACACGTTAAGGTGAGTAATACGTCGATCAGACGGACGAATTCTTGTGAAGATGTTCTTCGTAATGTGATAAGATCCCGCCGCCTGGGCTCGGCGTTTCAAATAATCTAAATCAAGGCTCATTCGGGAGAGCTTTAATGAAGAGATCAATCCTGTGCTCCACAGATTCCGTTCGGCCATAGGTAATGCTTCAGCCATATTCGTCCAGGCTGAAATTCTGTCGTAACTTGTCTTGATATTCGACGCCCCTCGCCATTCGATACCGGATGGAGTCGTTCCGTCATATTTCCGAATTCCATTCATCAGCGCAAGTTGATCACCTATCCTCTCCATCAATATGAGCGAGTTATGAGGCGCCGGTTTGTTGAGATCCATTCCGCGGCTGATAAATCCTTTTTCCAAAACTATAGCTTGGTTAAAACGTGTATTCGGCTGCTTCCAATGGTGAGAATACAGGTACCATGCCCCGATACTGGGATCATGGTACAGCATGCGCACAAGTTCACGTAGACCCGCCCATCCTCTGAAAACTGGAGCCCGTCCATAAAATGATTCAAGATTGAGAAAGACAAAATTAGAATTGGATTTGACTTCCGGGACGACGCTCAGTAAGCTCTTCACGATCTTATTTCTTTGATCAGCGGCGACTCGCCAATCTGAACTCAAGCCCGAATGAAAATTCGCGTACACGGCCAAAATCATCGCCGCCGCGATCCCGCCGATCAATTGCATACGTTTGCTCTTCCATCCGGTTGCCGTAAGCGCCAACAAAATGGCGATGCCATACGAAGCGGACGAATATATTCGGGAAGACCAGTTAAAATTGAACCAGGCCATGCCGCCGTGGTCAATGAGCCCGAGCTTGGTCATTGCGGTTTCCGAAATCTTTGGTTCTTGACCACCATAGCCGGCAAGCTGGTACGGCGCCATTCCCAGGATCAGAATAATGAAACCTAGGAACAGAATATAGTAGTTAGTGTCCTCTAAACTTATCGTGAGAGATCCTGTTTTTGGCCTAAATCTAATCAGGTAGAGAATTCCAAAAATAAAAACCACAAAAACAAACAATGCGACGCTAAGATCCCTGAAATCATAATTCAGCCATTTGAAAGGTTCGATTAAGTAGATTGGGATTAGAGCCAAATACCCAAAGAGTAGTCCCAGTGGAGGAATGAGGTGTCGCTGCCCGACTGCTCCGCCGCTGAGAAAAAGGAGCCTGACGGCAACAGCGGCGCCAAAACATATGAGTATGGCTGAAATCATTCTCATGAAAAAACTTCGATCGGACACACCATCGGGCGCGGATTTGTGAATCGGCCAAACCAAAAGGGGGATAGCGAATATGAGGAAACTGGAAGCCTCATATGTCAAAAATGCCGAAATGTACAGCAAGGAACCTAGAAGTAGGTATGGAATACCTTTACGGGCTCCTCGCCACTTTTGGAAAGACAGAACGGCGCCCCAAAATAACGTCATGCTTAATCTTGAATTGTCAGTGCAAAGGACATAAGTAAGACACGATACCGTTGGGATGAAAAAGGCAAATCCTACGGCGATAAACACGAAATTTCGCCTTTCAGGAAAAGCCGTAATCAAGGACAATCCCATAAGGATTGCCGAACCGGCAAGCAGAAGTAAAGAGATTAAATGAAAAGGGATTCTATTGAATCCAAATAGTTCAAAAAGGGTCATATAATATGCGCCTTCAACCGGACGCAGAAAACTCTTCGCGTAAACTATAATGGATTGGGGAAACGCATTCCAGTAGGCAGTGCTCAATACCCACCAATCATCACCTTCAAAGCCGATGTCTCCGGAAGTCAGGGTGAGCCGTATAGAATATACTATTAAGCCCACGCAGACCAAGGGTAGCGCATAATTAAAACGCCCATCTGAATTCATGATTAAGGGAAACCTCTAGCGTCTTTGACGCTATTATACATTAAACCCACATTTAAAGTCATAATCAACACCGATTAATTACAAATACCGTTCTGTTCGATTCGCAACGCGAGACTTCATACCTCTTCTGATTCTCTACTACCAAAGCTCTAGATGATCAGCCTGCAATTCCCTTACACATCTAGAATTAACTTAAATAAATTAACTTAAATTATTGACAGATCACGTTTAATTTGATAATTTGACGTCGGTTTTACGTGTTTTAAGACTTTTCTCAATCTTCTGTTCCGAGTCCGTTGAGAATGACGATTACATTCAATTTGGATGTGATCCATATCAACGGATTCAGATTTTCCATTTTGCTCTGTCTAATGAAGAGCGTGCCTGAGGAATATTTATTGTTTGTCACTAAAGAATTGGAGTTCGAGATGCCAACAAGCGAAAAAAAGGAAGCGGCGGATAAAAAAAAGACGCCTCCGACTACCAACGCTTCCCCTCCAGGCATTTCAAAGGAAGCCTCTCGCGCATCGGCGCCCGTGCTTTGCAAACCTACTCACGGGATTGTTATTGATACATCGAAAAAACCCGCTCCGTCCACTCCTAACCGCCGGTTCGCGGATTCCACTAAAAAAGTGAAGCCCAAAAAGGAGAAACCTCCACACCGCAAGCGAAATTATTCTTCCAAACTATTTCAAATCACGTTGATCATCCTCCTGACCGCAATTGCTGTTTCGTATTTCAAAATAAATGACAAATATAGCGTCGAGACTAAGCTCACCTTCGTGCCGACCGACATAAAAGGCGCCGGCGCAATATCAACACCTCGAGAAATGGAACTACTCAAGCATCCGAATGTAGTTTTAATGACGGCTCAGAATTGCCTGCGGCAGGCGAGGGAAACTCCTGTTGAAGGCGCTCCAAATGAAACGAATTCTTGGGATTGCGCCGCAGCGGCCCCAAACAACGAACAAGACGCCGAGAACTGTATTATTAACAAATTTGCCGGTACCACCGATTTCATAAACTGGTTAAACGATAATCTTGTGGTGGAGTCCAGCGCCGAAAATAACGTAGTAAGCGCAGGATTGCGTCTTCAAGGCGATGATCCCGAATTTTTGAAAACAGTACTAAATTCTTACGTAAAGAGCTATTCCGACTATCGGCGATCTGTTCGCGAACAGATGACTCCCTCGGCCAATGGGCCGGTATCGGAGCCGGCGGTGAGGGCTCTCAATGACGAGCTGCAAAAGGTTGTCCTTCAACAGAAGCAATGTGATCTCACGTTAAGGCTGATCTCCTCGAGAAAAGGCGTGTTCAGAGGTTTTATTCCGGACTCTCAACTCAATGGTATCCCCTCACTGGCCAATTTTCAGCAACGTATCGTAGAGCTTGAAATAAAAAAGCGTAGTCTAAGCGTTCGTTACACACCCAAGAGTCGCGAAATTCAAAATGTGGATTTTGAGATCAAACAAATACGAGAAGTCATGAAGGATTGCATAACTGAGCATCTCTATTTCCTTCAACAAAGCAGAGAGCTTCTATTGGCTCAGAAAAGTGAACTCGAAAAAAGAGTTGATCGCAAAAATTGTCCGGCGAATAAGCTTTCAGGCGTCATGCCCGGCGGCGAACCCTGGTTTTCAGTCGCGGACGAGCTTCGGATCATTCAGGAAAAACCCCGTGTATCAAGAAAACCGATCAGAGTAAAAGCCGGTGAACTGAAGACCGTCGTATCAAAGTACATGGTTCTCCTTTTTGACCCAAGGGAAATCAACTTCTTCTTTGGCCCTAAACCTAACTATTACAATGAAATTGCCAATGTTGAGGAATCGGTAGCGCCTCCCGGTAGCGAAGGGGAGGCCACAGCGGCGGCTCAGTATGCATCTGGAGATTCAAAGTAATAAGCGACGTCAATGGAGATTAGATTTGCAAATTGGGGTTTGTCTAGCCTGACGTGATGATGAAGTACTGAAAAGCCGCTGCGAATTTGCGGTGGTGTGACTGATTGAATCGTCGGATGGCCGTTGAATAGACATTTTACTTGATTATTTAGTTCGGAGCTCTTAGCCGACCCAACAGTACCTCGGAAGCGAGAACGATCGTGCAGATCAGCAAAACAGCTCAAACAATTCATGCCGGGCGGCTTTTCTTAAGATTGCCGGGAGATGACGCATGTTCAGATTAATTAAATACAACAAGATTTCGCCCGCTTCAGGATTGAATCTATTTATGGTGATTGCGTTCATAGGGCAAATTCTGATCACGGCGTTACCGGCAGTCTCTCAAGCGGAACCCCTTGATTGGGCTTTTGCCACAGCAGGGGCCAAAGCCGTATTTAGCCAGATCAGTGGACGCATGGGGTACAATCAACAGGCGGGCGGCAACGGCACGCTCAACGATCTCAGGCTTGATCTCGGATTGCCTGGAGACAACAGAACCTTTGAGATTGACCTTACAGTTCGCCCCCTTGAACACCACCTCCTGAGAGTTTTCGGACGATTTCCCGAAGTCTACAACGGCAGCAACGTAACCAGCCGAGAATTGCGAACCCAAAACCTTCCTGTTTATCCCCCCGGAACCCTCCTGTATTCGGAAATGAGAACAGCGATGTTCGGCTTCGGCTACGACCTTGATCTCATGATTGGTCCACGATGGTACGGCGGAATACATGGAGAGCTGCGTTATATCGACCTGAAGATCAAGATTGCAAACAATCTTTCAGGCCAAGACAATGTCATGCAGCTTGACGAAACGACGCCTTGTCTGGGCGCCCACATGACAACAAGGCTTCCATTCGGATTAGATTTTGTGCTGCCGTCAAGCAGGTTCGGCGGGTTTGCGCGCATGACCTACGGGATAACTCCCAATTTTCTAAATTACATGGACATGAAAATGGGTTTGTCCTTGCTGGGCGGCAAGTTCAGCGCCCCCGTTATTTTCGACGCCCAGGTCGGTTACGAGCACGAGAGCATTTTCCATAACCAGGAGAACACGTCCGGTAGGGTCTTGGAACTTAAACGGGATGGAATATTTGTCTCCCTGGATATTGCGTATTGAATCAATAGGGGCGCCCTCCTAGGATAACATTTGGCTTCCATCGGACCTAACGATTTCGTCCGCCGGAAGGGGAACGAATTTATGAAGAATCACAGATACATGTCGGATATCAGCCCTCACCTAATTAGAGTGGCGTCCCTCATTTTTCGGTCACGGGCACGTCAATTTGGAATGAAGGCGCTGATAGTTTTAATTATTGCCCTCGGCGCCATTCAGGGTTGCATGATTCCTCATCACAGAGTCGTAGTCAACGAAACCCCTCCGGAAATGGCCGCAGCCTTGGTCACTCAGCATTTTCCAACATCGTTGTACAGGTTGGCTTACGGAGATATAGTTGAATTTCTTTACCTTACCGCGCCGTATACATCCACAAACGCTCCGTATCGTATCGGCGTTAAAGATGCTCTCGATATCGAATTCAACTACCAACCCGAACTAAACAGAACCGTTCGAGTGCGTCCGGACGGAAAAATCAGCATTCCCAGAAAAGAAGATGTCTCAGTTGTGCGACAAACCCCGGATGAGGTTAAACGTAACCTGCAACATCTATATTCGGATCTGCTCAAAAACCCGGAAATCACGGTTACTGTTCGTGAATTTAACGCCAAACTGGATGAGTTACAAAAAACCATAGCAACAGCGCCGCATGGACAGGCTAGACTAGTCACCATCCGACCGGACGGCCACATATCTTTACCGTTAATTACCGATGTGAGGGCCGAAGGACTTACGGTTCCGGAACTTACCAACCATGTTAACCGCCTGTACGCGCAGATCATCCCGAATATGAATGTCTCGGTTCTATTGAAAGAGGTCGTGGGCGAGATCATATTTGTTGACGGTGAAGTCGGCAGACCGGGTGTTTTCGCAACCAGGGGTCCTGTAACAGTCCAGCATGCGATTGCTCTGGCCGGTGGAACTCGTGAAACCGCCGAACCCAAGACGGTGTTAGTTGTTTCCAAAGGTCCGGACGGCAGATTCCTGACACGAACAACCGATTTA
This sequence comes from Desulfomonilales bacterium, assembly GCA_038250835.1. Classification (GTDB taxonomy): domain Bacteria; phylum Desulfobacterota; class Desulfomonilia; order Desulfomonilales; family Desulfomonilaceae; genus JBBSBY01. The sequence goes on along the minus strand of JBBSBY010000060.1, from coordinate 2,274 downwards.
ACCCACATGTCTTCAATATCGGATTTCAGATTGTCAAGAGGTGACCTGGTTTACGTGCCTAGAAGCAAGATCGCTAGAGCCGACATCTGGGTGGATCAGAATATTCGCCGGCTCCTGATGTTTACCGGTTGGTCTCTCGGATTGCAGACGGATGTTGGAAGATCAACGGTTAGATAAGATTTGAATTGGATTCAAATTGATCCAAGGCGCCATGATAGTGTCCGCAGCCTCAGTGTTTATCTCTGAGGCTGCAATGAGCAAAAGAGCGCTACAATCATCATCAGCGCCTACTGTGCGTCTAATGCCACCTCCTTGAGTTAGAAAAGGCGAAACAGAGCGCGTCTGGAGCTCCGAACGGACTAACGACAAACCCGGATCTTTGGACGCAGAGTTTCATAAATATAGCAACATTTCGGAATCCGAGTAGATTCCGGATTCAAATGGGAGTCTATCCCCTCTGCCGAATTTATGATTAGGATTTTAGGGGCCAAGCGGGTTGCGCTTACTCAAAGTCTGAGCCGATGGGTTCACACAGAGGCGTGACTCGACGCGATTGTTAATCGTTTTCCCCTGGGCCCGGTTCATGTCTTCAAACGCCAATGGGTGGGCGCCGCACGTGAATCGGGCTTATTTTATTGATAATTCGTCCGTTGATATTTGTAACCGTATAGATCCACCAATCGCCAGGGATCAATGCAACCCTTTAGTAGCAATTTGAAAGTTCGCAGCCCATCACCCGCGGTAATAGTCGTGCGTCCAATGGCAAATCGATCACCTCGCCAAGGCGTCAGCCCATGGATGGCCGTCAATCCGTAGGTGTAACCGAGACGCTGCGCCTGTGAACTAACCTGGCCTGAAAAATCTCTTATCGTCCCATAAGGATAGGCGACTCCCTTTATCTCCAGCCCGGTTTCCTGTTCGAGACGCAGCTTGGAATGGCTAAGCTCGTAATAAGATTCCCCGGGTGATATTGAAGCCAAACTTTTATGGTTGACGGTGTGCGATCCGATATCGAATCGCATCTCGGCTATGGTTTTGACTCCATCCCAGGTAAGATTGGCGGGGTCGACGACGGGTCTGTCCAAAACGCCGGTGGTGATGAAAAAAGTTGCCGGAATTCTGAGGTCGATCAGCAGGTTCAGCAAATCGAGGTACTCGCTGTAACCATCGTCAAAAGTAATCGCTATTTTAACGCCGTCAGGCTCATCATCTCCGTTGAGCAGCCTCACCATGATTTCATTTAGTGAAATCACGTAGTAGTGGTCGCTCAGATATTTCATATGTAAGTTGAAATGCGTCGTTTTTATGGAGTGCGAATTACTTGGCTCGTCCTCCACTCTGTGATAATTCAAGATTCGAAATCCTCGGGGATTTCTGTTGTATAGCCAACTATGCCCTGAAATGAGTGATCCGTATTCAGCGGCCCACTTGAGGCCCCTTTTTATTATCCAACGCTTATCCATATGGACACAAGTTCCTTGATGTCTCAAACTTTACGGCTGCATTGAAGACCCGTCCTAAACCACCCTCAACCCACTTTAAAACGCAGTTGTCGATCGTTGCGAACACCCTTTTGTGACTTATTACGAATACGGATTTACAGTACGGCTTTTTTGTAAGGATCGTCAAGGGCAATGTTTTGGAAATGCCGGCGGGCAAAACGCACTGGTGTTCCCGAGTCAGTTTCGATTTTAATTATAAGTCCGAAATTTCGTCCCAACTGTTCAGGGATTCTCATGGCGCACACACCGCAGACCGGTATATGCCCGGCTAAGTTATTGGCGGCGAATCAACAAGAAAAATGCGCTTGATTTTTGTGAGGAAATCTGATTTACAGAGACAACTTATCGAGATTTTCGCTGAGGATAGAGTAACTTACTTCGTAGAATTATCTCACAACTTAGCTTTTAAGCTTTTATAACTGTTCTTTAAATACTTTATCTTTGGCTAATTAGTTTAGATTAATTAAATCGTTATCTCAGGAGATTACCAATGACCGTTAAACAAATTCGACAAAAGGCGCGCGATGTTGGAGTCAAAAACATTACTCGACACAGGAAAGAGTCACTTATTCGTGCCATTCAGGAAAATGAAGGCAATGCTCCGTGCTACAGGAATATTTCCGGTTGTGGGGAAGTTATGTGCCTGTGGCGTCAGGAATGCCAAAGTTGATGTGATGTGAACCGTCACATCCAATATGGCCGCACCCTCTCAAGGAAATAGGAGAGGGAGCGGCGACCGCAACTTTGCCTTAACGAAACTTCCTTCAACTTG
>JBBSBY010000059.1:0-21602 GCA_038250835.1 Desulfomonilales bacterium | reverse complement strand
ATTTCCACATCAGAACAGATGTGGCCCCATTGAAGCCGATCTATTAAGATTATAGTCCCATCTCTTTTTTGAGATTTCCACATCAGAACAGATGTGGCCCCATTGAAGCGGTGTTACCGTAGGCGGGGAAATCCGTTACGTCGGATTTCCACATCAGAACAGATGTGGCCCCATTGAAGCTGGGAGACTCCGTAGGCTATCAATAGTCAATCAATCATTATCTTCGGAATTGCGAGATAACGATGCTTCTCAATCTAATTACGAGGCTGATCGCACTGAGATCATGTTTGTAACCATCCTATATAGACCTTAGAGTCTTGCGGAGTAGACTTGCGGCGAAGGATTCTTGTTCGCAGATTAATAGAAGACATTCCTGTGCCCGCCCCACAGTTCTATCGATAAATTACCTTAGAGACTTTTCAAGTCATTTCTTTTCCAGTCATCGCCTCAGCATAATTGTCGTGGCCGCGTGGGACCAAATTATGAAAAGCCTATGCTGGTTCACTTTGGCGTGGTCCTGGACCAATCAATGTAAAAAATTCCGAATTATCCAATTATCTTCGCGGCAAAGTCATCTGCGGCTTCATACTCTTTGGGACCAAACTGGTCCCGGCTACCGCAGTCCGTTATCACGAGCTTTCCTGCGATCACAGTTTGAGTGTACCACGAAAGTCTTTCATACTGCTTTACCGCCAATTCGGCATTACCTTCGTATGGGCCTCCTGAAGTCATTATCAAGCCGGTGGGTTTACCTTTGAGTAGAGACTTTGAATTTCCCTGCTCGTCATTCTTAACGAGACAGTAGTGCCTATCGATCAATGGCTTCATCTGACCGGACCAACTCCAGCAATAAACCGGAGACGCGTAGATAATTCGATCAGATTGCATCATTTTGTTGAATATTGTTTCAGAGGCTTCATCTTTTTGTGAGCATCCGGGCTCGCCAAGGCTTTTCTTGCATTTGTAACAGGAGACGCAACCTTTAACGTCTGCTTTAGTTAAATTAATTAGTTCAAACGAATGACCTTTGGTCTCAATGAATTCCTGAACTCGGTTTAGCAGTGTCCCTTTGGCGCCTTTCAACCGAGGGCTACCGAATAACGCTAATGTGCGCATGATTCGTCTCCTTATGCTTAACTTAGCCGGCGTCCCTAAATACTAGCACACAGTACTCAGAGAGCGCCACTGTGGGTTGACTGCGGGCATTGAATGTTGCAGCTTACTAATCGGCGCCCTTTGACCAACCTTGCCGGCGTCATAATTACCTGGAGATGGGATGGCGAGAACTGGAGTTTCTAAAAACAGGAAATGGTTGATTGCTCCCACAATTTTAATTATTTTGGCGGGCTCGGGTCTAATCTACAACTTTACCCAGGTGAATGCCGCATCTTCGTGGGCGGTTATATATAAACGTCTACTATACCCGCTTTTTAAGTTGATATTATTTCTAGCCTTTGGATTGTTTGCGGGAATTTTAATCGAAGGCCTCGGCTGGACACACAGGATAGCCCAGTGGATACGTCCCATGACTAAATGGGGGCGTCTGAAGGACGAGAGCGGCGCAGCCTTTGTGACTAGTTTTGTATCCAGCGTCACGTCAAACGCCATGTTGATGGAATATTATAGAGCGGGTAGGTTGAGCAGAAAAGAACTTATTTTGACATATCTGTTGAACACAGGATTGCCGGTTTACATCGCCCATTTTCCTACAACTTTCTTTATTGTCAGCTCACTTGCCGGAACCGCCGGGTTAATTTACATGCTCATTACATTTTGCGCGGCAGTAATGCGCAGTATGAGCATACTAATGTACACCCGGTACTCATTTGGGAAAAATCAGCCTACGTGGAGCATATTGGTTGACGAACCGGCGGCCGGAGAAAGCGCTAAGGACTTGGTGCTTCGTCGGTTCAGAGATCGGTTCACCCGCCTGGTTTTGTACACCGTTCCAATTTTCACTTTAATTTTTCTTTTAAATCAGTGGGGCGGCTTTCAAATTTTGCGTCAAGGCGCTGTTGGCATATTACCTGCGGATTGTTTCCCTGTGGAGGCGGTTGGATTAATCATGTTTACGCTGGCTGCTGAATTCAGCTCAGGAATGGCCGCCGCCGGCGCGCTGCTTCAAACAGGAGCGTTAACAATAAAACAAACAGCTCTGGCTTTGATTGTGGGGAGTATTATTTCGACCCCCATACGAGCTTTAAGACATCAATTACCCGCTTATGTCGGATTATTTGACCTCAGCCTCGGAACACAATTGATATTTTTGAGCCAATCATTCCGCATAATCAGCTTACTTGCAATTGCGATTCCTTACGCTATGGTCGGTTCAGGCGACGTGTGTACTGTCGCTCCTTAAAAAGGAGCCTCATCTGAGGCTCCTAACCATGATCGTGAGACTTTATAGCAAACGAGAATCCCGTTGATAATCACGTTTAGCAGAATCCAAATATTAAATTTTGCGTTAGTTACCGTTATCTTAGTTACTTGCTCAATTAGCTATCAGCATTTCCGTTGCGATTAACCAATTTGTTAAACCGACTTTGCTTGCCCTTGGCGGTGTCTTCTTGCATCAGTAAACCAAGATTTTTTTCGTCAAATTTCTCGAAAAACTCTTCCCACGTAATCTCTTCCAGGCCTTCTTCTTTGCCTGCGTCCGGAAAATATATTCTCAATATACCCGGTTCGTTTTTGCTGCCGGTTCCTTTGACATTAGCCGGTTTTCCACCGCGTTCTTCGGCCCATTCTTTGATTTTTTTGTGGTCGGTAATAATTTTAGAAGCTTTGTCGGACATCTTGTATTCTCCTTAAATATCAATTATAGTAAGTAGAAGCGCTGAATTGTAGGACAATTGTTCTTGAAAATCGGTAGCGACAAAAACTAATTTTTAAAATAATCCGTACTTCCGAAGGCTTTTGCAAATTGGTTGGATCTCTTGGAAGAAAATTCTTAAAAGTTAATCAAAATTCATGCGATTTTTAAATATTTAATTCTTTGTGTCCTGCCGACTGATATTTGCGGTCGTCCAGGCGGAAAGTTTTTCGAGCGCATTCCGTTAGCGCATCAGCTATTTTTTACGTTTAAGGTTTACAAGATAGCTCCTTATCTTTATGAATTGCTGCTACGGCTGGAACTTTAATTATTTTTTGCTAAGGAGAATTCGGTATGAAATTTCATGTCCTAATAACCGGCGGCGCCGGCTTTATAGGCTCCCATCTCGCTGATGAATTATTAAAGTTTGGATACAAAGTCAGAGTTCTGGACAACCTGTCTAGTCAAGTTCATGGGGAAGATTGCCGCAGACCTTTGTACCTATCCCCGGATGTGGAACTCATTGTTGGCGATGTGTGTTCACCCGATATCACTAAAAGAGCTCTCAAGGGAATTGACGCTGTTTTCCATTTTGCGGCGATGGTGGGTGTGGGCCAAAGCATGTATGAAATTAGAGATTACGTGCGAGTGAATGATTTCGGTACCGCAAATCTCTTGCACACAATTCTCGAAAACCCCGTCGAACGTCTCATTGCAGCTTCTTCCATGAGTATATACGGTGAGGGTATATACGTGGATTCCGAAGGCGCTGTTGCGACACCTCGAAACCGAACAATGAGCCAATTACAAAGAGGTGAATGGGAGCTGACGGACAATGACGGTCGCCCTTTGAGATCATGTAAAACTCCTGAGACAAAACAGCCAAACCTCGCTTCCATCTATGCTTTAAACAAATATAATCAAGAGCAGATGAGTTTAATATTCGGTAAGGCTTACAGAATTCCCACAGTCGCCCTTAGATTTTTTAATGTATTCGGCACAAGACAATCCCTATCGAATCCCTACACAGGGGTCCTGGCAATATTTGCCTCAAGATTGCTGAATAATAATAGACCAATAGTCTATGAAGACGGCATGCAATTGCGCGACTTTGTGCATGTCGGCGATGTGGCTCGGGCCTGCAGATTGGCTTTGGAAGTCCCTGAAGCCGCAGGACAAGCTCTCAACATAGGTAGCGGCAATAGCTACCGGATCAAAGATATTGGAACGAAGCTTGCCGAAATCCTGGGCAAGCAATCTTTATCTCCTGATGTTACCCAACGATTTAGATTTGGTGACATTCGTCACTGTTACGCCGATACCTCCCTTGCCCATAGAATTCTAGGATTTGAGCCCACAATGAGCCTTGAGGACGGCTTGATCGAACTTGCGGATTGGCTCGCCCGGCAGAGCGCCGTTGATAAATTCGAAGAGGCGGGTTTTGAGTTAATGAACCGCGGGCTCACCGCTTAGGGAGGTACGATGGCAAAATTAACGCGCTTTAAGACCGACAAACCGATTCTTATAACCGGAGGGGCCGGATTTATAGGAACTAATCTGGCGGACAGACTCGCTTTGAGCGGTTCAGACGTTCTCATATACGATAATTTATCCAGAGCCGGCGTTGAAACAAATCTCGATTGGCTCCGGAAACGACATGATAAGAAAGTTTCCTTCATCCTTGGGGACATTCGAGACAAGAAAGCTATAGGCGATGCTGTTTCCAGCGCCGGACATATCTTCCATTTTGCGGCGCAAACGGCTGTAACCACAAGCCTGACCAATCCCATGGACGATTTCGAGGCCAATACCGTGGGAACACTGAATATACTTGAGGCCGTACGATCTTGTTCAAGCCCACCTACCCTGACATTTACATCAACGAACAAGGTTTACGGCAAACTTCGTCACATCAGCTATGTCGAAAATGAGACTCGCTACATCCCCAGCGACACAAATATCCTTTACAAAGGAATAGCTGAAGATCAGCCTCTGGATTTTTATAGCCCCTACGGTTGCTCAAAGGGATCCGCTGATCAATACGTTCTGGACTATTCTCGCATTTATAATTTGCCGACAACGGTATTCAGAATGAGCTGTATTTACGGACCTCATCAATTCGGGACCGAAGATCAAGGCTGGGTAGCTCATTTTACCATATCTTGCCTTTCCGGCTCAGAACTCACCATTTTTGGGAACGGCAAACAAGTCCGAGATATTCTATTCGTCGACGATCTGGTGGACGCCTTCATTTTGGCAAAAGATAATTTTTCCAGAGTGAAAGGCAAAGCTTTCAATGTCGGGGGTGGTCCTCAGAATTCCATTAGTTTGATAGAATTGATCAATTGTCTAAAAGATTTAAGCGGCGGCGCCATCGAAATAAGCTACGACCCTAAGAGACCGGGTGACCAGGAGTTCTATATTTCAGACACAACCGACCTAGCAAAGGCCATTGGTTGGCGCCCTAAAACTTCCGTTCGAGCCGGAATTGAGTATCTTTATTCTTGGCTCAAGGAGTATCGTTTCAATGAACACTCCTCAGTTCGAGCCGCCCTATGAAATTCGCCTTAATTAATCCAAATTGGAAGTTTGACGGCAGCGTATATTTTGGTTGCAAAAGCCCACATCTGCCGCTGGAATTTGGATTGGCTCAGGCCTATCTTCAACAATCCGATCACGAAGCAATAATCATAGACGGGCGGCTGCACGATTTAAGTACTCATGAAATCAGCCGGCGGCTCAGAACCTTTAGACCTGATTTCACAGTAATTACAACGGCTCCGACATATTTATTCTGGAGATGCCCTCCCCCTGAATTAAGGGAACCGCAGATCCTTGCGCGAGAGATTAATGACTTGGCAGGCGCCGTCGTGATTGTCGGTCCGCATGGATCGGTGACGCCGAAGGCCGCTATGCGAAAACTGGCGGCTCAGTACGTTATTGTAGGCGAATGCGAAACGGTTTTACCGCGACTAGCCGAATACGATGGTTTAGACACTGCGATATTCGATGGAAGTCCTAAACAATTACGACCGGAAATCGTAGATTTGAGCAAGGCTCCCGAATTAAAATGGTCGGATGAATTCGTGAAGGTCCATGACCATCACCACCATAGATTCGATTCACAACCAGCAGGGCTCGGCGCGGAAATTGAAAGTTCCAGGGGATGTCCCTTTGATTGCCTGTTTTGCGCGAAGCAGAACTTTAGGGGTTGTTATCGCAAACGTCCCACCAGAGCAGTCCTTAAGGAAATGGATCATCTCATTAGCCGGGGAGTATCATATTTTTATTTCATTGATGAGATATTCAGACCGGACATACAGTTACTCGAGCAAATCTCAGACAGAAAGATTAAGTTTGGTATTCAAACCAGGATCGATCAGTGGTCCCGGGAGTTCCTCGAACTGCTTGGTCAAGCAGGTTGTATATCGATCGAGGCGGGGGTCGAGAGTGTTAGCGAATCGGGACGGAGATTTCTGCAAAAAAAATGTGGGCTCACGACCGACAAGATTGCTGAACGATTGATCCATGCCAAAAGATTCGTGCCCTTTGTTCAAGCAAATTTGATCAGGACGGAGCACGACGATCCAATCGCCGTACAAGAGTGGCGATCACGGCTCATACAGGCAGGTGTCTGGGCCAATGACCCGGTCCCCATGTATCCATATCCCGGATCTCCGGCGTATGAATCGATATTCGGCGCCTGCGATGATTTTGCCTGGGAAAAGTCTTACGCCCATTATCGTGAAAATAACCAAACATTGAGTGAATTACAAGATTCAAGACCTGCGCCTTTAGAGGAACTCGAAATATCAACTGAGTCGCCTCACTACGAGAGGTCTCAATCGTGCGTGTGCTGATGACGACCGATGCCGTCGGCGGGGTATGGGATTACAGCCTTGAACTCGCTTCCAGTCTATCGGCAAGAGATATAGACATCACTTTGGCGATCACCGGCCGCGCTCCTTCTCAGAAACAGATGGAGGCTCTCCACAGAATCCCCGAATTGCGGATCAGGCATTTCGACACCAAACACGAATGGGAGCTTAATTGTCAATGTGAAGTGATCAGTAGCGGCGAATGGTTAATGAATCTAGCTGAAGAGTTGCGGCCGGACCTGGCGCATCTTCATTCTTACTTCTTCGCGGGCCTGGAATGGAACTGCCCCAGAGTTTTAGTTTGCCATTCAAGTGTTTGTTCCTGGTTTGACCAGGTTAAGAACGCTCCGCTTCCTCAGGAATATGATGATTACTCAGCTTGGGTAAAGACGGGTCTAGTCGCGGCCGACGCAGTCGTTTTTCCCAGCGCCTCCATTATGGTCATCATGCAAAGGATACATGGGAATTTTGGCAGGAGCGAAGTCATACTCAATGGGCGAGATCCTGGAATATTCAAATCCGCCGCCAAAGAGCCTTTCATTTTCGGGGCAGGCAGACTTTGGGATGAAGCAAAAAATATGGCTTCACTGCGGTCTGTGCCTGCTTCCCTCACCTGGCCCATCAGAATTGCGGGTGATTGCGAAAGCACAATTGGCTTGAACCAACCCGGTGAATTACAATTTACCGGGTTCCTCAGTCAAAAAGAAATGGCGGATTATTATTCAAGAGCTTCCATATTCGTTTCCACTGCCAAGTACGAGCCATTTGGACTGGCCGTATTGGAAGCGGCTATGTCCGGATGCGCTTTGGCGCTGTCGGACATTCCAACATTTCGGGAGCTTTGGGAAGACGCCGCAGTTTTCGTGAACGCCGATGACTCATCGGCCTTAGCTCGAACACTGCTGGAATTAATTGATGATCCCGAGAGAATTAGCGAAATGATGCGAAACGCTAAAACAAGAGCCGCACGGTATAATTCCATGAAAATGGCTGAAACTTATTTGGATTTATATCAGGACCTAATCCATAGCCACGCGGGATTTCAACGGCGCCGACAAAGCGTTTCCCAGCATAGCCCCTAACTCCAAAATACGATCGATTAGACATGCTATGAAATTTGTCTTGTTCTATCATTCACTTGTTTCAGACTGGAACCACGGAAACGCTCACTTCCTCAGAGGCGTAGTCCGTGAGCTGCGTAAGCTCAATCATGAAGTCGAAATATATGAACCTCAAAACGGCTGGAGTCTCAACAACCTAATCGCAACCGAAGGCCTTACGGCTATAGAGTCTTTCAGGTCGGCTTTCCCAGGCATGACTTCCATTCTGTTTGATCCTGAATGTTTAGATCTTGATTCAACATTGGCGGACGCCGACGTAGTAATTGTACACGAATGGAATGATGCCGATCTTATTTCAAGAATCGGCGCCGGGAGAAAAAACGGGGGGAGATTCTTATTACTTTTTCATGACACACATCACAGGTCCGTATCCGAATCCCAGGAAATCGCCGGATATGATCTCAGAGATTACGACGGAGTGTTAGCTTTCGGGAAGTCAATTCAAGAAATTTACTTGAAACGCGACTGGGCCGGTAGGGCTTGGACCTGGCACGAAGCCGCGGATACGGAGCTTTTTAAACCTCTAACAAACGACTCTAAAACCGGAGATTTAGTTTGGATAGGGAATTGGGGCGACGGTGAAAGAACTGCCGAGTTGCGACAGTTCTTGCTTCAACCCATAGACAAACTGAAGCTTAAAGCGGAAATCTACGGGGTTCGATATCCTGAAAACGCCATAGAAGAAGTGACTCGATCCGGCGCCGAATACAAAGGTTGGCTCCCTAATCACATGGTACCGGATATATTTTCAAGGTTCCGACTGACTTTACATATTCCAAGGCGCCCGTATGTGACGGCGCTTCCCGGAATACCTACCATTAGGGTCTTTGAAGCTTTGGCGTGCGGTATACCATTGATCTGCGCCCCCTGGGAAGATGCGGAATCTTTGTTTCGACCGAGCCTGGATTACCTCATTGCTCACGATACAAAAGAAGCCGTTTCCCTGATCCGTCAAGTGATCAACGACAAAGATTTGGCCGAATCGCTTGCACACAACGGCTTGGAAACTATTTTGAAACGACATACATGCGCTCATCGGGTTCATGAGCTTCTGAGAATATGCGCCAATCTGCGATCTGAGCAATTTGCCGGACCTGCGACTGAGACCTCAATTGTATTGCAGTGATCTTCTGCAACCAAGGGAATTGTACAGTTTGTTCTAGGAGTATTGCTAATGAAGATAGCTTTTTTCGGTTCCAGTCTCGTATCGGCCTATTGGAATGGAGCCGCGACATATTATCGAGGTATCATAAAATGGCTCAACAGGCTGGGTCACGAAATCACTTTTTATGAACCGGACGCTTTTGACCGTCAACAACACAGGGATTTGGACGATCCGAATTGGGCGGCCGTTGTTGTCTATGAAGCCACGGAGCACGGCGTGATCAATGCCGTGAAACAAGCCGCCAATGCAGATGTGATAGTTAAAGCGAGCGGAGTGGGCATTTTTGATTCGCTATTGGAACATGAAGTCATAAATTATAAAACAGCTCGTAATTTAGTCATATACTGGGATGTCGACGCTCCGGCTACACTCGAAAGAATTGAAAACAACCCCGATGATTCACTTAAGCCTCTGATACCAAACTATGATTTAATTCTAACATATGGAGGAGGCGCCCCTGTAGTAGACGAATTTTTGGCGCTGGGCGCCCGGCAATGCGTGCCTGTTTACAATGCGCTGGACCCGGAGAGCCATTTCAGAGCGCCCTCTAAACCTGAATATTCTGCTGATCTCATGTTCATGGGAAACAGGTTACCGGATAGAGAAGCCAGAGTCGAGCAGTTCTTTTTGTCAGCCGCTGAAATGCTGCCAAATAAACGCTTTATCTTGGGTGGAAACGGATGGTTCGATAAATCAATGCCGTCAAATGTGAACTATATCGGCCATGTATACACACGGGATCATAATTGCCTCAATAGCTCATGCCTCGCTGCTCTCAACATTAATCGAGAAGGTATGGCGAGATTTGGTTTTTCACCGCCCACACGTGTCTTTGAAGCGGCCGGCGCCGGCGCTTGCCTGATAACCGATGAGTGGCCGGGCATAGAGGAATTTCTTGAACCTGGAGAAGAGGCGCTTATTGCAAAAGACGGCCTTGAGGTAGCGAATTATGTAGGCTCTCTCTCACCGGAAAGAGCCGCTCAAATCGGCCAATCGGCAATGAAACGTATTTGCGCCAAGCACACGTATCGGCATCGCGCCGAACAGGTTCATGAATTGCTAACAAGGTGATTCTCAGAATAAGGATGAGCTTTATGGACAAAATGAACATAGTAATTCTGGGCTTATCCATTACTTCTTCGTGGGGCAACGGGCATGCCACTACTTTCAGGAGCCTCGTGTCCGCTTTGGCTAAAAGGGGCCACGACACATTATTTATTGAACGTGATGTTCCCTGGTACGCCGACCATCGTGATTTGCCTGAACCTCAGTTTTGTAAGGCCGTGCTCTACAAGGATATTCAAGATTTAAAAACCCGCTTTGCCAAAGATATTCGTGACGCACATCTCGTTATGGTGGGCTCTTATGTCCCGGAAGGCGTGCAGGTTGGTAAATGGATAACTGAAACCGCCGGCGGCGTCACCGCTTTTTATGATATTGACACACCAATTACCTTTACAAAGCTTTACAAAAAAGATTATGAGTATTTGGCGCCTGATTTGATTCCCAAATACGACATGTATTTGTCTTTCTCAGGTGGCCCCGTTCTCTCAAAACTTGAGGAAGAGTTTGGCGCCCGAACGGCAAAACCATTTTACTGCTGCGTAGATACTGCGCTATATTATTCTGAAAATTGTGAGACTAAATGGGATTTGGGGTATTTGGGCACCTACAGCTCGGATCGGCAGCCGTCGCTTGAATTATTTCTTAACAAACCCGCCGGGAATTTTGCAAAAGGTCGATTCATTGTCGCCGGCCCGATGTATCCGGAAAACATAACCTGGGCGACCAATGTCGAAAGAATATCGCATATTCCGCCGCATGAGCATCGTAGTTTCTACAATTCACAGCGCTTGACTTTGAATCTCACCAGAGAAGACATGCGCAACATCGGTTGGTCGCCGAGCGTCAGATTGTTTGAAGCAGCGGCTTGCGCAACTCCGGTCATAAGTGATTGGTGGGAAGGTTTGGATGATTTTTTTACTCCAGGTAAGGAAATTTTGATAGCTCATTCAACGGAAGATGTGTTGAAAATTTTGACTGACCTACCATTTTCGGAAATCGAACAAATAGGAAGAGCGGCGCAAGAAAGATGCTTGGCGGAGTACTCTGCGGAGCTAAGAGCGCTAGAGCTTGAACAATATGTCGACGAGGCCGTCAAACTAAAGATACGAGGAAGCCGAAAAGTTTAGTGCGCCTGAGATTTAAAACCTTTAAGGCTTTAGCCTCCATGAAGTCCTTGTCTTTCGTTCACCCACTGTATACTGTATACACAGAGAATAGTGGACTTATCTTCCACATAGACATCTACCTTGCCATAGGTCCTGTAATGAGCTCCAATCCCGCCATAGAAAATACCACTCAAGGCGTTTGCGGCCCCGACTCTCCTCAGAGTTCCGGTTCTTGAACCCCTGCAAAGCCGGCTCAGTTGAGCCCTCCCGACCCAAAACAATCTTTCGTTGTAGGCATGCTTTCAACCTCAGCCGGTCCGATCCCTGTTGTTGGTTCATCCCTAACGATTGAAGATAAAGTGGGAGCGGTTAAAGCCAGATGGAAGATCGGTCGTTCCAATTTCCGTGTTGACCCCGGGCTATACGCCGTTGGGCGCCCTGATGAAACTTCTCCAGTCTTAGTGACCGCCAACTACAAAATGAGCTTTGATGAGCTCAGAAAAAATCTGGAACTTGTTTCCGCTTGGATTTTGGCCTTAGACACGGATGGTGTTAACGTTTGGTGTGCCGCCGGAAAAGGATCGTTTGGAACCAGTGAACTTGTTCAAAGGATTCAATCGAGTGGTTTAGTTCGGATTGTCTCGCATCGTAACTTAATATTGCCGCAGTTGGGAGCGCCGGGTATCGAGTCTCACAGGTTAAAGAAGCTCTGTGGATTTAAAGCGCGTTATGGACCAATTCGAGCCGCAGACCTGGAACAGTTTTTGGAATCCAACGGCAAAGCCACACCCGCAATGAGGCTGCAAACCTTTACGCTGCGAGAGCGTTTGACGGTAACCCCTGTTGAGCTTATGGGCGCAATTCCTCATGCCGCAATTGTAATCGGCGCCTATTTTCTGATTGGATTGCTGGGAGGTTCGGGCAGTCTTATCCAAAACGCCGGCATCGACGGCGCCTACGCGGCGTTTGCATTGGGATCTGCATTCTTAACTGGAATTGTTATCGCTCCTATTTTGTTGCCTTGGCTTCCAAGTAGGTCCTTTGCGATTAAGGGATTGTTTCTTGGAATCGCTCTCTCTATGATTTTAGCTCTTGTTCGGAGCCCGGTCTTAGAAGCGCATGGAATTGTCGAAACGTTCGGCATTTCTTTGTCGGTCATAGCAATTTGTATGTATTACACAATGAATTTTACGGGTTGCACCACTTACACTTCACTCTCCGGTGTAAAAAAGGAAATGAAATTCGCTTTGCCATTCGAAATAGGAGCGTTCGCTTTAGGCGCAGCGCTTTGGATCGTTTCGAGATTCATATAAAACTCGGGTCGAGCTATACACAAGCAATAAATATGAGTTGAAGAATGAACAAGTTACTCTACCTTAGAGATGTAGCCACAGTTCGCCTGGATGAGACAAAGTGCACACGCTGCGGCATGTGCCTCATTGTTTGTCCTCACGCGGTATTGCAAAGATCCAACGGCTCAATAGTTATTTCAGAAGCCGACGCCTGCATGGAATGCGGCGCGTGCGCAACGAATTGCCCAACTGGAGCCATAACCGTTAAAGCAGGTGTGGGATGTGCGGCCGCGGTAATTAATTCCGCTTTAGGGCGAAAAGGCTCCGCCTGTTGTTGCGTGGTTGAGGATAATCAAGGCCACCCTGCGTCCGGCAAGCAATCTAGTTGCTGTTAGACATTCTTACGCAGTAACCATATGTAGGTGGGGCACATAAAGTAAGCAAAGTCTAAAATCTTCAAGGCAAGTTTTTGTTTGAGAGAACCGGGCTTGACCAACTCCGCGGCGCAAAAGCCACGCGGGTCGGCAATGACTTTTCTAGTATAATCGATTAGTTCAAACTTCGATGTCAACTTCCGTAATTGGCCCAAGGTCAACAGGTTTTCGTAATAGTGATCACCCTTACCGGCCAACTTGAAATAGACGTTCGCCAGGGCCTTTGGCATCATAGATAGAAACGGCAAGAAATAGTGAGGCTCAATGAGCGTCAATCTATTCTGAGCCACGAAGTAACAAACACCCCGCCGTTTTAATACCCTGTAAATTTCATCCAAAAGTTTCGGGGCTTCCGGAACGTGTTCATATATATGAGAACAGGTCACGACATCAAAATAGTCGGACTCTAATCCCGTATTCATCGCGTCAGCCAACCTGAACGACAATTTATCGGCTGCAAAAGTTCGATTCGCATAATCTACCGCCGGTTCGTCAATATCTATGCCGATAGTATATGCGAATTCTTTAGCGTATATCCTGGTCATTAAACCTGCAGAACATCCTATATCCAGCAGTGATAAATGCGATAGAGAATCCGCAGCGCCAAAATAGTCTCTAAGCACCGCGAGGGTCTTGCCGGCTTTCCGGAGTTGTACATTGTCGTCGTACTGATACCTGGCAAAATACTCCGAGTAGCCGGTTTGGTAAATCTTATCGTCGAATTTGGAGAGAGACATTGTAATCTACACGATTGTCGGCAATTATTTGGAACTACCTTTTTTATAGGAAACAACCCTCGCTAGGCGTATCTGCGGAGCCTTGAACAATAGCGCAATAGATTTGATTATAGAATCGCAAAAATAACGCATAAGTATAACCCGGAATTTATCTGTGGTATATAAGATTCCTGTTTTTTATTCCTCTTCGAGGCGCATTCAATGAACAATGTCGGGGCCAAGGCGCTAACTGTTTTGCTGATTATCAGCGCTCTCGTGATTACGGCTGTTTACAGCCTGCCTCCCGGAACAATTTCCTACAAAACTGCTGTATTGAAATCTCCTTTTGCCCATGAAATCGGTCATCAATTTGAAGCCCGGTTCACTCATGACATAACTTCGGATAAGCAGGCGCGGGGAACATCTCCGATCGATTTGCTGGAAAATGGCAAGCCTCTTGGACCGGCTCATTCATTTGAACATAATATCGCTTCATCTGGTCACGGCGCCTATTATCACGCCGATAATTCAATCCAGTTTTCCGCATCCGACAACTCCGATCCAAACACAAACGGCAGGGTATACTCTGCGCGATATCCGAAAGCTATTCCCCCAATTTTTTACATCATCGGCTTCGTTGTGCTTTACATCTCCGGAATTTTTTTAATATGGCTGATACTACGGCTAATCTTCCCATCACATTCGAGGCTTGCCGATGCAATCGCTATGGTTCTGAACCTTTTTTTATTGGTCGGCGCCATTGAAGCCGCTTTTTGGGCTCTGACGGAAACCCGACTTGCGGAAGCCGGTAAAACGATTCGATGTTTGTATGATATTGGCCTAGGCGAACAAAAGCGAGGCGGCATTCCGGCAAGTTATCCGGGACTATCGATAAATTACAAAGAGCATCAATATCTCAATTATTGCTTAAATCCTGAAACCGCCTACTGTGGCGTTCGTCAATTTAATGCAGATTACAAAATTCGACGATCCGAGACGCTTCGAGCCGATCAGCCCCCATGGCGAGCCCTTGTGATTGGTGGGAGCACGACTTTCTGTGAAGGAGTGCCTCGTGAAGAAGATACCTGGCCATATCAACTGGAAAAGCTTATTCGCAAAAACGCTCCCCAAGCCGAGGTCATTAACTGTGGAGTCGGCGGGTACACAATCGTCGAAAACCTCATCCACTACGTCACTTTACTGAAAGATCTAAAACCAAATGTGGTAATTCTATATACTGGGATCAACGATGTTCATGCTCGATTGTTTGGGAACATTGTTTCGGATTATTCCAATTACCGTATCCCGTGGAGGAGCGAATCCGGACCCTTTTCGAGAGCCTCACGAATTCTAGCGGGTTCATATATTTACCGTTATTATTTCCTTAATTATGTAGTATTCAAGACGCTGGATGAAGGTATCGCCGGAAAAGTGTCAAAGAAAGGCCCCAGACCATCGGAGTGGGCCGCGGCGTTGGAGAAAAACTCGCCTGAAACCTACAGGCGTTATCTTTGGGATTTTATCGCTTTGTTGAATGCCCAGAATATCAAGGTTGTAGTCATTCCTCAGTACTTCGTAAGTCGCAATAAAAATGATGAGCTGTTTGTTAAAGGAGTGAAGGAACACAATGATGTGAACACCGAAACAGCCAAGGCCGCCGGTTTACCAGTCCTCGGCAAGATAACGGCGCCTCAAGTGTTTTCCGCAGGCGACACATTTGATAATTGTCACTTTACTGAAGCGGGCTGCAAAAAAATGGCGGAACTTCTTTACGAGTTTTTGAACGACAACAATGTTACGCCTAATATGAATTTGCAGTAAACCAGGAACACTGGAGTAAATTATGGTCTGTTTGCTCAAGCCGGCAACCCCTAAATCCTCCTTATCAGGGGGACTTTGAATCCTTGGGGCGCTGGTTTTAATCTTTATTTCAGCTAAAGTTAGCGATTATTAGCATAGGTATAGAGGGAAAAAACGCTACTCAGCCTTATCCGGCGCAGCCACAGCCGAAAAAATCTACAACCCTTGAAGCCATTGCCCTGGTTCAGATCCAGGGCAGTTTAGGACAACCAACAAGATCAAACCAAACTCAAGTGGTATTACTTTCCATTTTTCTCCAGCTCAGAAAAATCTAATCTTTTCACTCGCCAAAGCTTCAATTTCAGATCATCCAAAACTGTATACACAATCGGAATAAAGATAAGCGTAAATAACGTCGCGACCGCCAATCCACCTATTACCGCCATGGCAAGGCCGTTGTATATCTCTGCGCCCGCTCCTGATCTGAGCGCCAGCGGCGCCATGCCGAATATCATGGCTATTGCCGTCATGAAAATGGGTCGCATTCTGCGTTTGCTTGCCAGCACCAATGCCTCATCACGAGGCACACCTTCTCCGTCCATGAGTTGAACGGCGTAAGTAATCAAAATGATCGCGTTCTTCGTTACAAGACCGACCATCATGATGTAACCGAGAATCGTAAATGAATCGAAAGGAGTTTCTGTGAGCTTAACAATTAGGTTTGCCCCAATGATTGAAAGCGGCAGGCTCAGCATAATCGACAGAGGTCTGAGGAACGATTGAAATTGCATGACCAACAGCAAGTACACCACCACGATCGATAGCGGAAATACAAACCCTATGGCTTCTTTGAGCTTCTTCAATTCATTCACGGCGCCAAAAGGAACATAGGAGTAGCCCATGGGAAAAGCCACGGTGGCGTCAACCCTTCTTACGACTTCAGTGAAGACTTCCCCTAATGGTCGATCCATAATTGTGAACTGCACCCTTGCGTTCCTACTGGAGTTATAATGATTGATCTGCAATGGCCCGAAAGTCGCCGTTATGGCGGCCACACTGGACAAAGGAACTTGAATTTTTGAATCCTGCGGAGAAGTTAAAATAATCTTGCCCACATCCGCGATCGATTTAATATTTTCCCGGCCCATCACTCTAATGTAGAAATAACGCCCATCCACATCATATTGTGTGTCGGTTCGCTGCCCCCCTATAGTGGCTTCCACCGCGTCGGCTATATCCTTGACCTCAAAACCAAAATAGGTCGCTCTTTCACCGTCGACTTTGACTTCCAACTGAGGCTTTTTCAAATACAAATCAGTGTACCTGAAAACAATGCCGGGGGTATCTTTCCCGATATCCATTACTTGCTTGATCAGATCATTAATTATTTCATAACTCTTTCCTCGAATTCGCAAATCTACTACATTGGAACGAGAATAGATGTTGCCGAACAATGGAAAACGAATGGGATTGATGGCCTTGATTGCAAGATCTCTTGAAGAATCGTAGGCTTGAGAAGCGATTTTGTTGATTGAAATACCCGAATCCTCTTCTCGCTCACAAATCAAGAATATGCGGTTCCTCATCATATTCCTGTTGGGAACCGCCACAACGTGCTTAACGCCTGGGATTTTGCTCCACCTATTCTCAAGTATCTGCATTAAGCGGCTTTTCTCTTCGAGATTTATCCCCTCAAAAGTTTCTATTTGAATCCTCAGCAGATTGGTGCCGCCGGTGGGCAAATACCCCATTCCGGGAAGAATTTTGTATGAAATGACCAGTCCGATTATCACTATCACGATGAGGACAATTTTTCTGCCTAAGCCGCGTAAAAAAAACTCAAGCGCATTCAACAAACCTCTGGAAACCGCTGCGCCAATTCTATCCAACACGGTCAACGGCGCCATAATTTTTTTCATAAACCCTTTAGGCTCCGTTTCCTCCTTCATCCATCTCGATGCCAACATGGGGACAACAGTAAAAGCGTCAAAAAGTGAAAGGAAGATTGCGCAGGAAATTATGAACGCCACCGGCCCAAAAAGAGTCCCTACCTCACCTTTCAACATCAAAATGGGCACAAAAACGGCCGCCGTCGTCAAAGTGGACATGAAAACGGCCATGCCGACTTCTCTGGACCCGTCTACGCAAGCTCGGACAACACTTTTATGTTCTTCATAACGATGCCGATATATGTTTTCGAGCACCACAATGGCGTCATCGACTATCATACCAATGGACAGGGCCAGCCCGGCGAGGGAGAGCACATTAATCGAGTACCCGAGCAGGTACATTCCGATAAATGTGCCGATAACGGAGACGGGTATGCTTGTGGCGACAATGAAAATGCTGCGCCAGTTCTTCAAAAAAACGAACAACACAAGCAAGACCAATAAAACGGCCTGGATTAAACTTTCCCGAACGATTTCAACGGCGTCGCGAATATAGGCGCTTTGATCATAGATCTTCTGAAAATTGGCGCCCATTGGGCCGTATTCTTTTTTGAAGGCTGCCAATTGTTGGTTGATTTGATCTATGGTTTGAATTATGTCCGCGCCGACCTGGTTGTAAACATCGAATATTATTCCGGGCTCTCCGTTAATTCTGCAAAACGAGTCCGGCCGCTCGTAAACATCATCAATAACAGCGACATCCGATAGATAGAGTAGTGGTTCTCCGGGTTTGGATATCCTGACCCTCCGGAAGGCTTCCGGAGTCAGCAATTCACCAACCGTCCTGACGGTCCACTCCCACGTGCCTTCAGTGAAGTAACTTCCGGATTGATTCAAGTTCGTGCGATCAATAAATTTCATCACATCTTGAACGGTTAATCGGCGAGCCTTGAGGCGTTCAGGATCAAATGTAACGCGCATTTCCCGGTTGCGTTGGCCGTCAAACTGGCAATCGCCCACTCCACCAATGCGCTTGATCCGCGGAGCAATATCCTTATCAGCCCAGGTGGACATCGTAACTAAATCCGCCGTGCCGGTCAGAGCAAATTGATAAACCGGCATGCTGACTCTGTCTGAGGCTTTGAAAATTTGGGGCTTTTCAACTGAGCGCGGCAGATCTCGAACTCTATCCAAATACCGCTGCAATTCCGACGCGGCCATGTCAAGGTTTGTCCCTGATTTGTAAGTAATGACAATTATCGACTCGCCGTGGCGGGAATAGCTCTGAGTGTAAAGCATGTTGGTAACGCCGCTGATATTTTCTTCAAAGCGGGTGGTTATTTCACTTTCGACTTCTTCAGGGGCCGCTCCCGAAAACCTGGTTGACACCACAAGCACCGGTTGTTCGGTATCCGGCTTTAATTCTACGGTAAGAAAGGTTAGGCACACGTACCCGAAAACCAGCACCAGGAGGACTCGAACGATTGTGGTTATTGGGTAACGAACAGATGATTCCGCTATATTCATAAAAAACTCTTATCGTGAAACTAAGTTGAGAATGTTGGAAGAAATCAGAATTTTAGCAGCATGAAAGCAGCGGGTAAAGGTACTCTGTCGAAGGTACAAACCGTCAATCGCCATGCCGTAAACTCACAAATCTGCAGTAACTGATCCGTTGATTATTTCTATCGTCCACAGCCTATAAACTATTAGACGAGAGTGATCGGTGATTTGTAAAAACTGTCGTCGAAATGTAAAATTCCGGGGTATTTCGAGCCTATGGGAGAAATGAATGGGACTGCTGGATTTTAAAAAACGACCGCAAATCATTCAG
This sequence comes from Desulfomonilales bacterium, assembly GCA_038250835.1. GTDB lineage: Bacteria > Desulfobacterota > Desulfomonilia > Desulfomonilales > Desulfomonilaceae > JBBSBY01. The sequence goes on along the minus strand of JBBSBY010000059.1, from coordinate 2,490 downwards.
GGAATGGATTTGCCTATGCTGCTCAAGGTGCTTGCCAGACATGATTTTCAGGTGGATCGAGAGTGCTACGGGCGATTGGCCTATTTGCTGGCCCTCGGTGTATTCAATTCAATTTACGGCGCGTGCGAAACTTTCTTTAATTCCGAGGATATTGAAGGGGCGCAGGTAATCGAAAATCCCATCTTTATTGTAGGTCACTGGCGGAGCGGCACGACTCACTTGCATAATCTAATGAGCTTAAACGAAGATTACGCCTGTCCCACCGCGTACCAAGCTTTATTTCCGAATCACTTCATCTTTAGTCAGGTAGGCGGCCTACTATTCAATCTCATAGCGCCAACTACAAGGCCCATGGACAATGTCACTTTCTCCGCAAATGTGCCTCATGAGGATGAATTCGCCCTTGCCGCTCATTGCGGGGTTTCCCCGTACATGCGTACCTGGTTTCCAGTCACCGGCGGAGGCGCATATTCCGAAGTAGATCCAAACAAATTGCCCCCTGAGGCCCTGGAAAGTTGGAGGAAATCCTTCCTGCTGTTTCTCAAGAAAATGGCCTTGTCTGAAGGTAAACCTTTAATTCTTAAATCTCCGCCTCATTTGGGACGTGTTGCCCTGCTGCGTGAAATGTTGCCGCAATCGAAATTCATCCACATCATTAGAAACCCGTACGTTATTTACGCTTCAACCCACCGCCTGTGGGATAAATCCCTTGGAGCCGCGCATTTGCAGATTCCCTCTTCGGAATTGGTGGATCAAATTATTCTATCCTGGTTTAAGGAAATGTTCGACCTATATGAGCGGGACAAGTCTCTATTGCCGGAAGGATCATTGGTCGAAGTCAAGTTTGAAGATCTGGAAAAAAACCCTTTGGTGACACTAGAGAGAATTTTTGACGCATTGGGACTAAAGGGATTCGATAAATTCAGTGTCAGAGTCATATCCTACCTGAATTCTATTAAGGATTATAAAAAAAATGAGCACATATTAACGGAATCTGATAAGGCGAAAGTACGCGCGTACTGGGCGCCTATTTTTGAACGCTATGGTTATTCGATGGATTGATTTACGAGATTTTCTGGGGGGCTGAGGTCACTGGGTGGAATTTAGTTGTTATTGCAGTTGTTTAATGTATTTTAGCTCTGATTGTTCACCATTGATTTCGGGCAGTTTGGGACATATATACGCAAAAGCGGTTAAGGGTAATTAAAGGAAACGGTAAAAAAAGTGTGGTAAAGACGGAAAAGAAAGCTTGATTTTTACAAAAAGTGTAGACAAACATTTCAGGTTATCATATAAATCATCTCCAGGTCAAGTGGAAAGTTTTTAAATGCGCAAAACACTTGATTTCCCGGCCCGGGTCAAAATCATTCCCATCACAACACGTGATGACACCCAAATCGCTGAACGTTTACCGATTCATGGGGACAAATCCCATTCGCTTCCGGTTTGTTTTGTTCAGCTCGAGGGGAACAAGGAGGATATGATGATGGAAGTTGGAGATGTTATTCACCTCGATGGATTAAAGGCTGAATACAGCCTGTTTGGACGCGATCGGTTTTCCGCCTGTACTCTTCCAAATGGCGATTATGTTATCCTTGATATTGAAGACGACTATGTTAAGCTTGCCTGGAGCGACGTAGGCGGCTACCCATCCAGAAAGCACCGATACCGGGTGCAAAAGCTGACTATCCATTCACCGTGCTAATACTATCGGACGCGACTAATCCGATTCTGAATTATATGGTTTGCCGGAGAACTCACGGATATTAACGAGTCTCCTCGGGTGGTATGAAAAGTAAATTAATTAATGACATCGTTAATCCGGCCGTCAGTGGTTTTACTCGCTTACAATGGGTGGCGGCCGGTTTAATATTGGGCTTCTTTTTGGGATTCGTGGATACCCTCCTCATTGCGGCTATACTTGGGGCTCTGCGAATCCAATTGCCCGCCTATTTTGGTATTCCCACAACATTCACAGGTTACTTCTTTGCAGGAATGATTTTAGGTTCCTATGCCCCTAGATCTATTGAATGGGAACCTGCAATCGGCGTTCTCATTGTGGTCGAACTCATGATGTGGGGCTTTATGGGTCTAACAGGGCATGGATTTCTTTTTATAGTCTACTTTATTCTGATACCCGCTGCTGCTACTGCCATCTGCTACCTGGGACTATGGTTCGCCCGCCGAAAATCCAATTAAAATTTGGATTCTGAAAAAGTCTAGCTGGCAAAGCTCAGTTTAGTTGCCTTCAGGATTATTTGGTATAAATTATATGATACACGTCGCTATTCAATAGCGATGCTCGCAAACCAAAAGGATGTTGGACGATGCCTGAGCCTAATAACTGCAGCAATTGTTCGGGTGGATGCACAAGTCACCGGACTGATGATCAGAATATCGAAGAAGCGAGCGCGGCCCCTTATCTCGCTTTTGCCGCAGTGTTGATAATTGTCGTGAGTCTCATGGTGAAGTGGTTAATTTGATTCCTCT
>JBBSBY010000058.1:0-21630 GCA_038250835.1 Desulfomonilales bacterium | reverse complement strand
CTTAGCGTCCGTTGGAATCCAAATTTCTTCGTGTTGAAAGCCGTCTCTTACAGTGATGTCGCCGATGCGAACTTTCTTCGGGAAAACGAGTTCATTGTGATGAGACATATGGACTCTCCTTGTAATCTATTCACCAGTGTAGACCGGTTTTCGTTTTTCTCTGAAAGCTGTTAAACCTTCGGTGCGATCCTTTGTGGGAATTGTAACGGCATATGCGTTTGATTCAATTGCTAAACCAACGGGAAGACTTACCTCTATGCCTTTATTTACGGCGTACTTGGCTTGAGCCAACGCCACTGGACCGTTTGCCGCAATTTCCGAGGCTATCTCCAGCGATCTATCCATTAATTGATCAGGTTCAACGATTTCTGTAAACAGTCCATATTCCAGGCCCTCTTGAGCCTTAATTCGTCGAGCTCTGAAGATCATATCCTTGGCTCGAGCTATTCCCACAATTCTGGGCAGCCGCTGGGTGCCGCCGGCGCCTGGGATGATCGCAAGACTTGTTTCAGTTAATCCGACAACCGCGGTCTTAGAAGCTATTCTGATATCGCAGGCTAAGGCAAGTTCGAGACCACCGCCAAACGCGTACCCGTTGACCGCCGCTATGACTGGTTTGGGTAGTTCTTCAACGGAGGTAAATAAGTTTCGTATTGTTTGGATGTAAAGGCGCACCTGATCGGGCGTCATGCCGGCCCGTTCCTTTAGGTCGGCGCCTGTGCTGAATGCGTTCTTTCCCTCCGTCGAACCGGTAATGACGACAACCTTCACATCTTTGTCAAAATTGATTTCCGCTACGGCTTTCCCAAACTTTTCCAACAGACTCATATCAAAGCAGTTTAAGGATGATGGGCGATTAATTACGAGCGTCACGACGCCGTTTTTCAGATCCTTCAACAGACTTTCTTCACCCATTTGTTCCTCCCGAGGCCGTATTATAGGGCCTTTGAATTATATTCGTGGTTCTCGAAAGTAATCTCAAATCCACCTAAATCACATTTCCGGCGGTGTTGGTCGAGTAGGATACGCCTCATTAATTCACAACTCTTGAAAGTTCATTGGCCCCTTCGGGTCTACCAACATTATTCCAAGCCTACTCCGGACCAGATCCTGGTGATGTCGGAATTCAAGAGATCTGGGGGCTGAATCTCGATGGGCGACGGCAAAGGCGCCATCCCCAACAGGACTTTTGAAAGTCGCTGAAGACGCTCTCAAGAGGTTGAAATATTTCATTGCGCGTCTGATTAGCGTGGAGCCGAGGGCGCTAACCTATCCGCAGGCAGAGCGCCATCTGAAATGCGAAATAATCATCCCCGGACCTTTGCCGACCAGCATGAGCGGCTTAGGTTATACTTTATTAAAGATCAATTTGCGAGAGACAGTCCGTGAGTTATTTTAAGGAACACTATTCTTTGGAACTATATGTTAAATTTAGGGATCAGGACGAGAAGCTGTTCACAATGCAGAATCCTATATACATTATACCAAATTAGTTTATCACTCAAGGATTATGCGCAGCGCCTATCTACTTTATTAACATGATTGTCCTGGGCCTCAAACAAAAATTCATTTATTTGATTTTTTGCTCTGTATGGGCTTGACCTGAACCGAGGCTTCTGCTAACTTCATATGCCTTGCTGACATACGATACCGACGACCACCGGATATATGGCGACTCTCCGGGCGTCATTGACGCCGACCGACCAAAGGTTCATCTAACTCAAGCGGTTAAGCCGCAAACAGAATTGCTGATTTCAGAATGTTTTCTGTTTCATATCGGATTGATTTCATAGTGTTTGGGCAATCCGGTAAAATAATGAATCCGGTATTAGAGCCGGTAATTCATATACTTTTTCGGCATCAGCCGAACCCGATTCGTAAGAATGGTTTGTAGTTAGAAGACCGTCTCTTGAGCCGACGCCTCGGGCAGGCTCAAAAACACCGACAACCGATTTAAACGAGACATTCAAGGCTGTTTATCAGGCTGCGCCTTTGCGCAAGAACAGCCTGTTTACCCGAATAATCAATATTTTGGCCGGTGGAGTTGAGCTTTAAGCGCCGAATGGTCGGTATTCCAATCCGCTACTTGGCAGAATCTCCGCTTACGTCCTGAAAGGGGCTCTTTTGATTCCGTATTCACAAACTAGTCATTTTCTATTTAGATTTCTAAATATTTTTGAAATCAGAGTTACTTACGCTGGATCGACTCCTTGTTATATCAGGGGAATTAAACGAGATTGGGAAACGTAATATAATGTTTGTGAACCGTCCAAATTCGCGCGAGTCGGTCCTCGCGTCATCTTTGCAATACCGCTAAATGCTCAAGCGAAACGCTTGAGCCGACAAAGCAGCAGGGGATGGTGAATGTCGGAAGTCATTCTAGAGGCTAAAAGCATTTTCTTGTCCTTTCATGGGGTTGCCGCCTTAACGAACGTCAGTTTCGAAGTTCGCAGGGGTGAAATCTACTCCATTATAGGCCCTAACGGCGCAGGCAAGACCTGCATGATGAATATCATCAGCGGTTTGTACCGGCCCAAACAAGGAACTATGTTCTTTAAAGGACAAGATATAACCAAGACCTCACCGCATAAACGGGCAGCCCTTGGTCTCTCACGAACCTTTCAAAAAATTGAGTTGTTCGGGGGCATGACGGTTCTAGACAATATTCGCTTGGGTCGGCACCTGCATCTAAGGTCCGGTCTCCTTAGCTCAATGGTGTATTGGGGAAAAACAAGAAAAGTAGAGATCGAATCCCGTAAATTCATTGAAGAGGAAATCATAGATCTTCTCGAAATCCAAGCCGTTCGCAACGAAGTAACCGCAATGCTGCCTTACGGTATGCAAAAACGCATAGAACTGGCCCGAGCATTGGCGGTGCAACCCGAAGTGCTCCTTCTGGATGAACCTTTGGCGGGTCTAAACCTGGAAGAAACGGAAGACATGGCCCGCTTCATCGTAGACATTAATGAAGACAAGCGCTGGCAGGTAACTTGTGTCCTGGTCGAACACGATATGGGCGTTGTTATGGACCTGTCCGATCGAGTTATGGCTCTAAACTTTGGAGTCAAAATTGCCGAAGGCACACCGGCGGAAATACAAGAAAATCCTGAGGTCATTAAGGCTTACCTGGGGGAGGTGGAGGATTTATATGTCAGCCGTAGGTGACAAACATCGCCCGAATGAAATCGAGATTACTAAAGACCTTTCCTTGCCTAAACTTTTGGTAAGGCAATGCAATTTATTTGGTGATCGCGTGGCCATGCGGGAGAAAAGCTATGGTATATGGCGCCCGGTCACGTGGAACCAATACCTTGACAATGTGAAATACATAACTCTAGGTTTAATCCACCTGGGGCTTGAACCCGAGGACAAAGTGATTATGATCGGCGACAATAGGCCCCAAGCTCTATGGACGGAAATGGCCGCTATGTGCGCAGGCGGTGTCGGAGCATGGTTGTTTCAGGATTCGCTCACCGAAGAAGTGCAGTACATAGTCGATCACTCGGACTCCAAATTTTACGTGGCGGAGGGCCAAGAAGAAGTGGATAAAGCCTTGGCCATCAGAGACAGATGTCCGAAGCTTAAAAAAATTATATGGGATGATCCAAAGGGGCTGCGATATTATGACGACCCCATGCTCATAAGCCTTGATGAAGTCATGAAATTGGGCAGACAAAAGGAAGAAACTGATCCCGGACTTTTTGATAGAAGTGTCGAGCAAACTAAGGGAGACGACGTATGCCTCCTTTTCTATACTTCAGGCACCACATCCAAACCCAAAGGCGCTCTACTGACCCACTACAACATGTTGACCATGGGTCAAAACTTGATGCGGGTTGATCCTTGCTATCCATCCGATGATTTCGTCTCGTATCTGCCGTTTGCATGGATCGGCGAACAAATGATGGCTATTTCGTGTGGATTGCAGGTGGGATTCACAATCAACTTCCCGGAGGAGCCCGAAACCGCTGAAGCCAATGTGCGCGAAGTTGGACCGCACGTCATGTTTGCCCCCCCCAGACGCTATGAACAAATGACCAGGGATGTGCAGGTCAGATATCTTGATTCGACTTGGCTTAAACGCAAAATCTACGAATTGTCCATGAAAATTGGTTATCATGTTGCTGATCTAAGATTCGAGAAAAAAAACGTCCCCTTTTACTGGAATATACTGGGTGCATTCGGCAACGTAACGACCTACCAAAAAATCCGTGATCATCTGGGCCTTAGTAAGATACGTCACGCCTATACGGGTGGAGCGGCCATGGGGCCGGATCACTTTAGGTTTTTCCATTCCATAGGCGTCAATTTGAAGCAAATTTATGGTCAAACCGAGATTGCCGGTATTTCCGTAGTTCACAGAGACAACGATATAAAGTTCGATACTGTGGGAACGCCGTTGCCGGGCACCGAAATTATGCTTACCGAGACGGATGAGATTGTCTCCAAGAGTCCATCGGTATTTGTTGGATATTACAAACAGGAAGAAGAAACGGCGAAAGCTCTCAAAGATGGTTGGTTGTATTCGGGAGATACCGGATTTATTGACGAAGATGGACACCTGGTCGTTTTTGATCGTTCAAAAGATATCATGATTTTGAGAGATAAGCGAAAATTCTCTCCTCAGTTTCTTGAAGCTCGTCTTAAATTCAGTCCCTATTTGCGAGACGCTTTAATCGTCGGCCATGATCGACCCTTCGTTGTCGCCATCACCTGTATAGATTACAACACCGTTGGTAAGTGGGCGGAAGATCACGGTATCAACTATACGAGCTACTCGGAATTGGCCCAAATCCCCGAAGTTTATGACTTAGTGGAAAAATCGGTGCGTGAAGTTAACCGGACATTGCCCGAGCCTGCGAAGATCACAAGATTCGCCAATCTTTACAAAGAATTTGACGCGGATGACGACGAATTGACTCGCACGCGAAAAATCCGCAGAGCCTTTGTGGAAGACCGTTACAAACAAATCATAGACGCTATATACGGGGGCCTGGATCATATTCGGATGGAGACCAATATCACCTATGAAGACGGCAGAGTCGCTGAAATCAAAGCGGAAATTAAGCTTCAGGACGTGTCTCAAGGAGGGAAAAAGTAATGTCGCGTAGGCTCAAAACGCTAATATGGTCTCTGCTGGGTCTTGCCCTGGTTTTCCTAACGGTGCGGGCAATTTACGTTAATTCGCAGTTATTTATGCAGTTGTTGGTCACTGGAATAATGCTCGGCTCCATCTTTGCTCTTGTCGCCTTAGGATGGGTGCTTATTTATAAATGCTCGGGCGTTTTGAACCTTGCCATGGGTGAGCTTACCCTTGTGGGTGGTTATATCTGCCTAACATTATATAGCTATTTAATTTCTATCTTTGTAGGCGCGGCGACAGCCCAGGCGGGACAAACTTCTATTGTTTGGGCTTTTGTTTTAGCTCTGATAGGAACCCTTATCGCCGGTCTCCTCCTCGGCCTTGCGACTGAACGCCTTTTTTTAAGAAAAATGATCGGTGAGCCGATTCTAGCCGTTATTATGGTTACAGTTGGAATATCATTTTTCTTCAAAGGAATGGTCTTTATCATCTGGGACACAGACACTCAAATGTTTCTGCCTAGAGTATTTTCCATCGAACCCATTGTAATCTGGGGCATAGCAATCGGTCAGGTTTATTTGTGGAGCTTCATTGCGGCGCTTGTTCTCATGGCCATCTTTGTAAGCTTTTTTAAGTACACGAGATGGGGTCTGTCCATGCAGGCCTGCGCTGATGACGAAATGGCTGCGCTTTCATTAGGCGTCAGCGCAAAATTCGTTTACGCGTTAGCATGGGGAATCGCTTTTATGGCGGCGGGTGTTGGGGGGACGTTGCTCGGCAACATCAACGGCTTAAACTATTCCGTCAGCGGCCTTGGGCTCATAGTCTTGCCCGTGGTGGTTTTTGGGGGCTTGAATTCCGTCCCGGGGGCTATAGTCGGTGGAATTACAATTGGAATTCTGCAAAATATGGCCGGTGGGTATCTCGACTACTATTTCCCGGGAGGCGTCAAACAAATTGCACCCTTTGTTTTCATGGTAATTTTCCTTTTGTTTAAACCGTACGGCCTGTGGGGCTGGGAACGAATTGAGAGGGTGTGATATATGAGCTACCTACCGTGCGGAACTTACTTCGAGTCCTATAAAGCCGATCAACAGTGGTGGCGAACCCCATTTATCAAATCAAAAATGATCCTTATGATCATCGTTACCGTGTTTCTCTTCCCGCTGCTGTCTGAAAGGTATGATTCGCAATGGTTGAGCGTAGCCTATACCATAAACTATTACGTGCTTGCGGCGCTGGGCGTGCAGCTCTTAATAGGTTATTGCGGGCAGATTACTCTTGGCCATGCGGCCTTTGTTGCGGTGGGTGGGTATTGCAGCGCAATGATGATGCTTTTCGTGCCGTGGCCGCAGTTCCTTCTTGACGCCGGTCTTGCGTATCCCATAAGTATTGTTGTTAGCGCCATTCTTGCCGGAATATGGTCCGTTCTATTCGGCTTGCCCTCTGCACGAGTTAAGGGCTTCTATTTAATCATGACAACAATGGCGGCCCAGTGGATCACTGTTCCTTTTGTCATTACACAGTACGTCAGCCAAATTGGAGGCCGGGGCCAATCGTTTTCCCTCCCCCCGGGACTCATCAAAATACTTTGGTGGGAGATCGACACTGATATCCGAATTTATTATTTATCCATTTTTTTGGTGGCTATTTGCATATTGATAATGGGCAATCTGTTGAGATCAAAGATCGGTAGAGCGTGGATTGCAATCCGTGACAATGACATCGCCGCTGAAACCATGGGAGTGAACATCGTCGGATATAAGCTCCTGGCATTCTTTGTGGCCGGATGTTTTGCCGGTGTGGCCGGATCATTCTATATCAGCGCTTTATATGCAGTCAGCCCCGAACATTACGAATGGTTCTATTCCCTGTTGTGGGTCGGAATTATTCTGATAGGCGGCGTCGGGAGTATTCAAGGTATCTTTTTCGGCTCGGCCTTTGTTGTGCTCGTATTCAAATTCCTCGAGATGGGCGTCCTCTTCATAAATGATCAATTGGTTGAGCATTATCCCGCGTTAGCGTATATGACGACCAAAGTAATCTTTTTTAGGGAAGCGGCCTTTGGTTTAGCTATCATATTCTTCTTAATGTATGAGCCCAACGGGCTAAGTTACCGCTATTGGCAACTAAAGAACTATTTTAATCTTTGGCCCTTTTCTTATACCGGCAAAGGTCATTAATAGTCGCAATTCTAATGCTTCTCGATCCAGCAACGGGGAAATCCCCACAATCCAATGGAGGTGCATGATGGCAAGAAGAATCCTGCTACTGGGATTAACTCTCGCAATTATTTCTTCGTGGGCGTTCGCTGCCGATGAAATCAAAATCGGTAGTATCAACGATCTTACGGGGGCAACATCTGATGTGGGGAAAGACGCGGCATTGGGAGTCAGAGAGTGTGTTGATTACCTTAATGCCAACGGTGGAATCAACGGCAAGAAAATCAAACTGATCCTAAATGATTATGGCTATCGTGTTCCTGAAGCCATTACCATCTATAAACGGATGCGGGATAGGGACAAAGTCGCGATGCTCCTACAATGGGGCACAGGAGACACCGAGGCTCTCGCGGCTCACGTAAACAAAGACAAGATGGTGACGATTTCGGATTCACTTTCGGCCAAACTCTGTGATCCCAAAGAAACGCCGTACAATTTTATTTACGCTTCCGATTATTCAACCGATGCAAGGGCTGCGCTCATTTCTTGGTACGAGGGAGTCTGGAAAAAGAGTGATAAATGGAAAGCAATGAGAGAATCAGGTAAGAAACCTAAATTGGTGTGTTTCTATCAATTCTCGGCTCCGTACAGCAGCGCTCCCATTGAGGCTATCAAGGATCAAGCTAAGCTTTTGGACATAGAGGTGGGTAGGGATCAGGACGTCTCTCTAGTGTCGCTTGATGCCAAAAGCCAAGTTTTGGGCGCAAAAGCTGAAGACCCTCAAGTTATTTGGCATGGAAACACGGCGATGTCTGTTGCTACGGCAGTGAAAGACGCTTACGCTTTGAAACTGGGCGCTGACCACATCACCAACCATTGGGGGTTCGACAAGAATTTCTTGCGCATGACCGGAGCGGCCGGTGAAGGCGTAATCGGCGTCGCTATTTGCGCATTTTTGGGAATGGATGTTCCTTACATGGATAAAGTGGTCGCCCAAACCAAGATCGGCAACCCCAATGTGCCGTTTGAAAAACGCGGCATCAGAACCGTTCAGGCCTGGCTCAAAGTTACCTTGGGCGCCAACGCCCTTACTAAAGCGGACAAAGAAGGCAAACTCAATGGTCCGGCCATCAAAGCGGCTATGGAGTCCACAAAAGATTGGACCCCATTCAATACCCCCAATGCTCTTGGAAGCCAAAAACTAACCATCACGCCCAAGGATCATAGACCCTCCTCAGTGGTAAATCTCTACACAATCAAAGACGGCAAGATTGTTCTCTTTGACACTGTGGATGTGCGAAAAAAATATCCTGACAAGTGGGATAGCTGGTTGGGCATGTAGGTTTTTGGCGAATCATAGTGACAGAAAATATGCGGAACCTCAAAGCTGTTGAATAGTCGTTTCTCTCCCGCAGGCAGGTCTCTGTGGTCGGGCGAAAAAGCTCGCATTTTAAAATGTCACTCTTTGGAACTTTATACAAAACGTAAATAGTAGGGCGTCGAACAATCTCCGGGTAGTCGTCGCCTATAGCTACCTAATTAGCTTTTCAAAAATTTGGCAAACAAATAAATTTCAATTGACGAAAAGGGACAATGTTGTGGCCGAACCAATCTTGAAGATCAATAACGTTGAGGTCAGATATCACGAAGTTATCCTTGTCCTCAAAGGCGTGTCCATTGAAGTTCCTGATGAGGGAATCGTAGCCCTCTTAGGGGCAAACGGCGCCGGTAAAAGTACAACTCTCAAGGCTGTTTCCGGACTTTTGAACCACGAGAACGGCGAAGTCACCGACGGGAGTATTGAGTTCATGGGTGAACGCATCCACAAACTCCCGGCCGAGCAAGTGGCTCAAAGGGGTATCTTCCAGATCATTGAGGGGAGACGCGTTTTCGAGCATCTCACAGTCGAAGAAAATTTAATTGTGGGCGGACATTTGCGACCCTCCGGCCTCAGAGAAAGATTGGACATCGTTTACCACTACTTCCCACGATTAAAAGATCGCCGAACCGTCCAGGCCGGCTTCATAAGCGGTGGAGAGCAACAGATGTGCGTCATAGGAAGGGCCATGATGGCTCAACCGAAGCTGATGTTGCTGGATGAGCCCTCAATGGGTTTGGCGCCTCTTTTGATTAAGGAAATCTTCGAGATTATTCAACGATTGAATCGAGAGGAGAAAATTCCGATTCTACTGGTGGAACAAAATGTGAAGCTGGCCCTCACTGTTGCGCCGTATGCTTACGTAATGGAAAACGGGCGTATCGTGATGAACGACACTTCGGAAAAGCTGAAGGAGAATCCCGATATTCGGGATTTCTACCTTGGCTTGACCGACGTGGGTGGACGCAAGAGCTTCCGAGACGTAAAGCACTATAAACGAAGAAAACGCTGGCTGGCCTAACTCACAACTCGAACTGACTGGGAGGTCTCATGAAAAAAGCAGTTTACGCGATGGTGTTTGTATTTGCCCTGGGGTGCGTTTTTAGCTCACTAGCTTTCGCATTCCAACCTCCTGTAGTTAAACTTGAAAGAGTAGATGTCGCGGGAATCCAACAATTCTTTGCGAAACCGCAAGTCGGATACAAAAGTGAAAAAGAGCCTGGGAAACCTATGGCCGTGGGCGCCATGATGAATTTAGCGTACATTTTTGGTATTACCAATCCAAACAAAGAGCCGATCATGCTGGATGAGTTGACTTTTACAACAGAGTGGGAAGGTTTTGACGTAAATATGGCCCTTGTTTATGAGGACTCATGGATTCCCGCGGGTAAGACAAATCAGGTCCGAGTCGTGGTCACCAATGAAGCTCTGCCGACTATTGGTAATCTAATGGTGGGTACCGGTAATGTCACAAAGCTTCAGGAGATGAAGACTACGGCAGGCGCAATGGTCAAGAAATGGTGGGACAACATTGGGGATTTTGGATTTCCTATAAAGGTAACCAACGGCAAAGCCGTCTTCCAGGATGAAAAAGGCAAAGAACAATCGGTAAGCTTTACCGGAGAGTGGGGCGGCGCCCCAAAGAAATAGTCGTTATGCCGATTCGCCGGAAAAATTGACATACATATTCGGAAATCCTTCCGGGCGCCTCTCCTTTATTAGGAGAGAGGCACGGCAAGGATCTTTATGGAATGTTACGAAATTAAGGCGAAATGTTAATAATGCTTCGGTTGCGCGGTTAATTACGATCGCGCAATCGAATTTCAAGTTTCACGTACTGCAACGCTGATATCCACCGTTCGCTTTATTCGATTCTGCTTGAGGAGCCGATCTCGCCCATCTCAGCCGAACAGAGTCTTAGGAGAATACATAATCGTGGTTCGGTGTATGGGCTCAGTAGTCTAAGCGCTATCCTGCGTCTCTTTCTCGATAGACTAGAATCGGACGAGTGGTTAAACGCGCAAGGTTGAGCGCCTCGTCACTGATGAGCTTGAAATACTTGGACCGCTTGAGACCATATGCTCCGAGGATGACAAGATCATGTCGATTAATTGCGACATCCCGGAGAATCGTTTCCACGAATTCACCTTTTTCCATACGTGTAATGGGTTCCAGGTCAAAGCTTCGCAAAATCTGGGCGCCTTTTTGTAAAGAGGCCCTGGCGAATTCATCACTCTCACCGTGACCGGTTTCTTGTACATGTAATAGGGTCAATTCGGCTTTTTTGTTCGCCAGAAGAGGCGCTACAAACCTCAATGCGGCGTCATCATTCCGCGATCCTCGGTACGCCAGCAGCACTTTGCGAATTTCCCGAAATTTTCGGACTATGAGCACGGAATTTTTGGCCGAATGCAATATCTTCGCATGCACCGCGCCCAAGAGAAATCCTCTGAGGTGTGACTGTTCCTGCGATCCGAGAACAATGAGGTCGTACCCATCCGCCTCAGCCATATTCAAGATTTCTTCCGCCGGATCCCCGGCGGTGATTTCAAGAGCGCAAGGAACATTTATAGCGTTACATTCCGCCATGGCTTCACGAAACATTTCTTCGACTTTACGCACATCGGCGGTCACCGCTCCTTCCAATTCATCTTTCATGAGAAAGGGAGCGTAACTTTCGCCGGCCATATCTTTCATCTCGGGAGTCACATGAAGGGCATCGATCCTGGTTCCAGTGTTTTCCATGAGGTGACAAGCATATCTAAGTCCTTCAAATGTTTCGGAATGCTTATCCATAGCTACTAATACTTTCATATTAATTTTCTCCAGCAGAATTTATGAGATCACATTTCCATTCAGTGGATGATCAGACCGGAGTTAGTTCAAAGTCAACGCATCACCAACACGGATGTCTGACACTTGCTTACGAATCGTCCTATCCAATCACGAGAAAAGAATCTGCTGAGTAGGGATTTTTTTCCCATCCACAGCGCTAACAGGTCTTCCCTCAGTTCACCCGTGATGAATTTTTCAAAATCCGAAACGTCGGTGATGCGAATATTAATTTCTACATCCCGATCGCTATAATAATCACCTACCTCAATGAGTCTAGTATATACCGCCTTGTTCATATCACCGTTTTGACTTAATCCGATGAATTCAAGTCGAGCCCCATGAATGGTGAGCATTTGATTAATGATCTCGAGAGATTCCTGGCTGATATAGCCTTGATCAAGGCAGGCGAGGATTCGCTTGACCGGTTGTTCCTCCTTCACCAGCAGGACTGAACAATCGGCGGAGTTGACGATTTCTTGCGGCGCCGGGTTGCTACCGTACCACAGGCACTTTTCCCCTTTTGAGCATCCCAAGACTATCAAATCACTGTTGTCTTCTCCCGCTTCAAGGAGCGTCTCAGCGCCGGGATTACCCGCCCGAAGTCGAACCCTGAGATTCTTGCGGCTGCCTCTTACGATTTTGATTTCTTCCCATCCACCGTCCTTCGTAGGAAGCCATTCATATCCGCTTTCCTGGGGTTCGTAGGGTGAACCGCCCTTCTCCCAGTAATTTAAAAATTGACGTCTATATTCGCGGAGAGCTTCACGAATAGATAGTTCCCCGTTTGCGCCGGTCGTTTTGGATGACGACGACTGCTCAACACCTAAGAGAGTAACATCCGCCCATGTATTTGCGGCGAGCTTGGCGGTCTCATTCAACGCATATTTACTGTAGGGATGCTCATCGGCCGCTAACAAAATTCTCATTTAAAATCCCCTTTCGGCTCTAGTGGAAAGCAAGTAGGGCCGTTGATTTTACATGCGCCGACCATTGTAGATTCGGCGAATCTTTTCTTGCATCACGATCTATCGCTATGGCCACAAGACTGCTTTCTTTCAAGAAGTCTTCGGCTGAATCCTTTGATAGTTCCGGTAAATCGTCACAGAGGTGGACGGTGCACTTCATGTCCTGGAGAATTTTCGCTGACCGGGTGATTTCATCTCGGAGGGCTTCAGCTTCGCGTCCGGAAGTTTTCTTGGAAAAGCAGAG
Source organism: Desulfomonilales bacterium (assembly GCA_038250835.1). Taxonomy (GTDB): domain Bacteria; phylum Desulfobacterota; class Desulfomonilia; order Desulfomonilales; family Desulfomonilaceae; genus JBBSBY01. Next base: position 8,963 of record JBBSBY010000058.1, on the reverse strand, counting down.
GCGCAATGGGACCGGCACTCCCTTCCAAATGGTTTGAAATATCTGCGTCAAGGCGCGTGTTCCCTCCACATCGAGGCACAACACAAGTACTTCGCTAATTTTGCGTAGCGATTTCACCAGAACGACGGCTGAGGGATTTTTACGGTACAGCTTTGTCTGAAACTTCTTGTGCAGATCGGCTGCCGACCAGGTGAAATGGGCGCCCTCCACAAAAAGATCGTATTTCTCCGACTGAGTTATCTTTAAAAGCTCGCCATCTTTGTCTCCATAGATCACACGGGGTTCTCTGAGCACTGGGCAAAAATCCATTTCCGCGGTAATCAGCTCCGCAATCTCAGCTTGCCCTTGCGCGACCATCTCTTTTTCCCAGGTGCGGCTTGCCCAACCCGCGCCCCACGATGATTCATGAGTTGTGGATTCTTTGACGTATATCGGTTGGATCTCCATATCCATGAGCCCGCCGAGCTGACATGCAAATCGCAGAGCGAGGCTTGAAATCAAATCTACCTCGATTGACACAAGAGTCTTAATCACGCTGAATTTCTCCTTTGCCTGACGGTGAATCTACGGCTTGAATGAAAGCCAATGCTCGGCTATTGACCCCGAATTTTGGCCTCCGCGCGACTCACCACGTCCTGGATTTCACTGAGCTTGAACGGCTTAGCAACAAAATCGAAAACGCCTTTGTGAAAAGATTCCTTTGCCGTCTCCATGGTGGCGAATCCGGTGATTACTATTACTTCCGTCTCCGGACGCCTGGTTTTTGCCTCCGTGAGAAGCTGCATGCCGTCAATGCCCTTCATTTTTAAATCTGTAATGATAATGTCGTAGTCCCTCTCCTTGAGGCGCTCGAAAGCTTCCGAACTCTGCGTAAAAGTTTCCACTTCATAGCCTTGCTTTTCGAGAGCGGGCTTGAGACGTTTGCAGACTATGGGTTCATCATCCAACACCATGATTTTAATTTTTTTCTCCGACATTGGCGCCTCCTTACAAGGGGAATTGAGCCGGTTGGGCATTTTGACTGAAGAACTCCTCCACGAATCGCGGAATGTCCTGATCACTCCGCAATTGAATGTCCAATTGGCGGGTGAAGGCTATCAGCGCCCCCAGCACCTGGAGACGCTCTCGAATTTCATCTTTCGGGAGGTGGAGTAACCGAGCCACAACCAAGTCCCCTTTAGTCACTACCTGAAAGTGATAAGCCGACAGGATACCCGCGAGGACTTTGGCCCGACGTGAACGTCTCGTCAGGTCGGTAACTCCACCCACAAATCGAAAATATATGTGATTGTGCTGCTGGTCATCGTGCATTCTTGCGTCAATTAAATTGAAGTGATAACCAAGCCGCAAATGCAGATTCATGTATATATTGTTGATGACGGCGAGATTGAATCCCGAGGCGGATACCCCTCCGGTCGTCGAATCCCAGTTTCTTGTGAGACTTGACATAAGTCCTTTAAAATCGATATCCACCGGTTCAGTGCTCCATGCGTCCGGTTTAGCGATTCCGGACCACAAAGCTTTAAGAGGCTGAGATTCAATTTCTTCAATCCTCACTTTGTCTCCGGTAAGTTCGGGGTCTATCCCCTGCCCCAGATCCAATATCTTTAGTCCGATTGGAATGTCCGACACCAGGGTCCACACCTTTACCCCTTTAAAACGATGGAGGGAGGAAGGAATATCCATAAGTTCTTGAACCGCCTTTTCGTGAATAAAGCGGATCATATCGTGCGCCGTAACGCATCCCGCAGGCGTAAATTCCGGAGCGAGGGGATCTATCAAATGGAGGGGGGCTATTCTCTTGATAAGGCGTCGCAGGAGCCGAAATTCCGGTGATTCTTCGAATACCGTGGATTGGAGTAGCTCGTTGCGCAGCAATTCCTTTACCTGACCGGAGTAGATTACCCTGTGGTAAGTATCCAGAGTGACTTCCATGCCCGTTCTGAGTATGTCGCAAGCATGTTCGACCCCCAGAAGGGCGGGCACGCGAAATTCTCGCGCAATCGTCGCAAGATGACCTGCGGGTGAGCCGCGTTCAGCTATGATTGCCGTTGCCTTAGGGACGATGCGGGCAAGCCACGGGGCCGTATATCGCGTGACGAGAACCGCACCCTCAGGAAAAGAGTCCATATCTTCGTTGCTGCGAATTGCATGAACGCGGCCTGATCCCACGCCGGTGTGCGCCACAACCCCTTGATCCTTAATTAGGATTGGATACTCGGAACATGATTCGCAAATTGCTTCATTGGCTTCATTGGCTTCCTCGAATCGCTCAGGTATTTGTAATCGCCTCGATTGAAGAATCCAGCAGTCTCCGTTGGCATCCACAGCCCATTCAATTTCCTGGGGACTTTTAAAATAACGTTCTAAGGCTATCCCCCATTTGGCGAGTATTTGTATGGTGGCCGGTGAAATCGACGATTGTTCCGGAAGTTCATCTCGCAAAGACGTCTCCTCATCACCACCGCCCGGAGCCGATCTCACCATCGACGTCTTTCGATGAATTTCCTGGGACCGCAGGTCATAAGGACGTCGCTTCTCCACTACATAACGGTCCGGAATCGAGCGGCCTTCAACAACTGTGCGGCCATGGCCGTATGAAGCGTAAATGACTAGACAATCCGCATCAGGTTTATCCAGATAGACGGTGTGCGTCACTCCGCTTGCCACGCTGTCGATCATTTGCTGACACAGCACGGACATTGCGGCCTCTTCACCTATCATACCCATTCGTCGACGATACGTGAGCGCTTCCGGTGAATACAATCCTGCGAGCACTCTCTTGTAGGCTTCAGGAATGTTTTCAGGATAGGTGTTCAGAACACTCTCGTGAAGGCCTGCGAAAGACAACTCACCGTCCTCGCCGTAGGCGCTGCTCCGAACAGCCCACGAGCCCTGCGTCTTATGAGCAAACCTCTTTATTTCACGTTCGAGATCGGGTGGTATGATACCGGCTAAAATTCCGTAACGAATTTGACCGGCTGCCTTGATCAGGTCTTCATTACCGGATATCCACGATTCCAGGAAAGTATGAATATGTTCCGCAAGATTGTTGTATTCTAGGAAGCGATAGTAAGCGTTGCTGGTAATCACGAATCCCGAGGGCGCCGGTAAATGTATTTTGTTGATAATTTCAACCAATGTATTGGCTTTGCCTCCAGTTAATTCGGGATTATCAATAGGAGCGTCGTGTAGAGTGATGACATAGGGAGCGTCGGATTTAATGAGGCGGCCGCGCAGTTCCGCCTCCATGGGCAAGAATATACGATCCAAAGCCCCATACAGTTCGTAATATCGATCCTCACCTATAAGATTGAGCTCTTTCACCATGCGAAGCAGCAAGTCCTGTAAATTTTGACACACATCGAAAAGATACTTTCGATCGAATATGTAGTCCCCGCCGGATTTTTCTCCCAAGTCTGCGATCAGCTCCATTGATCGCTGGTGATTTTCCAACAGATTTTGGAATTGCTCGAAAATCTGCTGAAAACCTACAGCTTCTCGCCTGGCCGAAAAAATTCGCTGCATCAGTTGTTTGGCCCTGAACCACACGTTGCGAACTCCAGTAGGAACTGCGCTCCTTTAGAAAAAACACCGCGCGTTAGTGGGCGCCGCCCTTTCCCGTGAATATTAAGCCCACGGTTATTCCGGCTATCAGCGCCACTAACACTGCCATCAACCCATATAGCCCGGCATGGTTGAAGGCCAGGTTAGTTAATATTTTGGGCAGGCCGGTCATCATTATCGTCAGCTCTGCTGATCTTCGCTCGACCCCCTTCCCGTTTTGCAAAATCATCAATGTCACGTCATAGCTTCCCGGGGCAACATTGCTGGGTAGCTGCAAGGCGCCGTGAACACTATCGTGTTTCGCTCCGCTTTTAGTCTCTAAAGCTCCTGGGAACGAGCCGTATAGCTTTTCACTTTCTTTAAGTTTTATAAATTGCCCAAAGAGCAAATCCGCTTTGTTCTTGGGTAAAGCCCCAGAAAAAGTCACTCTTTGCTTTAGGGCGTCGTATCCCGATGGCGAATCTGCGGTTTCGAGGGATTTTACATCCGGTGTTGTGAAGACCATATATATGGATGGAGCGTCATGCGCCGTCACTTCTCCGACGCTCATCCAAAGACCTGCGCGCCGACCCTGCCGCAACAGATGGGAGTCACGAGTTGGTCCGATTAATTCCAACACTGCGCCGGCCCCTTTTGGAATGTCGGCTGAAACCTCAACATTAGCGCCGCTAAAGGTTTTTGTTATGTTAATAGTACGTGGAGTGAGCGCTAAATATCCGCTATCCGCCGGCGTCTCCGCAGCAAATGCCGCCCCGGAAAGAAACGATCCCGCAAAGGCGCACACTACAAGGTAAACATAAATCGCTCTCAACTTAGTGTCCTCCTTTGTGAGCCAGCAGTACGTCGGGCGTAATAACGAGCCCAAGAAGCATTTGAAGCATTACCACTAAAACCAAAGAGGCAAGAATGATCTTCAATTGATCCCCTTTGAGCCTTCTGCTCAGTCGTGCGCCGAACTGAGCGCCCACAGTTGAACCAAGCAGAAGCAAGATCGCCAAGGTTATATCCACGGCGTGGTTTGTCATAGACTGCATTATGGTGACGTTGACGCATGTAAAAAGAATTTGAAACAGGCTTGTCCCAACCACCACGTGCATTGGCATGCGAAGCATGTAAACCATTACGGGAACCATAATAAAGCCGCCGCCTACACCCATAATTGCGGCCAAGACCCCCACGAACGTCCCCAGAATGAGGGGTAGAATGGGAGAGAGAAAAACGCCGGATTTTTGAAACTCCATTTGCCACGGGAGGGCTTTTACCGCTCTTGCATAGAACGAAGACTTTCCGGACTCAACCTTTTTGGTCTCCACTGGAGTTTTTCTGAGATTTTGTAAGCTTTCCATGAACATGTAAAAACCCACTACACCCAACATTATGACATACGTTATTTTGATGACGAAGTTAGCGTTTCCAAGCGCCCTCAAAAATGCGATCAGATGGACTCCGAGTGTGCCGCCTACTACGCCGCCAATAAGCAGAAGAAACCCCATTTTGAAATCCACATTACCCATACGATAATGGGCATATGTCGCTGAGGCTGAGGCGGCGACGATCTGGTTTGAATCCGAAGCGGCCGCCACTATCGGCGGAATACCTATCATCATCAACAAGGGAGTCATGAGAAATCCTCCTCCCACGCCAAAGAGCCCTGAAAGGAACCCAACGGCCCCACCTAAACCGAGCAATATGAATACATTCACGCCGGCTCCGGCGATCGGCAAGTAAATGTTCCAACTCATACTGAGTTCTCCCTTGTAGTCGTATGAAGATAAAGTTCAGATACCGGGGTCATTTTTCCCGCTTTCTCCACCAGTAGAATGTCGCCCTCAAAATCTTTGTGTAGCCGATTCAAAGCTGAGCTGAACTGGGAGGCCTGTTTACCCGCCAAAGTTTTCGGAGCGTCAATGACTACGAATCCTATAGTTGGCCGGTCTTGTATAAGGCGATGTATTGCCTCAAAAAAGTCACTCGCCGCCACGAATATTTCGAGGCCGACTGCATGCCGCTGACTCTCTTCTACCGCACGATCCATCCATGCGCCTTGTGGAATGATTGGCCCTGAACTCTTTCCGCCGGCCCCGCTCTTTTTCGTTGATGTCGGCTCAGGCATAATGACGCCCAGTATCACCGAAGCTTGAATGCGAGAGGCCAATTCTATGCCATAGAGGATGGTGGCCTCTGAGATGGAGCGCATATCCACAGCTACAAGCACCTTTTTACCCATGACGTGATCTCCCCGTCGGAATACAAATAGGCAAGTTTGGCGCCGGCCAAAACATCATCCTGATATTATTGAATAATGATGATAACCTGGATCAATTGGAGGTAATGTTTGTTTCAGAATGAACAGGCAAGAGAAGGTTCGCTGAACAGATTAGCTCTGCAGGCGAGTGGCAACATGTTTCAAAATGGAATTGGATATGGAATTCGGTTGTTTACGGAAAAACTCGGAGTCGTAGCCGACATTCAGCCGCTTATGTTTGAAAGAGTGACGGGAGAAAAGTTATTGTGGTTGAGAGAGCCGGTGTCTTTAGTAGTGATGCCGTGGCATTAATGGACCGTTTTCTGGTCCGGCTTTCGACCGGACGGATTTAAACCGTATTTCCTAATTTTACGCCACAGCGTAGTTCTTGGAACCTCCAGTATTCGAGCGGTCTGCTTTAGGTCGTGGCACGTGAACTCGAAGACTTTCCGCACATACTCTCGTTCGTGTTCTTCCAAAGAAGGCCATTTCCCATAACTAATGACGGAGTATTCTCGCAAGTCGGGAGGCAGGTCGTTAACGGACAATCTGTTTCCCTCCGTCAATGCAACCGCTCGTTCAATGATGTTTTCAAGTTCTCGCACGTTACCGGGGTAGGAATACCCCAGGAGAATCTCTTCGGCCGCGCTGTCAATGCCGAGGATTTTCTTGGAAAACCGCTGACCGTACTTGACCAAAAAATGACGAATTAGAAGCGGAATGTCTTCTTTACGTTTCATGAGACCGGGAACTCTGATTTCAACGACATTCAGCCGAAAATACAAATCCTCACGAAAGCGTTCTTCCTTGACGGCGCGTTTAAGGTCCTTGTTGCCGGCCGCTATAAATCGTAAATCTAATTGAATAGGCTTATTGGCGCCGACGCGAAGAATTTGCTTTTCCTGTATTACCCTTAACAGCTTGCCTTGCATTGACAGGGGCATATCGCCCATCTCGTCCATAAAAACCGTGCCGCCGTGGGCGGTTTCCAGCATACCAATTTTAGTGGCTGCGGCGCCGGTGAAAGCTCCACGCTGATATCCAAAAAGTTCACTGGCTATCAAATCCTCTGCGAATCCAGCACAGTTAAATGCGACAAAAGGTCTATCCCTGCGTCGACTTTTTTGATGAATAGATCGTGCTACAAGTTCTTTCCCAACCCCGCTATCCCCCTGGATGAGCACATTGCAATCCAGCGGGGCAACCTTTGATATTATGCCAAAGACTTCCTTCATTAGAGGACTGACACCAATCATTCCTCCATAGCTTTCCCCTGCGTCGAGGCGCGAACGTAAGTCTCGATTTTCCTCCAAAAGAAATCTATGTTCCAGCGCCCTGGCGGCAAGATGTCTTATCTCATCCAATTTTATCGGTTTGACGACGTAATGAAAAGCTCCAATCTTAATCGATTCGATCACTGATTCAATTGAGCCGTAGCCCGTAATGAGAATGACCTCCGTGTCTTTGTGTCGCTTCTTAATTTGCCTCAGCGTATCAATGCCGTTTATTCCCGGAAGATTAATATCCAGGAGCGCTAGATCGAAAGGGCGTTCTTTTTCCTCCATCAGGAAATCTTCTCCTGAGCGGAAAACCTCGACGCAATATCCTTGCTTAGCCAGGCCTTTTTGAAGGCGGGTGCGGACGATAGCCTCGTCATCTACCACAGCCACTCGCATAAATTTCTCCGTCACTCCGTGATTTCGCAGCCTTTTTGTTCCGATGGAAGGCTCACGGTGAATGTTGTACCGGCGCCTCTTGAACTATGAACGTCGATGGTTCCTCCATGTTTCCGAACTATACTATAAGTCACGGAGAGGCCAAGTCCCGTTCCTTTCCCCACTTCCTTTGTCGTGAAAAATGGATCGAAAATGTGAGGTAGATCGTCGGGCTTTATGCCTACACCTGAATCCCGTATGTCTATTTTAACATTTTTTCCGTCAGAGGAAGCATAGCCCTTTATGTTCAGCGCTCCGCCATTTGGCATAGCCTGGATCGCATTAATAAAAAGATTTAAAAAAACTTGCTGCAAGCTCTTGTTCTCTCCGCAAATGCGAGGCAAACCGGAACTTAGTTCGACGTGCTCTTCCACACCTGATAGGAGTAACTGGTTACGTACCAATTTGAGAGTATCAGTTATTACCGATGGAATAGACACTGAGATCATCTCAGGGCGTTCAGATCTGGAAAAGTCCAACAGGTTTTTAATTATCTCAGAGGCCCTTTCTGATTGAACAATAATGTCGTTTATCATGCCGATAGCTTCTTCATGATCCACTGAACCAAAATCTTCCTTGAGCGCTTCAGCGGTGAGAACAATATTATTAACGGGATTGTTCAGCTCATGCGCGATTCCGGAGGTGAACGTGCCTAACGCGGAAATTTTTCTCGCCTGGACCAATTGCTCTTGTCGCTGTTCCAATTCATCAATCATCCTATTGAAAGCTCGAAACAGGGGCACAAATTCTTCCGATCGAGAATGGTCTTCCGAGATCGGCGTAAAATCGCCGTGGGCGATTTTCTCCATGGCCTGCTGCATTTCGATAAGAGGCCGAGTAAAAAGTCGCGAAATGTAAAAGGCCACCGCAATTCCCACAATACCAAAGAACAGCATTGAAAGAGTGAACAAATAGAACGCCCGACGAAATAGTTGATCGATTTTCAGCCGCTCCGTTTTGGCCCAGCCGGTGGATGTATCGAGAAGCTCTTGTCCTATGGGACGGAGAGATTCTTCAGACCCGGTGGTGGTCCGGGGAAGAGCGACTTTAATTCCCAATAAAATGTCACGATATGCGCCCAGGGTTTTGAGAAAAGCGGCGCCCGAATTTTCTTGATGGAGTTTGGCCATATCTTCTTGATGTTTTAAAAAGAGGGTCTCGACACCGGCTACATATGACAGCGCTTCGTCCAAGCTCTCCGTATGCTTATAAAGAAAATAATTCTTTTCAAATCGCCGAATTTCCAGAATGTTATTCACAATATCATCAGCGACTTCCACCAGACGCAGCCGGTTCCCTATTTCACGATGCACCTGAAAGCTGAAGATTGCGAAAACCAGCACCGATAAAAAGCAGAACAGGAAAGCCAACATAATTTTACGTCGAATTTTAAAAGAGATTTTTTTCACGGTGAACCCCTCCGGCGCGAAAGTGAT
>JBBSBY010000057.1:0-22473 GCA_038250835.1 Desulfomonilales bacterium | reverse complement strand
GGAGCGGCGGCGGCGGAAGTAATAGGCTTCGGGGCCGCCGGCTTTTTAGAGGCAATGAGGCGAAATACTGTGAGCCAACATGAGGAAGTAATCGAATCGGACATTGTTTGCACCGTGTTAAACACGTTTCTTGAAAATGATGGTGAGTTTAAGGGGACCGCTACACAGTTGTTCGAAAAGCTTTTTGCGATAGCTGAACCGTTGCGATTGCATAAAAGCCAAACTTGGCCCAAAGACCCCGCTCGGTTAAGCAAGGCCCTGAAACGAGTGGAGCACAACTTGAGGGAAACGGGAATTATTGTGGAGCGGTCAAAGAGCGTTGGACGGGGCCTACGTATTTACAGAGAGACGGTAGACAGTAACCGATCTTTTACCGTCTTACCTACCGTCTCAGATAAACCGGCTCCAGTTCAGGTTACAGACAGTAGAGACGGTAAAGACGGTAAAATTCCTACTATGAGTATTTCAGAAATGGATTCTGAACAACAATTTGATTGTCGGGGCTGCGTTGCCTATAGGCGAGAATTCCCGAATCATCCGGGTGTATGCAGATATGTGGATAAGGGGGAGGGCATACAGGTTGAGACCTTAAAAGCCTGCCCCAAAGTGAGCGGCAACGATAACCAGTTGCAAAACGAGATACCATTTTAACCATGGCCTGATACTTGCTGTGATGCAATTAATGGGCCATATATGGAGAGAGTTTGTTCCAAAGTTGCCCAAAGGAGCCGGCATTTTGAGAAAACAACCAGCCTTGATTGTTGCCGTGACTGAGAGCAAATCAGACGCCAAAAGCAAGCAAGCCGCGTTCAAATTCTTGCGAACTAATTTGGCTTCACTGAAGACCACGGAACAATACAGCCAAGCCTTTGTGGGTTTAGCGGCTTGCCAACAATTACTTGGAAATCAGGAAGTTTACAGGAAGCAATTAGAATCCATGCGCAAAACATTGGATTCGATGTGCCGGATACACGTTCAAGATACGGATAACACATTATTTAATCTGATTCAGGACGTAGTGCCTAAAATAGTTCACAGTTTGAGAGAGGATCTGGAGCCGGATTTGTTCGCAACTTATAAAGACTTTTTCGATGCTTTATTAAGGATAGGAAAATGAAAAACATAAAACTTAAAATTGAACAGGACACCTTGTATTTGGAAGTGGATCTCAGTGCAGATTGTGGACTCAGCAAATCCGGACAATCGCACATTGTAGCTTCGTCTTTGGGCAACGTTAGATTGTTCGATCAGGATCGCGGAGAATTCAGGATGGAAAGGCTAAATTTCACCGTAAGCAGACCCGTGGAAGCGGAATAATGTTGATGTATCCGCCGGTTACGATCAGACGTTTATAACCGATAAGCGATAATTCCGGCAAATGAGGCTTAAATGCTGGATATCCTGTAGTAAAACCGCTTTTCGACGTTTTCGTTAAATCATGTGATACGTGAACACATATAACACAGATACCACACTTTTAATTTAATTGGTTTGGCTGTTTCCGAAAGATTTGGGGGTGTTTGAAATGGTTCAAAAGCTATTAGGCAAATTCGAGGTTGCTGAAATATTGCGTATCACGCCTGCCGGCATACAATTGGTTCAGACTTTGGAACTTGACATGACATGAGTTGTTTTAGATAATGTTCGTGTAATCCCCCTCATCGTTTCGACGGTGAGGTGCGGGGCTCCCTTCGGGGGGCCCCTGCTTATTTGTGAGGTTGGAATAAGGTTTGAATCAACTTGCCCACATATCCCCGGATCAATGAAATCCAAACCCGCCCCATGGTAATTGAACCTGCCCTGAATATCGACGGCAATTCTCCATTGTTCCCCCGTATTCGATTTTCTATTCATTGATTAGGCCAATGAGAGCCGTATATGATTAGCCCTGTTACCGCTGGGTTAGAAAAATAATCCGGTGCAAAAGCCCCTCAAGGAGTCCCTTTTTTATAAGGATACTCAAAAGGCGGGTGGGGGGTGCCCCCGGTGGGTGGTTCAATCTAACATATAAAACATAATCTAACACGGTAGACTAGCCTAACAAAGCTAGGACAAGCTACTGATACAGAAAATAAGGTGCAAATTACGGGGGAGTGGCTAGTCAATAATAACGCCGACTTATAAAACCATTTCTCGACGGTGGGTATCCCTCAGGTACCCCTTAATCAAAAAGGTCAGCGTCAATTCCGCTAACCTTTTGATTTTATGGTGCGCCCTGAGAGATTCGAACCCCCGACCTTCTGATCCGTAGTCAGACGCTCTATCCATCTGAGCTAAGGGCGCATTGATTGTGCGCCAATATTATCCCCAAATACGAATGCTGTCAACAGCTAACGCCGACCATAATTCACCGGCAACCGCTATTTTGGCGACATAATCAGCAGAATTATATGGCTATTCGTAAGCGAGAGAAGCTCGTCCACTGCAGAACAAAACGTAAGTACAAATCTGGCTTCTTCAGATACTCCTTTGCCACAAACTGTCCACCCACCAAAGTACCAGTTTTCATGCGCTCTTCAGTCGGTAACGTCAAAGAAAATAGGAATTAGAGCCTATAATGATTCTCGAAACTAATCACGATTCACTGATCCCGTAAGCTACTCTGTTGCATCCATCGGCAAGCTGCGAGGGGGCCAAAGATTGCCCAATGGATATCAAACGTGGTTCTGAAATTGAAACAATTTCATGTTTAGCGCTATGAGTTTGCCGGCAGAATGACTGAGCAGCTACTAATGTTGAGCGTTCAACACAGAAATAACTGCTCAAAATGGATTGGTAAATTGGTGAGATAAATTATGATTGGACCCATTGCAAAGCCTCCTGCAGTTGCGCATCCGAATAGGTCCTCACTTCTCCATCCATAATTTTAGCGCCTAAGTCGGCGCCCCACTTAATCCACTTTCCGGCTCCGACGACGGCGATTTTTGCAAAAGCGTGACGACGCTTGATCCCAAAAACCGCGTCATCCCAAGCGGCGTGTAGATTCCATCCATGGAAATCTTCGGCCATGAGCATCAATACTCGGATTTTTCCGAATTGGTTAATGAGCTCATCTGACTTGGGAATCCAAAAATTTTTGTAATCCTCGTCAGTGAGTTTTCCGCTGACTTTGACGGCCAAGAAATTTCCGGAAGATTCAGGCATAAGTTCGATCATTTTGGCTCCTTTCCTATTCATTTACCAATAATAATTAGGACAGACGACAAAGCCGCCCGTTCATCTTTGGGACTTAAATTGTCCCTCCCAAACTAATTAAAATCTCATCTGCGAAATTTTTTATACTGTGGTATGTTGACAAGTCAAACATAGGCCCTGAATTGACCAATTTGACAGGATTCATACATGTCGTTTTTCAGCAGACTGTCTAGTTTCTCACTATCATATCGAATTCGAAGGGCGATTACCCGCGAAAAGATTTTCCGCTACTCGGGTGGGCTGATCATGCCCGGGTTAGGGGTCTTAGTCGGTCTTTTAGGCGGACTCGGAGCCGTAGGGTTTAGATATCTTATAGAAATATTTCAGACGATTATTTTCGGCAGTGGGTTGGATCTAGCCAATGTGGCCCCAACTCTACCGTGGTGGAAAGTGCTATTGGGACCGGTCATAGGCGGGGCTTTGGTGGGACCTCTCGTGTATTTCTTCGCGAGGGAAGCAAAGGGCCACGGGGTGCCGGAGGTTATGAACGCCGTTGCTCGTGAGCAGGGCATCATACGTAAGCGTGTAGTAGTAGTGAAAACCCTGGCCTCCGCCTTAAGCATCGGTTCCGGCGGGTCTGTCGGCCGTGAGGGACCCATTGTTCAGATTGGCAGCGCCCTGGGCTCTTCGATCGGTCAAATTTTGCGCATTTCGAATGACCAAATGCGAGTGCTGGTGGCATGCGGCGCCGCGGCCGGCATAGCCGCCACTTTCAATGCTCCCATCGCGGGAGCGATATTTGCCCTGGAAATCATACTATCCGACTTTGCGTTACCGACGTTCACTCCCATCATTCTGGCTTCAGTTATTTCCACGGTTGTATCCAGGGCGTTTCTCGGCAATTATCCAGCTTTTCAGGCGCCGCATTATCAGTTGGAATCGCCATGGGAAATCGGCTTTTACTGTGTTCTCGGCATCTTGGCCGGCCTAGTTGCCGTCGCCTTTATAGTAACACTCTACAAGAGTGAAGATCTATGGGATGACTGGAAAATTCCCGAATATCTAAAGGCCGCCATCGGGGGTTTGATAATTGGGGTCATGGCTTTGCGCTATCCACAGATAATGGGAGTAGGGTACCAGTCGATAAGCAAGGCCCTACTTGGTCAAGAGGTCTGGACAGTGCTGGTTATCCTGGTTCCTTTAAAAATTTTTGCCACGTCCATCACAATTGGATCAGGGGGCTCGGGGGGCATTTTCGCTCCGTCTCTTTTCACGGGCGCAATGTTGGGCGGAGCATTCGGCTATCTGGTTCACAGTTGGTTTCCAGGTATTACCGCCAACCCCGGGGCATACGCTATCGTCGGCATGGGGGCGGTTGTCGCCGCTACGACACATGCGCCGATTCAGGCTTTTCTTATAATCTTTGAACTTACCCAGGATTATCTTATCATTCCGCCGCTAATGATTTGTTGCGTATTGGCCACTTTCGTCTCACGTGCCCTCAAAAGAGAGTCAATTTACACCTTAAAGCTCCTAAGGAGGGGTATTGATATAGAGGCCGGACGCGATGTGAATCTTCTCAAAAGTATGGTTGTCAATGATTTCATGACCTGGCATCCGGAGACCATCCGTGAAGACACTCACTTCCGGGAGTTAATCAGCATACTCCCTTACAGTGAGCACACATCTTTCCCTGTGGTAGACAATAACGGCAATCTAGTCGGCATGTTGTCCCTAAGGGACTTTCGAGAAGTAATTTTTGATGAGACCCTGGGGGACGTCGTCATAGCTAAAGATATTGCCACGATTCCGGCGCTATACGTGACAACTATCGATAATTTGGCAACAGCGATGTCGCTTATTAATGATAACGGAATTGAACGACTGCCTGTAGTGCAGGATGGAAACGGCCCAAAGAAGGTGGTGGGGATACTCTCACAACGGGACATTTTATCGGCGTACAACAGAGCTCTGGAAGCTCGTCTTTTGACGCAGCGCTAAATCCCATACTTTGCACGGGCACTCGATTTGGAATAGTAGTCGAGATGCAGGAAAGATCCTAAACCAATCGCCACACCTAAAATGAATATATCCCATCTAAATGGGTTTGGTAGACCGCCGGCCATGATATTCCGGTAATCCCAAGTGAAAGCGGCAATGGCCAAAATTCCCCCCAGGACAAATAACGCCCAATGCGACCAACTCGCGATGAGCGGCTCTCTGGAATTCTCACGGATGAGAATGATTACTCCGGCAAAAATTAGGACCAATGAGATGATGATAGGAGCTATGACCGGGCCGACCCACGGCAAAGGTATGAGAAAGAGAAGATCCCAATCAAACAGGGAAGTAGGCCAACCGATGAAGACTTTTAACCAGACGTAGTAGAAGATATCCCAGATTCCGAAGGCCGCCATAAAATGAGCCCAAGCTTCGCGTACGTTATTGGCTGCCGCAGCCCCCAGAGAAGCCAACATAATAAGGGTGGCCAATTCCCTGCCTAATTCGATCATGAGCCGTCGGTAGTGTTCCGAACCCATGGCCGTCAACTGCTCCAATGTTTGGAGAGGGAACTGAAAGCCACCCTGATTCAATGGGTAGTAAATGGCTCTCAAATATTCAACAACTGAAGACTCAACGAAAGCGAATGCTATTGCCCAGATGGCGACAGCGGGTAGTTGTTTCACAACGTTTCTCTGATCAGTTTACCAGTAATCATCAGACCCTGTAGCTTGTTCGATGAATCTAGTCCTTGTGTACGCCGTACACTCAGAGCATGAGAAATCCGACCAACGGCTTCGCAGCGCAACATTTAAGCAATCGCTATAGTTGTCACAATCCACCTTTCGATATGGTCTGTCGGTTTCTCTGTTTCCTTTCACAAGCACAGGACACGGTTCCAGTAGTTTCGCGCAGACTCCCATCCGTTTTCAGATCTCTCCTTCTTCATTAGGGATTATGTGCCACAGCAGGTCCGCTTTACAAAAGCGGAAGTCTCGTTCGGCGACAATGTCCTACAGGCGGAAAGGTCTTCCCACCATTTCAGATCTTCCTTAAAACCAGAGGATAGAATAGCCGAATAAAAAAAGATCCGCTATTTTCACCCTCCCGGCGAAGGGATAATTAAACAAGTCAAGTTTTGTTGTCAAGGGAAATCACTTGCACAGAGTTTTTTATGCAAGAAAAGGTTTAAACCATACATGAATTGCAGTGTGGCGGGGCCACAAAATTAATTAAGCCAATGATAAAACAAGTTTTTCAAAAAAGAAAGTCATTGGCTCAAAGGCTAACCTACTGAAATCATGAGATTGACGTCCGATACGAGTGAAATTATATAAAATAATTGACTCTCGAATTCAAAAGTAGCGCGTCGCTATTTAGCTTTTCGCATAACGTACTTGAATTTTATCGTATTAACACTCTCCCAAAGTTGTCCAAGCTCCCGGTACGTCGATCAAGTAAAGTAAAAGGAAACTTTTCGATTTAGAACGCATCCATATATACAGTAATTACGGCATTTTTAAATTTGAAACAAGTATTCCACATCTTTGTCCTCATAAATACGATACTTAAACGAAAGGAGTTTGACCATGCGGAATTATGAAAATAACTCATCCAGTGACAGGCCGGAATCGGAATATGGAGCTAAAGAGTGCTTTGATGATTGCAAAGAACACAGAGGAATTTATGAACAAGAGCCTGATGATAGCTGCCACTCAGTCTGCGGTTGCGACAATGCCGGTGAGCATTGCGAATCGGATTCTGAATAATATTGAATTGTTTTACCCGAGGTGAATCTCCCAGCCAAAATGGCGGTCGCACAGTAATTATCGGATTATTGATCAAATTCAAGGGCTACTTATCACGTAAGCAGCCCTTTTAATTGCCTCAACTTACTTGCCTATCAATTTACATGGACAAATACCTACTATCGAATTAATATATATGGCCTATCGAATTAGTATGGCCGGCGTTCTTACGGAGAAGCTGACTATTAAGCCGAATGAGCTCAAGATTTTATGAAGGCTACGCTTTCTAAACACCCCGTATGACAAACTATAACTCAGGGGATTCGAGATTGCTACCTAAGGTCGCATACATAGCTCTTTGGTTCCCAAAACCGTCTGAAACATTTGTTTTGCGAGAAGTAATTAACCTTTGGAAATTGGGCTTGCCGCTGGAGGTATTTACCACTTATGGTGAACTCACTAAATGCCTTTCGCCGGAAATGCAGGCAATTTCTCCTAAAGTTCACAGGCTGGGCGTTGCTTTTTTAAAGCGATGGCCAAAGGATGTCGGTTATTGGTGGAAACGGAACCCTTCTAAAGTCGCTTCGCTGTTCAAGAAAGTACCATTCCGTTATTGGCGGTCCATGGAAATAGCCGGCGAAAACCTCTGGGCTTTTATGTGCGGGTTTACCCTGGCTCGCCTGTTTGAGGAGCGTCGTATCAATCATATACACGCAGTCTGGGCCAACGGCCCCGCTACGGCCGCATGGGTCGCAGGGACTTTGACCGGTATACCATATAGCTTTACGGGTCGAGCAGTGGATATTTATCCCTCCGATGGGGCGCTCAATGAAAAGATTCGGGACGCGGCATTCGTGATCACGGACAATATGACCAACATAGATTACCTGCGAAAATTTGCAGAATCGGATCAAGATAAAATATTTGGAATATATAACGGAGTGCCGCTGGAGGCCCATTGTGAGGCCTCCGTAGCAATGAAACAGCCTTATAATCTTTTAGCTATTGGTCGTTTTGATCGTATAAAAGCATTCCATATCCTTATTTTTGCCTGCAGCATTTTAAAGCGAGCCGGAGTTGATTTTCGGTTGAGACTTGTCGGCTCCGGTATACGGAAGTATCACTACAAGTATCTTGCCTGGAGATTGGGAATTCTCGACAACATCTTATTCCCGGGTTACGTTACGTATGACAAAGTTTCCGAACTCTTTGCCCAATCCGATCTTTTTGTAATGTCGAGCGCCGTCCATCGAACTGGGGAACGCGATGGATTGCCTACGGTAATAATGGAAGCTTACATGCATCGACTTCCTGTGGTGGCGACTGATGTATGCGGGACCAAAGAAGTCGTTCAGGATGGAATCACAGGTCGGCTTGTTCCCGAAAATGATCCGACCGCTCTTGCCAAAGCCATAATCGAAATGTTACAGGATCGAGATAAAGCTATACAAATGGCCGAACAAGGGCGTAATCTGGTTTTAGGAAAGTTTGATCAGCAAGAGAATCATGGTAAAATCTTTGAATTGTTTTTGAATTCAGTAAACGCAAATACCTGTGGCGTCGAAAATCCGACAAGTAACTCATGCCGAAATTTAGAAATGTAAAACCGCCTTACAAAATTATTCTGCTGCTACAAGATCTGGAATTTGGGGGGACCCAGCGATACACGATTAATTTAATAAAATATTTAAATCGAGATTTGTTTAAGCCGGAACTCTGGGTTTTACGTGGAGGCACGGACATGCTGCCCATGGCTCAAGAGGCGGACTGTCCAATAAAATGGATGTCCAAATCTCGTATTGTCGGTCCACGAGCTATAATAAATCTTTTCTTCGCCTTAAAGAAAGCCTCCCCGGACATTCTTTACGCCCTTACCGGAGTTCCCAACATCTGGGGGCGACCCTTTGCCAAACTTTTCGCAGTTCCAATTATCGCCGCTAGCTGGCGAGGCATGATCGAGAAGCAACTTGAATCGATTTTATCACATATTACGGACCTGACGATTTGCAATGCCGACGCCTTACAAGAGCTACTCATAAATAAGTATTCCATAGACCCTAAAAAAATTGCGGTAATCACCAATGCAGTTGATTGCAATTATTTTTCTTCGAATGGCTCAAAGAAAGCCAAGGATCCCACAGCTTTGTTCATCGGAAGGTATGTTGTGGAAAAAGATCCGATAACTTTGCTTGAAGCTTTCCGGTTGGTTACGAAAGAGATTCCGACCGCTAAACTTATTCTTACGGCAAACGGAGAATTGGAGGCGGATGTTAAGGACTACATCAAAAAGCTCAACATCGAAGGAGTGACTATGCTCCCGGGTCGACCGGATAACCGTGACTTATTACAAGCCGCATGGGTCTTCGTAATGTCATCCATTAGGGAGGGGTCGCCCAACGTTATTCTGGAAGCCATGTCCATGGGATTGCCGGTCGTGGGAACAGCAGTGGGGGGAATACCTGAGCTGATTGCAAACGGAGAAAACGGACTTCTTACGGCGCCCTCCGATCCTCAGGCGCTCGCAAAAGCCATAATAACTCTATTCAAAGATAGCGATCTACGTAAATCCATGGGAAAAAAGGCTCGGAGCGTCGTTGAAAGTTGCTATGCCATGACGTTTATGGCTCGCAAAACTGAAGACGCGTTTATAAAAGCCATTGAAAATTATAACCTGCGGTCAGTTAACAGCAGTAATAGTTAATCACCATTGACTCAATCCAACTACTAAATGATTGGTCCGCAAAGAAAGTACAAAGAAAAATCCAGTGTTTTGTCCACACTTTTCCGGAACTAGCTACAGACTTATTGCGGTTTTGTTTGCTGCAATATTTATACGCGCCACGATCCCGTTGTACGTTCTGTTTACATCCGGGGATTTAACAATTTTTTACGAAGCGTATTCAATTGATTTTGAAAAGCTCGCCGAGAATCTAGTAGCCACTTGGAATTACGGGTACAATTCCGTTCCAGAATTGTACTACGTTCCAGGTTATCCGATTTTTTTATTGATCCTCAGGTCTATAAGCGACTCACCCTTCGTCATAATCATCTTACAAATTGCGCTCTCAACCTTAACGACTCCGTTGGTATATAGGAGCGTAAAACTCCTGTCTCCATCGGAATCAGCGGCATTGACGGCTGCTATTCTTTATGCCTTTGAACCGCTTTCCGTTATTTTCTCAAGTTTGGTTATGCCGGAGACGGCTTTTACATTTTTTATAATGCTGTCGATTTACCTTTTATTAAAATTCGTGAATTCCCCAACACCATCTGGAGACGCCCCCGTTGAAATAGAAACCAAACCGTTAAGTGAAAAATCTCATATAGCGGAAGCTGCTTCCCCTTCATCTCAGTGTAGTTCACTGAATTATAATCGCGCCCAAAAATCGCACTCTATGAGGTATATTGCTTTATCAGCCGTCATTATGGGATTAGCCGCTTACTTCAGCCCAATCAATTATGGCCTCATTTTTTTGGTTCCCGTAATTATCTTAATAACAGCTAAGGACCAATGGGTAGCCGCTCTTATTTATTTCGTTGTGGGGATCATTATAGTGGGGCTGTGGCAGGTCAGAAACTATGAAGTCTCAGGACACTGGTTTTTTTCTACCGGTGTGTACAACAGACTTGCGGAAGAAGATAATGCGGTTGCGAAGGAAGTCGGTTCCGGCGTATTACCTTATGAGACGGGGTCAAACTATTTGGACGATCCTCTACGATCCTCCAGCGAACATCTCGATTTAAAAAAAACATTGCTTGTCCTAGTTTCACATCCGATCCAAGTCGCTATAATAACCATGAAGAGCTTAATTCGCACCATGACCGGTCTTGAGATTCATTCGTACGTGAGAGTGCTCAACCTTTCGAAAGCCGTCCCAGGATTCGAAGAACGCTTAGCCAAAGGCGAAAGCTTAATGAGCGTTTTTATCAAAAATCCCGACCGTCGCGCGATGCCGCTTTTCCTGATTGTCTTCCTGGCAGGGGCAGTGACGGCATTGATCTATATAGGCGCGATTTTGAGTGTATACAGATTGGGGGTGTGCAACAGAAATATTTTAATCCTAATTTTCGTTATTGCCTATTTTCTTGCCGCAGCCGCCGGAGTTTGGGGCTACTCAAGATTTCGACACCCAATTATGCCGATGTTATGTATTTTGGCCGGAATTGGCCTACCGATCAGTGCAAGAACCACACGGCGTTTATAGCCACTATTTGCATAGCCTCATCATAACTCAAGTGATCCAATCCCCACTCTTCCGACCATTTCTCCCATTCGTCTTCCTGAGCCTCAATACTTTCCGCAAGCGCCGCTATGATTGTCTGTACTCCATCGGGTTCAAGGGCCAATCCTACGAAGCCTGCGCTTAATTGATGAACATTATACAGTGATTGTTCTAAGATCTCTTTGGCGGTCAATGGAACTGTGTAGATCCGGTTTCGAAGAAATATTTTGCAGTAATCTCCTCCATTGACCAATAATGTCACTGCCGTTTGACGGCGCAACTCCATGGCGGAAAGGGCGGATCTTATTCTCGCTAAGTAGTCCATTTAAACCTGGGTTAATATGTCCCACAAATTGTTATTCAGGTATTCTACATAGTATTAGTAGCAGAAAGCTCAACTTTTTAGAAACAATCCCTTCCAATTAAATTGAGGAAGTCCAAAATAGCAATCGGGCTGACATATATTATAAGTTATGGCCAAGATAAGAATCAAAAATGTTAATTTGCCGCGACAATGTGAACTGCTCCGTCAACTACCAGGTATAAACGTCAAAGCATGCCCAGTTTTTTCATTTTACGCCAAAGAGTGGTCTTATCAATTCCCAGCTCCTTAGCTGTCGTGGTTTTCTTCCCTTTGTTCCTGGCAAGCGCTTCCTCGATTATTCTATTTTCAATTTCAGCAAGCGTCAGTCCAAACGGCATTCCACGGCTACTTACGGCTTTGCCGGCCAAATAAGGCGGAAGGTGCTGCAACTCGATCAATCCTCCTCGACACAGCACAAAGGCGTGCTCGATTGCATTTTGCAATTCTCTGATATTGCCCGGCCAATCGTGGTCCATTGCGGCAACCATGGAAGCTTCGGATAACCCGGTGATGTCCCTTCCCCTGATTGTGTTCAGTCGATCAATAAAATGTTGGACCAGGAGAGGAATGTCTTCTTTACGATCTTTCAACGGCGGAAGCTCAATTTTGAAAACCTGAATTCTGTAGAAAAGGTCTTCACGAAACTTTCCCTCCTTCACCATGGATTCAAGATTTTTGTTAGTGGCCGCCAAAACCCGAACATCGGATTCCATTGTTTCTACCCCGCCAAGGGGCTGAAAAGTTCCATCTTGAAGCACTCTCAGTAAACGTACTTGGAGAGCGGGCGAGACATCTCCAATCTCATCCAGGAATATGGTTCCTCCGTTTGCCTGGGCGAACTTTCCGGGCTTATCTCTTTTGGCGTCGGTGAAGGCCCCGGCTTTGTACCCGAACAGCTCGGATTCAAGCAACGAGTCCGGAATGGCCCCGCAATTCACAATCACCATAGGCTTTCCAGCTTTATGAGACAGATTATGGATGGCTTTGGCCATCAATTCTTTTCCTGTTCCGCTGTCGCCCTGAATTAGGATCGTACTGTCGCTCTGCGCCACGTCGGGTAATATTGCGAATAGCTCCTGCATTTTCCTATTTCGCGAGATGATGTCCTCAAAAGAGAAATTCTTTTCAACCTCGCGTCGCAGGGCCTCTACCTGGCTCAAATCACGAAATGTTTCAACACCGCCTCGTATTCGGCCATTCTCATCTTTTAAGACAGCGGTGCTGATGGATATGGGCGCTCTGTTTCCGTCGGCCCTCAAGATGTAAACAGCGTTATTGACAACGGGAACTGCTGTTTCGATGGTGCGTCTCAAAGCGCAATCGCCCTCGCAAATTTCAGCCCTAAACACCTCGCAGCACGGTTTTCCGAGCGCTTCTTCTACGGGAACCCCCGTGATCTCCTGTGCGGCGCGATTAAAGGAGGTCACCACGAAATTTGAGTCTACCGTGAAAACTCCATCAGTAATGGAGCTGAGTATATCGTTCATTGCTGAGAGAGAGAGATCTTCTGAATTTGTCATAATTGGCCGTTCCGTATTAAACTGCATAATGCAATATAAATTAACACCTATAGGTTCATTTTGCAACCATGTTTCGATATCGCAAATCCTTTTTCTCATGTTCCAAGTCTGACAAGCTCTTATCTACTCACTTTTATTGCTCTTAATTTATTTGGCACGATTATTGATAAAGGTTAAGCATGAAAGTTTACAGTCTATTTCGACCCGACAACGCGACTTCTCAAGACAACATGAGAGTAGCAGTCCCTGAATATAAAGGCAGGGTGGCGCCGGTTTTCGATTGTTGCGGAAGCGTGCTCATAATTATGCTTGGCCGGGACGGCCAAGAAGTTATCGCTGATGAAGATTGGAAGAGACTGCCTAGACTTACCCGAGCTAATCGGCTCAAAGATCTTACCGTCGAACTGCTCATATGCGGTGGAATCAGTTGTTGTATGGAGGAGCAGATTAGGAGACTCGGAGTTCAGATAATTCCGTGGATCTCAGGAACCGTCCCGGAAGTCCTTGCGGCTCTGCTGGATGGAACTCTAACCGATCCAAGGTATGTGATGCCCGGCAGACTTAGACGAGGACGCGGGGATCACCCCAATGGAAACGGGACTCCACACGGGAGGGGTCCGGGAAACATGTGGAAAAGGAGCTTACTATGCCGAGATTTGATGGAACGGGACCCTACGGAGCCGGACCGCGGACAGGAGGAGGCCGAGGCGGTTGTCGCCTCAATCAACACGGTTTGGGAGCCGTAAATCAGTCTCAAAGAAATATAAGACCGGGCCTGGGTCAGGGTCTCGGTCTCGGAAGAAGGAGAGGCCCGGGCGCCTTCTACCCCGGGGATCAGGTCACATCCCGCGATCAGGAATCCCTAAAGGACCATTTGAAATCGGCCCTCAACAAAATTGCGGATCTTGAAGAGCGTCTGGCCAATTTCGAAAAAGCCTGAGCAAAACGGTTTGATTAGGGCGGCTGATTTTTCTAATGGTCTACATCCTACCATTCCTATGTATCGGCCGCCCACTGTCACCGTATTTACTCATGGGGTTCTCTATTTTCTCTCCATAGTCCTGAAAATATACCCGTTCACTATTTAGACAATAGGATGTTTCGGCATTTGTTGGCGCATTGAATGCCGAGCGCCTTAATCACTACTTATTGTTACCTTGTTAATCGAGATCGATTAGAAAACGGAACTCTGTTCCGCATACAATTCAAAGGAGATTTTTGTAATATGCGTAAAGTAGTCGCCATTCCCTCTCTACAACCAGGAGGGTTAGATTCTTTTAGATCCGGCCATTTCGGCCATTGCGATGTATTCACTTTAGTTCACGTTGAAGATAACGAAGTAAAAGAAGTTTCCATAGTTGACAATCCTCCTCACGTTCAAGGCGGTTGCCAGGCTCCGGTAAATCTGCTTCACAAGAGCGGCGCCAACGCGATCATAGTAGGCGGTATCGGAATGCGACCTCTGATGGGTTTTCAACAAATGGGCATAGACGTTTACTTTGGTCCTGAAGGTGAAACAGTCAGCGCGGTCGTGGATCGTTTACTGGATAACAAGCTTGAACTCATTGCCGAACATCAGGTCTGCGGAGGCGGCGGTCTTCCCAGATAATCGGAGATATAAATGAAATTAGCCATTACAGCAAAAGGGACCGACTTGAACGCTCAAGTTGATCCGCGCTTTGGTCGAGCCCAATACATCTTGATCGTTAATGACTCCGGAGAGCTTGCGGAAGTCGTCAACAACTCAGACAACGTCAATGCTATGGGCGGCGCAGGTATCCAGGCGGCAAAGCTTGTCGCGGACAAGGGAGTAGACGCTCTTGTGACGGGCAATTGCGGGCCTAATGCTTTCAAGGCGTTAAACGCCGCGGGCGTCAAGGTAATTGTGGAGGAATCCGGCACAGTGCGGGACTCCCTCGAGAGGGTGAAGCGAAATGAGGTTAAGTACGCCTCCGAACCGAATGTAGAAGGCCATTGGTAGTAATTTGAGGAGATTATAATGCCCGATTTTGGAATTATGAGTAAAATTCCATGGACCGGCCTGGTAATCTCCTCGGTTCTCATTCTCTCTGTCGTATCGATGTGGATTTGGGTGGAATATAAAGCCGATCCTGAAAGGGGCACGATTGACGAGCCCGATGGAGGCGCTTTCCTAAAGGGAAAGTGCGGAGACGCCATGAAAATCTCCCTCAAATTCACAGATGACAAAGTAGAAGACGCAAAGTATTGGACCGATGGTTGCAGAATGAGTCGGGCTTGCGGCGCGGCGGCCGTCCGCCTTGCGCTCAACAAGACGCCCGAGGAAATAGCCGATATAGATTACAAAGCTGTAGAAAAAGAAGCCGGTGGATTGCCTGAAGAAGATGTTCACTGCGCCACTTTGGCCGCAGGAACCTTGCACGAAGCTCTGCGCGATTACATGCTAAAAACGGAATCGTCGGATGAAACCAAAACGGGATGATGTGGGGCAGTCCTCGTTTAAAGATATCTTTAAAGGAAAATCATGATCATAAGCGTGGCGAGTGGAAAAGGAGGAGTAGGCAAAACAATTATCGCGACGAGTCTCGTAGCAGCCCTGGGAGATGGATCGCAACTGCTTGACTGTGACGTCGAAGAGCCTAACTGCCATCTTTTAGTTAAGCCGCAAATTCTGACCAGTGAAATTATTAATATCCCAGTGCCCCTGGTTGACGAGGAAAAATGCACGGTCTGCGGCAAGTGCGGCGAAATATGCCGTTTCAGCGCCATCGTTCAAATAGGCAAATCCGTGCTGACTTTCCCTGAAATGTGCCACGGGTGTGGCGGGTGCATGCTTATATGCCCGGAAAAAGCAATAACTGAAACGGAGCGAGAAATCGGCGTTGTGGAAACCGGTTTTTTCGGTTCAATCGAATTCGTCCAGGGGCGTATCAGGATTGGCGAAGCAATGGCTCCGCCACTCATTAGAGCCGTGAAGCGCAAAATCAATCCGAATAAAATAGCCGTATTGGATGCGCCTCCCGGATCTTCATGCCCAGTGGTAACCACGGTCTTAGGATCGGATTACACAATAATGGTAACTGAACCTACACCTTTTGGTTTGAATGATTTGAGGATTGCGGTTGAAGCCATCGGGAATTTAGGCGTCCGAATGGGTGTCGTCCTGAACCGCTCCGACATTGGTGATAACGCGGTGAGAGAATATTGCGAAAGCAACAATCTGCCGATTTTAGCGGAGATACCTCACGATCGAAGGATAGCCGAGGGATACGCGGTGGGCGCCCTGCTAATAGAATCCGCTCCGGAATATAGGCAAACTTTCCTTAACATCTTTTCTCAAATTCGACAATCACTTGAAAATGAAGGTAAAGAATTAAGGACGGGAACGCTATGAGAGAAGTGGTAATAATAAGTGGAAAAGGTGGAGCAGGTAAAACATCGTTGACTGCGGCTTTTGCCGTTTTGGCGGAGAATAAAGTTTTGGCCGACTGCGACGTGGACGCGGCCGATCTGCACATTCTTACGGATCCTAAAGTTAAGAACCGAGAAGATTTTATAGGCGGAGTAAAGGCCGTAATAGATTCGGAAAAGTGCGTCCAATGTGGTCAATGTATAGATGTATGTCGCTTTGAATCGATTTCGCCGGACTTCAATGTGAGCCCTTTCACGTGCGAAGGCTGCGGCGTGTGTAGTCACATTTGTCCGGAACAGGCAATTGAACTGGTGGAGCCCGTGAATGGCAGATGGTTCATCTCGTCCACAAGATTCGGTCCTATGGTCCACGCCGAACTCAACCCCGGTGAGGAAAACAGCGGTAAATTAGTGGCCCTGGTCCGCAACCAGGCTAGAGTACTAGCGGAACAAGCTGGTCATGACCTCATTCTGGTCGACGGCGCGCCGGGCATCGGCTGTCCGGTTATTTCCTCCATCACAGGCGCAGATTGCGTGATAATTGTCACCGAACCGTCGCTTTCCGGGGTTCACGACATGGAAAGAGTCCTGAAGCTTGCCAAAGGTTTTAATTTACCGATTTCCATAGTCGTCAACAAGGCCGATATCAATTCCGAGTTAACCGCCAAAATTGAAACTTTCGCGAAAGAGGTGGATGCCTCCTTTTTGGGCAAAATTCCTTATGACCCGGATGTCACACGCGCCATGGTCCAACGTCGCAGCGTTGTAGAAGTCTACGATGGACCGGCTTCCGCGGCTATTCGAGAAATCTGGAACAATTTTAATGAACAGGGGAACTGCTGATGTCGGACACAGGCGCCGGAGATGTTTTGCGACATAAGGTCGAAGAAGCGCTCAAAGACGTTATTGATCCTGAAACGCGTCTTAATGTAATGCGCATGAATATAATTCACGATCTTACCATTAATACTAACGGGGACGCGGGTCTTGTCTTCAGGCCATCTTCTCCGATTTGCCCCATGGCTTTTCACCTGGCGAATTCCATCAAAGAAGCCGTTGAAAACGTAGAAGGTATTAATTCCGTTTCCATACGTGTGAATAATTTCAATCAAGCCGAACGTCTGGAGAAATTACTAAACGTCTCAAAGAATGGAGAAACCAAAATTGGCTGATCAAACATCCAAGTCCGATTTAGGTTTGGTGGTTCTATACAAGATCGGTAATGCGGATTATTCAAAGCAATTAAGTAATTTTGGTTTTACAACCAAGGAACTAAACGATCCCGACCTTCTGTTGAAGACATGCGCTGATCTGACGCCTGCGATTGTCATTGTTAATTTGGATTTGGAATCCGATGCGACGGTAAAGCTGCTTACTCAAATGGTTAAGACCTCCTGGCAAACCTATCTCATCGTGATCAGCGATTTGGATGAAGATCGAATCCACGATAGACTTGAAGGTTTAGGTATTTTGGGGCGAATACATAACGAGTCGGATTTGCCTGCTCTGGATAGTTTGATAAACAAATTTTTGCGGATTACCGGGAAGGCCCATTAATGACGTATATGGGGGAGCGTAATTTCTTAAACTATTTAAAATGCCGGCAAATCACTTGGTCGGCGGGTGAGGAGACGCTATGAAGACATTCGCGCTTTTTTGTGCGACTTTAGCTCTGTGCCTGACGGTAGCCGTCGCGCACTGTGAATCGCTCACATTGGTTTGCAAGTGTGACAACAATCGATTGCTGGTCTTCAATAACGGGAACTGCTTTAAAGTTTTTCCAGGCGAAATGAAGAATCCCGCAAATTGGACGCCGTTCACCAATTGCACGGTTACATCTCGTGGTGTAAACAACGGAGAATTTGGCAGCTATCAGATTATCAACCAAAGGACAAAAGATAGCCTGGTAGCCGACAGATTAAAGTGAGACCCTTATATCTTAACGTGTTCCCCCATTTGTTTTTCTTATCAATAGGGTTTTGGATACCTGAAATGGGTCGTGTGTCTAACTCCAGCTTTGACTTGAGCGCCTCGAATACACTTCCACCCAAGTTTTTATTCCGCGGGAGTCCTCTGTGATGACTCACCCGTTTGTTTTGCAACTAATCCTATCCTTTTTGCTCATGTCGTTTTTAGGAATGGAAGCGAACGCCATGAATTCTGCTGATTCTCAGGTCGGCTCAATCTCCGAACTTGTTAAACTGTTTGACTCAACAAGTTGTAAAGAATGCCACAAAGAAATCTTTGATCAATGGTCTAAATCACACCATGCGCGTCCTCTAATGGGGTTGGACGACCAGATTTTTTTAAAAAAATATCTCAAAACCGGGCCGCTCGCCGTCACGGATCTCAATCAGGTAACAAACCGCTCCATCCCGTGCTTCAAATGCCATTTGCCTCAAATCAGATACGCGTCGGATGCGGCGGTCGTAGAAATCGTATCCGCGATTTTGGACGACAATAAAGAGACGATTCGGAAGCTCAACATCGGGTGTTTAGTGTGCCACAACGAAAAAGGCATAGTTCGAGGTAAACCGGCAACGAATACGCTCTACGGGAATAA
Source organism: Desulfomonilales bacterium (assembly GCA_038250835.1). Lineage (GTDB taxonomy): Bacteria > Desulfobacterota > Desulfomonilia > Desulfomonilales > Desulfomonilaceae > JBBSBY01. Next base: position 3,529 of record JBBSBY010000057.1, on the reverse strand, counting down.
GGATATTCCGGATCACCCCGAATTCCCGGTACATAAAAGCGGGTTATTGAAAGATTCCCTAATGTGTGGGCAATGCCATGGATTAGGGCCAGTGCTTGATTATGAACATCCTGTTCAGTGCGCGACACTTTATGGAAGTTATTTGCACGCCTATATTCCTGCAGGGGGCACTGAAACTTGTCAGGAATGCCACATGCCGGATAAAAATCATTACATGCCCCCAAACTTCAATAACCGACAAGAAGTCTCGGAGCTGTTAGCTAAAGCATTAACCCTGGATGTAAAAACTCTGGCGTATGTTTTTGAACCGGTAGAAGACTGGGCTACGCCGAAAATTATCGTGCGAACCACAATAACGAGTGTAGCGGGCCACAGAATACCCGACGGCTGACCTTCAAAGACAAAAGCGGTTCTGGATGTAACCGCAAAGTCCATGGACGGAACCGAACTGTTTCATCAACAGCGAATTTACATGCCGCAAGCCGGCGACGGATCAAGCGCGCATATGGTTCTCGGGCCGGATAAAAAACTCGGCCTGTTGCGTGATACCAGTATTCAGCCTATGTCTGCCCTAATTGATAATTTTGAGATCCCCTTACAAAATAATCAGTCTACAGTTACAATAGAAGTCAAATTGTCGTATCAGCCGAGACCGGGGAATGTTTATCCGATCCATACTATTGTGAAGGAAATTTACGGTGTTCGGTAGTGGTAAAATGGATGTTCAGTCAATTGAAGTCTGCGAAATGTGTGGAGAGCATCTTAATTAACTAATAAGGAGTTAATGTGTCCAAACCAAAAGATGGTTGCGTTCAGCCTGCGAAGGGCCCGATAATTCCGGAGGCCCAGTCTGACGGAACTCAGGCCCCGGCGCCTACTCAAATCGGCTCGGTTGTAGCCAAAGTAGGTAAGCCGTTTATCGACTTTGAAGCCCCTGCGTACATTAACGGGGGATTTGAAAACATTAAACTGTCCGATTACCAGGGAAAGTGGATCGTCTTGTGCTTTTATCCCGGTGACTTCACTTTTGTTTGACCCACGGAACTCGCGACGGTCGCCGCGAAATACCAGGATTTAGTAAACATGGATGTGGTCGTGCTCTCAGTAAGCACCGACAGCAGATTTGTGCATAAAATTTGGCAAGAGGAAGAATTGTCTAAAATGATACCCGGTGGCGTTCCCTTTGCCATGTTGACGGACGCCGGCGGAGAGATTGGTAAAATATACGGAATTTACGATGAAGCAGGAGGAGTTGATATACGAGGGAGATTCCTTATTGATCCTGATGGAATCATCCAGGCAATGGAAGTAATGACCCCACCCGTCGGACGAAACTTTAAGGAACTCGTCCGTCAGGTTCAAGCCTATCAGCATGTGAGGAATACCGGTGAAGCCACCCCCGCAGGCTGGGTTCCCGGTGAGCCGACTTTAAAACCCAGACCTGAACTCGTCGGCAGAGTCTGGAAAGAGTGGAAGCCAAAAGAGTAAAACAAAGAATAGATAATATATAAAGCTTGCAATGAAATTGCGAGGATTTTCGAGTTTCACGGAGAGGTAAGATAATCCTACAATACGTCAACGATTCCCTGTGATTCAATATTTCCGGATCGTTTGCTTTTAATCGGGAGGGGAATTGAGCCCTAAACAGCTCAATGCCCTTACGTCGTATTCACGATCCTTACTTCTCGATATGCTTTTCTCATTCCCAGTGAGAAATCATCCGTGAACACACGCTAAAAAATTAGTCCCACGGCCCCAATCACACCATCGAGGTTAGTCTTGTCCGCGTTCGTCGGATAATCTCTTTGTAAAACTATCCAGCGCCAACCCGCTTCAAGATAACCATAACGGCCTTTGTCAAAAGGAACGGCAATGCGCCCCACGGTGTATCCGTCCCACCCGAAATAGCCTTCCAGAAATTGGACCGACCACCTGCAGTTTATGGAAGCCGTAGCTTTACCCAAATCCCGAACTGCCCGTTCGATGCTCATGCCGGCATAAGCGAGCCCAAACCCCTGGGATCTGGTTCGTGATTGGACTGCATTGCTGACTTGAAGCTTGTCGTCATACAGCGCGTACCCGGCAAAAATGCTTGAAGTCGCGTGGCATTGTTGAAACCAATCGTACACGATATCCCACTTATGGATATTGCGATCCCATTTTGTCAGTGTCGAATTTCCAGCGGGATAAAAAGCATTACCAAAGAAAAAGAAATTGTTTGGTATATGGTTGTCCCTGTACTGAATCGGCATGAAGGCGTACCTTAGCCCCCAATTGGGTCGTATTTGGCACCGCGCCTCATACTCGGCAATGTATTCATGCTTTCTAAGACCCAAATCTCTATTCAAGTCCAGTTCAGTCCCCGGACCGCCAATCCTATTGGTACCCCATATTATTTTATTGCTGTTGAGCGTGGTGTACCAAAGCCTTGCCGCAACGGTGAACTGTTTGCACCCGAGCCTGGGGAGCACCGGACCACAGTTGAAAGTCTGAAACGGCAATCCCGGCGGCATGAACATGCCCCCTAACGGCTGTGGAGAAGGTGGACAAGCGGCCGGCGCAAATGTGACTGCCGTCGGCATCGGCGGCACTCTGACGGAAACATCGCCCCCGCCATAGTTATTGGATCTTATTCTAGTCGGCCTGGATGAGTAGGATCTTCCCGGACGGTTAGTCTTAATCCTTATTGTGTTTGATGATGGTTTTGGATCTGCGGATAGAGCGTCCCCCTGAATTCCGTACGGGACCACATCCGAGGCGTTGTAGGCGTAAGCGGAGCAAGCGAAAGCTCCGACCAAGAGAATCGCTAGGCAAACCAATAGCTTCAAGGGGTTATGCGTCACCATACCCTTCCCTCCTTAACTGAATGTCCTGGCATGTCTTCTTATTCAGTAGGCAGATTATGTCAAGTAATTTATTTAAAATCGTCGAAGTTTTTTTAAAATAAATTTGTAATAGGTTGTAACCATGCTTGTATTACAGATTATAGACAATGCATGGTGAGGAGATGTATTGTATAAATGGACAACTCTTTGAACTTATGTAGCTTTTATTGTCTGCCATCAAACTGATTGAAACGAAGCCTCAATTTCGGGTAACATCTCCCTAAAAATTCCAACTACCTACCAACAGAGGGGCCATACATGGAACGCGGACTGATCATGGTATATTTTGGAAAGGACAATTATAACAACATCTCCGCTATAGGTCAGATGTTCAGGGCAGTCGGCCGCGATGTTTCCGTGCAGGTATTCGATTTTACAGGAACTCTTTTCACCAACTCACCGCCCGCTATTGAAGAATTTATGACGACAATCCGGATATCTCGTTTAACGGACACATCTGAAAAGGGCATCCTAAACTTCTGGCTGAACGTCCGTGAACAAATTCAGGACGGTTCCTATGCTATGTTTTTTCTGCATGATGTAGGCCGCTTAATGAATAACCCCAAATATGTTTCTGAATTGTGTGAGCTGTTGGAGAATAAAAAAACTGATGCTGATGTATTGCTGACGGGGGACCACTTTCC
>JBBSBY010000056.1:0-23200 GCA_038250835.1 Desulfomonilales bacterium | reverse complement strand
GACAATTGCATTGTCATTGACGGCGCATACTTGGTTGAATATAGACTCTTTAGCCGTTATAACAATTGAGAACTTTAAATTATGCGCCTATCCGGAAAACCACACACACGGCAGGCGCCGGAAAGTATATGCGCAAGGAATACAAGCGGCAGTACAATAAAATATTTCGTGATCTGCTGGACAATCATGACAGGGGTGCGCTGGATGAATGCGCCCTGCCCTCTTATAATCATCGCAACAAACTTATGTCGTGGCTGTTTTGGAGAAGAATCCGTATTGCTTTCCGAATGGTCGGAGACCTGACCAATAAGAAAGTTTTGGATTTTGGATGCGGCGCGGGCGTATGCTTTAAATATTTTGCGGACCGGCAATGTCACATCACGGGATGCGATTTGGTTTACGGCGAAATAGCAAAAAAAGTGTCTCGGATTCTCGATATTGAAACCGTAATATATAGCTCGATAGACGATATCACGGATAACGAATACGATGTAGTTTTTGCCCTGGATGTTTTGGAACATGTGGACGATCTGAACCACTTTATTGAACAAATTTATCGCTTGGGCAAAAGAGGATCTAAACTGATTGTGTCAGGACCGTCTGAGAGTTCCCTTTACAGGTTTGGCAGATTTTTGGCGGGATTTAGCGGTGAATATCACAAGAGAAATATATACGACATCGAGCAGGCGCTTAGCGCGGGCGGATTAAAGTTATCAAAGATTGCAAATCTCTACTCCCCGTTTCCTTTGTTCAGAATAAGCTCGTGGGTAATAAAGCAGTGATAAATTCAGTTGGAGCCCACTTCCCGGACTTCGGGAGGGGCTCTCATGATTCAAATTCTGGTGATTTCGTGCCCGGCGCAAGTTTAATAGTTCGAGCTTAATTTCAGCGCGCCATGCGTTTACGCAACCAAAGCTTCCTTTTTCAGCACGTCGCCGCGAGTGCTTATGACTACCTTATCCATGGGTATAGTTTTGCCGGCGAGCTCCATTCCCCGTTTCACCATCATGGGTAAACCGTTACAGCAGGGCACTTCCATTACCACCACCGTCACACTTTTAACGGAACTTTTTGAAAAAATTTCCGCAAATTTTTCAACGTAAGCTTGTCCATCATCAAATTTTGGACATCCGATCAATACGACCTTGCCATTCAAGAAGTCCCTATGAAAATTGGGGTACGCGACGGGCGTGCAATCGGCGGCTATCAATATGTCGGCGTTTTTTAAAAAAGGAGCTGAGGCCGGCACAAGCTTTATCTGCACAGGCCAATGTGATAGCGCAGATTGATCGCTACTTTGACTGACGGGCTGATTCGCTTTTTGACAAGCCGTGGCAGGAGCAAAAGTTTGAATGTTTGTGGACGGACACCCACAGGCCATTTTGTCCGACACTTTTTCATTTGCTTTAAGTTCATTCAACCTGTGCTCCACGGATTCCTCATCGAACTCATCCGCAGGTCTCTCGATAATCTCAAGAGCGCCGGTGGGACATTCTCCCAGACATGCGCCTAAGCCGTCGCAATACCTATCGGCTACCAGCTTGGCCTTGCCGTCTATTATTTCTAAAGCGCCTTCAGCGCAATTTATTATACATTGGCCGCAGCCGTTACATTTCTCTTCGTCTATTTCAATTATTTTGCGAACTGCCATTGTTGTAACTCCAAATTGTTGTAAATATGCTCGTAACGCATCGTGATGACTTTCGTTCATATCATGGTTCCAGGCCTTTGACGGCGCTGGTCATAATCCGCCGCTTATATTTATCAATAATTTCTCAAACGGCTTCTGCTATTTCTTTAACCAGTTCTCGTGCGGACGAGCTGAAGAAACCATTTTCTTCCGGATTTTGTTCAGGAGCGGCGCCGGTCTTCTTTACCTGCTGTTCTATTTCTACAAGTTTAAGGGCGTCTTGATATATTTTGTAATTGATTTCATCTTTAGCTTTGCCTTCCAGAATATCAAGTATGGCTCTTGACAACGGCTCTGCCGCGTCCAATTTGTCCAGTATGTCTTTGACCAGTTTTATGCCTGATGCGCAGTTGGGATCAGCATCGCAGGAATCGACAACCTCATTGAGATACGCCACTGACATAGCGATGGCCGGGTCCGCAGGTTCATGCTCAGCCAGTTTTTCAATGTACCTGGCGGCCTTTGATCCGCGACCTATGCGTTTAAAATCATTCTTCAGACGCATTTTCATTTCAATGGCGACCCTATCCTTAAATAAATCTTGTTTTTGTTTAATTAGTTCAGGCGGCAGATCACCAAAGCATTGTTCGGCAAATTTACAGTGAGCCGCGCAGCCGAAATCCATTTTAGGATTAAGGACATGAAGACTACATTTTTGGCAGCGCCGCCGGGTTTCATCTTTAAAAAATTCAACAGTATTTCCGCAATTCGGACACTTTGCGTCAAAAATGGCGTCGAATTTCCAAAATCTAGGATCTTGTCCTGGGCATTTCATAGCGGCTCTCGCTTTCCGGTTCCTGTGAGGGGCCGATTGGACTGATTGTCAATTAATTTGATCAAGAATTTCTTCATCCCACTACTTCATAAATTTGAACCGACCTAAGAAATCTCTTCGATGTGGTTCAATGTGCTTGGTGTTGGTCACCAAAATTTTACTGTATCTATTGCCTGTTCCGCCTTGATTAAAAATATCTCAATCAAGCTCAGGATCAGCGCTCAACTTAATTAGATGATGACTGCGATGTTTTGATCCCAACAATTTACAAACCAACAGACCAAAATTATTGATTACAATAATGTTTCTGTCCAAATCCTCACTAAGCGTTGGAGGAACTTGATGTTCCCCCAACCTCTAGTAATTATCCAAGAAGGGCCTTAAGGTCCTCATCCGGAGTTGAAATGGGTTTGATGTCGAAATTCTTCACAAGCACGTCCAGCACATTCGGGGTAACGAAAGCCGGCAGACTGGGACCAAGCCGGATGCCTTTGATGCCGAGATGGAACAATGTGAGAAGGATGGCCACAGCTTTTTGCTCATACCAGGACAGCACCATTGACAGCGGCAGATCATTTACTCCCACATTAAAAGCCTTGGAAAGGGCCACGGCTATTTGAATTGCCGAATAGGCGTCGTTGCACTGACCGACATCCAGCAGTCTTGGAATACCACCGATTTCCCCTAAGTCTTTGTCAAAAAATCTGAATTTTCCACATGCCAGTGTAAGCACTACGCAATCCTGGGGGACTTTCTCGACGAATTCAGTATAATAGTTTCTGCCGGGTTTAGCGCCGTCACAACCTGCGACCAGGAAGAAATGGCGAATAGCGCCTTGTTTTACGGCATCTATAACCGTTCCCGCCACGGACATGACCGTGTTTCTTCCGAATCCACAAGTTACGTTACGGCCGTTTACATCATCCTTAAATCCCGGCATATCCAGGGCTTTGTTGATAACCGGAGTGAAATCTTTATTGGCGATGTGCGTCGCGCCGGGCCAGCCGACAAGACCGGTAGTGAAGATGTTGTCCATGTACGACTCTTTGGGGCGTTGAATACAGTTCGTGGTCATAAGAATCGAGCCCGGGAATTCCGCGAATTCTTTGCGTTGGTTCTGCCAGGCGGAGCCGAAATGTCCATAAAAATGGGGATGTTTTTTCAAATCGGGGTATGCATGCGTCGGCAGCATTTCACCATGAGTATATACGTTTATTCCCTTACCCGCCGTTTGTTGAAGCAGGAGTTCCAGATCTTTTAAATCATGGCCTGAGATCAAGATCGCCTTGCCGACCTTGTGGCCTAAAGGAACTTTGGTCGGCACGGGATGGCCGTAAGTTTCCGTATTTGCGGCGTCCAAGATTTCCATTGCCTTTAAATTGGCCTCACCGGTCTTTAATACCAATCCAATCCATTCATCCAGTCCGAGACTGGAATCGCTTAGAGCGGCCATGCCCTCATGCAAAAACGCGTCAACAAAATCATCCGTCTTACCCAAAATTCGAGCATGATCCGCGTAAGCGGCGACACCCCTTAGGCCTATAATCATTATATGCTGTAAGGACTTGATATCGTCATTTGAACTGGTGTCAGGAGCAAAACCAACTTTATGTCCCTGGGCAATCATGCCTTCGAGAGCACCGGCCGGTTTAAAATCCGCCACTTCGCCCGTCGGGATTTTGCCGCCTGCGGCTTTGACTTTACTCTTGAGGCTTTCACGCAAGGCTTCAGCCTGCTTAATCATAGGCACAAATCTGTCGGGATCGAAGTCTACGTTAGTGAGGGTGGAGAACATTGCCTCCGCCGTAAACTTGTTTACTTCGGGATCAACGATTCCAACTTTTCGGCCTTCTACCGCGATCAGCGATAGGCCACGAAGGGCATAAGTTAATAGATCCTGCAGCGCCGCAACCTCCGGAGATTTTCCGCATACTCCCACTTTGGTGCAGCCGGTTCCCATAGCCGTCTGTTCGCACTGGTAACAAAACATTCTATCTTCCATGATCTTCCTCCTCCATTTCTTCCCTGGGCGGTGTTTCCTTCTTTTCATAGAATAACCCATGGAAGGATACTTAGCCTTGACTTAAGTCAACAGGCATTCTTTTTTGTAAAGTACTCTTCCAAAAAATCGATTCCGGTTCTATTGAGCGTCTCCCCGAAACGTTCCCCCGCCGTGTTATTATCGAGGTAAAACCGAATGCATTGGCGGACAATTTCAGTGACTTGGGCTTTGGAATAAATACCGTCCAATTCCTTTGCCAACTGGGGATGTCTCCCCAATTTTCCGCCCACCATAATTCTATATCCCCGCGCCTCCTCAAGCAGCGCGCCGGCTGGACATGCTCTCAAACAGGCGCCGCAATCAATACATTTTGAATGATCAATGATCATTCCGCCCACCTCAGTATTAGAATACTCGATGGCGCCTTCTCTGCAGATAGCCTTGCATGCTCCACATGAGTCGCATTGATTTTCTAACATTTTGGGCTGGAGGGCGCCTATTATTCCGATGTCGGTGATTTGGGGCCTAGAACATGCGTTTGGACAGTCCGAAATGGAGATTCTGAATTCGTGATGAAGCTTGAGTGACCCTTTTACTCGATTCTTTAGGAATGGTCGAATCTCCTGCAATTCCGGAATGGCCTCTACTGAAGCAACCAAATCCTCATCAGGAGCAGCTCGATTCGGGCAATCGCCGGAGCCGAAACAAGTCTCGATTTGATAGCCTTTCACCTCATCTTCCATATTATTCATAAAACGCCGGCGGCACTTTTCAACGTCCGCCATGGTTACTATCGAGGCCCCGTGACTTTGAGCCTCATCCTCAACGCGCTTTTTGACTTTTCGTCGCACAAAGAAGGGAACCTTTGATATCGCGTCTTCAGCTTCTTTAGACCAGTTCATCTCGTATATCTCCGTGGATCTTGAACTCTATGATCGATTATCATAAGGTGAAAATAATAATTCCTCTTAGAATGTTAGTCATAGCCCGGCGATTTGCCTTGATCCAAGTCAAAAGTTTCAGAAATCCGAGTGATCGAAATGGACAAACTGAATGAAATAGCGGCTATTCCGTTATTTGCGGGATTGCCGGAAGATCAATTACGCGCAATTGCCGGTATCTCCGTGCTCAAGAAGTTCGGTAAAGGCGGGGCGGTCTTCATTGACGGCGCCCCGGCAACCGGTTTCTATGTGGTGAGTTCCGGCAGGGTGCGTATCTACAAAGTTTCTCCGGACGGCAAAGAACAGATACTGCACATTTTTGGTCCCGGAGAACCCTTTGGTGAGGTTCCCGTCTTTGAAGGCAAGCGCTTTCCGGCCAACGCGGAGGCTATGGAAGAGAGCGTGTTCCTGTATGTGCCCAGAATTGATTTCATTGAGCTTATCAAATCCAACCCTTCGCTTGCTTTAAGTATGTTGGCCACGTTGTCCCGCAGACTCAGACGATTTGCGGCTCTTGTTGATGATTTAGCTCTCAAAGAAGTTCCGGGAAGACTTGCGGCTCATCTTTTATACTTAAGCGAACAGAACTCCGGCGCCGAAAAATTGGAATTGGATATATCGAAAGGGCAATTGGCGGGATTGTTGGGGACAATACCGGAAACTTTATCACGGATTCTCGCCAAAATGGTTAAGCAGCAACTTATTGTCAGTGATGGCCCAAAAATAACTATCTTAGATCGAACCGGCCTAGAAGACCTATCGCAAGGTTTGCGGAGGCTATAGCAATGCAGCGGTTAAATCGACTCCCATGGCTGTAGGATTTCTCGATAGTTCAGTCGAATAAAGCCTCTGACCCGTCTTCCCAGCGATGATAAGCTCTGAATGCATGACTAAGCTCTAGCTTTACTTAACTCGGATAGCCGACTGTTAAAGAAATTATCGTCGTATCCGTAATTACTTTCAAGAATCTGTATTTTTTTATTCTTGGTGGGAATGCAAATATATGAATCCCTGCATTACTTCATCACGCCTCAGCCTATTGTATTCAAAATATAATAAGCGTGAGTTTGTTCATCCCGACCCTTTGGAGTTTTTGTATAATTATCCGGACCCGACTGATCGGGAAATAGTTGGACTAATAGCTTCTTGCCTTGCTTACGGCAGTGTTAAACAAATTCTCAAGACGGTTGATTCGGTGCTGAAAGTTATGCGCGCGCCGAGGGCATATTTTGAAAAGCGCTCACGCAGTTCCATTGCCCGAGATTGTCGTGGCTTTAAATATCGATTCACTACTGAAAATGAACTTTGTTCATTGCTTATAGGGATTAAATCGGCGCTCCAGGAATGCGGCTCACTGGAGGCTTTATTCATGAGGTCTTACGATGAAAATCATGAAAACATCGTGCCGGCCTTGTGCGCGTTTGTGTCGGTAATCAATGCTGATTTACCCGGTCCCAAGTCAAGCCTGCTCCCGCACCCGCAAATGGGAAGCGCCTGCAAACGACTGAATTTATACCTCAGGTGGATGGTCCGGCAAGATGACGTTGACCCCGGTGGCTGGACCGGAATTAAGGCGTCCCAACTCCTTGTGCCGATGGATGTGCATATGCATCGAATCAGTCTGATGCTTGGACTCACAAATAGAAAGCAGGCCAATTTAAAAGCAGCCTGTGAAGTTACCGGATCATTCAAGATGTTTGAGCCCGGCGATCCGGTAAAATACGATTTTGCGCTTACCAGATTTGGTATCCGCGACGACATGGATCCTTGCAACATTTTGGAAGATACTGAAAAGCTCTAATCAGAATTCTCCCTACCTCCGAAACGGATCGATCTTTAGAAGCTTCATCATGTTTTCCACCGGAGTGTAATCTAGAGGATCTATGAATGTTTCAACTCGATTCGTCGCCAGAGAGTAGTGTCCTGCCGGTATAGCCTTAAGCTCGGCTTTTAACGCCGCCACCGTGTTCGGCGGAGTTTTGCTAAGTTTTGCCAAAGGCCATTCGGGGTACAAAGGTGTGCTGCACACAAGGTTGAAACCCGGGTGCTTCATGGGGTGGATGATGACAAAGTCACTCAGGTTTATTTTGGCGGCGCCCGCCATGTTTTCAAGAATACCCGTCCTTAAAGTCCCCACATCCGCTTTCCCGTCATAAATCGCGAAAACAACGCCGTCATGGGTTACCGCTTCGGTTAGGGTTTTGCAATCTTTCTCCGGGTGAATCCCGTTTTCCAGCATGACTGCCTTTTGGTAATGCCACCCACCGGCTGATGAGAATTTTGCGCAAATCAGGTTTTTCTGTTTAATGTCATTCAGCTTTTCTATACCGGAACCTTTTTTTGAGATTATGACCCCACCAAAGGAATCGCCCCCTTTCTTCATATTCAGCGTCAACACCGGCTCAGCATGATATTTGACCTTTGCTTTAATGAAAAATGAAGGATTCGCAATGATGAACGCTTCAGGGTGGTCCCTGCAGAAAAACATCATTTCAACGAAAGCCGTGGGTATGAATTTGACTTGTTGACCCATTTTGGACGTAAGGTATTTTCCCAACGGCGACCAGCTCTTGTCCGCCTCATCAATCCCTCTGAGCGCCAGAACGCCAATTTGGATTTCAGAGTATGCCGGTAGTGTCGAACCGATACACAGAGCAAGCGTCAAAACTGCCAGGATGGTATTCTTTGCCATTACATGTGCCTCCTAAATTGGACAATCGATAGATTGAAGAAAGGAAATTCCTTTTTCGAAATAGGGACGAGGTCGCAAAATACCCCTAATAAAATTCCGTTGAGTGGTCATTGGTAAGTGGATGATTTGTTGGTAGCCGTCCAGTGTGGACGGCATTATTATAATATAGATTGTATGTTCCTACACGCGGAAAATCGGGCAAAGCTCATGAAACCGCTACGGCTTGATCTAGTGATGTTACCAGGTAGCCGTTTAATATAAACCGTTTCTGACATTTCCAGCGCAGGACCTTTATCGAAGGCGATCATTGCAGGTGTTCCGTAGGGAGGCTTCCGTGGAGGCTCTTAAACAAGCAAAAGAATCAGTGCTGCGCAGCCGGGTAATTTGCTTGGAGTGGTTACGGGTATGGCTATGGCGGTTCTTATGGATATGGCTACCACGATTTTCATCAAGGGAATAAATCGAGCTAGTTCAAAAAACACAAAGGACGCCGAGGCGTCCTTTTCAATCTTCTAAAATCTATTATATATCGATTACTTTGATTTGCTCTTGAATGCGCCGGTTATCTTGTCCCGCAGGCCCCCCTTGCCTTCCTTGGACGACTCTTCCCGAGGTTTCTTTTGGACCAATTCCACCAGCGACATGGAAGCGCAATCCCCGGCTCTATAACCCTTTTTCACTACTCGCACATACCCGCCTTCACGATTAGCGAACCTTGGGGCAATATCATCGAACAAAATCTGAGCGACTTTCTTTGAACGAATCACCTGCATTGCTTGCCGTCTGGCGTGCAAGTCACCCCTTTTGCCGAGAGTTATCATTTTGTCCGCAAGACCACGTATAACCTTAGCTCGAGCGTCCGTCGTGGTTATGCTCTCATATTCCAAAAGCGAGGTAACCATATTTCTCAGCATGGCCTCACGATGAGCGGTTCGCATTCCTAATTTAGCTTTTGCTTTCCTGTGCCGCATGTAAAAACTCCAGAGAACTATTCGCCGATGAAGGTGGTTTCGGTTTCTTGGCGCATGCGCTCAAGCTCTTCCCTCTCAGGGAAGTTCGGTATGCTCATACCAAGGTGTAGATCCATATCGGCAAGAATTTCTTTGATTTCATTTAAAGATTTTCGACCAAAATTTTTAGTTTTCAACATATCGCCTTCGGTCTTCTGCACGAGCTCACCGATAAATTTGATATCGGCGTTCTTCAGGCAATTTGCGGAACGAACACTGAGTTCGAGCTCGTTTACGCTGCGATATAGGTTTTCATTAATTTCAGGCTGCCTTAGAGTCGGCTCCTCGTGGACCGGCTTTTCCTCTTCTTCAAAATTTAGAAAAACTAGAAATTGCTCCCTGAGCATCTTTGCAGCTTGTGCCAAAGCGTCCTCAGGCAAAACGGTTCCATTGGTCCATATCTCCATGGTCAGTTTATCGTAATCCGTGCGCCGACCAACACGAGCATTTGTTATTTTATAGCTCACTTTTCTTATGGGTGAAAAAACGGCGTCCAAAGCTAAAGTGCCGATCGGATCATCTTCTTTTTTATTAAGTTCAGCGGGGACGTATCCCTTGCCCCACTCCACAGTCATACTCATTGAAAGCTTGCCCTCTTTAGAGAGAGTTGCAATGAGCTGGTCCGGGTTGATTACCTCGACGGTATCGTCCGTAATAAGATCCGATGCTCGAATCTCACCTTCACCCGCAACTTCGAGTCGCAGGACTTTGGGATTTTGGGTATAAAGGCGCAAATTAACTTTTTTCAGATTGAGGATTAAATCCGTAACATCCTCTTTCACGCCGGGAATTGTAGTAAATTCATGGAGCACACCGTCAATTTTGACGGATGTTATAGCTGCGCCCTGTAAAGAAGACAAAAGGACGCGTCGCAATGAATTGCCGAGGGTAATTCCGTATCCCCTCTCTAAAGGCTCACAAACAAATTTCCCAAAGAAAGGTGTATGTGTGGCCTCTTCGACCTCCATGCGACGAGGGCGGATCAGTTCCGTCCAATTTCGTCTCATTAGGGTTTGCCCTGTGTCATTCATGGCTTCCCTCTTTATTATCGAAGATCCTGTTCGGATCTGAAGACACTTCCATTAAAATTCGCGCCACTTTGCAGAAGCAAAATGGTGTGACTATTCTCTGTGCCTGAGACAGACCGCTCCGGCCCTCTCCATGATAACCACATTTCAGGGATCGGTATAAGATGCCGGTGGTATATTCCGTGTTCAGCACTCCGAGTATAACCGCCTTACCTCGAGTAGAACTCGACTATGAGCTGTTCTCTTATAGTCGGGGGCAGATCTTCTCGAGTAGGCATAGTCTTCACGACACCCTTGAAATTAGCCGGATCAACTTCGAGCCAGGTGGGGATGCCCCGCCGGCTCACGGTTTCAATCGACTCCTTCACATTGGGGATGTTGCGGCTCTTCTCCTGGATCTCGATAACTGATCCCGGTTTTGTTCTATAGGAAGCGATGTTGACATTGCGTCCATTGACGAACACGTGTCCATGTGTAACTAACTGTCTGGATTCGGCTCTCGATGAAGCGAATCCCATTCGGTAAACCATGTTGTCTAAACGAGATTCAAGCAACAGCAAAAGGTTTTCCCCGGTAACACCTCTGCGGCGCTCCGCTAGATGAATATATGCGCGAAACTGTTTCTCGAGGACTCCATAAATTCGCCTAACTTTTTGTTTCTCCCGAAGTTGGACGCCATAGTCGGTGTGTTTGACTCTACCTTGACCATGCTGTCCGGGCGGATAATTTCTTCTTTCTACTGAGCATTTATCGGAAAAACAACGATCGCCCTTAAGAAACAACTTACTTGTTTCCCTGCGGCAGAATCGACAGACTGATTCTCTGTAACGTGCCAACCCCTTCTCCTTTGCTAAAACCTGCCGGCTTTATCGTTATACACGTCGTCTCTTTGGCGGCCTACAACCGTTATGCGGAATAGGCGTCACATCCTTAATCAGAGTGATTTGGAATCCGGCGGCTTGTAAGGATCTCAGAGCCGCTTCCCGGCCCGCTCCCGGACCTTTTATGAGCACTTCCACACTTCTCATGCCCTGGTCCTGGGCTTTTCTGGCCGCATCCTCAGCGGCGAGCTGCGCCGCAAACGGTGTAGATTTCCGCGAGCCTTTAAAACCTTGCACGCCGGCCGAAGACCAGGCTACGACGTTTCCATCAATATCCGTGATGGTAATGATGGTATTATTAAAGGTCGACTGGATATGAGCCACTCCTCGTGGAATATTTCTTCTTTCCTTCTTCTTGCGAACCGCTCGCCTTTTTGGCATTTAATTCTCCGTGAAAGATAGCTCCCCATTGGGGGCATTGCATAATCTCAGCGCAGGCGCCGGCATTTGGTCGACGCCGTACAAGCTATTTGCGCTTGCCGATCTGCATCTTGCGCGGACCTTTACGGGTCCTTGCGTTAGTATGGGTTCTTTGCCCGTGAACCGGCAGTCCGCGACGGTGGCGTAAGCCTCTGTAACAGCCGAGATCCATGAGTCTTTTGATATTCATGGAAATTTCTCGACGCAGGTCGCCTTCCACTTTCAAAGAGCGATCAAGCACTTCACGAATTTTAGCTACGTCAACCTCGGTTAACTGATCGGAATTCATACTTGGATCGAGGCCGATTTCCTCGAGTATTTGCTTTGAGGTTGCTCGTCCAATGCCGTAAATGTATGTCAGCGCAACTTCCATGCGCTTGTTTTTGGGAAGGTCAATTCCTGCAATACGCGCCACGATCTTCCTCCTGGCGATGAATCATAGTTGGCAGGGTTTAACCCTGACGTTGTTTATGTTTAGGGTTTTCACAAATAACCCTTACTATACCTTTACGTTTAATAATTTTGCACTTATCGCAAATTTTTTTTATCGATGCCCTAACTTTCACCGGGCCCTCCTGTTGTCGCCGAACGGAACCGAACTAACCTAAGATGTTCTGGATTGATCCGAAAATATCATCGATTTGTCCAACACCTTTAACTCGGCGAAGCAATCCTTTTTTCTCGTAAAACTCGATTAAAGGAGCGGTTTGACTATTGTAAACGGATAATCTTTCGCGAATTGTAGTCTCGTTGTCGTCGGCCCTCTGATATAGTTCGCCGCCGCAAGTGTCACAAATGTCGGCTTGTTTCGACGGATTGAACATGACGTGATACATTTTACCGCAATCCGAGTTCTTACACGTTCTGCGGCCGGAAAGTCTGCCGACAAGGTCTTCGTCCGGAACATCGACAAGAATCGCGTAATCTATATTCTTGCCTTGCTTTTCGAGTATCTTGTCCAAAGCTTGTGCCTGAGCCAGAGTTCTGGGGAAACCGTCGAGCATGTAACCTTTAGCTAAATCAGGTTTGGTGAGTCTCTCTTCGACGACACCAATAACCACGTCATCGGGCACTAATTCACCTTTGTCCATGTAGGTTTTGGCTTTGAGCCCCATGGGTGTCCCTTCCTTCATAGCAGCTCGGAAGATGTCACCAGTCGAAATCTGAGGAATGTTGTATTTCTCGGTCAACTTTTTTGCCTGAGTGCCCTTGCCGGAACCCGGTCCTCCTAATAAAATGATTCTCATGCTACCTTCCTGTTTTCGGAGAGTTATCTTCTGCCCTTAATTCGGCCACTTCGTATAAACCCTTCGTAGTGCCGCTGAATCATATGGGATTCGATCTGCGTCAGCGTATCCAGGGCCACCCCCACTACAATCAATAAGGAGGTTCCGCCGAAATAGAAGGGCGCATTGAACTTGGCGATAAGGATCGAAGGAAGAACACACACGATTGAAACGTAAATTGCCCCACCAAGTGTGATTCTTGTGAGCACCTTGTCTATATATTGCGACGTTTTCTTACCAGGTCG
The DNA here is from genome assembly GCA_038250835.1 of Desulfomonilales bacterium. Classification (GTDB taxonomy): domain Bacteria; phylum Desulfobacterota; class Desulfomonilia; order Desulfomonilales; family Desulfomonilaceae; genus JBBSBY01. The sequence goes on along the minus strand of JBBSBY010000056.1, from coordinate 10,230 downwards.
TATCCCGGGAATATAACCGCCGTACTTTTTCATATTTTCGGCCACATCCACGGGATTGAACGTTACCGCCGTGTAGAAATAACAGAAAAATACAATGAGAGCCACATAGATAAGCTCGTAAACGCCGGTTCCCGGTCTCAGCCAATTGGTCACAGCGGTAAGCCCCGGCACGTTGAGAAACTGAGCAATTGTGGCCGGAAAAATAATCAATGATGAAGCGAAAATCGGCGGGATAACTCCTGCCGTATTGACCTTCAGGGGCAAGTGAGTAGTCTGGCCTCCATATACCCGCCGACCAACCACCCGTTTTGCATATTGCACCGGAATTCGCCTTTGCCCGCGTTCGACGAACACGATTATGGCAACTACCGCGATCATGATCACCAGCATCAGCAGTAAATAAAGGAACCCCATTTCACCGGTTTGCACCAGAGTAACAGTGCTGCCGATGGCGGACGGCATCCTCGCTACTATACCTGCAAAGATGATTAAGGAAATCCCGTTTCCAATTCCGCGTTCCGTGATTTGTTCACCCAACCACATGATAAAGGCGGTGCCGGCCGTCAAAGTAATCATAGAAAGAACAACAAACAATCCCGGGGGCATATAAACCATGTTTTCGGATTTCGCCAATCCGATGCTGATTCCCATGCCCTGTATCAATGAAAGAGCTACGGTTCCGTACCTGGTGTATTGAGTGATTTTCTTACGACCGGCGTCACCCTCTTTAGAGAGACGCTCCAAGTGCGGAATAACCACTGTGAGCAACTGAAGAATGATTGATGCGCTAATGTAGGGCATAATACCGAGGGAGAAAACGGAAAAATTTTCCATAGCTCCACCGGTAAACATATCGATCACGCCGAACAAGGTCTGCTGCCGCTGACTGAAAAATTCCTTGAGCATGGCGGTATTTATGCCCGGTGTGGGAATGTATACGCCAAGCCTATAGACAAGAAGCATGAGTAAGGTAAAAATCACTCTGCGCTTCAGCTCTGGAATTTTAGCTATTGTGCCGATAGAACCTATCACGACGGAAATCTCCTATTTTGTCCGAGCGACGGGTCTTTACAGATCTTCAACTTTACCGCCGGCAGCTTCGATTTTTGATCGTGCTTTAGAGCTGATGCCGTCCACTTTGATGGTGTAGGCGCCCGTCACTTCGCCGTCGGCAAGTATCTTTACGGGCCCTTTTCGCTTGATCAGACCCTTATCCCGCAACAACTCAGGAGTTACTTCAGTCCCGGTTTCGAGTCGCGCCAAATCCTTCAGATTTAAAATGTTGTACTGTATCCTAAAAATATTGGTGAAACCTCTTTTTGGTAGACGTCTCTGGAGCGGCATCTGCCCGCCCTCGAATCCCGGAGACACTTTACCGCCGGATCGAGCTTTCTGACCCTTATGGCCCTTGCCGGCTGTTTTTCCCCAATTAGAGGACTCGCCCCGCCCAATCCGCTTGCGTTTTTTATTTGAGGGCGGCGAAACTAGATTCGAAAGATCCATGATAATCTCCAGATATTAGCTAAACGACTCAGCCGATTTCTCAACTTGGACAAGATGAGCCACTTTGGTGAGCATTCCCCGAATTTCGGGAGTGTCCTGCACCACTCGACTCGAATTAATTTTTCTAAGCCCAAGCCCGGCGACAGTGTCTTTCTGGCTTTTACTTGATTTAATTAAGCTTCTCTTCAGAGTCACCTTAAGCATTTGTCGCGATCTCCTCTCCTCGTTCGGTCTCATCCTCGGATAAACCAAGCTTTCCGAGCTTTTTCGCGACTTGCTGATGGGTCCGTAGGCCTTTTAGCCCCGCAAAGGTAGCCTTTACGACATTGTGAGGATTATTGGTGCCAATACATTTCGTCAAAATATCTTTGATTCCGACGGATTCCATGACCGCGCGGACGGCGCCGCCGGCGATAACGCCCGTTCCTGAACCCGCAGGTTTGAGTAGGACTTTGGCCGCCCCATAATCCCCGATGATTTCATGGGGAACAGTGCCGTTGACTATAGGCACTTCGATCATAGAAGCTTTTGCGCGTTCGACACCTTTTCTAATAGCTTCAGGGACCTCATTGGCCTTGCCTAGACCAAATCCGACACGCCCCTGTCCGTCGCCTACCACAACTACTGCGCTAAAAGAGAATCTTCTACCGCCTTTGACGACTTTAGCCACACGGCTAAGATGCACTACGCGATCTTTGAGTTCCCCTTCAGAAGCCATATCGGATCTACCAAACAAGCGCTCTTCCTCCTTTGCTATTAAAACTCAAGTCCGCTCTCGCGGGCCCCATCGGCCAAAGCTTTAACTTTTCCGTGGTAAAGGTAGGGGCCTCTGTCAAACACAACCTTATCAATATTTTTTTCTTTCGCTCTTGCGGCCAGTCTTTTACCGACTTCTCTAGCGACATCCTTGTTAAATGGAGCATCGCTCTTAGTGCTAAAGTCTTTATCCATCGTGGAAGCCTGGACCAGAGTTATGCCTCTAATATCATCGATAATCTGAGCATAAATATTCTTGTTCGAGCGAAATACGGTTAGCCGATGCCGCTGAGTATTCCCGGCAATCTGAGATCGTATTCTTCTGGTCCTCTTTCTTCTTGAAGCCACTTTTGAACTTGCGTCAGACATGTCAATATTCCCCTGAACCTGAATCTCGAAATGCCGGATTACTTGCCGCCGGCCTTGCCTACCTTGCGACGCACCTGTTCACCTAAGTATCGAATACCTTTGCCTCTGTACGGCTCGGGTTTGCGAACCATACGAATTCTGGCGGCCAGTTCCCCAACTCTTTGTTTATCGATGCCGCGGACGTGAATTAATACGTTTCGTTCCACCTCAACCGTGAGCCCTTCAGGAACGGACATTACGACCGGATTGGAATATCCCACGTTCAATGTCAATGTTCCACTCCCGGCTTCTGCGCGATATCCAACGCCCTGAATTTCGAGAGTCTTTGTAAACCCGGTAGTAACTCCGGTGACCATATTCTGTATAAGGCTACGCATTAAGCCGTGCATTGCTCTACTTTTGCGCTGCTGATCGGAAGCCAAAACCTTGAGCTCGGCCTCTTCCATCTCGAGTTTTACATGATCGTTCACCTTCAGATTCAGGGAACCTTTGGGGCCTTCGACCTGTAAATCCGGGTGCTGATAGTTCACCTTCACCTGCTCAGGCAGAGCTATGGGGGCTTTCCCTATTCTAGACATTAGTGAAGCTCCTCATGAATTCCATTACCAAATACTGCAAAGCACTTCTCCGCCTATTCGAAGGCGGCGGGCTTCTTTGTCGGTCATAACCCCTTTTGATGTGGACAGAATCAACATTCCAACGCCGCCGTGGCTCTTGATGTTATGATCATGTCCTACATAAACTCTTCTGCCGGGCTTTGAAACTCGGTTGAGCCCTTCGATAACACACTGGGTCTCATCATCGAAGCGGAGGGTGATTTTGAGCACGCCCTGTTTGTTTTTGGCGGATCGAATCACTTTGTATTTCTTGATATAGCCTTCTTCCTTCATAATTTGGGCGACACCAATTTTAAGGTTGGAAGCAGGCACAGTCACTTGTTCTTTGCGACCTTGTCTGGCGTTACGTATGCGGGTCAGCATGTCTGCAACAGGATCCGTCATGCTCATTGAAAATCTCCTACCAACTCGATTTGACCATTCCCGGAATATTGCCTCTGAGAGCCTCGTTGCGCAAGCAGATCCGGCATAAATGGAATTTTCGGTAATAAGCTCTGGGCCGCCCGCAAATCTGACAACGATTATACTGCCTGACGGCGAACTTCTGAGGCCTTTCGGCCTTCACGATCATAGATAGCTTTGCCATTGCCGGCTCCTTTTGGCTTACTTACGAAACGGCATGCCGAGATTAGCTAATAACTCCCGAGCCTCTTCATCCGTGCTCGCGGTGGTAACAATTGTAATATTCATGCCACGAATCTTCTCTATCCTGTCATAATTGATCTCAGGGAAGATTATCTGTTCTCGAATGCCCATGGAGAAATTACCACGACCGTCAAAACCCTTGGGATTGACTCCCCTGAAGTCTCGGACTCTGGGTAAGGCTATGCTGATTAGCTTGTCCAGGAAATGGAACATATTGTCTCTACGCAAAGTCACTTTACATCCAATGGTCATCCCTTCTCTTAATTTAAAAGAGGCAATGGACTTACGAGCCTTGCGAAATACCGGCTGCTGACCAGTAATTGTGGCCATTTCCTGTTGAGCGCTTTCCAACACTTTTGGATTTTGAATGGCCTCGCCAAGTCCCATGTTTACGACTACTTTTTCTAAAGTAGGAACCTGCATGGGATTAGTATATTTGAAATGTTCCGTAAGCGCCGGAATTACCGATTTTGCGTAATATTCTTTCAGACGAGACGCCATGATATTCTACCTTTAGTCTAACTGTTCGTTGCACTTTTTACAGTATCTCGATCTGGAGCCGTCATCCAGCACATTGACTCCAATCCTCGATGCTTTACTGCATTTGGGGCAAACTACGATTAATTTGTTCAGCTTAATGGGCGCCTCTTTTTCGATGATACCGCCCTGCTGCCCGGCGCCGCCGCCGGCTCTGGTGTGACGCTTAATCATGTTAAGACGTTCCACAAGCGCTGTTTGTTTATCAAGGAATATTTTAAGCACCTTTCCTTGTCGGCCCTTTTCCTTGCCGGAGAGAACCTTAACCTTGTCGTTCTTCTTTATACGATTCATGCTAAAGAACCTCTGGGGCCAAAGACACGATTTTCATGAATTTCTTGGCCCTCAGTTCACGGGCCACCGGTCCGAAAATACGAGTTCCGATGGGTTCCATTTGATTATTAATCAGCACTGCGGAATTGTCGTCGAACCTTATGTAAGAACCGTCAGTTCTACGCACGGCTCGCCGGGTTCTGACTACCACGGCCTTATGGACTTCGCCCTTTTTAACTTTTGAATTCGGGATCGCTTCCTTAACGGAGACTACTACGACATCTCCCACGCTGGCGTATTTTCTTCGAGTTCCGCCAAGCACCTTAATGCAAAAAAGCTCTTTTGCGCCCGAATTGTCGGCGACATCCATGCGGGTCTGTTGTTGGATCATACTCCACCTCCGGGCAGAGCAGCCTCTCTAACGACCTTCCGCACGCGCCAGTTCTTATGCCTACTAAGAGGTTTAGTTTCAACGATCATAACCTCGTCGCCTATGCGGCATACGTTGGTTTCATCATGAGCCATGAATCGCTTCCTGCGCCGGATAAATTTTTTGTACACCGGGTGCAGAACCGTTCGGCTCACTTCCACCACAACGGTTTTGTCCATCTTGTTGCTGATCACTACACCGGTCCGAACTTTCCGTTGTTTTCTTTCTTCCGAGGAGTTCGTCATTTAGACGCCCCCTTTTCTCGAATTATGGTCTTCACCCGAGCTATATCACGGCGAAGATGTCTGAGGCGGTCCGTTTTATCAAGTTGCCCCGTAGCGTGCTTGAATCGAAGCTTGAACTCTTCTTCTCGAATCTCTCGTTCTTTGTTCGCCAATTCTTCGACGGATAATTCTTTCAGTTCCTTAAGCTTCATGCCAACTCCTCGCGGGTCACAAACCTGGTTTTAATGGGGAGCTTTCTTGCTGCAAGTCGGAACGCCTCTTCCGCAACTTCCAGGGAAACGCCTTCCATTTCGTACATTATGCGCCCAGGTTTAATCACCGCTACCCATTCTTCGGGTGACCCCTTGCCTTTACCCATACGAGTCTCAGCAGGCTTCTTGGTAATGGGTTTATCGGGAAATACGCGAATCCAAATCTTGCCGCCTCTCTTCACATGACGGGTCATTGCTATACGAGCGGCTTCGATTTGCCTCGAAGTTATCCAACCCGGGGCCAACGCCATGAGTCCGAATTCGCCGAAAGACACTCGCGTGCCGCTCAGGGGACGGCCTCTCATACGGCCCTTTTGGACCTTTCTATGTTTTACCTTCTTGGGCGCAAGCATTCTACTTCTCCGTAACGTTCTTGATCAACTCACCCTTGAAGATCCAGACCTTTACGCCTATGACCCCGTAAGTAGTTGCGGCCTGAGCGAAACCGTAATCGATATCGGCCCTCAAAGTGTGCAGCGGGACTCGACCTTCTCTGTACCATTCCCGTCTCGCCATTTCCGCTCCACCGAGTCTGCCCGCGGTGGCAATACGAATACCCTTCGCGCCGGATTTAAGAGCGCTGGTAACGGCCTTTTTCATTGCGCGACGAAAAGCAATACGTCTTTCAAGTTGTTGCGCAATATTTTCCGCCACCAGTTGGGCATCGATTTCCGGTTTTCGGATCTCCTTGATATCGACAATGACTTCTCTATCGGTTATCCTAAGCAGTTCGCGACGCAGCTTCTCGATCTCCGAACCCTTGGGGCCAATGACTATTCCGGGGCGTGCCGTATATATTACCAGCCTGATCTTACCTGCGGCTCTCTCAATTTCGATCTTAGAGATGCCGGCTTGAGATAGTCGATTTTTTACATAATCGCGAAGCTTTAAATCCTCGATCAGGAAATCCCCGTACTCTCTTTGGGAATACCATCTGGAATCCCAGGTGCGGGTAATACCGAGGCGAAATCCGTGCGGGTGAACCTTCTGTCCCAAAATAACCCTCCTCGGGGTGAGTGACGGGGAAACCCGTTTTTTAAAATCGGGCTCCGTTAAGATAATTCTTTTACGGCTACACTAATATGACTGGTGCGTTTTCTTATTCGCGTCGCTCGGCCCATTGCTCGGGGACTCCAGCGTTTCGCAGTCGGACCTTCGTCCACGGTAATCCTGTTTATATACAACTTGTCTTCATCAACACCGCTCGACTGAGAAGCGTTTCCAAGGGCTGACTGCACTACTTTACGAATAAGGAGAGCGGCCTTTTTCGGCGTGAATTGCAATGTGGCGATTGCGTGCGCCACAGGCATGCCCCGAACAACATCAGCGACAAGTCTCGCCTTTCGCGCTGAAATATGGGCGTGTTTAAGGGTAGATTGCCATTCCATTACTTTCTCCCCTTCTTCGACTTCCTATCACCGGCGTGTCCATGGAAAGTTCGAGTGGGTGAAAACTCACCCAGCTTATGGCCAACCATGTTCTCCGTCACGAAAACGGGAATAAACTTTTTTCCGTTGTGGACGGCAAACGTGAGGCCCACCATATCTGGAATAATTGTAGATCGCCTCGACCAAGTCTGAATAACTTTTCGTGACCCGGTATCTCTTGCCTGATTGACCTTTTCCAGTACGTGGTCATCCACGAACGGACCTTTGTGAACTGATCGGGGCATTTCTTACTTCCTTCGTTTCACGATAAATTTATTCGAAGTCTTCCTTCTGGAACGCGTCTTGTAACCTTTTGTGGGAATACCCCAAGGAGTAACCGGATTACGTCCGCCGGATGTTCTACCTTCGCCGCCGCCGTGCGGATGGTCGACCGGATTCATAACTACGCCACGCACTTTAGGTCTAAGGCCCAGGTGTCTTGTGCGTCCGGCTTTACCCAGAGAAATGTTTTCGTGTTCCAAATTACCCAATTGGCCGATAGTTGCACGACATCGATCAAGGACCATTCTGACTTCGCCGGACGGCAGTTTTATTTGAGCATATCCTTTTTCTTTGGCCATTAATTGGCCGTAACCGCCTGCCGAGCGGATCAACTGCCCCCCTTTTCCTATCTTCATCTCCACATTGTGCACCATCGTGCCCATGGGAATATTCTTGAGAGGCAAACAATTACCGGGCTTGATATCGACCTTATCACCGGACACAATGGCGTCGCCGACTTTAAGGGCTACAGGCCATAATATGTATCGTTTTTCGCCGTCTAGATAGCTTATTAAGGCAATCCGAGCGGTTCTATTCGGATCATACTCTATACTGACGACCTTTCCGGGAACCTCATATTTATCTCTCTTCCAGTCGATTGCCCGGTAAAGTCTTTTATGGCCGCCGCCACGATGACGAACGGTAAGCCTGCCGTAACTATTCCTGCCGCCGTTTTTTCTAACACCGGAAGTCAAGGGCTTGTGCGGCTGATCGGTAGTAATCTCGTCAAAAGAGTGGCTTGTCTTGTGCCTTACTCCAGGTGAAGTCGGTTTATATTTTTTAATAGCCATGTCGAGTCCTCGGCCCCTTTGGGGGTTTAAGCTCTATAATCTTCCTATTTAGCAGCCTTTAGCAGACCGGCGCCGTTAAACGCCTTCAAAAAAATCCACACGACTGCCGGTCTTTAGGGTGACAATCGCCTTCTTCCAGTTCTTACGTCGGCCAACCGATCGTCCAAGTCTTTTGCGTTTACCAAGTCTGTTTTGGGTTTTGACCTCTAAAACAGTAACCTTAAAAAGCTTCTCTACGGCTTTCTTGATCTCAGATTTATTTGATTTAGGATCTACCTCAAAAACGAGCTGATTATTCTCATCCTTGAGAGTCGAGCCTTTCTCGGTAATTAAAGGCCGGCGAATTATTCTATAGTGTTCCAGGTTCATCCCAACCTCTCATGGATTTTCGCTACGGCGTCCCTTAAGACCACGAGTTTCTCAAAGCGGAGTAGATCGTAAACATTCATTCCTTCAGTGGGAAGAACCAAAACTTTGTATAAATTCCGGGACGATCTGTTAAGTAGCTGATCTTTTTCGGCAGTAATGAACATGGCTTTGTGATCGTTTAGACCCAGCGTCGTTAGAGCATCGACGAACAACTTGGTTTTCGGCTCCTCCAACTCCATCTTGTCCAAAACCATGAGCTGGGCGTTCTGAAGTTTTGCGCTTAACACAGACCTGAGTGCCGCCATTCTGACTTTTTTAGGAAGAGAAAAAGCATACGATCTGGGATGAGGCCCAAAAACGGTTCCACCTCCGGTCCAAATCGGGGATCGATTGGTGCCCGCTCGAGCTCTACCCGTCCCTTTTTGTTTCCAGGGTTTTTTGCCGCCTCCTCGAACCTGGCGCCTTGTCTTGGTGGAAGCCGTGCCTGCTCGTCTCTTAGCCAATTGCCATACGACCACTTGCTGCACAAGGTGATCTTTAATTTCGGAATTGAAGATTGCGTCACTCAATTCGATGGAGTCTACCTTGTCGCCCTTTAGATTGATTACATCAACTGCAGCCATCAGCGTTTCCTTATAAAAACAATTCCGCCGTTGGGACCGGGAATCGGTCCTCTCACAAACAGGAGGTTGTCCTCAGCGCGAACATCCACGACCTGAACTGTTGGGGCTGTCACTTGGACACCGCCCAAACGACCCGGCATTTTTTTGCCTTTAAAGATTCTTGAGGGCCATGCGCATTGGCCGACGGAGCCTGGAATTCTGTGAGATCTGGACCCATGCGTATCTTTACCGCCACCAAAGTTGTGTCGCTTGATTACACCGGCAAAGCCTTTACCTTTACTGGTTCCGACGACTTTGAGGAGATCGCCCTTGCTGAATATGTCCGCCCGCACTTCTTGACCAACCTCTACGGAATTCTCTTCAGATTTAAATTCTTTAAGGAATCTAAAGGGGCTTACGCCGGCCTTCTTGAACTGACCCAAAGCGGGCTTGTTCAAGTGTTTTTCTTTAGCCGGTTCAAATCCCAACTGCACGCGAGATTCGTTCTGTTTACGTATTACCGTGCATGGACCGGCCTGAACAACGGTGACGCCGAAGGCGTGACCGGATTCATCAAAAATTTGGACCATGCCCAGTTTTCTGCCTATTATTCCTTGAACCATATCCGTTCCTCGTGATCCGGGAGTTACGCCTTGATCTCCACATCCACACCAGGGGAGAGATCCAGTTTCATCAAGGCGTCGAGAGTTTGCTGAGTCGGCTCGAGAATATCCAGTAAGCGCTTGTGTACTCGAATCTCAAACTGTTCCCGGGATTTTTTGTCGATGTGCGGGGATCTTAAAACAGTATACTTATGGATTCTGGTCGGCAGAGGGATCGGACCCGCAACCTTTGCCCCGGTTTTCCAGGCGGTATCCACTATCTCCGCCGCTGATTGATCCAGGAGCTTATGATCGTAGGCCTTTAGCCTAATTCTAATTTTCAGAGTCTGCATATCCATGGTCTAAAACCTTTCAGTTAACCGGCGTCCATTACTCAATAACTTCCGAAATAACTCCGGCGCCGACCGTTCGACCGCCTTCCCGAATGGCGAAACGGAGTTCTTTTTCCATGGCGATGGGGGTGATCAGTTTGCCTTCCAGCGATACGTTGTCACCGGGCATTACCATTTC
>JBBSBY010000055.1:0-23383 GCA_038250835.1 Desulfomonilales bacterium | reverse complement strand
TGGGCGAGTCTCGGATGTTTGATGGGCTCGATTGAAACGCAATCATTTAACCGTAACCTCCATGCGTCAATTCTGATTTCATTGCGCCGTCGCCGGTTGAATCAAAGCGCTAAAAGTGATATTATCCCGCCCGAAGTTTTCAGATTTCATGGGCTAAAAAACGGGACGGAATGATATCGGACCCTCGGAGAATTCTCACAAAGGGAATGACATTAAACCCAGGCTCGTAGGCAAGAGAGGATAAGCTATTGGCTGCGACGCAGGAAAAAATAGTTGTAGGGATTGAAGAAGAGATTCAGAAGTCCTACCTGGATTATGCCATGAGCGTAATTGTGGGTAGAGCTTTGCCTGACATGCGGGACGGCTTAAAGCCGGTCCATAGACGAATCTTGTACGCAATGTACAGGGCCGGCAATTATTGGAATCGCGCATACAGAAAAGCGGCCCGCGTTGTCGGTGACGTGATTGGTCAGTATCACCCGCACGGGGACACGGCGGTTTATGACTCCCTGGTCCGAATGGCGCAACCTTTCTCCATGCGTTACCCATTTGTGGATGGGCAAGGAAACTTTGGAAGCGTTGATGGAGACGCTCCGGCGGCCATGCGGTACACGGAAGTGCGTATGGCTAAGATTACACAGGCGCTTCTGGAAGATCTCGATAAAGAAACTGTAGATTTTACCGCAAATTACGATAATACTCAGGAAGAGCCGGTCGTTCTGCCGGCCGGCTTCCCTGTCCTTTTGGTAATTGGTTCCCAGGGGATAGCCGTTGGCATGGCTACAAATATACCCCCGCACAATTTAGCTGAGACTATCGACGCCACAATACACTTAATAAATAATCCAGACGCCGACCTTGCCGATTTAATGCAGTTTTTGCCCGGACCTGATTTCCCCACCGGAGGTTTTATACAAGGCCGTCAGGGCGCAATAGCCGCATACACTACCGGGCGAGGCTCCATTAAAATGAGGGCCAAGGCCGAAATCGAGGACGCAGGCAAAGGCTACCAACGTATAGTAGTAACTGAAATACCCTATTTAATGAACAAGGCGAGAATGGTCGAAAACGTCGCCGAATTGGTCAAAGACAAGAGAATTACGGGAATTCGCGACATCAGAGATGAATCCGCCAGGCAGGGCATGCGGGTAGTTTTCGAGCTCAAAAAAGACGAAAATGCCGACGTCGTGCTCAATCAGCTCTTTCGGTTCACACAACTACAAACAACTTTCGGAATTCAACTTTTAAGTGTGGACAATGGCCGACCCGTTCTATGCGGTCTTAAGCAGGTGCTTTCCAGTTTCATCAACTTCCGCAAAGAGGTGGTGATTCGGCGAACTCGATATGAGCTTGCGCGAGCCAAAGACAGAGCCCATATACTTGAAGGCTTGAAAATTGCCCTCGACAACCTGGATCAAGTAATTGCCCTAATCCGGGGTTCGGAAAATCCGATTGCAGCCCGCACGGGTCTTATGGATACTTTCGGTTTGAGCCAAATTCAGTCCCAGGCAATCCTTGATATGCGTCTTCAAAGACTAACCGGACTTGAACGAGATAAAATCCTTGAAGAACTCAAAGAAGTATTGGCCAGAATCGAGGAACTGGAATCCATTTTGGCGTCCGATCAAAAGATTCTCGATATCATAATCTCCGAGATGACCCACATTAAGGAGCAGTTTGGAGACCCCAGACGCACGGTTATTGTAGACGTTGAAGGCGATACCCTGGATGAGGATCTAATTCCCCGATCAAATATGGTCGTCACATTTTCCACCAAAGGCTACGTCAAACGTGTGCCTGAAAGTTTATACAAGAGCCAAAGACCCGGCGGCAGAGGGCGCATTGGAGCAAAACTAAGCTCTGAGGATGTTGTCAATCAGATACTTTACGCGTCGAGTCATGACACTTTACTTTGTTTTTCCAACCGCGGGCGCGTCCATTGGATTCGAGTCTTCCAGCTTCCCGAAGAGACGCAATACGCCAAAGGCAAGGCGATCATAAACTTACTCAGATTGGAACCTGAAGAGCGTATACGCAAAATATTGCCCCTTCAGGAACTCGGTATGCAAGGTTATCTGGTTATGGTTTCGGCAAAGGGGTTCGTTAAAAAAACCCCCATTGAAGAATTCTCTCGGCCCAGGTTGTCCGGTCTGATTGCCGTGACCATCGACCCTGACGATGAATTGATAGACGTTAATTATTCTTCAGGAACCGATGATATTTTAATCGCGACGGCCAAGGGTAAGGCCATTCGGTTCAATGAAACCAAAGTCAGAGCCATGGGACGTCAGGCTCGGGGTGTTACCGGAATTCGTTTGAGAGAAGATGACGCGGTCATCTCAATGGAAATAATCACTGAAGCCTCATCAGGAACCCTCTTGACGATCACGCAGAGCGGCTATGGTAAGCGGACCAGCCTTAGCGAATATCCGGTAAAGGGCCGCGGAGGCAAAGGCGTCATAACCATCAAAACTACACCCAAGCTGGGGAATGTTGTGGCGGTGCAAAAAGTTGACGACGAAGACCATCTGCTCATACTAACTTCCGGGGGCAAGATTATCCGCCTACGAATGAACGAAATTTCTATTATTGGGCGTAACACAATGGGTAGAACGCTCGTTCGGATGGATGAATCTGAACATGTGGTCGATGTAACTCGGGCCGAGCCTTCCGACGAAGATGAAAAAGAATATGATGATATCGAAGAAGTAAACGGCGATGTGACGGAGGAGTTGATCGAAGAGGAATTCGACGAAGCTGATGAGCTGGACGACTCCGAAGATGTAGAATCCGAAGATGATGAAAATTCTGATGAGGCGCTCTGATCTTGTTCGGCTATTCCAATATGCGAGTGAGTTCAAATGCGGAATGGACCTGGTTGGGTTTTTATTAACCATACCGCCGATATTCGGATGCAGGTCCTGGGAAAGGATTTAGCGGAGCTTTTCACCAATGCCGCGTTGGCTTTGAGTGAAGCGCTCACGGATAATGAATTTACGGGTTCAGTTGAGGTCCTGAATGTTAAACTCGAAGCTAACATAGTTGAAGAGTTACTGATTGATTGGTTGAGAGAAATATTATTTTTCCATGAAACCAAAAGAATACTCCCTGTGGTATTTGAGTTTAAATCAATCACTTCCAACATATTGGATTGCAGTCTAACATGCCGAAAAAAAGGCGGCGCCTCTCTCCAGGAAGTGGAAATTAAAGGTGTGACTTATCACGGACTTTCAATCAAAAAATCTAAAACCGGATACTCGGCCAAAATCATCTTCGATATTTGAACGCCTGTATTACGCTCCGTTTTATTCACCTCAGAAACTTATCGTCATACTGATTTTACTGCTTGTGATCATGGCGCCGCTAATTTTCTACAACCAGCGACTTTTTTCCATCATCAATGGAGCGAATTTCTCCACCACTGATCACATTTGGTTATCTTTCACGACAGTGGGAGACGGGTTCATTCTGGGAATCATACTCGGCGCTTTAATTGTGGTGAATCCAAGAATACCGGCCATGGGCATAATTCTGATGATATTGGGCGCTATTCTCGTTCAGTCTCTAAAGCATCTGGTTCCAACCATTCGGCCCTTTCTCGTTATCCCCGGAGCGCATATCGTGGGTCCATTATTGAAATATGGGTCTTTTCCGTCCGGTCACACGGCGGACGCATTTTCCGCCGCTTTCACGCTAATTTCTTTTACGGACAGCAAACCAACCCGCATTTGGATTTTGCTTGTCGCAGTTATGATAGCCTTATCCAGGATTTTTGTAGGCGCTCATTTCCCTCTGGATATTGTTGGTGGTATTTGTTGCTCACTTGTGGCCCTAATAATTTATTTGTTATTGATCAGAGACCGGCTTGAAGCCGTCGTTCCGAATTATTTCGATTCGAGGAATTTAGGCCTTAAGATTGCGCTGATCCTCGAGCTTATAGCCGTAGTGTTCGCCGGTTCAAAGTACGCCGTGCGATACGCGGAATCACCGGCAATATCAATGGCCGTAGCTTTCAGCGCTCTGTTGTTTTTAGCGTTTTATTATTTCCAGTTCAGCAAATCACGATAACCACCCGGACTTTTCAAATACCTATCCAGGGACTAAATTAATTTCACAAAACCTATGCTTCAGAAAAGGCGTCCTTTATGTCCCGCAATAAGCCGTATCGATTACTTCAATTGGATGAATTGCGATGGGAAATTCCGAAAACTGGAAAAATGAGGGTTCCCGGACTCATTTATACCGACGCCAAAATATTCCCTGACATCGAGAAGGACGAGAGCCCTGACCAGGTCTACAACGTGGCCCATCTGCCTGGAATAATACGGCATTCTTTAGCCATGCCCGATGTCCATTGGGGATATGGATTCCCCATAGGAGGAGTCGCGGCTTTCGATCTCGATGAAGGCGTGGTGTCTCCGGGTGGCGTCGGTTACGATATTAACTGCGGGGTTCGCCTGGCGCTCACAGACGTAACACGCGAGATAATCGCGCCGAGAATACGCGAACTCGTCGACGCCTTGTTCAATAATGTACCGAGCGGCCTGGGCTCAAAGGGCGGAATTCATCTCAATAGAAGAGAATTGAACTCCGTCCTCAAAAACGGAGCGGGTTGGGCTGTTCAGCAGGGAATGGGAGAAGCTTCGGATCTTGACAAAATTGAAGATCGAGGCGCTCTGGAAAATGCCGACCCCGGAACGGTCAGTGACAGAGCATTCGAGCGCGGCAAAGATCAACTTGGGACTCTCGGCTCCGGAAATCATTTTTTGGAGATTGGTTATATTGAAGAGATCTACGATACTGACATTACCGGAAAATGGGGCATATTTCCAGGTCAGGTGACCATGATGGTTCACAGCGGTTCCAGAGGGCTGGGATACCAGGTTTGTGATGAATTTCTTGTGAAAATGGTCAAGTCCATGGCTTCAGAAAGAATCGAGCTGCCGGACCGGCAACTTGCATGCGCCAGGTTGCGGACCTCGGCTGCGCGTGAATACATGGGCGCCATGGCCGCCGCTTCGAACTTTGCTTTTGCCAACCGCCAAATACTGATGAGCATTGCAAAGGAAACATGGGAAAGATCCCTTGGAATGGCGCCTCGTGAGTTAAAACTGCGGCTTTTGTACGACGTTTGCCACAATATAGCCAAAATGGAGACCCACATGGTAAACGGGTCTCAGCAAAAGGTTTGTGTCCATCGCAAAGGCGCTACCCGCGCGTATCCGGCTCATCATCCATCGCTCCCTCATGAATTCAAAACCACGGGGCAACCGGTTCTTATACCTGGGGATATGGGCAGAGCTTCTTTCATATTAGTGGGCAGGAAGGGCGCCATGGAAAAAACCTTCGGCTCAGCGTGCCACGGCGCGGGTAGATTGCTGTCACGAAACGAGGCCGTCAAGAAAACAAAAGGTAGAGCTATAGAAAGAGAGCTACTGGATTCAAATATTTACGCGCGGTCGGCAGGACGCAAGACTTTGCGCGAGGAGTTTCCCGGCGCCTACAAAGATGTCGGCAATGTCGTTGAGGTGGTTCAACGCGCGGGATTAGCCGCCAAGGTGGCAAAAATCAAGCCGTTGGGAGTGATTAAAGGTTGACCTACGTTGCTGATCCGTCAGATCTTGTGATAATTCTTTCATTATTACGAACACTGAGGCTTTTCATTTGTCCAAACCGACAACTATGATCAACAACTCACTTCGATTTAATGAATTCACGCTTATATTCAATGATGAGCGGTTCGCCTAATGCGTTGTTATCGCTTGACAGTCATTTTTGAGATTGCTATCTCAATAAATATGTTATTGATAACAGTCGCATCAGATTTTGGAATATTTAGTGATGAACGGCGGCGGTAATTATAAATGGCGCATTGGATTTGGATCAATGTGTCAGGAACACGAAAAGGAGTGGTGTTTCTTTGGACGAAACGCAACCTGAGAGATCGGGCCGCTTTATGCGGAAATTGAGACGAATTGTGGGACTCGAAAGAATCCCGCGAGAAATACAAGAAGTTATTGACGAAAGTGAAGAACAGGGATTGATCGATCATGACGAAGGCGACATGATCGAAGGAATTTTTGAACTCAAACAAACAGTTGCGCGTGAGATCATGATTCCAAGGACTTACGTAGTCGCAATCCCCAAAGACAGCACTAAAGAACAAGTCCTAAATTCGGTGATCGAATCCGGCCATTCCCGTATTCCCGTATTCTACGAAAACATTGACCAAATAGTCGGAATTCTGAATGTCAAAGATTTACTTCCCCTGTGGCTCAATGGACAGGAAGATTTCAACATCGACGACATACTGCGAGAACCTTTTTTTGTCCCTGAAACTAAACGAATAAAAGATCTCCTCAACGAAATTAGGTTGAAAAAATCCCACCTGGCGGTAGTTGTTGATGAATACGGCGGAACCGCCGGTATTGTCACTATGGAAGATATTATCGAGGAGATTATTGGAGATATTCGTGACGAGCACGACAGCGAAGAGGACCCATTCGTCAGACAGGATGACGGTTCCTACATCGTAAACGCATGGGCTAATATTGACGAGTTTGAAGAATATTTTCAGGTCACTATGCCGCGAGAAGGCTACGATACAATCGGCGGGTTCATAATCCATTCACTTGGTCGAGTCCCCAGAAAAGGCGAAGAATTCAACTATGGCGGCCTTAACATGCGTGTGCTCGGCGCCGACCCGAAACGCATAACTCGAATCCTCGTCAAGAACATAACCTCAGAGACTGAAGTTCAGGAACAAACTGAACGAAAAGCCGTGTCTTAGTTGATGATTCGATCTTTGAGGTATTGTTGGATAGGATCTGCTGGTCCAGGCCGGCCTGTTTAATGTATCCCCCCTATCCTACCAGGCATGCAACCATAGGCATGGCTTGCTCGCTGGTATCCGGCGTCCTTTGCGCTTTTGCGTTTCCACCGCCGGCGTTGAATTTAATTGCCTGGGTTTGCCTTATCCCATTCCTCGGCGCCCTTCTGCTATCCGATTCACTCAATCGAGCCGCCCTATTTGGGTTTGTCTTTGGGGTCGGCTTTTTCGGAGTGGACCTTCGTTGGGTTTACTCAACAGTTGTAACCCACGGACATTTTCATCCCATTGCCGGGGCGATTACCTTTACGGCGCTAACCCTAATTCTGTCCCTATACACTTCCCTGTATGGATATGCGCTTCGATACTTGACCCGGAATAACTTTCCATTCTGGATCACCGCGCCGGCGGTGTGGGTCTGCGCTGAGCTTTTAAAGAGTGTTCTGTTCACGGGTTTTCCCTGGGATTTGTTGGGCTATTCACAAACCGGCAGTTTAATTGTTATGCAGTTGGCGGATATAACCGGCATCTTTGGTATTTCCTTCATTGTAGTTCTCGTGAACGCAGTCATTTTGAACGTCAGTTATGCTTACTTTTCCCAAAAAACTTTCGATTACGTCCCAATATTGGTCACAGTCGTAATGCTACTTTCGGTACTGGTTTACGGCAATAACAGACTCAAGGCGTATCCGGCGTCGGCCGATTCACAAAACGGCTTACCAGTGGGGGTTTTGCAAGGTAATATTCCCCAAAAGTTAAAGTGGGACGAAACCCACCGTGAGGCAACTTTTCAGACTTACGCCGACCTTGGGGAACGGGCTGTGCAAAAAGGCGCCAGGTTGCTGATTTGGCCGGAAACCAGCGCCCCGGTGCTTTTTGGGGTAAATGACCCCGACGCTCAGAGACCGGGAGTTATATCCCAAACATTGGGTGTCCCAATGCTGGTCGGCGCCCCGGTGGGTGAGCTGATTAACGGTCAACCGTCATACTTCAACAGCGCTTTACTCATAGAACCGGAAAGAATTTCACAGCGGTATGACAAGATGAGATTGGTCCCATTTGGTGAGTACATGCCGCTTTCCTGGTTATTGCCCGTAGGCCCGGGTATCGCCGCGCGGGAGTTGGATTATACCGCGGGCGCGGATATGGTTGTGTTTCAGGTCGACGCAAACCCGAAGTTTAGCGTCCTGATTTGCTACGAAGCCATTTTCCCTGAGATTTCGCGTTCCGCTGTAGCCAAAGGCGCCGATTTCCTGGTAAATATCACCAACGATGGTTGGTTCGGCGACTCAGGCGCTCCATACCAGCACCTTGCGATGGCCGGAGTCAGGGCGATTGAGAACCGAGTGACTCTTATGCGAGCGGCAAACACCGGCATCAGCGCTTCATTTGATCCCGCGGGCCGCATGGTTGACCATGTGTCTCTCAATAAAGAAGGGTATTTTGTGGCGCAGGCTCATTATCGGCGAGGTCCAATGAGCTTCTATACCCGATATGGCGATGTGTTTGCTCAATCGATGTTTGGTTTGGTGTTTGCGGCTATTGTTTATATAAAGATAACCGGAAGAAAAAAGTAGTATATAGGATTCTCGAAAGTTTTGTTCGAATAAAGGCTCTGACTAGTCGTCCCAGCGAAAGCTGGGACCCAGATCTTCCTGATGCCGGCTTGTGCTGGAATGCCGATGATAAGCTCTGAATCCATCACGAAGCTTTATAGTTTTAAACAACTCGTATAGCCGACTGATTGAAGAAATTATCACTATACCTGTGATTACTTTCGAAAATCAGTATAGCTTTTAATTTAGCCGGCGCCTTACATTATTGACTCGTAGGTGTTTGCGGAATCTACTAGAAGCGTCGACCCGTCATCGAAATTTCCCCGCATGTTTACTATTAAGTTTCCTGGAAGTTTAATGCCGCCTGTCGAAACACAACAAAAATACAATAGGTTAAAAGATTTGTTGATTCAGATGTCTCACGTAATTGTCGCTTTTTCAGGCGGCGTGGACAGCTCACTCTTGATGAAGATTGTTTCCGATGTATTGCCGGGCCGCGTCCTTGCCGTTACCGCCGAGTCGCCGACCTCCGCGACGCATGAACTGAATGCCGCAAAAATGTTTGCCGATAGTGTTCATGTCGAGCATTTGATTATCCACTCCAAGGAGATGGACCTCCCGGAGTTCAAGGCCAACAATCCCGACCGCTGTTACGTATGCAAGAAACATCGATTTGCCGCCATATTGGCCGTCGCTCAATCCCGCGACATCGAGGTGGTCCTTGACGGCGAAAACGCCGATGACGCTGCTGATTACAGACCCGGCTCGAGGGCCGCTCGTGAACTCGGGGTGCGTAGCCCATTGAAAGAGGTGGGCCTGAAAAAATCGGAGGTCCGTGAACTATCCGGGCAATTGGGGTTGCACACCTGGGATATGCCGGCTTACGCGTGCCTGGCGTCACGCATACCTTATAACCAGGAGATCACACCAGAAAAGTTGAGACGGGTAGATAGAGCCGAAGAGTATATTCGCAAACTTCTGAATATTCGACAGGTCCGCGTCCGCCATTATGGTTCCACAGCCAAGATCGAGGTGGAACCGACCGTCGTTTCTCGAATTGTTGATCCGGATGTGAGAACAAGTATAATTGACTACTTTAAGAAACTGGGCTTTAAACACGTTACCCTGGATCTTGAAGGCTATACCATGGGGGCATTGAACAAAGATCTGAAGCTTTCAGTTCAAGATAGGCCAAGGTAGAGGCTAAGATGAAGATCGCTTACTTTGACGGATTCTCCGGCGCCGCGGGTGATATGATCCTCGGCGCCTTCATTGATTCAGGTTTGTCTATTGACGTTCTGCGCGCGGAATTGGCCAAGCTGCCGCTGGACAATTTCAAGGTTTCCAGTGAAAAGGTCTCTCGGGGCGGCCTTCGGGGCGCTCAATTCCACGTGGAAATTCCCTTGCCCGAGAAAAAGCACAGGGGATTGAATGACATCCGGGAAATCATAAATGCCTCAGCTTTGAGCGCGTCCGTTGTTCAAAATAGTTTGGCGATTTTCCAAAGGCTCGCTGAAGCTGAAGCTCGTGTCCACGGACTTGGAGTGGATCGCGTTCACTTCCACGAAGTCGGCGCTGTTGACGCAATCGTTGACATAGTCGGCTCGTGCATAGCCTTGGATTTGTTGCGAATTGACCGCGTCATGAGCGCTCCCCTCAACGTCGGCAGTGGGACCGTCAAATGCGCTCACGGCATACTACCCGTTCCCGCGCCGGCGACAGCGGAGCTAATCAAAGGGTTTGCCGTGTATTCAACGCATACGCAGCGGGAGCTTTTGACTCCGACCGGCGCAGCCATTTTAACTACCCTTGCCGGTCGCTTCGGTCCCATGCCCGAGCTGCTCGTGGGAGCTGTCGGATACGGCGCCGGAACAGGGGAAGGCGAGACGCCAAACCTGCTGCGAGTCATCATTGGAGATACTCAAGCAGTTGAATCCACCGAAATAGATGAGCAAATAGCCGTGATCGAAACAAACATTGATGACATGAATCCCCAAATCTATGATTATTTAATGGAAAAACTGCTGAGATTGGGCGCCATGGACGTCTATTTCAAACATATTCAGATGAAAAAAAATCGTCCCGGTGTTTTGATTTCAGTGCTTTGTCGACTGGGCGACGTAGGCAAATTTGCTGAGATGATTATGAAAGAAACCACTACCATTGGTTTGCGCTGGCGAATCGAGAACCGGATTATTACTGCAAGAGAGATTAGAGAAGTTGCGACGGGTTTGGGGACTTTAAAGTTTAAGATCGCCAGGTTCCAGGATCACATCGTGAATGTGGCCCCGGAATACGAGGATTGCAAACGACTGGCTTTTGAAAGCGGTTTGCCCTTAAAACGTGTATTGGATGAAGCAAAAGCCGCTGTGCGGATGGTTTCCAGTGATTCTAAGGATTATACTGGTTCTTAGAGGCTAGTCTCCGTTTAAGCCAAGTTTCTGGATGTGGCGCTTTAATGTGTGCCTGGATATGCCGAGCA
The DNA here is from genome assembly GCA_038250835.1 of Desulfomonilales bacterium. Classification (GTDB taxonomy): domain Bacteria; phylum Desulfobacterota; class Desulfomonilia; order Desulfomonilales; family Desulfomonilaceae; genus JBBSBY01. Next base: position 12,516 of record JBBSBY010000055.1, on the reverse strand, counting down.
ACTCCGCAGCCATCTGTCTTCTACCACCTGCTTTCTTTAGGGCTTCGCTTATAAGTTGTTTTTCTAAATCCGATACAATCTCTTCCATTGATGCGCCTTTGGTCAGCAGGGTTGGCTGAGTTTCATGACCGTCTGAATCATTAAAAACATTCTCTTTAAAATCGGCGGTTGGATCTACGGACAGTATGAGTGATCGTTCCAAATGGTTCCGTAATTCACGTATATTACCGGGCCAATCGTAATTCTTCAGTAAAGCGAGCGAAGCGTCAGTATAGTTTGGCGGGTCCGTGAGTTGCAATTCTACGGTGAGATCCGTTAAGATTAGTTTTGCCAAAATGGGAATATCTTCGACTCTTTCTCTAAGCGGCGGAATAGTAATTGCAAAAACATTCAATCTATAAAATAAATCCGATCGAAATCGCCCTTGAGCGACCTCTTCTTCGAGATTTCTGTTGGTGGCCGCCATCAGGCGGGCGTCCACGTTTATATTGCGTTCTCCGCCGACACGCGTAAAGGATCGCGTGTCCAGAAAAGCCAACAATTTTACCTGAAGACGCAGCGGCAGCTCACCAACTTCGTTTAGGAGCAACGTGCCGCCCTCGGCCAGTTCTAAAAGGCCGCGTTTCCGACCCCGGGCCCCTGTGAAAGACCCTGATTCATGTCCAAAAAGCTCAGATTCCGCCAGTTCCGGGGGCAAAGCCCCACAATTGATGGCAAAAAACGAACCGGACGCTCTCCTGGAAGCGTCATGAATATACTTGGCCAAATGATCTTTACCGACTCCGCTTTCGCCGCTCAGTAGAACTATACCGTCGGATCTTGCGGCCACATTGGCCAGCGCAAGCGTCTCCCGCATTTTTTTTGACTGAAACACAGGATCAGCTTTGGATGGAGCCTTGGTCTGTTGTCGTTCGGTAATATTTTTACAGATACCGCAAACCCCGATTACTTCTCCTGATCCATTCAACACTGGGGCACGGGATTCGAGAAAAGTCCATATCACTCCACGAATTTCCCTTGTAATTTCCTGCTCAATGGATTGCCCTGCAAGGACTCTTTGGTCAATTTTGGCCAATTGCTGGGCGACAAGTGGGGTGTATAGGTCAAAATCGGTCCTCAGCGATATGTCTTCAGCCGCCATACCTATCAGAGCGGCAAATGCCGGATTCACAAGCAAGTATCTCAATTGTCGATCTTTGATGAAAATGCAATCTCTGGTGGCTTCAAACACGGCTCTCAGGCGTTCCGCATTTACTCGGCCTTCTTCTTCGGCCATTTTCTTCTCGGTTATATCGAAGCTGACTCCGTGATAACCGATCACTTTACCGTTAACGTCGAAAATGGGGGCGGCCTTGGTGAGCAGCCACAGATAATCGCAGGTTGGAGCCATAACCCGGAACTCGGAGTGGAAAATCCGGCCTGCGGCAACCGCCTCCAGGAATTCATTTATGACGCGACTTCTGTCGCCTTCATGAAGAATTTCTTCGGTCAGCAACGAACCGACTGCCAGGTCCAATACTTTTTCAGTTTCGGGGCCGGCATAGATCAGAGTTCCGTCAAGTTTCACGAGGAAAACTATCGCCGGAGTAGCTTCAATAAGGGATCGATATAGCTCTTCGGCCTCCCGTAACTTAGCTTCCCCAGTTCGACGTTCCTCAATTTCGGATGCCAGGGCCATGTTGGCGTGCAGCAGTTCTTCCGTGCGTTCCGCTACTCGCCGTTCAAGTTCCCGGTTCAATTGTTGAACTTGCTGTTCGAGGCGCCGCCGATGTAACGTCATATCAACGGCAATTCGCAGTTCATTGATTCTAAAGGGTTTTAAAAGGCACCAAAGGGGATTGGTCCGTTTTGCCCGGTCGGTGGAGAGCTGATCATCATAGCCGGTAAGGTAAATAATTGGGACATCGAGTATGGATTGAATTTTCCCAGCAGTTTCAATACCATCCATTATTCCCGCAAGGACAATATCCATGAGTATGAGATCCGGCTTAAGATCGCAGACAGCCTCCAGAGCCGCTTCTCCGGAAGAGAATACCGCGGTTTGGTAACCTTCTTTCTCAAGAGCCTGCTGAAGGTAATGAGCTAGAACGATTTCATCTTCAACAATGAGAATTTTCACTGCCGGATTCGACCCTATCCCGAACCGGAATCAGGCCCAACAACAGATGAAAGTACCAGCTCACCTGTGGATGTAACAGCCCGTCCAGGACGGTGAAATGCAACAATCCTGCGGAAAGTGACGCCAGAATTGCTACGTGGGGAATAATGCAGTTGTCGGATGGATCACGCGCTTTGCGAAACAATATGACCGTAATATACCCTATGGATAGAAAGTATAACATAGAAAATGGAATGCCAAGATCTACAATGAAGTTAATATAAATATTTTCAGATGTTACTGTTTGCTTTAATGACGCTGCAAACTTCTCTTTTGTCACATAAGGATACTTGATGTCATAACCCTCAAGATAACAGTCTCTGGGGGCTCGTAATCCAATCCCGAACCAGGGATGAGCTTGAATAATGTGCAACGCAAAAGGGTAGCTTTCAGCCCGGTAATAGGCCGGTTCATACTTCAATCCAATCTTCTGAGGAGGTAAGGATCGGAAAAAGAAAAAGAGTATCAGGGCAAGTGGAATTGCGATTACAACCAACCATTTTAGGCGAACCGCGCCGAATATAAGAAAGAAAATAGCGAGACCAACCGGTATTAACATCGCGGATCGTAGGCTGCTCAGATAGAAAACGAAATAAATTAGGGATAAGAGCGACACGCCTATAGCCACATTCATTTTCTTACGAGTCAAAATCAGCGTTATGGGCGCGAACATCAGCAGCAAATATCGTGAGGCCAATGGATGTAAGTCGCTTTCCATGTACAATGCAATGTTTCGCGCTTGAAAATGTCCAATGACACTGAGTATGGCAAGAGGGATAAACAAGCCGCAACAAAACCACACCAGAAACTTTCTTCCAGCCTCATTGATTATTAAAACCCGAGCCGCAAAGAAAGCCCCCAATGCCGGTGCGCTGATCACAAATCCTCTCCACAATGAAGGTCCTGGAGTTGAGCTCAGTATCCCACTGATGATAATCAGGAATACCAGTGTCGCGCAAATTGTGAGTTCCAGGTTGCTGAATCGTTTACGCCAACCACGGATCATAAGAGTTGAAGCAAACACAACCAGACAGACTATACCGGTGAGGACCTTGGATCTCTCTCCTGGAATAACTTCAAAGAAGGGTTGAACAAAAGCGGTATGCAGGCATGCGGTATAGAACAGAATGAGCGCCGCTTTTTCTGCCGGCGGCGAAAGAGCGAAAGCGACCCTCGGATTGGTTTCAGGATTTTTTATCGGATTTCTCGAAAGTTTCTTTATGTCTGGTCCAAAATTCATCTATTGTGAAGCTGTGACACTGGGTCCCAACACATTCCACCCCGAAGCTGCCGGAAACCGCCCCCATCGCCGCAGCCTCGTCAAGGCTCTTTCCCAGGACCAGCCCTTTGATCAGCCCCGCCCTGAATGAATCACCGGCGCCCGTGGGATCCATCACGGTTCTAGGTTTCGCCGCCGGCACATGGACCTCGCCGGCTCGGGTTATTACATAGCAGCCTTTTTCGCCCAGGGTGGTTATGATTGCTTCGGTCTTACCCAATAGGTCGGATCTGGATAACGCTGTGGATCGCATAATCATTTCGAGCTCGTAGTCATTGGATATGAGCAACTTTGAGCCCTCGATCATTTCGGCCATGTGGTTTCTGGGTAAAGCGGGAATTGACTGGCCGGGGTCGAATATGTACGGAATGTCCTTTGATTTGAATTCTTTTGAAAAAGCGTACATTTCATCTAAATTGCCCGGGGCGATTATCGCCAGGGTTTCACTGGGGTTAACATCTGCAAAGTCATAGTCGCACGGGTATCGCATGGCCCCGGGGTTAAATCCGGTAATCTGATTATCCGCTGCGTCAGTGGTAATATAGGCGCCGGCGGTAAATTCTTCGGACACGATGCGAATACCTTCGAGGCTCAAACCATTCTTATTCAGCCAGGAGGCGTATGAATCGAAATCCTTACCCGCTGAAGCCAAAATAATAGGCTTTTCCTGCAACAGGGCCAAATTATAAGCTATGTTGCCGGCCGTGCCCCCAAACTGCTCCTTTAATCCATTGACCATGAAGCATACATTTAAAATGTGAATCTTATCAGGCAGAATGTGGTCCGAAAATTTCTCTGGAAAACTCATTATTCTGTCATAAGCTAGAGAACCTGAGACGAATGTCTGCATTTGTTGAACTCCTTGGACGGCGATTCGATCGCGCGATGGTATCTTTGTACTAGATTTACTAACCCACGTAAATAATCAACACACTCAATCATTCCATAATCGAATTAGGCGTTACATTCGAAGTTGAAGCGGTATTGCGCGCCGCAATGACCATATAAGCCGTTTCGGCGCCTTGACAACGACTGTTTAAATGCCTTATATTAAACTCTAATCGTGTTGAGCCTCGTAAATGCGTAGAACTGATAGATTGATGTGTCCGAACCAATGATACTGTTTTAATTATATAACATACATAAGCTGGAGATGACTGGTGCGTGTTTTGCCATTTAAAGCTTGTCTGATGGCGCTAATCGTTCTGATTACTCTTTCCGCTCTTTTAAACCCCAGCAATTCAATCGCTAAATCGGACTCCACGGCCAAAATGCGGGTTGGGATCACTGTTGCGGAATTTTCCAGCGCCATCTTACTTGCGAAAGCCCTGGGCCTGTTTCAAAAACAAGGCCTGGATGTTGAGCTTGTCAAATTCCCGTACGGTTTGGACGCCTCAAACGCATTGGAAGTAGGCAAGGTGGATCTTGCCGCGGCTTCCGACGTTGTTGTTTTGGGCTCCATACAGGACGGCGAAGACATAAGGATTTTGGCTTCCATTTCCAGGTACGATAACTTAGACCTTATAATCAGGAAGGATAGCGGTTTCCGCAACGTGCCGGATCTTAAAGGGAAGCGTATCGGATATACGTTCGGGACTCAAGCCGACGTTGACATCTCCAGACTGCTGGCGTTTAACTCGCTCTCTGAAAGCGATATCGAACCTGTAAATCTCAGGCCCGGACAAATGCTTCAGGCCATTGAAACAAAAAAAGTCGACGCTATAGCCGTCTGGAGCCCATATTCTTTAATGATTGAAGATAAATTAAAGGATCAGGTTGTTACCATCCCAGGCCAGAGTGGTTACAAGCATTATTGGGTACTGATCGGGCGTCGCACATTTGTAAACGACAACCATGCGGCCCTCGAAAAATTTTTTGCGGCCCTTGTGGCCGGCGAATACTGGTTGCAAAACAATGAAGAAAAAGCGAAGCATCTGATCAGTAAGGAAATGGATGTTAATTATCCGGCCTTCAATCGCGTTTGGAACAATCAGCAGATAATTGTCGAGCTCAATCAAAATTTATTATTGGAAATGGAGACCCAGGCGCGTTGGAAACTCGGCAAAAGCTCTGAAACAAGAATTCCCATTCCCAGTTTGCTGGATTATTTTGAACCGGGTCCATTGAAAAACGTTAAACCCGATGCCGTATGGTTAATAAAATAGGTCTTTTGATGACGATCAGACATAAACTTCAGATAAGCTCACTATTTTATGTCCTTTTCGCTGTGGCCATAGGTTTGGTGTTGCTTTTACAAACGCAGTATTCCCGACAGGCGCACAGGATGATGAAATCCAACTATGAGATTGTCAGGAGCGTCTTTGATTTGGCTATTCTGACTGACGACTATCTTGCCCATCCTTACGAACAGCGGCCTTTGGTTCAATGGCGTCTCAAGCATGAAATGCTGAATAATGTTTTGGCGACCAGCGAAGTGTTGTCACAGTATCAGAACGCCTTGTTGGATGTATTAAAAACCTCCAACAAAGATTTGGCCGCCACGTTTGATCAAATCATCGAAAAGGGCGCCGCAAGCGGACCGTTGTCCTCGCAGTCTCGGAAGGATCCGGCACTCGACAGGTTGGTGGGACTGCTTTCCAATCGCTTGCAGGTGATGGTCTCAGACGCGTCATTGCTATACCAACTGAGCCAACAGGCCGTTACGGATAGCCAACAAAAAACATACACCGCCATTGCCGTTTTCGCACTGCTGATGGTTATTATAATGGTTATCAACCTACTAACACTCAATTCAGCGGTGCTGAAACCATTGAATGAACTTGCGGAGGGCGTAAACACAATCGGCGCCGGCAATCTGGACTACAGGCTGCCGGTACGGGGCAAGGATGAACTTGGCACATTGGCTGTTCTGTTCAACCAGATGACCGCCAACCTGCAGGATTCCAGATCAAAGCTCGAGACTGAAATCCAGGAGCGCCAAATGGCTGAAGAAGCTCTGGCCCGGCACGCGACGGAACTGGCGCGGTCCAATGAAGACCTGGAGCAATTTGCTTATATTGCCTCGCACGACCTTCAGGAGCCGCTGCGTAACGCCACAAACTGTATACAGTTGCTTGAGCGTCGCTACAAAGGCAAACTTGACAAAGACGCTGATCAGTTCATCAACTACGCTGTTCAATCAATTGTAAGAATGAAGGATCTAATAGACGATCTTCTGGCTTATTCAAGAGTAGGGACCAAAGAGAAGAAATACGTCGCGACGGATTGCAACTCGATTGTTGAAAATGCCCTGGATAATTTGGATTCTACCTTAAAAGAAACGGGCGCTGTTGTGGCTTATGATAATCTGCCGATAGTGGCCGCGGATCCCGTTTTACTGACCCAGGTTTTTCAGAATCTAATCTCCAACGGCATAAAATTCCGGAATGAAAGACGCCCCGAAGTGCAGGTTTCAGCCGAACTTAGCGACGATGAATGGGTCTTCTCAGTCGCTGATAATGGAATCGGAATAGCCGACGAATATTTAGACAAGATCTTCGTCATATTCAAGCGCCTGCACGCCCGGGCGGAGTATCCAGGCGCGGGACTCGGCCTGGCCATTGTTAAAAAAGTCATTGAGCGACACGGTGGGAGAGTCTGGGTGGATTCTTTTGTTGGGACGGGCAGCACGTTTCATTTTAGTTTACCTTTTATGGAATTGAACGGTGAAACATGAATATACTGATAGTGGAAGATAATCCCATCGATGTGATGGTGACCAGAGAGGCGCTATCAAATGCCGGCGGTTCACACGATATACACGTCGCTCAGGATGGCGTCGAAGCAATGGACTTCCTCAAGCGTGTGGGAATGTATACTCAGGCGCCTCGACCGGATATAATTCTACTAGACTTAAATTTGCCGAAAAAAGACGGCAGAGAAGTCCTGTCTGAGATTAAGGGCCACTCCGAGCTGAAAAGAATCCCCGTGGTAGTGCTGTCCACGTCAAAAGCAAGTGAAGACATTTTAAAAAGCTATGAATTGCACGCCAACTGTTTCGTCACCAAACCCGTAGATTTGGATCACTTCGTGCTCGTTATCAAATCCGTCCAAGAATTCTGGTTCTCAATTGCGAAGTTGCCTTTTCGGTAGAGGAAAGCTGAATGAATCTGGATGCCATTCGAATTTTGATGATTGAAGACAATCCAATTGACGCGGCTTTGCTGCAAGAGGAATTGTCGGAAGTTGAAAGCATATCGTTTATTATAGAACACGTTGAAAGATTGTCCGCGGCAATGAAGACTCTCGCCAAAGCTAAGTTCGACATAATTTTGTTGGACTTGGGATTGCCGGACAGCCAGGGCATTGAAACTTTCACAAAGATCCACTCTGCGGCCGCACGTTTACCTGTCGTTGTAATGTCCGGATTGGACGATGAATCCGTGGCTATCGAAGCGGTCCGCAAAGGAGCCCAGGATTATCTTGTTAAGGGCAAATCGGACAAGAATGTTTTAGCGCGTTCACTGACTCACGCGGTTCAGCGTCACCGACTGTTGATGGAACTTGAAATCAGCAGAGAGCGCCTCAACGCTCAGTACAAATGGACTCCGGCGCCGACTTACACGTGGGAGCGCGAGGACGATGAGTTCACGTTAATAGACAAAAACGACGCGGCAAAATCCCTTGCGTATGAACAACTCAAGATAGGGGCAAAGGCTTCGGATGTGTTTGCAGAACATCCTGATTTGTTGAATGAATTTTTCAAATGTTTCAGGGAGAAAAAAGCCTCACGATTAGAAAAGGAATTCAAATTATCTTCCGGCGATCGCGTCCGTTTTCATCTGTTCACGTACGTTTACGTGCTCCCAAACTTAGTTATGATGCATGTCGAGGATCTCACCGAACAGAAAAACGCTGAACGTCATCTGAAGGAGTCCGAGGAACGATTCAGGGCGATATTTGAAGGCGCCCAGGATTGTATCTTTTTAAAAGATACCGCATTGCGATATACGCATGTAAACCCCGCCATGGAAAGATTATTCGATCTACCGGCCTCAAAGATTACCGGCAAAACCGATGAAGATATTTTCGATAAGGACGCAGTGACTCACATCAGAGACGTCGACCTGCGGGTACTGAAAGGCGAATTCATAGAAGAGGAGCATACTCGTAAAGTTAACGATATACCGGTCACTTTCAATGAAATTCGAGTTCCAATTCGCAACAATGAAGGAGAGATTATAGGGTTGTGCGGAATCGCTCGAAATATGACCGAGCGCAAGACGTTTCAAGTGGAAATGACTAACGAAGTCGAAGAATATCCTTCGGCGGCTATGAAATCCACATTGAGAAAGATACGCATGTCCGCGGACAAGGAAGCCACGATACTACTCCTTGGCGAAAGTGGAAGCGGTAAGGACTACTTAGCAAGATATCTGCATGATCACTCGAAAAGGGTAAGCGGTCCGTTTTTCGCCATCAATTGCGCGGCCGTGGCGCCTGAGTTGGCCGAGTCCGAACTTTTCGGCCATGAGCGAGGAGCTTTTACCGGGGCTCACGGCAGAAAACGGGGACTTTTGGAATTGGCTGAAGGTGGGACTCTCCTGTTGAATGAAATTGGGGAGCTTTCACTGTCGCTTCAAGCAAAGCTTCTTACATTTTTGGATACAAGGGAGTTTACCCGAGTCGGCGGCGAAAAAAACATATCCGTAAACGCAAGGCTCATTGCCGCCACAAACCGCGATCTCGAAGCGGAGGTTGAAGCGAAGAGATTCAGGACGGATCTGTATTACAGACTCAACGTCATGACTATAGAGGTGCCTCCGCTCAGAGAACGAAGTGAAGATATATCGATCATTGTGCGTGAGATCCTGCAACGCCTGAAAAAAGAAATGCAGCTTACCGAAATGCCTGAAATCGATCACACGACTATGAACGCTCTAAGTAATTATCACTGGCCGGGTAATGTTCGAGAACTCCGGAATGTTTTGGAAAGAGCCCTGATGCTCTCCGACGGTAAAGGCATTTATTTGACGAGCCTGGGGATTACCCCGACGCACAGAGATTGGTCTTTCACCATTGATTTTCCAAGTGACCGCTCACTGAATGACGTCACCAGGGAAATGAAGGGATGCCTCGTCAATGAAGCCCTACGTAGAGCCAACGGCAGCAGGCAAGGCGCTGCCCGGTTGCTGGGCATTTCGCGGTATTCTTTGAAGCACTATATGAACGCCCTGGATCTCGACTGGGAAGACGGCGACGGCGCCGATGAAGGCAAGCAGAGGAAACGAGGTTAGTTGCTACGGGCCTAGTTGAAATAGTAGGGGCTTTCCTCTATGTTTAGTATGTCAAACTAACTTAGACGTGTCAACCGTAAATTGGAAAAGATGTATAAGGTATTGGATGTAAAGACGTTAATTAAGTAGACGTCTCTTCGGCGTATGCTATATCCAACATGCGACCACTACCATCCTCTTCTCCGCCGGCTCGCCAAATAAAATGATGTATTTAGAACATCGGTTTACATTGGAGCATTGAATGGAACAGATTCGGTTCGATAATCAATCGGCTATAGTCACCGGAGCAGGTTCGGGCTTAGGTCGAATTTACGCGTTGGAACTGGCCCGCCGCGGCGCCAAAGTGGTGGTGAATGATCTCGGAGGCCGAAGGGATGGTTCAGGCGCCGGCTCCGTGGCGTCCGCTGATACGGTTGTCAATGAGATCAAGGCGCAGGGCGGGACGGCGGTGGCCGATTACAACTCCGTGGCAACGCCGGAAGGGGGCGAAGCGGTAGTTGAAACCGCAAAGTCGGCGTTCGGGCGAGTCGATATTTTGATCAATAACGCCGGCATAATCCGGGATCGCACGTTGATCAAAATGGAGAGCGAGGACTGGCGACAAGTTGTAGCCGTTCATTTGGACGGCGCCTATTATGTGACCAGACCCGCCTTTATGCTTATGAAAGACAATCGATTCGGACGAATTATCTTCACCACTTCAGCGGCGGGGCTTTACGGAAATTTCGGTCAGTGTAATTATTCCGCGGCCAAATTGGGCCTGGTGGGATTTATGAATACATTAAAAATGGAAGGCGAGAAATACAACATCAAAACCAATGCCGTGGCGCCCGTTGCCGCCACACGCCTCACCGACGACATCTTACCCGACGATTTAAAACGGCAATTACAACCTGAACACATTGCGCCGTTGGTGCTGTATTTGTGTTCAAGCGCTTGCCCGGTATCCGGCGCCCTCTACAACGCGGCTCCGGGTTATTATTCTCGAGCGGCGGTGCTGACCGGCCCCGGAAAACGCTATGATTTAAACGACGGCCCGCCGAGTCCTGAAAATATCGCCGCTGATTTTACTGAAATATCAAAAATCGATCAGCCGGTGGAGTGGAACAGCGCCACTCAAGCTCTCGGCGAGATGCTGAAAGCGGACCTTAAATAGATCGGTTGCCTACCCACTGATCGGAATGCCGGCGCAAGCTCAAATCCAGGAAAACTGGGCGCAGGCTTGCTCATAGACGTCAACTTAAGAAATCTCGTTGAACAACCATTCAAACTTCGCTTTTATCTATTCACGCCAAAAACAAGTAACATGTTCGTAATCCTTCAGTTCCCTCTCCATAATTGAGAGAGGGTTAGGGAGAGGATCTTCAACAGAATGTTACTAACTAGAAGCGAGCCGGTATTAATCCCTACCCCGGATTTTTGCCAGAAGCCTCAAAACTTCCAAATACAACCAAACTAAAGTCACCATGAGCGCAAAGGCCCCGTACCATTCCATACGTTTAGGAGCGTTCCGAGCGGCCAACGTATTGATCAAATCAAAATCCAAGACGAGATTGAGCGCCGCTACGACGATTACGAACAGGCTAAACAAGATGCCGATTGTCCCGGTCTGATGAATGTATGGAATCTGCACTCCGAAAAACCCGAGTATCATCGTAAGAAGATATATGACCACAATTCCGAAAGTCGCGGCCATAACACCTGTCCTGAACTTATCAGTTACTTTGATTACCCCTGAGCTATACAATCCCAGCATGGAAAGAAGCACTCCGAAGGTGATCAACACGGCCTGGAAGGCGATGCCGGGATACTGAAGTTCAAATATTGCGGAAATTCCCCCCAGGAACAATCCCTGCGCCAATGCGTATATCGGCGCCGTAACAGGCGCCCAGTCCATTTTAAATACGGTCACTATGGCGAGTATAAAACCCACGATCGCGCCGCCGATCATGAGAAATGAAATCGAAGCGGGGTCCTGTGTCTGTTCAAATCTGTGCCAAACGTAAGCCGCGGAGGCTATGCAGAGCAAAATCAGTATCGCTGTTTTATTTACAGCGCCCTGGGTAGTCATTGTTTCTTCAACACCGCGACTATAGTCGATGTCTCGTAATACTCCTTCGCTGAGGGTGGGATTGCCGCTTCTCATAATATTACTCCTACATTTATGTATGGGTTGGTTGCATGCCGTGCGAACATTTATTCGACTGTATCACTAATAAGCTATTTGTTCACGATAAAGTCATTTTGAAGAGTCGCCCTGAGCAACATTCAATATTTTTCGGAATGACGTTGACATTCGCCACAGAGGCCAAATTCCATGAGGTTACTTATATATTATGGATTGCCGTAGCTCGGGCGCCGAAAGCATACTTCGGCTGATCCGCGGTTACAATTTAGAGTTAGACAATGGACGTAAAACTGAGACTCAATGGCCCTTAATCCACACCGCGCTACAAAAATGTAAAGTCCTGCATTAGCGACACGGCGCCGCTTTTTTAACAAATACTCCAGTAAACATCCCTTAAAATTGAGTTTCTTTAAATTATTCGATTGATTATCTGATATCATTCAACTATAATCGTCACTGAGCAACCCTGCTTTGGATTTCCCGGCAAAATGTATTGTTTCCGCCGCACGTGGGTCCAAAATTCTCCTTGACACTTCCGGAAGCGCAAAATAATATGGCAGGAAATTCCAATATCGGAAAAATGAAAGCTCCCGGCGATTGAATGAGACCTTTTTCTCATTCGATTCGACGGGCCTATTTTGGTTTGATTTGGACGGACTCTTCCCGTCTTGTTTAAGGAGGAATATTTATGTTTCGGAATAGGGTTTGGTTATTG
>JBBSBY010000054.1:0-24408 GCA_038250835.1 Desulfomonilales bacterium | reverse complement strand
CTTTATTCTCCGTGCGAAATCCCTTCACATCCGGCAAATAGGCGCCTCCACAGATACTTTCCAACTGTTCGGAAATCTCGGCTGGATAAGTGAATCTTGAGTCCACGCCCGGCGCCAGGAAATCTCCCACGGTAATTCCATTGTGAGGTTTGGCGGGGTAGGTTTGTGGAATACCTATGAGAACCGACCGGCCGCCGGAGTCTTCGATATAGTCCCACACCCTTTCAGCTTTGATGCGCGTTGAATCGGCTATCGAGAGTTGATAATCGGATTTCGATCGGTTACGAAATCCATACAAACCCAATTCCCCGGGATCTTTGCCGGTGGTAATAGTTGTCCAAGCCGGCACCGTAATCGGGGGGTCGGTGGATCTTAAATTACCCCACATCCCATGTTGAGCCAAGCAACTGATATGAGGCATCAATTCCGCGTATTCACCGAATACAAGATTAGAGGGGACGCAATCCAGGCCAAGCACGGCTATTCTACGCTTCTTGTTTCGAATAACTGCGGGCGACGACTTGACGAGACGCAGGGGTCTATCCAATAAGCTGATTATGGCGCCTATCGATTGCTGAACGGAATGTATATGGGTTGGGATAATTATATCCGGAGCGCCCGGCGGATCAAAGGGAGCGGAGATTCCGGTAAACTCGGGAATTTCGCCTTTGCGGGCCCGGACGTACATACCTTTGGGATCTCGATTTTCGCACTCACATAAAGGACAATCCAAAAATACTTCCAGGAACGCTCCCTCGCTGAATAGTCCACGGATATGTTTGCGTATGCTTTCGAGCGGAGTAATAAACGCGGCGATTACCGTGTAACCCTCTTTGATTAGTATGAGAGCCATCTCTGCGGCTCGCCGAAGGTTTTCAAGTCTGTCGGCAGGCGAAAAGCCCAGATCACGATTCAATCCCTGGCGGAGCGTGTCTCCATCCAACAGAATGGTGTTAATTCCCCTGCTTTCCAACTCAATTTTTAGTTGTTTCGATAGAGTCGACTTTCCGGAACCCGACAAACCGGTGAACCAGATGACCTTCCCCTCATTCATTAATTATCCTCATGCTTACGATTTACTATCTCTACTATTGCGGAAAGAGCCAATTGATAAGAATTTTGGCCGAACCCGCATATTTGGCCCACACAGGCCCCCGCAGTAATTGATTTATGACGAAATTCCTCTCTGGCGTGTATATTGGACAAATGAGCTTCGACTACGGGCAAGCCGCATCCAAGCAACGCGTCCCGCAACGCCACACTCGTGTGAGTCAGTCCGCCGGGATTAATTATTATACCGTTCACTCGTCCCATCGCTTCATGTATCCAGTCTATCAGCTCACCTTCGTGATTCGATTGTTTAAACTCAACTTCGACGTGAAGCGCTCTTGCAGTTTTGCGGATTTCATCATCTATGTTTGCTAAAGTTTGTGTTCCATAAATTTCAGGTTCACGCTTCCCCAACAAATTGAGATTGGGACCATGGATCACCAAAATCTTAGGTATCATCAATCCTCTCTCATTGTTTGGAGCGTGTCCGCAAGCGCGTCATTGGAGACTGAAATTCCGTACCTGACTTTTCCTATTTCTTCTACGAGCACAAATTTGGGATCTTGATCCACAGCCTTCTTATCAGACTTTGTAGCCCGAATTATTTCTTCAACATTCGCGGAATGCCGAATCGGCAATCCCGCTGTTTGTATCAATGATCTGATCCTTTCTACCGTGGCGGATGAACACAATTGCATTTTTTCGGATATTACTGCAGCGGCTATCATGCCAATCGCCACCGCCGAACCATGAGAAACTTGAAAGTTCATCACCTTTTCAATCGAGTGTCCGACTGTGTGGCCAAAGTTAAGGGTGGCCCTAATATTTTGCTCAAAAGGATCGGCTTCCACCGTCTTGATTTTGACGGTCAATGAGGTTTGGACCAATTCAGGTGTAATTAGATTCCAATTTGTTCGATTCTCCAAGGCGTCAAAAAATTCGGCGTCTCCAATGATTGCGTGCTTTATGGTTTCCGCCATGCCGTTTCTTATCTCGGATTCGGGGAGACTCGAAAGTGTGTCGGTATCCGCAACGACAATTATCGGTTGTTTGAAGGCGCCAACTAAGTTCTTACCTTCAGGCAGATCTACACCTGTTTTTCCGCCAACGCTCGAATCCACCATCGCCAAAAATGTGGTTGGGCACTGAACAAGACCCACACCGCGCATGTAAGTGGCCGCCACAAAACCCGCAAGATCCCCTATGACTCCGCCCCCAAGGGCAATAACCGCGCCTTTGCGGTCCAGCTTACCGGCAATGAGCTTTGAATATAGGCTTTGAGTCTCAGCCATATTTTTGCTTTGTTCGCCGGCCTGAACCACGCACTCGAAAGGCTTGAATCCAGCCGCCTTCAGATTTCCCATGACTTCGGGTAAATATAGCCGCTCAAGATTGGTGTCGGTGACTACGGCAATCCGGGCGGAAAGGCCGCGATTGCTGAGTAAAGACCCCAAGTGGTCTAAAACGCCTGAACCTAAGACTATGGAGCGTCCGGAAGTCTCGGAATCGTTGAACATCAGACAACGCGCTTGGGCCGTTTTTGTCGCTAGATCAATCAATTTCCGGCTCAAAATCTCCGGAACGCCTCCGGTGGTGTCCACCTGGAACGGAAAACTTGAATACGCGGCGTTTCGTAATCGCAATAGATCTCGAATACACTCTTCAAGATTGGAGCTTTGCGCTAAAGGCCTGCATGAATTAAGCGATAATCGTTTCACTAATTCCGGAATGGCCGTGTTTAAATTGAAGGCTATGCCGGTTTGATTTAGATGTCTGCGATTTACCGGATTGATGGGCATGCCGCCGCCGGTGGCTATAACGGTATTTTCCCAATCTGTCATTTCCAAGCATAGTTTATTCTCATAGGCTCGAAATTGCGGCTCTCCATGCTTTTCAAATATTTCAGAAACCGACATGCCGGCTGATAGCTCAATTCGCGAATCGGTGTCAATGAAGCCCATGCCCATTTCCTGGGCAATGCGGCGTCCGATGGTTGACTTACCGGTTCCCATGAATCCCGTCAGAACTATATTTCGTTTTGACGGCATTACTTGTAACCAAAGCCCCAAGGCGCGTTGTTCATCTTCATGTCGGATAATTTGCCTCTTTTGAGATCATTAAAACGGGACATCAATTCACAAAGGGAATCTCCGCCCAGCTTCTCGATCATCGATTCAGCCAAAACGTACGCCATCATTGCTTCGCCGACTACCGAGGCTCGTGAGACTGCGCAGACGTCACTCCGCTCGTATGCGTTGTTTACCTCTTTGCCTGTGACCAGATCAACCGACGACACTCCCTTGATTGTTGTGCTGATCGGCTTCATTGCAGCCTGGATTACAATGGGCGCCCCGGTGGTTATACCGCCTTCCAGTCCGGCGGCTCGATTACTCGATCTGCTGAGAGTTCCCTCGATAAGAGTAATAGCGTCGTGGACATGAGTTCCTCTTTTTTCGGTATTTTTAAACGCTTGCCCAAACTGAGCGCCCTTGATCGCGGGTATTGAAGTTATGGCAGCCATAAGACGAGCCGTGAGTCTACGATCCCAATGGACATGACTACCCAATCCGGGCGGAGCATTCAATGCCGTGACCTCAAAAACTCCGCCTAGTGTTTCGCCTTCGGATCGCGCGGAATCTATTTCCTTGAGCATCAACGCAGACGCCTGGGCGTCCGGGCATCTCGCAGGATCGGCTTCGGCCAGCCGGAATAACTTTCGGTAATCCGGATCCTCGTCGATCTCCGCTTTCACGGAACCAATGGAAAGAACATACGATCCAATAACAATCCCAAATTGTTCAAGCAACTTTAGGCAGATTGCTCCGACGACGCATCGAGCCGCAGTTTCCCTGGCGGACGCTCTTTCCAGACCTAATCTCAAATCCTTATAATCGTATTTTATTGCCGCGTTGAGATCCACATGACCGGGCCGGGGGATTGTCATTGGCGGGATTTTTTTCTCACGCCAGCTTTCAAAGTCTTTGTTCTTGATTGTTATCGCAATCGGGGCGCCTGTAGTGAGACCATTCATCCAGCCGGCGGTAATCCTGGCGGAGTCTCGCTCAATGGACATTCGTCTACCGGAGCCCGGGCCTTTTTGGCGTCTGGACAATTGGCGATTGATGTCCTCTTCGGTCAACGGCAAACCCGCAGGCAGTCCCTCAAGCACTGCCGTTAATTCAGGACCGTGGGATTCGCCGGCAGTCAAAAACCTCAACATGTTTCAGCAGCCTTCATCATGGTCATAATGGGGGCCTTAAATCCTGTCCACATCTCAAAAGAAAAAGCGGCTTGATAAAGCAACATTCCCAATCCGTTAACGGCCTTTACGTTTGCGCCCATGGCGGCGCCCATGAGTTTTGTGATGCGGGGATTGTAAATTAAGTCATAGACAAGCTCACATTTAGGCAAAGGGATTTCATCAGGCCATGGTGAGAGGTCGGGCAAAGGGGCCATGCCTACGGGTGTGGTGTTGATTATCAAATCCACTTGTTTAACGTCGCCCAACTCTGATCTTCTAATTAGTGGAATTTGCCGACCATCCAGGGCTGACGAAAGTTCATCAAGCACGGAAGACGCCTTTTCCGGATTTCGTGAAACCAAAGTTATGTCCGCTCCCAGGGTATTCAGAGCGAAAATGACGGCTCTTGCCGAACCCCCGGAGCCCAAAATGAGGGCCTTTTTGCCCTGGACATTGTATTTATGTGTTTCCAAATGCTTAACAAAGCCTCGCCAATCCGTGTTGTCGCCAATCTTGTGACCATCTTCGTCTATGATAATGGTATTAACCGCCCCCAGCTTCGCTGATTCCGCTGAAAGCTCGTCCAAATAGGGAATTACCTTTTGTTTCAAAGGAACTGTGACATTCGCTCCTTTAAAACCCAGCGTCTCCAGTCCTTTGATTGCGACGCCAATCTGCTCGGGCTCGACCAGCAACGGTACGTACGTAAAATTCAAGTCGAGTTCCGCAAAAGCGGCGTTGTGCATAGCCGGGCTCAAACTGTGAGCTATGGGATTGCCCATCACTCCTAATAATTTAGTTGCTCCATTTACCATTCGATATTCGCTCCCAAGCTTTGTAAGGTTTCGATGAAATTGGGAAATGAATCATTAATTATGGACCACCCGTTGACCTTCGTGGTCCCTTCAGCAATTAAACCCGCAATTACAAGCGTCATAGCCAGCCGATGATCACCCTTACAGTTTACTTCGGCGCCTTTGAGGCTTGTCGGCCCCGTTATAACAAATCCATCGGCTTTTGTTTCAATAATTGCGCCCATTTTTCTTAGTTCTTCAGCCAACGCTTCTATTCTATCACTTTCTTTGTAACGAAGCTCTTCCGCGTCTCTCACAATAGTTGTCCCGTCAGCCTGAGTGGCCGCGAGGGCGAAAATAGGAAATTCATCGATCATCGCAGGAACCTGGCGCCCGCCCACTGTGGTCCCGGTAAGCTTCGTTGATTTTGCCGAAATGGTCCCGACGGTCTCTCCATATGAATTTGATTGGTCGTATATTTGTATATCCGCGCCCATTTGATTTAGCGCCTCGTATATACCCATTCGACCGGGATTAAGACAAACATTGGGGAGCGTGACCGCGCCGTTTGGAGACTGCAAAGCCGCCACAACAATAAAAGCAGCGGAAGATGGATCGCCGGGCAGAGTCATATCCAGGGGTGGAATGTGTTGAACCGGCCCTTGAATACGAACAATGTGTTTGCCTTCGGAGGTTGTTTCTTCTTCAATCGGTATACCTAGCCGTCTGAAAAGCCGTTCCGTGTGATCGCGACTAGTAGTGGGTTCGATCACCTCGGTCATTCCCTCGGATTCCAAACCGGCCAGTAAAATAGCGGATTTGACTTGAGCGCTCGCTACTTTAAGCTTCGTGCTCGATGACTTCAAAACAGCGGGCATGAATTTCAAAGGCGCAAATCCATTATTGCTGATGATTTTAGCGCCTTTGGATTCGAGCGGTTCGATGATTCGGCGCATTGGACGCAGGCGGAGCCGGTCTATGCCGTCTAGAGTTGATTCAAAGTTCCGACCGGCAAGCACACCGGCCAATAAGCGCATGGTGGTGGCCGAACCCCGACAATTCAGCGGAGCTTCCTGCGCGTCGAGTTTCATGTCCTTTCCGGTGACTTCAGCGAACACGCGGCCGAGGTCTTCTTCCCTGAATGTGAACCCCACGCCGAGTTGCGACAGGCAATCAATCATGGCGTCAGTGACATTGGCCTTTAGCAAATTTCTTAAATCGGAGACGCCGTTCGCCAATCCGGCAAGTAACAGCACGCGGTGCGAAATGCTTTTATCGCCCAAGAGGTTTATAGAGCCTTGTAACTTATTGGAATACTGGACTAAAAGGCTGCTTGAAAGGTTCAATCTATTCTCCCAAACAAAAAAACGCCGCTGGAATAAATTGTCACACGGCGTAAGGTATATTAAAACAAAGATGTTCGAAATACTTTAATTTCTTCAAGCCGCCGTCGTAGCTGATCTTCGTCGTCCTGCAAGAGCTTCCTGAAGGATTCCAACTTGGCCGTGGTCTCATCCAAAATTGCAATAACATTTTTCCTATTAGTAGCCAATACGTCCAGCATCATGGTTACGTTTCCGGAGGCTATCCTTGTGGTGTCTTTAAAGCCGGTCGCCACCAGTCGCCGGACGTCCGGAGCTTCCTTCGAAAAGTCCATGGTTACAGCCGCCAGGGAAGCAGAAAGTAAATAGGGAAAGTGGCTGACACAAGCCGTAATTTTATCATGGATCTCTGCCGCCATAATTATGTTTTTGGCGCCCACGGCGGTTGTCAAATCTCCAACAATTCCGAGCGCCTCTCCATCAGTATTCTTCGTGGGGGTAAGTATCCATACGCGCTCCCGGAATAGTTCCGGGTCGGGGGCCTCAATGCCGGAAATTTCCTTTCCGCACATGGGATGGCCGCCGACGGCTCGCGCTCCCTCAGGCAAGGAGTTCATAGCCTGAACTATTCCGCTTTTTACACTCCCCATGTCGGTGATTATGCAATCCGAATCGAGCATGGGATAGAGAGCGGTGACTTGCGCCTCGATGGTCCGAACGGGACTCGCCAAAAAGACTACGTCAGCGCCTGTCAGCATAGACTCAAAATCCGTTGATGCAACATCCACGCATCTATCGTGAACGGCCTTGTCCGACGTCTCGGATCTTCGAGCGACGCCCCTTACTTGTTTGCAAAGCTTATTCTTGACCAGCGCCTTACCAAAGCTCCCGCCCATGAGGCCTAATCCGATGATTGTAACTATGCACTCTTTTAAACGCATACGGCATTTTTACACTTGATTGAATATTTTGCAAAGTGGAGCGGTTCCGATTGAACTTGTCAAAAAAAACGCTACAAGTTGTTCGGGCGCTGTAACTCACAATTTGTTATAGAGCTAAACGCATAGAACCACTACAGCCGGGAATATTGATTTATCGGTGAGATTCATTGAAGCGCCCCAAATCATTTCAGGGCGCACCGAAAAGATTCTCAGGAGGGCGTCAGTCGGCTTGTTTTCTCAAGAAAGTGGGAATATCCAAATCTTCTTCATTATCAAGGTTAAAGTCATCCACAAGGCCCAAATGCCGGCCTCTTTTTTCCCTTTGGCTTCTCCTTATAAAGGATGGAACACTTAAATCACCGGATTGACCGGGCACAATTGTTTTAGCGGTGGGTTTTTCTTTTCTGCATTCTTCTTGAACAGGACACGCGCGTTGTGGGATGGGTTCGACCTTTTCGTCGGCTTTACCAAAACCGGTTGCGATCACGGTTACATTTACCGCTTCTCCCATTTCTTCTTCTATGACCGCTCCGAAGATAATATTAGCGTCTTCGTGAGACTCGTTTTGGATGACGGAAACGGCGTCGTTGATCTCCGACAGAGTCATATTCGAGGAGCCTGTGATATTTATCAGCACGCCCTTTGCGCCCAGAATAGATACGTCTTCCAGCAAGGGGCTGTTGATCGCCATTCTGGTGGCTTCTTCGACTCGGCCTTCGCCAATTGCTGAGCCGGTCCCCATCAGAGCCATACCTTTTTCAAGCATGACCGTTTTTACATCGGCAAAGTCGAGATTGATTAAACCATTCACAGTGACAAGATCGGAAATGCCGCGAACGCCTTGCAGAAGGACGTCATCAGCCTTGCGGAAAGCGTCCAAGAATGAGATATCTTTTTTTAAACTGAGGAGCTTTTGATTGGGAATTACAATTAAAGTATCAACTTCTTTTTTCAGACACTCGATGCCCTCTTCGGCCTGGCGCATCCTGCGCTTGCCTTCGAACATAAAGGGCTTTGTGACTACCGCCACAGTGAGAGCGCCTACTTCCTGCTTGGCAATACGCGCCACCACGGGCGCTGCGCCAGTTCCTGTGCCCCCACCGAGCCCCGCGGTTATGAAAACCATATCCGACCCTTCAAGGGAGTCGCGAATGGTGTCATAATCCTCGTTCGCTGCCATTCTGCCGATATCCGGGTCGGCGCCGGCGCCTAAGCCTCGTGTTTGCTGAGCGCCTATTTGTAATTTTAAATCCGATAAACTGTTATTGAGAGATTGAGCATCCGTATTGGCGGTGATGAACTGAACTCCGCCCAGTCCGGAGCGTATCATATTATTAACGGCGTTTCCGCCGCCTCCGCCAACTCCAATTACTCGAATGACGGCATTGCGGTCAGAGTCCATTTCAAAATCCAGCATAGCCGGCGCCTCCAAATATGTGATGCCGAATCACAAGATATCAGCATACCGATAGTGTGATGATTGTCGATTTACAGCACAAGCGCTCAGGGGATCTAGAGAAATAATTTGCATGGGCTGGCGAATCGACAACTATGTGAACCGGCCTAAGCATTACAATTGGGCAGCCAATAATAGCGCCCGAGCAATCGATCAAAAAGGGATTGGCCGGACAGGGCTGTTTAATAATACAAAATCTAAATTATTAAAAGAGAAAAATGATATATTAGCTCAATTTTCTTAATAAATATGTTCTCATACAGGTTTTTGCCTAGAATGCTTCAGCGAACCATTGTTTCATTCTTCCCATTACGCGGTCCATCATACCGCTGTTTTGATAATCCGTCGTAATTTCCATCCCGGTGCGCTTAGTCCCCCACAAGGCGAGGCCGACACCGGTGGCGTACACGGGAGACTGGACTACATCAACCAAACCGCCTATGCCGACGGGATAGCCCAATCTTACGGGGACGTCGAACAATTGTTCAGCAAGATCGCAAATGCCCTCCACGGCGACGGTGCCACCCGTGAGCACCACACCCGAGGCGATGGTGTTCAATAGATTGTTTTTTTCCAATTCTCTACGCGCTAAACCGATTATTTCTTCGAGTCTGGGTTCCGTTATATCCGCAAGCATGGCTCTGGAGAGCACTCTGGGTTGTCTACCGCCAACTCCGGGCACAGTGAAGGTTTCGTCCTTTGTGACCAAAGCGCCCAGGGCGCAGCCGTAGCGTTTTTTGATCTTTTCGGCCTCTATCATAGGTGTTCTCAAACCTACGGCAATGTCGTTGGTTAGTTGATCGCCGCCGACTGAAATCACCGCCGTGTGCTGAATAGCCCCTTCGCTGAACACCGCAATATCCGTAGTGCCGCCGCCGATGTCGACGAGAGCCACCCCGAGTTCCATTTCATCCGGAGAGAGCACGGATTCGGCGGACGCCATTTGCTGAAGCACAAGTTCTTGGACTCTCAGGCCGCTTCTATGAGCGCAACGGATTATGTTCTGGGCCGCAGACACCGCTCCCGTTATTATATGGACTTTTGCTTCGAGCCGTACTCCGGCCATACCTATCGGCTCTTTAATGCCTTCCTGATCATCGACCATAAATTCTTGGGGTAGAATATGTATGACCTGGCGATCCATAGGCAAGGCCACGGCCTTTGCGGCGTCGATGACGCGGGAGACCTCAATGGGAGTGACTTCACGATTCTTTATCGCAATGACTCCATGAGAATTGATACCTTTAATGTGGCCACCGGAAATACCGGCGTACACGGTTTCAGCTCTGACGCCGGCCATCAATTCGGCGTCGTCGACCGCCCGTCTAATACTTGCGACGGTGTGATCAATATTCACTACCACGCCGCGGCGGAGGCCCCGGGAAGGCGCCGTTCCCACTCCAATGATATCCACCATACCGTCGGAATTGACTTCTCCGATTATGGCGCATATCTTCGTGGTACCAACATCAAGACCAACAACCGTATTCTCACTTCGTGACATATCCCTACCCCTGAACGCGCGACTTGTCGGATCGCACCAGCGCGCGATCTTCAAAGTCCAAATTGATTATGTGGGCGTTATTCCATTCTCCACGCTGGGTCAAGAATCTTTTTAGGCGCCCCAACCTAAATAGTTTAGTTTCGTGATCTTCTTTGCCGAATACAATCAGCTTTCCATAGCTTGTAAGCACGGACAGTCCTTCATCCAAATTGAGCCTGACCTCGGAAACCTCGGCAGGGTCTACATCCGATGCGGCTCGTTCAATCAGATCCAACAGATTAAAGCCGGTCCGCACTAATTCCTGGACCTCTGCAGGTCGCTCCTTAAGATCTTCAGGAGATATGCCCGTAAAGAGCGGGTAATCCACTGAATCGTCGGGCAACACCCGAGTGAACAATTCCCCTTGATCATCCGCATAGAACAGCTTACCTGAAGCCAAAATTGCTCTGGGGGTTCTTTCATCGATTTCAATAATCATCTGACCCGGAAAACGGCGGTAAACGGAAGCCGATCGTATCCACGGATGCCGTCGCAGTTTAAGCGCAATCTGGTTAAGATCGACTGTCAGCAGATTTACTCCACTACAGACTTCGGAAATTTCCACAACTTCGTCTTTAGAGAGCCGGCGAGCTCCGGTGACGTCCACGTGTTGCAGATTGAAATACGGAACATGGAGAAATAATAGATAAATAATTAAACCACCGAGCATGATATCCAGGCCGAGGACTACACCCAAAACTCGCTTGAGTATTTTACGATTACGCAATCGGCTTCTGAGCGTATCCCTGGGATTGGCCGGTAAATCGGAAGACGGCTTCTTTGCTTTAGCTTTCACGAGCGCCTCCCTCTCCAATAATCTGAATCTCGAGTTCAAGCTCGATTCCGTGATCAGCTTTGATTCCGTTTCGGATAAGATTTATCAGATATCTTACGTCGGCTGCTGTCGCCCCGCCGGTATTTACAATGAAATTGGCATGCGACGGAGAAATTACGGCGCCTCCACGAGTGAATCCTTTAAGCCCGGCTTTATCGATCAGTAGCCCGGCAGGGTTGTTCGGATCAGGATTCTTGAACACGCAACCAGCGCTCGCTGCGCCAATCGGTTGGTTTTGTTTACGTCGCCTTTTTGCCTTTTCAAGGTTATTCACTACAATTTCGGAATCAGCTTTAGCGAAAGTCATCTCAAGTCGATTTATTATCGAGTCTTTCGGCAAATTCAATTTACGATAACCAAATTTAATTTGGCCTTTGTCAATCACCTTCTCGACGCCCGAAGGCTCAATCAGAGCAATTCGAGTAAGCAAATTTCCCATACACACGGCGCCGGCGCCGGCGTTTACCGCAGCAGCTCCTCCAACAGAGCCGGGAATTCCCCACAGCTCTTCTAAGCCGGTGAATCCCCTGGAGCATCCTTCATTAACCAATTTTGATAACGGCAGCCCGGGCCCTGCGATTATCTTGACCATCTCCGATCCATTAAGTTTAATTGAGAGATCGTTCATTCGATTCATGCGAATAATCGCGCCTTTAAAGCCCGCGTCGTGGAACAGCACGTTCGAACCCGCTCCCAGTATAAACCAGGGAATTTCGGCGCCGTTAAGGAACACTAATAATCGAGCAAGTTCATCAGAATTCTCAGGTTCAATGACTACATCGGCCGCCCCACCTATCCTGAATGTTGTCAATTTGGATAAAAGAATTCCCTCTTCGGCATGAGCCGTTAATTGGGAAATTTTTTCAAATTGATCTCTGGTAATGGTCACTAATTGGACTCGCTTTGTTTAAGCTTTTCAACTATAGCCGGGCCCATGTGCGTAACATCACCCGCGCCCAGGGTAATCAGCATGTCGCCGGGTTCCAACTCCTCGGCTATTTGGTTAACCATAGCTTCTCTGTCTGAAATCATCTCGACTTGTTTGTGTCCGCCGCGCCGGATCGCTTCGGCCAATGATTCGGCGGTCACGCCCGGTATAGGTTTTTCGCTTGCGGGGTATATGTCCATTAAATAGAGCCGGTCCGCGTCATGAAAGCATTTTGTGAACTCAACAAACAGTTCTTTGGTCCTAGTGTATCGATGAGGCTGAAATAGTATCGCTATTCTTGCTGGAGCAATTTGCCTCGCCGCCCGGATAACAGCCAAAATCTCAGAGGGATGGTGACCGTAGTCGTCGATAATCGTGACTCCGTTCACTTCTCCCACCAGTGTGAATCTGCGGCTCACACCCGGGAAACAATCCAATGCTTCTTGCACTGCGGCAAAGGGAACTTCAAAAATATCTGAAACGGCAACAGCGGCGAGAGCGTTAACCAGATTATGAGTGCCGGGCATTGGGATACGAATGTCCCCCAGCAGCTCGTCTTCACGATAAACTGAGCAACAGCTATAGCCGCTTTCAAATTGTGGATTTTTGCCGTGAATCATAGCTTGAGATGAAAATCCGTAGGTAATGAATCGCTTCTTTATTTCAGGAATAATCATCTGCACTTGCGGGTCATCGAGACAAACAATTGCCGACCCGTAAAAAGGTAGGCGATTGATAAATTCAAGAAAAGTTGTGTGAATTTCTTCCATTGATGAATAACAGTCAAGGTGTTCGAGATCCATGTTGGTTATGATCGCTATTGTCGGATAGAGCTTCAAGAAAGATCGATCGGATTCATCGGCTTCGGCCACCAATAAATCACCTTCGCCGAGCTTTGCCCCACCTCCCAAATGATCCAGTTTTCCACCGATGATCACTGTGGGATCTAAGCCGGCCTGAGCAAAAATCCACGCAATCATTGAAGTCGTTGTTGTTTTCCCGTGCATGCCGGCAACAGCGACGGATGTCTGCATGCGCATGAGTTCAGCGAGCATTTCGGCCCTGGGAATCACCGGTATGCGTCTCGCGATCGCGGCCCCGACTTCGGGATTTGTGTCATCAACGGCTGACGAGTACACAAGCACATCGGCAGCCTCAAGATGAGCCGCGTCATGACCGATCATTATTCTGGCGCCCATCCTGGATAGGCGCTCAGTAGTGGGAGAAACTTTAAGGTCGGAACCCGACACGCGGAAGCCAAGCGCCAGAAGTATCTCAGCTATGCCGCTCATGCCGACTCCGCCGATGCCGACAAAGTGAGCGTCCTTAACACGTTTGAATAAGGTTCCTATCAATTCACGCCCTTCACGGTTTTTAGAATTTCTGAAGCGATGCTCCGGGCCGCTTGCGGTTTTCCCATTTTTTTCGCCTTATCCGCTATATCTTTCAATTTATCGGGATTATCCAACAATTCTTGAACTTGGATCACGAGAGCGCCGTTTTTTAGCTTAGAATTATAAACTATTTTTAAAGCGCCTTTTTCTTCCAGCGCACAGGCGTTTTTCGCTTGATGATCGCCTACGGCGTATGGATATGGAATCACGATAGCCGCTTTGCCCAAAGCCGTTAATTCGGCTAATGAACTTGCGCCCGCTCTGCAAACCACAAGATCGGCCCAGTTATAAAATTTCCCCATTTCAGAGATAAAGTCGATAACTTCGGCATTCATGGCTTTAGACTCATATGCTTCGGCTACTCTTTGTCTATCATCCGATCCCGTTTGATGCGTGATTTGCAACTCATCGCCATATTTTTGTAACTGATCCAAATTATTAATAATCGCGTCATTAATGGCTCTAGCGCCTCTGGAGCCGCCAAAGATAAGTAGTCGTTTCTGCTGAGGTTCAGGAGCCTGCGGTTCGTAGGCTGTTAAATCTTCTCGGATGGGATTCCCCGTTAAAATGGTTTTTTCCGGAGCGGTGGCGGGTTCGGTTTTTTCCCAAGATACGAAAATTTTGTCCACCCATCGGGCCATTGCCTTATTGGTAGTACCCATGACCGAATTCTGTTCCTGAATGCCGCAGGATATTCTCATTAAGACTGCCGCGGCTAAAGCAGGCCCTGAGGCATAACCGCCGACTCCAAGCACGAAGTCCGGCTTAAAATTGTGTATTATGGCCATGGATTCGAGTAAGCCGAAGGGAAGCTCCAAAAAACCCACAAGTTTGTTCAAAATTCCCGTTTTACGGAGTCCTCTAACTTTAACAAATTTTATGGAAAACTCGGTTTGTGGAATGATTTTGGCCTCAATACCGTGCTTTGCTCCCACAAACATTATTTGAGATTTCGGCGCAATTTTCATTAACGCCTGGGCCACCGCCAAAGCCGGAAACAAATGCCCGCCGGTTCCACCGCCCGCAATCAGCAATCTCATTTTTTCCGCTCCTTCATCTGATTTTGAGTGGAGCGGGTAATGGCCATTAGGATACCCAAACCGGCCAAGTTCATGACCAGGGATGTTCCTCCAAGTGAAACCAACGGAAGCGGAAGTCCTTTAGTGGGCAGCATGCCCATTGTGACCGCCATATTAACCATTGCCTGTAGTCCGATTAGACAAGTGATTCCAAAGGCCATGTATCGTTGGAACTTATCGGTTGTTCGTATGGCCACGGTTAAGCCGCGGCAGATGAGCAAATAAAATAAAATTATCAGGAGCATCACTCCCATGAATCCCATCTCTTCTCCGACTACCGCAAAAACGAAGTCCGTGTGAGGCTGTGGTAAATAAAATAATTTCTGAATTCCCTGTCCTATGCCGGCGCCCCACAATCCACCGCAACCGAAGGCCACGAGGCTCTGGATAATTTGAAATCCCGAATTGAGAGGATCGCCCCAGGGATCTAAAAAAGTCTTCAGCCTGGAGATCCTATACTGGGCGCTGATTGCCACGTGAAACAAAAACGGCAAACAGAGAATGACGCTACCGAGTAAATGCTGGACTCTGACGCCGGCGACGAACAACATTAAAAATCCGACCATTGTGAGGATAACGGCGGTCCCAAAATCCGGCTGCATCAAAATGAAAAAAACCACGACACCCATTACAAGCGCATGAGGTAGAAAACCGATTGTGAACTCCCGGACGCTCTTTCCCTTTTTGGCCAAGGAACAGGAAATAAACATGATAAATGCGTATTTGGTGAATTCAGAAGGCTGAAGGAAAAACCCAAACGGCAGTCTTATCCACCTGCTGGACCCACCCATCTCTACGCCGATACCCGGAATAAAAACCAGAAGCAAACACACAAGCCCGGTAGCCATCAATGGTAAAGCGGCCTTTTTCCAGAAATTCGGATTAATCCAGGAAAACAGGTACATTATTCCAAGGCCCGCCAGCATTGCGACGCCTTGTTTTTTGGTGAAATAGAACCCATCGCCGTATTTTCCCACAGCGATTATGTAGCCCGCCGATGTCACCATAATGATCCCGATAGTCAGGATCAGGAATACTATGGTTAGGAGAATAGGGTCTGGGCCAAGCGTGATCTTGGGGCGAGCCGATCCGTCGGCGGACATGCGGGAAATATTTCGGATTGGTTCATCGCAGTTTCTTGGATCAGCGCTCGAGGTATTCAAAGCTGCTCCCGACAATTATTTGTTCCTTGAAAGCCTATAAATTCTTGTATAAGGCTCCGCGCCGGGGAATCGGCCCGGCAGTGAGCGCCCTTGATGTTCTGAGATTCGGCCTGGGGATCTCATGGCGTTGATTCCGATGATGGAAGGCTCTTGTTGTTCACTTGTAATCCACATAACTTCATGGGATTGGATACAGCGCTTAATTCGTTCCCGCCGACGCTTCACGCATCCGCATTGATGTCGAATAGTCATTCAGCCCTCCTAGCGAAGTTTTAGAGTGCTCAGCGCAATGAGCGCAAATATTATGGAAATAATCCAAAATCGAACAATGACTTTCGGTTCGGCCCAACCTTTCAATTCAAAATGATGATGAATGGGCGCCATATTGAAAACGCGCTTACCGGTTGCTTTGAAAGAGGCGACTTGCAGAATAACGGAAACAGCTTCAATAACGAAAACGCCGCCGGCTATGGCGAGCAAAATTTCCTGTTTGGTCAGCACGGCCACGGCGCCCAGCAGGCCACCCAAAGATAGGGAACCCACATCGCCCATGAAGACTTCAGCCGGGTAAGCGTTGTACCAGAGGAATCCCAGGCCGGCCCCGAGCATAGCGCCGCAAACCACCACCAGTTCACCTGCGCCGGGAACATACGCCACTTGAAGATATTGAGCCAATTTCAAATGGCCGGCTATGTAGGCGAAAACCAGATAAGTTGAACCGCATATCATAACCGGGCCGATTGCCAGACCATCAAGCCCGTCGGTGAGATTCACGGCGTTTGAAGCTCCTGCTATAACAAGAGCGACAAAGGGTATATAGAAGACGCCGAGATCCGGTTGAAAATTTTTGAAAAACGGCACCGCGAGAGTTGTCTTGAAAACAGGGTCCATCCATAAAGCAAAGCCTACGACGGCGCCTATTAATAATTGCAGACCAAGCTTTTCCTTTGCGGATAATCCATTATGACTCCGGCGAGTTATTTTGAGATAATCGTCAAAAAAACCAATGGCGCCATAGCTAAGGGTTACACCCAGAACGATCCAGAAGTATATATTGTCCATCCGTGTCCAAAGCAGACACGAAAAGGACATGGCGAACAGCATTAGGACGCCGCCCATCGTGGGGGTCCCGACCTTCTGTAAGTGGCTCTGAGGACCGTCGTCCCGAACCATTTGTCCAATCTGAAACGCCCGCAAGTAGTCAATTAACGGTTTACCGAGCAAAAAGCTGATCATCAACGCGGTTAAAGTGGCCATAATGGCTCGAAACGTGATATATTTAAATACGTTGAATAGAATCCATTGAGAGCTTAAAGGATATAGCAGGTGGTAAAACATGGATTCAGTTCTCCTCAAGGATTCTATCAGCGATTATTTCCATCTTCATAATCCGGGAGCCTTTAACCAGAATTGCGTCGAATTTATGTATGACAGGCTTGGCGGCATCCCATGCGGCGTCTTTGTTATCAAATATCCACACGGAGTCGGCGCCGCCGCCCGCGTCCATGTATCCCTGAGCAAAACTCGGACCAAAGTTGCCGACGTAAATAACCTTATCGATGCCCAATTCGGCGGCTTCACTACCAAGAGTCGAGTGCAATTCTTCAGACTGAGCGCCCAGCTCCAGCATATCACCCAAAATTGCTAATTTTTGCCCCTTCGAATTTAGCCCCGCCATCACATGGAAAGCCGCCGACATTGATTGTGGATTCGCGTTATAGCAATCTCGGATGAGAAGAGCGCCGTTTTTGAGAGGAATCATTTCGAGTCGCCAAAGAGGAGCTTGGAACTCCGACAGTATTTCGGCAATTTCAGATTGAGGAATTTCCATGAAGGTAAGCGCCGCTGCGGCGGCCAGAGCGTTTCTGACGTTATGAACACCGGGACTTTTCAGACATATTTGTTGGGTCCAATGTTTTGAAACCGCTGTAAAGGTTGTAATCAATCCGAAATCAATATCCACAGCTCTGAAGTCCGCGGATTCACTTAGGCCGAATGTGATTTTCTCCACTGCGTAATCAGCCGCGACTTCGGTTAAATAAGGTAAATTATCCGGAATGATTAACTTGCCGTTGGAAACCATGTGCGAGACGATTTTGGCCTTTTCCACCGCAACATTCTCAATGGAACCAAGGCCTGCGAGGTGCACCGGACCTACCGTCGTTATAATGGCTATGTTCGGTTTAGCGGCTTTGGACAGTTGTTCCATTTCTCCGGAAATGTTTATGCCCGCTTCCAATACTGCGCAATCATACTGATTGGTCAAACTCAGCACGGTCATGGGCAGACCGATTAAGTTGTTGTAGTTCGCTGTTGAAACTAGGGGCCGCCGATTCTTATTGAGTACGGCGGCTATCATTTCTTTGACTGTGGTTTTGCCCGAGGAGCCCGTTACCGTGATCAGGGGGACGGGATGCATATGTCGGTGGGCTGATGCAAGGTCAGACAATGCTTGGAGTGTGTCCTTTACCTGGATAAGGACATACCTGGTGAGACTTTCGGGGATTTCCCTGTGTGTATCACGGCTTATAAGGCTTCCTCGGGCGCCGGCTTCCAGGGCCGGAACTAAAAAATCGTGTCCATCGTAGGTGGGGCCTACTAGTGGAATAAAGAGATCTCCGGGACCAATATCTCTGGAATCAGTGGATATTTGTTCAAAGCGAGTCAAGGGTTCGCCCTGAACAATTTTGCCTTTACAGGCTTCAGCCAAATTTCGAGCAATATATGGTCCGCCTGTAGCTCTCACTTGGTTATTCACACTTCAGATTCCAATCTTTTTAACTCTTCTTTGATGACCAATCGATCATCAAAGGGCCAACGTCGGCCTTTTACCTCCTGATAAGTTTCATGGCCTTTACCGGCCACCAGGAGAATATCGTCGGATTGAACTCGTTCAATTGCCCAGCGTATCGCTTCCCTACGGTCGGGAATCACTACGTAGGATTTTGTATTTGGATTGTCGGCTATTGAATCGAACTTGGAAAATCCTCGTTCGATAACTCCGGGTTCGATTTCCGATATTATTGCCGACGGGTCCTCGGATCTCGGGTTATCCGAAGTGATTACAATAACGTCGCTTGCAGCGGCTGCTTCAGATCCCATGAGCGGTCTTTTTTTTCTGTCCCTGTCTCCTCCGCAACCGATAATCGTGAAAATACGAGCTTTCTTTATACCGTTAAGAGCGGACAGCACGTTTTCCACGGCATGAGGTGTATGAGCATAATCAACGAATATCGTCGCTTTTGATGAAGGAACTCTCTCCAGTCTGCCGGGTACGCCGCTAAGATTACGGATGCCGATCTCAATGGCGTCAGTGGCTATTTGAAGCCGTGAAGCCACCGCTACCGCAGCCAAAATGTTTGACACATTAAAGGCGCCCGTGAGCTTTGAGTCAATGCTGATCGTTCTTCCGGAAGAGATAATTTTGCCTGTAATGCCTTTGGCGGAAACACTTAGCTCGATTGGACGCGTGTCGCAATCAGATGAAGCGCCGTACCCGATTCCATTCGAGGTTGCAATCTCATTAAATAAGCGACGCCCATAATCGTCGTCGAGATTTATGATTGCCGTGGGATCGGGTTTGAGAGAACTCGCAAGGAATCTGTCGAAAAGAATTCGTTTTGCCGCAAAGTAATCTTCGAGAGTTCCATGATAATCCAGGTGATCCTGCGTCAGGTTCGTGAAAACTCCCATGTCGAATTCACAGCCTTCCAGTCGACCTCTGTGCAGTCCGTGCGAAGATACTTCCATGAAAACGTGTGTCACCTGATCCTTGGCCATTTTGGCGAACATGCTTTGCAGATCCGAAGCTTCAGGGGTGGTATTAGCTGCGTCTTGGGTCATACCGCTCCATCTGTGGCTAACCGTGCCTACCACTGCGGGGGCTCCTCCGGCGGCCTGGATGATAGATTCCAGCAAATAGGTCAGGGTTGTTTTACCGTTCGTGCCGGTAATCCCAATGAGCTTAAATTTTGTCGTTGGGAATCCTTGAACCATCGCGGCCGCTTTTCCTAAAGCATGTTTGGAATTCGACACTTGTATCCAGGGGATATCAATATTCTCGGTATTCTCGCTTTCAGCCAATATGGCCGTTGCGCCGGCTTCTAAAGCCTTAGGTATATAATCATGGCCATCCACGTTCGTCCCACTTATCGCGACAAATAAGGCGCCCGGGCCCACCTTTCTGCTGTCGTGCGTCACTTCTCTTATTTCCACATCCGCGGAACCGGACCAGGACGGATTGTCGAGAAGTTCTATTATGTCGCGCAAACTGGGCATTATGATTGTCCGCTAAATGAGATCGTCATCGGCGCGCCTTCCTTCAGGACGGCGCCCGCCTTTGGCTGTTGATCCACAACCAAACCGAAACCTTGTACACAAATATCACATTTCATTTGTGAGCAAATCTCGACGACTTGCCTCATGTCCAGACCTTTTAAATCCGGGATAATCCACTCTCCGGATTTAGGACCCTTTTTGGGCGCCGCTGTATTTTTTCGGCCCGCAATCTGTTTTTTTACCGCACAGTTTTGAGAAGCGATGATTCCTTCCGATTCGGTAGGTTGCCTTCCGCAGGAGGCGATTATGGCCTCACCAATTTTCTTGAAAACCGGAGCGGCCAGTTTTCCGCCCTGCCTCATTTTGCCTGAAGGTTCATCAAGCATAACAAACATTACAAGCCGCGGCTTTGTTCCCATAATTGCGCCCAAAAAAGAAGCCACATACTTCTCATGTGAATATCCACCTTGAGAATCAGCTTTTTGAGCAGTGCCGGTTTTGCCGATGACCTCCACTCCTGGAATCTGAGCTGCTTTGCCGGTGCCGCGAGTTACGGCCTCTCGCAAAATTTCGACCAATTTGGCCGATGTTTCGGGTTTAATTACTCTGCGCACCTGAGTGGGTGGAAACTCCCTTACGGTTTCCCCCAAAGCGTTAGTCACGGATTTAACGAAATGGGGTTTATACAAAACTCCGCCGTTGATTGCGGCGGCAAATGCCGTGCAGAGCTGAACCGCATTTACGCTGACACCTTGCCCGAAGCCAATGTTGGCTTTAGAAAGGATGGACCATTTTCCTGGAAGCTGGAGAACGCCGGGTCGTTCACCCGGCATATCGATACCGGAGGGCGCCCCAAAGCCAAAGCTGTAAAGCACTCTGTAAAATTCCGACTTTGTGAGCTTCTCGGATATTTTGACCGCGCCGATATTGCTTGAATAAACAATGATGTCCTCAAAGGACAATGATTTATGAGGAACGACATCGTGTATTTCCGAGCCGTTGTACCTGTATACACCCCGATTGCAATTGAACGTCTCTTCTGGAGACACTTTGTCCAAATCCAGGGCGGTCGCGGCCAGAAAGACCTTGAAAGTTGAACCGGGTTCAAACGTATCGGCTACTGCTCTATTCCGACGAGCCTCCGGTTCGGTCTTTGCAAAAGTATTCAGATTATAGGTGGGACGAACAGCCAAAGCGGGTATTTCTCCAGTGTCAGCGTCCAATACGACAACAACTCCGCTTTTTGCCCTATATTTGTTGACCGCCTCTTCGAGCTCCTTTTCCACTATATGCTGAATGTTCCTGTCCAAAGTCAGGTGAATATCTCTGCGTTTTGCGTCTCTACCCATGGCGGTGAACATAACCGGTCTCCCCAAAGCATCGGTTTGAGCGGTAACCGGAATGGAATCCACCTTTAACTCTTGATCATAGGCTAATTCAATCCCTTCGAGACCGTTTGAATCCATTCCTGCAAAGCCAATTACATGAGAAGCAAGACTCTTTAGAGGATAAAATCTATGGTACTCGGAGCCGATCATGATGCCCTGTAGATCAGACTTTCTTACCTGCTCGGCTAAAAGAGGGGACACCCGCCTTTGAATCCAGACAAATGTTTTATCGTCAGAAAGCTTTTTGGCAATCTCATCAGCATCCATTTCAAGGATTTGGCCCAGAATGTGTGCCGTCTCTTTTTTATCCTGAATGCGTTTGGGCCGAGCGTAAATTGAATTCACTTCGAGACTTACGGCAATTTGTTCGCCGGATCTATCAAAGATTGCGCCTCGACGCGCTTCAAGGTGAATAACCTTAGTTCTTTGCTTGTCCGCCCTTTTTTTCAAAGTTTCGGCATCCGATATTTGCAGCCTGTAGGCTCGGACGGATAAAATCACCGTGCCCATGGCGAAAACCAGAGCAATAAGCGCTATTCGCACCGCAATCCAATTGATTGGTTTTTCTTTTGGATTAGGGGACATGGATAACCTTGCCCACATTGGGCAGAATCAAACCCAATTTCTGAGCTTTTGCTTCGAGTTCCGTTGGCGACTGAAGTGACGCTACTTCAAGCTGCAGTTCCCTTTTCCGATTTTTCAATTCGTTGTTCTTGGCTTCCAAAGTTGAAATCTCGTAACCAATTTGCACAACTTGCATTCTGGTCCAAACACAAAATAGTCCTACAAAAAGAAGAGCCGCGGTAATGGTCACAAGCACAATCGGGCTAATCTTCAGCAACCGAATCTTGTATACGATTAATGAAAATAGTCCCGCCACAGGTTTGACGAAGATGGAGGCTATGCGAGGACTCATTTTCACGATTTTCTCCCTACTTTAACCGCTTACTGCCGCCTCTAAAATGCGGAGCTTGGCCGAACGTGATCTCGGATTATTCCTTCTCTCTTCAGGTCCCGGGGTAATTGGACTCTTTGTTATGATATTGAAACCTTTACCTGACTTTCCAAGAGCGCGAAAACCGAACTTAACGGCTCTGTCTTCAAGAGAATGATACGAAACAACGCATATCTTTGATCCCGGTGTAAGCATGTGCGGTAGCTCCTCGAGAGCCTTGTTCAAGTTTTCCATTTCCTTGTTGACAGCTATGCGCAATGCTTGAAAAACCCGCGTGGCCGGGTGAATCTTGCCTCTGCGTCCATGTAATATCTTTTCCACAGTATCCGTGAGATCCTTAGTGGTTTCGATGCGACCCCGCCTGACCGCGTCATGAATTCCGCGAGCGAGTTTCTTGCAATATCTTTCCTCGCCGTAGTTTGCAAGTATTTCTTCAAGTGTTTTCGCAGAATATTGCTTTAGAATATCCAAAGCAGTTTCTCCGTTCTCGGTGTTGAACCTCATATCTAAAGGAGCTTCAAACCGAAAACTGAATCCTCTCATTGGGGTGTCCAACTGCTCGGATGATAGCCCCAGATCCAAGACGACGCCGTTAATCTCGCTGATCCCTTTTTGGTCCAAAATTTCTTTTGCTTCATGAAAACCGATGTTATACGCCTTGAATCTGTCGCCGTATGCCGCCAGTCGGTCCTCGGAGCGCTTGATGGCGTCGCGATCCAAATCAACGGCTACTACGCGTCCATTTGGGCCGGACGCTTCAAGTATGGCCTCTGAATAACCGCCCGAACCAAGAGTGCCGTCCAGATAAATACCGTCTGACCTTGGATCGAGGTATTCTATAATTTCCGCTATCAGGACGGGTATATGCACCTGTTCATCTCCGCGGGTTCGCTACTTGCAGGGAACCTACATAGAGTTCACGGAAGAGTGGGCGTGACACGTATCCGTTGGAAAGTCGGTTTCAGCCATAACCGCCTGGGCGACAATCCTTATTTTCAATCCGTCTAAAAAAAGACTATAACCGGTTAGTTCGGTTGTCAAGTCATTTTTAACTTGAATTAATTGATTTAATTAATTTATAATATAGACTTTTTCAGATAGGATAGCTTTTGCTGTGTAGGGCCGCGACCGGCCGGCCTTTTAACTCTTGACTAAATATACTCAAGAACTTAAACTGCTCCTTGCGCCGGAGTGGTGGAAATGGTAGACACACCATCTTGAGGGGGTGGCGGGCGAGAGCCCGTGCCGGTTCGAGTCCGGCCTTCGGCACCAATAGAATTAAACCCGATCAATCTTGATCGGGTTTTTATTTTTCGAAATTTGATATTTTATGTAGGACATTCATTGACCCAACCATAGGTATTCTCGAAAGTAGACGCGAAGTGATTATTCGGGCGAGGGGTCAAGTGGCGGGCGCATATTACATTCAAGATCGCACGAGAAGCACCACGGCTCGTGAATCGATCTTCATGGATTTTAAATCTTCATAAGCTATCCTTGTAATTTTCTCATTTATCAAAGTCAGGTTTTCGCATACAACAATTTGTCTTACGGCCTCAGTCTTAGGTATGTTGTTGAAAAGCCACTCATTAAATCCGTCTCGCCCGCCTAAGACGGCGACCTTAGCGGCATTCCAGGTGTGTGGCGGAATGTAGGGGTCAATTTTATGAGCGCTGATAATGACCGTATCCTGCCAATCCAGTCCGATTGAGGCAAAGGCCGCTTGCACGGAGCTTATGCCTGGGATGACCCTGCAGTTTTTCACTCCATATTTCTTGATAACAAGCTTGGCCAGGCTGAACAATCCCGGATCTCCGGTAACAAGAACCCCGATACGAGCAGCGTTTAATTGCCCTATTTTATCCAGAGTCCGGGTGACGTTTGTATTCAGCTCAATGGTTCGGCCTCTGAAATCAGGGAATAATTCCAGCAGTCGCCTGGCGCCCACAAGGACTTCGACCGAATTGACGGCCTGAATAGCCGCAGGAGTCAGATAATCATTCGACCCAGGACCGCAGCCAATGACGATGATCTTTGTTAT